>NZ_SCVH01000074.1 GCF_004296935.1 Reyranella sp.
CATCCGGCCAGTCCGGTGGCCTGCCGGTCGGCATCCAGATCGTCGGCAAGCCGTTCGCCGAGCGTGACGTACTGCGGTTGGGCAAGGCCTTTCAGGATGCGACGGACTTCCACCGCCGCGCCCCCGACCTCTCCCCGCTGGGACTCTAGGAGCGCTGCGGCATTCCCTGCGGTACGATCGTCTCGACGATCGAGGCGTCGAGTGTCTCGTACTCGTGATAGCCGATCGTGTCGTAGAGTTCCTGGCGCGTCTGCATCTGGTCGAGCACGTTCTGCGTGCCGCCGTCGCGCCTGATGGCGGCGTAGACCCTCTCCTGTGCCTTGTTCGCCGCGCGTAGGGCGGACACCGGCCAGATTACCATGCGATAGCCCATTGCCTCGAACTCGCTCGCCGTGAAGAACGGCGTCCGCCCGAACTCCGTCATGTTGGCCAGCAGCTTCACCCCCGGCATCGCCTTGGCGAAGGCGCGGAACATCTCGGCATTGGTCAAGGCCTCCGGGAAGATCGCGTCGGCACCCGCCGCGAGGTAGAGCTTTGCCCGTGCGACCGCGCCGTCGATGCCCTCGCTTGCCGCCGCGTCGGTGCGCGCGACGATCACGAGGTTGCGACGCGCCTTGGCGGCGGCAGCGACCTTGGCGGCCATGTCGTGCGGCTCCGCCAGCTTCTTGTTGTTCAGGTGGCCGCACTTCTTGGGAAGAATCTGGTCCTCGATATGGACTGCACCTGCGCCGGCTTCCTCGAACGCCCGCACCATGTGCATGACATTGAGCGCCTCGCCGTAGCCGGTGTCTCCGTCGACCAGCACCGGCAGGCCGGACGCCCGCGCCACCTGGCGCACGAAAAAGCAGACCTCGTCGACCGTGATGACGCCGAGGTCCGGCAGCCCCATCGACGACGACATGGCCGCGCCCGAGAGGTAGAGCGCCTCGAAGCCCGCCTTGGCCGCCTGCAGCGCGGCGAGGCCGTTGTGCGTGCCCGGCATGCGCAGGATCTGCGGCCGCTCGAGCAGCGCGCGAAAGCGGACGCCGGCTGGTTCGGCGGCCAAGTCGGCGGCGACGAGATAAGGCATGTTCCCTCCCCTGGGCACTGTTTGAAAAGTGGTCCCGACTATCGGGTCTTTGACCTGTTCAGGGCTGCAGCGGCGCGGATGAGTGTCTTGAAGGCGCCTTCTTTTATTTCATCTCCCTCATGAAGATCGATGGCGCGCCTGGTGTTGCCTTCAAGGCTCGAGTTGAACAGTCCCGAAGGATCTTTTAGCGAAGCGCCCTTGGCGAAAGTCAGCTTCACGGCGCTCTTGTAGGCCTCGCCGGTGCAGATGATCCCATCATGAGACCAGACCGGAACGCCCCTCCACTTCCACTCCTCGACCACCTCGGGATCAGCCTGTTTGATGAGCGTGCGGACGTGGGAGAGCATCTTGCCTCTCCAGTCGTCCAGTTCCTTGATCCTCGCGTCGATCAACTTGGACGGGGATTCGATCTTGGTCGTTGCACTCTTTTTCATATTGTTGGCACCTCGTAATTTAAGCAGGCCCTAGCTCTTTTGCGGCTTGCGGCCTTGCCAGCTGACCATGAGGCCCGCGCCGACGATCACCGCCGTTCCGAGCCAGGTGTAGAAATCCGGCACTTCGGCGAACATGAAGTAGCCGACGATGACCGAGCCGATCATCTGCGTATAGTTGAACGGCGCCACGAAGTTGGCTGAAGCGTAGGTCATGGCCTTGGCCACGCAATAGTGGCCCAGCGCGCCGAAGACGCCCAGGGAGCAGAGCAGCGCCCAGTCGGTCCAGGCGACCGGCGCCTTCCAGACGAACGGCAGCCACAGCGACATCAGGATTGCGCCCAGCAGGACGCTGTAGAAGATCGACGTGGCCGGTGCGTCGATCCCGGCCAGGCGACGGATCAGGATCTGGTAGATCGCGTAGCACATGGCGCTGCCCAGCAGCAGCACCGACGCCCACTGGAATACGGCACTGCCTGGCCGGATCACGATCAGCACGCCGCCGAAGCCCACAATCACGGCGGCCATCCGGAACAGGGTGATGCGCTCGCCGAGCAGCGGCCAGGCGAGCAGCACGACGGCCAGCGGCGCCACGAAGGTGACGGAGATCGCCTCGGCGACGGGCACGTACTTGACCGCGGAGAAGAAGAACAGCGTCGAGAGCAGCATCATCACCGAACTCACGAACTGCGTCCCGATCCGCCGCGTCCGCAGCAGGCCGAGACCCATCTGCGGCATGAACACCGCCGCGACCAGCACCAGATGCGAGACGATGCGGAACCAGACGATCTGCTGCGGCTCGTAGGTCACGGCCAGGAGCTTCACGATCCCGTTCATGATCGGGAACAGGGCGCAGGCGATGCACATGAAGAGGACGCCGCGTAGCGGCCGGGACGTCCGGTTCGGCGCCGCGATCTCCGCCACCTCGGGCGCTCAGCGGAAGAAGCGTTCGAGCGCGCCCAGCAGCAACGTTCCCGCCGTCGCGATCACGATCAGCGACGCGGCGATCGTGGTGAAACGGCCGATCGCCTGCGAACGGCCGTCACCGATGATCAGGCGGTGCGCCACCATCGAGGCCATCCCGATGGCGGCCAGGGTGATGGCCATGCCGAACGCGATGGCAATGACGCCGATCACACCGGCCCACAGGACGCCGAGCGCGGTCGACAGCAGGATCACCACCAGCGCCCCGGCACAGGGCGCGATGCCAGCCGCTGTCAGCAGCAGCCAGCCGGCGGCCGTCCGGCGGGGCGGTTCGTCGTGATGTGCATGATGATGGTCATGGTGACCGTGACCATGATCGCCGTGGTCATGCCCCGGGCCATGATCATGCTCGTGCAGCCGCCCCGTGATTCCTGCCCACAACCGCCAGAACCCGACCAGCAGGATGAGGACGTACGAGATGATCTCGACATTGCGCACTTCGCGCAGCGCCCCCAGCAGGCCGACGCTGTAGAAGAGCTTCAGCACGCCAGCGAGCAGGAGTGCGGCGAGCGTGTGGGTGAAGGCGATCCAGGCGCCGGCGAAGATGCCCTCGATCCAGGCCCTGGGCCGGGTGCTGTCGAGGAAATACGCCACCACGACCGCCTTGCCGTGCCCCGGCCCCAGCGTATGCACCACGCCATAGCCGAAGCACACGCTGGAAAGCGTCCATAGCGCCAGTGAGCCCGAGCCGGACTGGATGTCGCGCAGCGACGACGACAGCGCCTGCTGGATCCGGCGCTGATACTCGGCGGAATAGCGCGCGAGCTCGGCGACGCCGTCGCTGAACACCAGGGCACCGACCAGCGCCAGCAGGAGCAGCACGCCGATCCAGAGGAACGGCGAGCGCAGCACGGCCGACCTCACCGAAGCTGACCTCATGGTAGCTGGCACGTCACGATGTCGGCAAAGACGGGATAGCCGCGCACGAACTCGGTCTTGTGCGCCGGGTTCTTCGACAGCGTGCAGCCCGCCGGAATGGAGGCTTTGTCGACTTCGAGCCGCATGAAGTCGTCCGGATCGTAGGTCACGATCGAAAGGGACTTGCTCGGCTCCGGCAGTGCGAAGCGCATGATGTAGACGAGATTGCGCGGCCCCTTCTTGCGCGGCCCGTCAGGCTGCGCGGCGCGCTTGTTCGGAGGCATCGGCATTCCGGCATTGTCGCCGGCGGCACGGTCCCACTCGGGTGGGACGAAGCTCGCCGGATCGTCGATCCGCGCGGAGAAGGCCGGCCGCTGGGTCGGCCGGAAATCCTTGGCCCCGGTATTGAGCCAGGTCAGGTAGCCGTAGTTCTTGAGCTCCGGCATCATCTCATCGGCCAGCGTCTTCGTTTCCTTGGCCGAGAATTTGCCGTCCTGGTTCTCGTCGATCAGGGGAATTTCGATCTCGCTCGAAAACGGATCGAAGCGCCATTCGATCTCGACGTGGGTGTACTTCCCGTCCTTGGCCACGACCCTGACCACTTCCTGGATCCAGATGTGGGGGTGCGCCAGCACGACGGAAGAAATCAGCGTCCCGGCGATCGCCAGGAGAAGGCCGAAAGCGGTCTTCATGCGGCGACCTCCTGCGGCGGCACGGGCCGCGGCTTGCCGTGATCGTCGATCGCCACGAAAACATACGTGCCGTGGGTCACGCGGATGTCGACCTGCTCGTGACGGCGCTGCACCATGGTTTCGAGCGCGATGGTGATCGAGGTCCGGCCCACCTTCACGACTTCTCCATAGATCGACACCATGTCTCCCACCTTGATCGGCTGGACGAAGTTCATGGCCGTGATCGCCACGGTCGCCACCCTGCCCTTCGCCACCCGCGCGGCCAGCGTGCCACCCGCGATGTCCATCTGGGAGAGCACCCAGCCACCGAAAATATCGCCGTTCCCGTTCATATCGGCGGGCTGCGGCACGGTCCTTACGATGGGATCGCGGCGATTTTCAGACATCGATTCCCCACCGGATATGGTTGATTTCGGGCAATTTTGCTACCATACCCATGCCCCACCGGCCATCAAGTGATCCCCTCGCGCGGCCGGTAACAAAAGAAGCAAACATGGCCAAGAATGGCGATCTGTTCGATCGGTCGGGACGCGGCAAGCGCGCCGCGGCGACCAAGGATACCTCCTATACCGCCCGTGACATCGAGGTTCTGGAAGGGCTCGAGCCCGTCCGCAAGCGCCCGGGCATGTATATCGGCGGCACCGACGAGCGCGCGATGCATCACCTCGTGGCCGAGGTGCTGGACAACGCCATGGACGAGGCAGTCGCCGGTCATGCCGATACGATCTGGCTCGAGATGCTCACCGGCAATCGTATCCTGGTGCGCGACAACGGCCGCGGTATTCCCGTCGACCCTCACCCCAAATTCAAGAACAAGTCGGCGCTGGAGGTCATCCTCACGACACTGCATTCCGGCGGCAAGTTCAACGGCAAGGTCTACGCCACCTCCGGCGGCCTGCATGGCGTCGGTGTCTCGGTCGTCAATGCACTGTCGGACGAGTTGATCGTCGAGGTCGCGCGCGATCGGCAGGCCTGGGCTCAGACCTTCTCGCGCGGCAAGCCCTCCTCCAAACTCAAGTCGGCCGGACCTGCCCCCAACCGGCGCGGCACGACGGTCACTTTCCATCCCGATCCGGAGATCTTCGGCAAGCATGCCTTCGTCGCCGAGCGGCTCTACCGCATGGCGCGATCCAAGTCCTACCTGTTTCGCGGCGTCGAGATCCGCTGGAAATGCGATCCGTCGTTGCTGCCCAAGGGCAGTACGATCCCGGCCGAGGAGTCGTTCCACTTCGCCGGTGGCCTGAAAGACTACCTGACGTCGGAAATCGGCGAGCGGCCCACCGTGGTGCCGCAGCCCTTCGCCGGCGAGGCCAGGAGCGAGACCAACGGGACCGCCGGCGGCAAGGTCGAATGGGCGGTGTGGTGGCCGAACGACGAGGAAGGCTTCGTCCGCTCCTACTGCAACACCGTGCCGACGGCCGAAGGCGGCACGCACGAATCGGGCTTCCGCAGCGCGCTGCTGCGCGGCCTCAAGCGCTATGCCGAGCTCACCGGCAACCGGAAGGGCTCGATCATCACCGCCGACGATGTGATCGAAGGCGCGGCCGGCCTTGTGTCGGTGTTCATCGAGCAGCCGCAGTTCCAGGGACAGACCAAGGAAAAGCTCGTCAGCGTCGAGGCGACCAAGCTGGTCGAGACCATCGTCGGCGACAATTTCGAGCACTGGCTGACGGGCGACAAGGAAGTCGGCAACGTCCTGCTCGAGCATGTCGTCGCCAAAGCCGAGGAACGGCTTCGCCGCAAGCAGGACCGCGAACAGCAACGCAAGACGGCGACACGCAAGCTCCGCCTGCCTGGCAAGCTGGCCGACTGCAGCAGCACGGGATCGATCGGCACCGAGATCTTCCTGGTCGAGGGCGACTCGGCTGGCGGTTCGGCCAAGGCCGCGCGCAACCGCGAAACTCAGGCTATTTTGCCACTCCGTGGAAAAATCCTGAACGTGGCGAGCGCCAGCGCCGACAAGCTGCGCGAGAACCAGGAGATCCAGGACCTCATCCAGGCGCTGGGCTGCGGCACCGGCGCCCACTACAGCGACGACAGGCTGCGCTACGAGCGCGTCATCATCATGACCGACGCCGATGTCGACGGCGCCCACATCGCTTCGCTGCTGATGACGTTCTTCTATCGC
>NZ_SCVH01000075.1 GCF_004296935.1 Reyranella sp.
ACGTCGACTATTGGGCCGAGCGCGACAACCTCGCGGAAGCGCTCAAGCCGCCGTTCGTTCTCTTCAACTACGATTCTGACTTCCGCGGTCATGCCGATCTGCTCGACCGCGACGACGTCCGGATCCTCCATCTCATCCGAGATCCGCGCGACGTGCTGATCTCGGCCATGCATTATCATTGCAAGGCGGGCGAGACCTGGTTGCACGAGCCGGTGCCGGGCTACGACGATGTCACCTACCAGCGTCGGTTGAATGCCTTCGCGACACGTCATGAGCAGTACGTGTTCGAAATGGAGAATTCGACCTTCAGCACGCTGCGCGACATGCAGAAGTGGCGTTATGGCCGGCCCAATTGTTTCGAGGCCCGCTACGAGAAGCTGCGGCAGGACACCGAGATGTCCTATTGGTCCGGAGCCATGTCGTTTCTGGGCTTCGATGCGGCCGAGCAGAAGGTCTGCCGCCAGCGCTTCTGGCAGTACAGCCTGTTCGGCAACCTTGGTCGCGGCCACAAGCATGTCCGTTCGGGCGACGTCGCCCAGTGGAAGCGCGAATTCACGCCGCCGCTGGCCGCCGCCTTCCGCTGGAAGTTCCCCCGCCTGCTGCAGTCGCTTGGTTACGAGCCCGACGACCGCTGGGTCGGTCGCGTCCGCGGCCCGCGGCTGAGCCCAAGCCCGGGCCCGGGCGGTCCGGTGTCGCTGCTCAAGCGGATCGCCGGTCGGCCGTGGGAGCGCTTCAAGCTCTCGACCGCGACAAGCGCCAGCCCCTGACGGTCCTAGCCGGCCAGCGGCGCCGTCCAGGCGTTGTAGCCATAGACCCAATCGGTTTCCGTGGCGCCCTTGCCCCAGGCGTTCTGGCGTGAGGTGAGTTGCATGCGCGCGGTCCGCTCGGTCCGCGTCGCCTCGTAGCGCTCGAGCGCCGCGCCGACGCCGTCCGGCTCGACGCCGTCGAGGCAGCGCGACAGCACCGCCGCGTCCTCGATTGCCATTGCTGCGCCCTGCGCCATGTAGGGCGTCATGGGATGGGCGGCGTCACCCAGCAGCACCGCGCGGCCGTCGCCCCAGCGCTCCAGCGGCTCGCGGTCGACCAGTACCCGCTTGTGGACGGAGGGACAGGCCGCCAGCACGCGCTGCACCGTGGGATGGAAGCCTTCGAACGCCGTCCGCAGGACGTCGACGTCGCCCTCCGCCGACCATGACTCAAGGCCGAATTCGGGCTCGGGCTGGCTGGTAACGAAATAGACTTCCGAGCGGTCGGGCTTCACGTAGTACATGACGATGTGGCGGTCCTCGCCCCACCACTTCGCGCATTCGTCCATCTCGAAGCCCTCCAGCAACTTCGCCGGATAGGTCGTGCGGTAGGCAATGCGTCCGGTGACGTTGAGCATGTCCTCGCCGAACAGGATTTTCTTCAACGCCGAATGCACGCCGTCGGCGCCGATCACGGCGTCGGTCTCGGCGTTCGCGCCATTGGCGAAGGCGAGCCGCACGCCACCTGACGTGGCCTCGACACCGACCAGCCTATGGTCGAGCCGAATGACTTCCGCCGGCACGATGCTGGCCAGCGCCTCATGCAGATCGCCGCGATGGGCCAAAAGATACGGCGCGCCGTATTTTGCCTCGGCCGCGGAGCCGAAGATCATGTCGAACATGACCTCGCCGGTGCGCCAGTCGCGGTTGTTCCACGAGCGTGGATAGAAGGTCTGTGCACGCAGGCGCGCCTCCAACCCGAGGCCGCGCAGCACATGCATGGCGTTGCAACCGATCTGGATGCCGGCGCCCACTCGCGCGAACTGCTTCGCCTGCTCGTAGACCGTGACGTCGAGGCCCTTGAGCCGGAGCGCCGCCGCCGCCGCCAGCCCACCCATGCCCGCGCCGACGATGGCGACGTTCAACTTGCGTTTGATCATGCCCGGAAAGATACGATCCCTACGGCGGCGGCAACAGCCTCTTTGCCTGCATTTCGGCGAAGCATTTTCGGAACATCGTCTCGGTGTCCATCACCTCGGTGAACCCCGCTTGCATCAGCTTGATGGTCGAGACGAGTGCGGCCGGGCCGGGTCGGTCGCGGCCAAAACCCATCGTGTAGTCGGCGTACTCGAATGAAAGGCCGACGAAATCCTTCAAGGTGCCCGACTTGAGCCCGTGCGCGGCGCGGATCTCCACCCACTCGGGCTCGCATGGCCGGATCTCCCGATCGAGCGCCAGCGGCACGTGATCGCCGACCGCAAAGCCCAGCGCGTCGGCGATGGCGGGCCAGACGTTGGGCCACACGAACACGTCGCCGTTGGTGACGTTGAAGATCTCGTTGCGCGCCGCTTCAGCCTGCCCGGCCCAGCCGATGCAGCGCGCCAGCAGGTCGGCATCAACGGCCTGCGCCACGCGGCCGACGCCACCGGGATAATCCAGCCGGGACTTGCCAGCGCGTCTCTGCATCGCCGCATAGACGCCCAAGGCCGGAATTACGTTCATGGCACTGCCTACGGAATCGCCCACGATCAGCACCGGCCGCAGGATCGACCAGCTCCATGCCTTGCCCGTTTGCGCCTCTCGGACGAGGCGCTCCTGGTTCCAGTAGAAATTCGGCTGTTCGTGCATCTCCGAGCGGTTCTCGCGCGCCGGCACCATGAGTGGGCGGACATGCACGCCATACGCCTTGGTGCCCTGCAGCAGCGTCACGTGGCGCAGCCCCGGCGCCGCGCGTTCGAGCGGCCCGAACAGGTTCCTGAGCATCAGGTCGTTGATCCGGATCTGCTCCTCTTCCTGCCAGCCCGCGACCAGCCCCGGCCTTTCATGGAGCGCGGCATAGACGAGGTGCGTGACATCCGCGAGCTCCGGGGTGAACTCGGCGCACGCCGCGGCGTCCGTGAGATCGAGGGGCAGCCAGCGCGCGCCATGCGTTTCGTCCGGCCGTCGGCGCGAGACGGCGATCACCTCGCAACCCTTCTCGGCCGAGAAGTGCTTCATTGCGGCATGGCCGACGAGGCCGGTGGCGCCGGCGATCAGGACTTTTCTGACCACTACTGGCTCGGCAACACGATCTCGAAGCGGGCACCGCCCTTGGCACGATTGGCGGCGGTTATGCGGCCGCCCATCTCCTCCAGGATGCGGCGGCAGATGCGCAACCCGAGGCCGGTTCCCTTGCCGCTCGGCTTGGTCGTGACGAAGGAATTGAAGAGCCTGGGCAGGATCTCGGCGGAAATGCCATGCCCTGAATCCTCGACGGCGATCCGCACGAAGGTGCGACCGTCCTTCTGCAGCGTCTCTGTGGCGATCGAGATGGTGCCGCCGCCGGCATCGCGGGCATTGTTGATGAGGTTGACCAGCACCTGTCCTAGTCGCCCGACGTCGCCCACGACCGAAGGCAGCTGCCCGTCGAGCCGCTCCGACAGCGTCATGCCGGCCTCGCGCACGCCGTGGCCGGTGAGGTCGATGGCGCGGCGGACCGCCTCGTTCGGATCGAATGGCTCGGGCGTGTCGGATGAGGTGCCGCGCACGAAGGCACGCAGGTCGCCGATGATGCGGCTGGCCTGCTCGACCTGCTGGTTGATGCGCTCGAGCTTGCCCTGCACGACTGTCGCGTCCGCCGGGCCGCCGCGCTCCGGTGCTTGGGCGAGCGCATCGAGCGCCGAGGCGCAGGCGATGTTGATGACCTGCAGCGGCTGGCTGATCTCGTGCGCCATGGTGCCGGCCATCTCGCCCACGGTGGCGAAGCGCTCGGCGTTGTAGAGCGCCTGTTCGGCCTCGCGGCGTTCGGTGTCGTCGACGCCCAGCAGGACGATGCTGCTCACCGCGCCGTCGGCATCGGTGGCCGGCGTGGCGGTGACCGCGATCAGCCGCTCACGGCCTGAACTATCCGGCCTTTTCAACACGAACCGCGAGCGCTTGGTGCGTTCGGGGTTGAGCGGGCAGGGCAGGATTTCCTGCAACGGACGGCCCACCGCATCTGCAGCGGCGATGCCGGTGAGGGCGGTGAAGCCGCCGTTGACCATGACCACGTTGAGGGCGCGGTCGACCAGCACCATCAGCGCACCGCCCGATTCGACAACCGAGCGCAGCCGGGCCATCTCCGACTCGAGCCGGCGCTCGAGTTGTACCCGCTCCTCTACGTCGCGGATCACGCCGGTGCTGACCACCTGTCCCTGCTCGTCGAGCCAGCGGCGTGCCCGCACCTCGACGGTGCGCACCGCACCGCCCGCCGTGATCATCGAGAAGCGGGCAAAGGTGCCGGGATCCTTTGGATCGTATTGCCGGGTGGTCTGGCTCCGCACCCGCTCCACCGAGTCAGGCGCAATGAGCTCGAGGAAGTGGGTGCCGACGAATTTCTCCGGCGGCATGCCGAACAGGTCGGCGACGGCGGCGTTGACGAAGGTGAACTTGCCGGTCTCGACGTCGAGCGTGTAGGCCACGTCGACCATCGAATCGACCAGGGACTGGTAGCGCGCACGGGCATGTTCCTGCTCGGCGCGCGCCTTCTCCAGTGCGAACTCGTGCCGCTTGATATCGGTGACGTCGACCCGGAGCCCGACCGTGAGGCCACTCGCCGTGCCCTTCTCCGACCAGTCGAACCACCGCCCGTCGTCCGACTGGCGCGTGCGCTCGGTGGTCTTGGTGCGGAAGCGCGCGATCCATTCCTCGACCGGCTGCGGTCCCAGGCCGGCCGCCTCGAGCGCGCGGGCCGAGTCGTGCGCCAGTTCCGAGTAGGTCCGGCCGATCGCGTCGGGCCTTCGGAGCGCCGGCGTCAGCGTCCTGGCCACCGAATTGCACAGGATCAGGCGCTCGCTGGCGTCGTAGACGACGATGCCTGCCGACAGCGCCTCGACGACCTCGTTCAGCATATCGCGCGAGCCGCCGGCCTGTCGTGCAGCTTCTGCGGCGAGGCGCCATTGCGCGTGGTAGTCCATAGACGTGCGGCCGACCAGCAGGATGAGGACGAGCCCGGCGCAGACGAAGCCCGTGGTGCTGAGCGTCAGCACCAGCAGCGCCTCGGAGTAGTCGTCGACCAGTCGACCGAACATGTCATCGGCGGCGCGTGTCGTCGACAGGCTGAGCTCGGTGATCTGGTCCCTGAGTTGGAGGAGTTCGCGCAATATGACGGCGTCGATCGGCCTGCGTTGGGTTTCGAAGGCGCGGATTTCCTGGCCCACCCGGTCGCTGAACTCCTGCTGCGCCGCGCAGGTGTCGGCCAGCGCCGTCCGCGGCGAAACCTCGAAATCGCGGCACACCGTGGCGAGCGACTCTGTGAAATGGCGCCACGGCTCGCCGGCGACCGGTGCGGTACCGGCGCCCTGACCGGCGGCAGAACTGGCCAGAATGCCCCGCATCAGCAGGCGGCTCGCATTGTCGAGCGCCAGGATTTCGCGCGCCTGGCGGCGCTGCGGGTCAACGTCGGAGCGGTGGAGCGACAGCGCGATATCGGCGAACGCCACGACGCAGCAGATCACGCCGACGATGCCGGCGAAGGTGGCCCACAGCACGCCGCGCGTTCCCAGGGCGAGGCGCGCCTGGCTCGGGAAGGAACGCAGCAGGTCGACGAAGTTCGGCGCCCCCGGCCGTGCGAGCTCGCTCGATGCCATGATCAGCCCCCGGTGTTTTCCGCGTATTTTCTTGCCCGCACCATGCTGGACCGGGTGGGCCGACGACGCTAGTCGTCGGGGCGGCGGGTCCCACCCGTGCCGGTCGACAGCCAGCCCTTCGGCCGAGGGGCCGTCTGGCCCTTCGAGCTCTCCATGACCAGTTTCACCACCGCCTGGCGGAGCGGGCCGAGCGGCACCGGCTTGTTCACGAAAATGGTGATGCCAAGTGCCTGCAGGGTCTCCTCGGAGAGCCCGTCGATGCGTCCCGACATGATGAGGATGGCGGCCGACGGCAGCAGTGCGCGGATCGCTTCTGCGAGTTGCACGCCCGTCATGTCCGGGAGGTTGTAGTCGAGCAGCACCACCCGGGGCTCGAATTTATTGGCGCTGTGAAGCGCCGCCGCCGCATCGAATGCCGTCTCGACGACAAGATTCGCGTGGCGGAGATAGTCCGCCATTTCGAGGCATTGGATGGTGCTGTCCTCGACGATGAGGACGTCGCACCGCGCGTTTGCGGCGATGATGGACTCCCGCCTGAGGTGTTGCAGATGCACTATAGCCGAATTCACGACGACTTTGCGGCATATCAGGCAGACGTCAACGGCCCGCGAGACGACGACAATTCGCATTCACGAAGCAATCAGCCGCCACCGCGGCAAATCGGGAAGGGAGCCTCGCAGGACTCCCCTCGATACCTGTTCGCGACCCGTTGTCCGAACGCTGCCGGCTAGTAGCGGCTCTCGCGCATCGGGATGATCTGGCCGCTCGCATTGATCCGGTTGCCCTGCGAATCGTAGCGGTTGCCGAATTCGTCGCGCGTCACTGTCGCTGCCGGGTAGTAGGCCGGCGCGGGCTGGCCCGCGAGGCGGTAACCGTTGGCGTCGACGCGATAGCCCTGAGCATCGACCCGATAGGCCGGAGCGGCGGCGGAGTCGCGGTAGGCGCGGGCCTCGGTCTCGCGGGCGACGCAGCGGTCGTAGGGCGCCGTGCCGGCGGTAAGGCCATAGGAGTGGCAGGCGTTCCGCGAATCGGCGACGACGAGCGAGGGCGCATAGCCCGGCGTTGCGCGATAGTTGAGGCGGGCCTGCTGCTCGGCAGTCACGCAGCGGCTGTAGGCCCACGTGTTGGGCACGAAGCCATAGTCGACACAGGCCTGGTTGGACGAGGCATAGATGCCGCTACCGGTGGCGGCGCTGATGTTTCTGTTCTCGTAGGGGCTCGAGCAGGCGGCCGAGAACAGGCCGACCGAAACGGTGGCGAGGAGATGGAGGCGCATGGGAGTTCCCTTGTGAAAGACGGTCCGCTGGTAAGGCGGGCGTTTCGTTAACGCCGGGTCTTCCAAAGGGTTGCGGTGGCCGCCTCCGTCTATTCTCGCGACAGCATCTCCGCCGCGAGATTGTCCCACTCCTCTTCCAGCGAGAGGACAGGAAGGGGTCGACCGACGCGCCGGTACCACCAGCCGGCGTTGCTCATGTCACCTTCCTGGCGATGCAGGTGCGCGTGCACCCGGTCGCAGTCGGGCTCGCCTTCGTGGCTCTGGACGCACTCATGCGCCCGACCCCAATCGCCCCGACGCGCCCACCACAGCGCCTGCAGTGCAGGCCCGAGGTCGCCCGGCGGCGCCGCCTGGGACACGCTGCTTCGGAAGGCATCGATTGTCGTCATGGTCGTGCGGCCCTGTTCCTGGAACGATCCTCGATACGATGGTCATTGCGATTCTACCAAGCTTGTCATGCCTGCAGCTACCTCACGCCAGCAATGACAAAAAAGTCCTCACTCCACCCGTGCGCCCGACGCCTTGATGATCGGCGCCAGCCTGGCTTCGTTGTCGGCGCGGAACTTGGCGGCGTCGGCCGGGCCGAGCCACAGCGGCGTGCCGCCCTGGGCGAGGAAGGTCGCCTTCACCTTCTCGCTCTCCAACGCCTTCCTGGTCAGCGCGGCGCACTTCTCGACCATGGCCGGCGGCAGGCCGGCCGGGCCGCAGATGCCGCCCCATGAGGTGATCTCGAAGCCGGGCAGGAACTTCGACATGGGTTGGATCTCGGGCAACAGCGGGCTGGGTTCGCGCGAGGTGACGGCCAGTGGCCGGACCTTGCCGGCACGCACCTGGGCGATGATACCGGGCAGGTTGTCGTAGACCATGTCGATCTGGCCCGCGAGCAGGTCCTGCAACGCCGGTGCGCCGCCGCGGTAGGGCACGTGCACCATGTTGAGTCCGGCCATCTGCTTCAGCATCTCGCCACAGAGATGCGGGCTGGTGCCCTGGCCGCCCGAGCCGAAGGTGTACTTGCCGGGCGAGGCTTTCACGAACGCGATCAACTCGGGCACCGTCGTGGGCGGCAGGCCGAGTCTCACCGCCAGCAGGTTGGGCACCTGCCACAGCATCGAGACGGCGGTGAAGTCCTTGGCCGCGTCGAACGGCAGCTTGGCGTAGAGCGTGGGCGCGATGGCGTGCGAGGCGATGGTGTAGAGGCCGAGCGTGTAGCCATCGGGCGCTGACTTGGCGAGCAGGTCGGCGCCGACATTGCCGCCCATGCCGCCCTTGTTCTCGACCACGAACTGCTGGCCGGTGAGCTCGGAGAGTTCCTGGCAGACGACGCGGCTCAGCACGTCGGTCGCGCCGCCAGGCGGGAAGTGGTTGATGTAGCGTACCGACTTGCTCGGCCAGTCGGCCTGCGCGCGGGCGACGCCCGAAGCGATCATCGGGGCCAAGGAAAGAGCGAACGCACGCCTGCGCGAAAGCCGAAGCTTGATCATAGCGAGCCTCCCAATCGTTTCTTTGTTGGGGGCATCCTACGCCGCTTCTACTGCCATGCAGAATCAAATTCCGCCAGGGACGTGCGCTGCCTTCACCTTGTCGCGGCGCGGGCGAGATGTCCGATGGGTCGCTACACGCCCATGTTCACGCTGGGTGGGGCCGGGCGCAGGTGGTTCTTCACGGCCTTCACGCCCGGGACATTCTCTGCGGCGACGCGAAAGGCCTTGGAGACGATGTCGCTGGCGACGAAACCCCAGAGATGGACGACGCCGGCATTCACAACCACGTTGGTTGGCCAGGCCGACGACAGGCCGTCCTTGGCCAGTTCGGCAACGACCGCGCGGCGTGTCTCCTCGTCCGAGTGCTGCGGCGCATCGCCGGCAGGCTCCCGGGAAAGCAGGGCCTGAAGCAGGTTTGCACGGCTGACGATGCCAACGATCCGGCCGTCGCGAAGGATGGGAACACGCTTGATGGAATGCTTGTGCATCAGCTTCGCCAGCTCGCCGATCTTGGTATCTTCCGTGGCCGTCACGACGTTCTTCGTCATGACGTCGGTAACCCTGTGGGAATGCGACCGGACGTAGTTGCCTGCGGTCACGGCATCGTCGGTGAAAAGACGCTGCAACCAGGATTTGTCGGGGCTCGTGCCGATCTCGGCGCGACACATCAGATCGGCTTCGCTCACGATCCCGACCATCTTTCCCGATCCATCGACAACCGGCGCCGCGCTGACGCCGGCGGTAACGAGCAACTCAGCAGCGTCGAAGATCGACGCGTCGGCCGCCAAGGCATAGACGAACTCGGACATCACATGTTTGGCGCGCATCGCGATCCTCCAGCCATGAGCCATGGGATTGGCAGTTGAGGGGATTGGCAGTTGAGCGTCCAGCTTGCTCTTTCTGCGCCTGCTGTCTTTTGCGCCAGATCAAGGAACAGGGCGACGACGCTGGCAGATGGCTGCTCTACTGGCGGGGCGCCGCCGGTGTCGAGGGAGCAGCGGTGCCCGGCATGCCCAGAAGAAAATAACCTCCGGCGAGGACAGCCACGACCAGGCCGCCGACAATGAAGGCCAGCCCGGAACTGCCGCCGCTGGCCGGCGTGGCCGTGACATTGACGCTGGTGGGCCGTGGATCGTGATCGCACATCGTTGAAACCCCTCGCGCCCGGCATGGACTGGGGCTTCAACGCTGTCGGATGGGGAACGTTCCGCGATAGTCGCCTCGCGGCGACCGGCTACTCCACCTTCGCGCCCGATGCCTTGATTACCGGCGCGAGGCGCGCCTCGTTGTCGGCGCGATACTTGGCGGTGTCGGCGGGGCTGAGCCAGCGGCGCGTGGCGCCCGCCTTCTCGAACGCCGCCATCACCTTCGGGCTCTCGAGTGCCTTCTTGAGCAGGCCGTTGGCTTTGTCGACCATCGGCTTGGGCATGCCGGCCGGTCCGCAGAAGCCACCCCATGAGACGATCTCGAAGCCGGGCAGGAACTCGGCCATGGCCGGTGTGTCGGGCGCCGCGGGATGACGCTTGGCCGAGGTCACGGCAAAGGCCTTGACCTTGCCGCCCTTCATCAGGCCGAGCGGGCCCGGGATGTTGTCGAACATCATATCGACCTGACCGGCCAGGATGTCCTGGTGGGCCGGCGCGCTGCCGCGATAGGGCACGTGCAGGATGTTGACGCCGGCCATGCTCTTGAACAGCTCGCCGGTGATCTGCGGGCTGGTGCCGGCGCCCGAGGAGGCGAAGGAATACTTGCCCGGGTTGGCCTTCAGCAGCGCGATCAGCTCGGGCACCGTGTTGGCCGGGAAATCGAGCCGCGTCATCAGCATGTTCGGCACTTCCCACAGGATCGAAATGCCGGTGACATCGCGGCCGGCGTCGAACGGCATCTTGACGAACAGCGTCGGCGCAATGGCGTGGGCGGCGATGGTGTAGAGGCCGATCGTGTAGCCGTCGGGCGTTGCCTTGGCGACCAGGTCGGCGCCCAGCACGCCGCCGTTGCCGCTCTTGTTCTCGATCACGAAGGTCTGGCCGGTCAGGTTGGTGAGCTCGGCGCAGACGATGCGCGACAGCGTGTCGGTCGGGCCACCGGCCGGGAAGGGCACGATGTAGCGGACGGACCTGTTGGGCCAGTCGTCGGCCGCCCGCGCAACGCCGGACGCGATCATGGGAGCAAGTGAAAGGGCGCCACCGGACAGAACGAGAGCCCGCCTACGTGAAATGGGCCGGCGGGGAAGGGTAAACTTGGACATCTTAGACGTAGCCTCCAATGGGTATTCTTCTTGGTTCATATTCTATGCAAGTCGTTCCGGTATGCGCCATCTCCCATCTGCGGCTCGTTATTCCGTGCGGCGATAGGAGAAGGCGTTGCTCTCGTCAGCACGAGGTCTCGTTGTCGACCGTGCTACTGTGCCGTCACACGCATCCCCTGATGCCCCGGGAGCCACTCTCATGACCACCAATCGTGCCCATGTCCTGCTCTGGACCGACTCTCCCAACGCCTATTTGGAGGCCGTGAAGGTGGCCGGCCTCGACCATCGAGTCGCGATCGACACCTTGCCGCGCAAGGACAAGCCCACCGCCGACCAGCTCGCGCGCACCGAGGCGTTGATGGCGGGCGGCGTGCCGGCGGGACTGCTGCCGTCGATGCCCAGGCTGCGCTGGGCCCAGGCGATGAGCGCCGGCGTCGAAGGCTGGATGGCGCTGCCCGACCTGCCCAAGGGGCTGACGCTCACCTGCGCTCGCGGCACGCACAAGGAATCGATGCCGGAGAACATCATCGCCTCGCTGTTCTATGTCGCCAAGCCGGTGGCGGTGGCGGTCGAGAACCAGAAGAGCGCCAAGTGGGTCCATACCGTGCCGCAGCCGCTCACCGGCAAGACGCTCGGCATCCTGGGTCTCGGCGTCATCGGCCAGGAGGTCGCCCGCATCGCGGTGGCGCTCGGCATGCGCGTGATCGGCACCAAGCGCCGGCCCGGGCCGATGGACAATGTCGCCCAGGTGTTTCCGCCGGAGCGCACCAACGAGGTGCTGGGCCAATCGGACTTCGTGCTGCTGCTGCTGCCGGCCACGCCCGAGACCGACAACTTCATCAACGCCGAGCGGCTGGCGGCGATGAAGCCCACGGCCTGGCTGATCAACTTCGGCCGCGGCCACACCATCGTCGACGCCGACCTGATCGCGGCGGCGAAGAACAGGAAGATCGCCGGCGCCGTGCTCGACGTCTTCCGCCAGGAGCCGCTGCCGTCGGATCATCCTTTCTGGAAGGCCGAGGGAATCATCGTGCTGCCGCACATCGGCGGACCTCATCCGCAGCGCGACCGCTTCGTGGCGCGCCTGTTCGTGGAGAACCTCGAACGCTTCCTCGACGGCGCGCCTCTCAAGGAAGTCGTCGACCGCACCGCGGGTTACTGACGCTCCGCGTTGGAGAGATGGAATGACGAGTGTGATCGATGGGTACCTGGTGGATCCCCAGGTATCGCTCCTGGATAAGACGCGAATACAAGCCCAGGTCCTGGTGCCGGTGCTGCGCGCGTTGAGGGCCGAACTGGGCAAGGACAGGGCGGACGTCCTCGTGACCCAGGCGCTGCGCGACTGGTCGAAGCAGCTCTTCGCCGCCATCGGCGAGGGCATCGAAGGCAGCCCACGGCGCAAATGGGCGACCATCCAAAGCGTCTGGGGCGAGGTCTCCGGCAAGGAAGTAGAGGTCGATGTCCTGCGCCAGGACAAGGAGGCGCTGGACATCGACGTGACGCGCTGCCGCTTCGCCGAGTTCTTCCGCGGTCTGGGCGAACCCGAACTGGGGGCGCTGCTGATCTGCGCGGCCGATTTCGACATTGCCGCGGCCGGCGAGGGCGAGGTGAGCCTCGAGCGCGCTCAGACGCTCATGCAGGGCGCGCCGAGCTGTACCTTCCGCTACAAGTTCGCGCCGCGGTGATCGTCGCCGCAATCCTCCCCTCCGCGCAGTCTGCGAAGGGGAGGGAGCACGACTGTTACTTCGGGCAGGCCGTCGTCGACACGCCCTGCGCAGCCGCTGCGTTCAGGCAGTCGGTCGTGGTCGCATAGGCGCTGGCATCAAAGGAAGGCGCCAGCGACGCCTGCAACTGAGGCTGAGACTGAGGTTGGGCCGGGGCAGAGTAGGCGTAGTGATTGGTCTGCCCCAGGTGGCCGTCGTCCACGACGTCGGCCGTCACGGCGCCAAGGCTGAATGCACCGGCACCGATGGCGATCAGGAAGAACAGCGGCATGTTCGTCTCCTTGGTTGTCTCGTGGGTTGGTCTCGCACGGGCGCCGCAGGGCGCGACGTCCGAGCGAATAAACGCGAGGTCCTCGGCGCTGGATGCGTGGCAGATTGGGGCGATCCTGGGGTGCTGCGACAACAAGACCTCGCAACTCTGCGCGGCCTTACGTATTAGGCGCCGCCGTTAATTGAGCCGTGCCGCCTTGGCCTTCACCTCGATCGCTTCGGGCTGGCGCGAGCGGATGTTGAGCGTGTCGGCGCCGCAAAGTGCTCGGAAATGCAGGCCTTTTCTCCAGGGCTCGTCTCGTGCCCGTTCTCGGAGACCGGCTCTAGATCAACTTTTGCCGCCCTCCACGGCTGCATCGCGCTATATAGGCGGTGTCCGTTGTGCGAGGAGTGAAGTCCAGTGGCATCGCCGTCGTCTGTCGCCGTCATGAGCGGTCTCGCCCTCGAGGTGGCCGTCAACCGCTGGCTGAAACCGGCCTTCGAGGCCGCCTCGCCCTATCGCCTGGAGATCGACTGGCGTCCGACCACCGCCATCATGAAGTCGATCGCCGAAGGCCAGCGCGCCGACGTCGTCATCGCCATCGACGGCTCCATGGACAAGCTCTGCACCGACCGCATCGTGCGTCCCGAGACCCGCCTCTGTCTCGCCGACTCGGTCCTGGGCGTCGGCGTCCGCGAGGGCGCGCCGAAGCCCGATGTCTCGACGGTCGAGGCCTTCAAGCGGGCGCTGGTGGCTGCGAGGGTGGCCTACTCCCGGGCGGGGGCGAGCGGCATCTACTTCACCGGGCTGGTCGAGCGGCTGGGGATTGCCGCGGAGGTCAACGCGCGCGCCGTCGCGATCCCGATGGGCTTCACCGGCGAGAAGGTCGCGAGCGGCGAGGCCGACATTGCGATCCAGCAGGTGAGCGAACTGATGTCGGTCCCCGGCGTTGCCGTCGCCGGTCCGTTTCCTGCGGAGGTCCAGACCGTCTCGACCTTCGATGCCGCCATCTTTGCCGATGCCGCGAACCCGGACGGTGCCGCCGCGTTGATGGCGCTGCTCGCCTCGCCCGCTGCGGCGAAGGCCTATGGCGATGGTGGTCTGGTATCCCGCCTGCCGCCTTCCTGAAAACGCTCTCCTTTCGAAAGACCTGATGCATGTCGAAGAAGCCCCGCGTCGTCCTCCTGCATGGTACACCCGTCGCCGTGGAACCCATCCAGCGCGCGTTCGCCACGCGCTGGCCCGAGGCCGAGATCGTCGACCTGCTCGACGCCTCGCTGTCGGTCGATCGCGCCAAGGACCCTGACCTGACGCCGCGCATGTTCGAGCGCTTCGTCGAGCTCGGTGACTACGCGCATCGCCTCGGGGCCGAGGCGATCCTCGTCACCTGTTCGGCGTTCGGGCCGGCGATCGAGCGCATGGCGCGGGAACTGCCGGTCCCGGTGCTGAAGCCCAACGAAGCGATGTTCCGGGAGGCGATCGGCCGGGGACGGCGGATCGGGATGCTTGCGACCTTCGCGCCGTCGGTGCTGACCATGACGGAGGAGTTCGAGCAGTTCGTCGGCGAGGCGGGCGGCGGGGCGGGTGCCGGGGCGACGCTCGAGACGATCGTCGTCGAGGGGGCCATGGACGCGTTGCGCAAGGGCGACGCCGACCGGCACAACGCGCTGATCGCCGCGCGGGCGCCCGAGCTCGCGCACTGCGACGCCATCATGCTCGCGCACTTCTCGACGTCGCGTGCGCTGGCGGCTGTCACCGCCGCGGTCGGGACACCGGTGCTCACCGCGCCCGATGCCGCGGTCGACCGCATCAGGGCCGCCATCGCGGGTTGACGCCGGGTGATGTCGGCTTCGGGCCATGAGCGGACGTTGAACCTTGGCGTTCACACCAGCTCACAATCTCCGTATTCCGGGGTCGAGGCCTAACAGGACGCTGCCAGCCAGCTCATAGTTGCCGGCGCTTACAGCCCGATGCTGGATGGCGGCATGGACATCCCGAAAGCAGCGCTCCAGGCGGCTGCTTTCGTAGACGGAACTGCCGCCACCGGCGTTGTACATGAGATCGACGACCTGGGCGGATGCCGCGGCCGCCTGTGTATTGGCTAGCCGCAACAAAGCGCGCATCCGCAGTAAATCCGAACGGCCGGCTTCTATTTCGTCCCAGGCCTCTTGGGCGGTCTCGAGTAGAAAAGCGCGGGCCGAGCGCAGGAGGGACTCGGCGCGCCCGACATCACCCTGTACGGCCGGCGTGTCGCGCAGCTGCCCAGGTCCGCCTCTTCCAGCTCTGGCGATGGCCAGCCTTTCGAATGCATCGATCGCACCGCGCGCGATCCCGAGGGCCGCCGACGCGATCGCAACGCCGAACACCGTCCTGAATGGTAGCGCATAGAGCGGACCTGGCGTCGTCGGCACGGGGGTGACGATTTCAATCGAGTGGTTCTCGGGCACGAACAGATCGGTGACGCTGTAGTCGTGACTGCCGGTGCCGCGCAGGCCCGAGACATGCCACGTATCGATAATTTCAGCGGCGCTGGTCGGAAAGAATACCAGGCGCTCGACGGGCGCACCGTCCGGCTCCAGGCGCGGCGCATCGCCATCGTGAACGACGCAGATGCCGATCGTCCAGTCGCTGTGCTCGATGCCGCTGCCAAAGGCCCAACGGCCGGATACACGATAACCACCGGCGACGGCGACGGCTCTTCCGGTGGCCATGAGCTGTCCCGCGACCACGGTGCCGCCGCCGTCGAAGATCCGGCTCGCCACACCCGGCGCCAGGTAGCCCGCCAACCGGCTGTAGGAAGCGGCGATCGATGCGCACCAGCCCACCGAGCCGTCCATCCGCGCCAATTCTTCGATGACCTTGACGTAGTCGACGAGATCCAGGGCCGCGCCGCCAAGTGGCCTCGGCAGCCACAGGCCGAAGAGGCCGGCCGTGCGCATCGAGTCGACCAGCCTGGGCGGCATGCGCCGCCGCTGGTCGAGCTCGTCGCGGACGGCATCGATTTCGGGTTTCAGGCGCCGGACGGCCTCGATCATGTGGTCGACCTCGCGCGGTGTTGCTCTCGTCGTCAGGGCGCCGTCCATGGCTCTTCTCCCTCTTCGGGCTTCAGGGCTTCGAACCGAGTGGTCGAATGTTCTGATTCATACGAAAGAAGTTACCAGGATCGTATTTCGCCTTGATTTGCTGCAGGCGTCGATAGTTCGACCCGTAGGCCGCCGCGATGGCATCACGCGGCTCGTCGTCATCGAAATAATTGACGTATCTGCCCGCGCCCATGAAGGGCTGCAGGTTGGCATAGGAGTCGCGCGCCCAGGCTATACAGGCCGAGTTCTGCCGGCGTTCCATCCATTGCGCCAGCACCAGCATGTTGTAGCCCGGTGACCGGTGAGGAAAGGCAGTGTCGGTCGGACCAATGCGCGTGACGGCGCCGTGGAAGTGTTCAAGCAGCAGCTGGCCCATAGGCGTCGGGCAGCGCGCGAAGCAATCGATCATGGCGCGAATGGCATCGTCGCTCAGCGTCGCGAGGAAGCTCGACTTCCAGTAGTTGAGCGCGCCGCGCGGATAGCCAGCATCCAGCATGGCGTTCATCTGCGTATAGGGGATCGCCGCGATGGCATCCATCGCCGGCTTGCCGAATGCCTTGATGGGCTGGACCGCTTTCTCGCCTTCAGCCAGCGATCCGCAATGGCAAAGCACCATTGCCGCAAGCTTCTGCCCCGAACCGTCGGGCGCATGAACGAAGCCGCCAAACAGGGCGAGTTCGTCGGGGAGCTGGTCGGTCATGTCGCGGTAATGGCGCAAGACATCCCAGGCCATGTCGAACGGATATGCAATCAAACCGCCGGTGATCTGAGGCCCGACAGGATGCAATCGGTATTCCAGGGAGGTCGCCACACCGAAATTGCCGCCACCGCCGCGCGCGGCCCAGAACAGGTCGGCATTCTCATGCTCGCTGGCGGTGACGACGCGTCCGCTCGCCAGGACCAGGTCGACCGACAAGAGATTGTCCAACGCCAGCGCATGCTTACCCATCAACCAACCGAGTCCGCCCCCCAACGTGAGACCTGCGATCCCCGTACTCGAGACGACGCCGCCGGTGACGGCCAAGCCGTGCAGCTGCGTCTCGCGATTGAACTCGCCCCACGTGACGCCCCCTTGGGCGCGTGCCGTACGGCGAACTGGATCGACATAAATGCCCTTCATCGGGGCAAGGTCGATCATCACGCCGCCGTCGACCGTTGCGCGCCCCGCCACATTGTGACCACCGCCACGAACGGCTGTCTCGAGATGTAGCTTTCGCGCAATACCGATAGTGTCGGCGACGTCGGCCACGCCGCGACATCTGGCGATCAACGCCGGACGCTTGTCGATCAGGCCATTGTGAACGCTTCTGGCTTCGTCGTAGGCCGCGTCGCCAGGCTTGAGGAGTTGTCCCGAAAATGTGGGGGTGAGCTCAGCGGCGGCGTTGACAATGTCCAGCGCCATGACTTTTCTCCTCAGGGTGGTTATCCTGATCATTCTCAACTCGTCTTATCGGAGCAAACGCGCAGATTTCAGCTGCAGATGAATTCACTTCATCTACAATGGGGAGATGCTGAAGCTTCCCCCCCTGATAGAGCTACGTGCCTTCGAGGCGGCGGCACGACATATGAGCTTCAAGAAAGCGGCTGCCGAGCTTTGCGTAACGCCAACCGCAGTCAGCCATCAGATACGGCTGCTTGAGCGATATTGTGGGCAGCCGCTTTTTCGACGTCGGCCGCGACCGCTGACGCTGACCGAAGTGGGAGCACGCTTGTTTCCCGTAATTCACGACGGGCTCGGAGCGTTCGCCACAGCCGTCGCGACTGTGAAGCGCGACGGAGGGAAGCAACCGCTTCGAATAACGACAACCAACGCCTTTGCCAGTCGATGGCTCGTACCGCGCCTGTCTCTCTGGCATAGGCAACGCGGCGTGTTGCCCTTGGAGGTTATAGGCACGGACGCAGTTTTGGACCTCCACGGCGGCGATGCGGACGTCGCCATCCGAAACGCTGCAACCCTTCCGACAGATGGCGTTGCAAAACAGCTCTTCCGTGACTCGTTCTGGCCCGTGTGCAGTCCCCGGCTACTTTCGTCGGGTCGTCCGCTCAAGCGAGCGGAGGACCTTCGCGGTCAAGTCCTCGTCCACTTTCACTGGCCCCCGTTTGTCCCTCATGCCGCGACATGGCAGCGATGGTTCACGGCCGCCCGACGCAGATGGCGAGCTGTGCCGGATTTCAGCGAAATGAATCACCTAAGCTTTCGCGAAGAGCTGCATGCGATAGAAGCGGTGCTCGCTGGACAAGGCATCGGCATGTTCAGCGACCTGCTTGTCGGTGACGAACTGAAAGCCGGTACCTTGATGAAGGCGCTCGACCTCAAGCTGTCGGGCTTCGGCTTCTATTTGGTCCATTCGTTCGGCCATCCGCGCGGGCGGGAAATAGCTGCACTTTCAACCTGGCTGCAGTCTGCCAGGTAAGGCTTCTTGGAGGAGAGCCAGGAAAATGGCCGATTTCCGCTTCGGGTCATGAAGCGACGTGATGACTGGTCGCCGAAATGTCCTCTTTGGCCTCGGAAGCGGACATCTCGGGCGGTCACGGGGGCTAGGGGTCAAGCCGCGTAGCCGGTTGGTCAAGATCGGCGAGCAGCGACTGCAACCAGTTCCTACGGTCGAGAAGTTCCGCCGCGCCCGGTCAATAGCGCACCCTATCGACGTCGCCCAGTCGAGATGCCGCGCTGCGCTGGCAGTGCTTGCGCCACTAGATGTGGGAAGCTCTCTCAGCGGCTGATGAGCGCTTGCGCGACGGGCACGAGGATCGCCAGCACGACGGCGGCAATTGCTGCCCAGCCCGCGATCCGCGCCCATGTAAGCGTCGCACTCTGCTGTTGGCTCGACGCCCGCGCCAATCGGAGCATCTCAGTCTGCTGCTCGACCTGCTCGCTGGTCCGTTGCGCAACCCAGTCCTCAACGTCTCTCCGGGTCATTACGCCAGACGCCATGTGCTGGACGGTCGCGCCGAGCCCAGGGCCAGAGTTCGCCAACTTCATTTGCACCATGGCGAGGCCTAGCTTTTCGAGTTCAGCCCGCTGCTGATCTATAAGTGCCATCACCGGCAGTGTGTGGCACACGTCGTGCTGTGGCAACATCTTCGCGCGATGGTAAGGATCGCCATAGAGGAGACCGCCGCATGACACCAAATAATGCTACGCAGGGTCCTATCGACCTATTGCAATTCGTCAGCGCGGAGCATCAGCAGTTCCTGATCTCTATGGTGAAATCCCGACCGGAGTTTGACGCTCATTCTCACCTGCAGGGCTTGTTCCAAGCCGTGTTGTCCCAGACTGAGGTCCCGGAAGACGACATGGTATTGATCCAGCTGCTGGTCTTCATTCACTACCATTTTGTTTATTCTCACGCTTGCCTCTTCCGGTGTCACCTTTCGGAAGCATTTGCATCGGCTCGATCAGCGATTGATGCGGCTCTGATCGGCGCATTCATCATCGATGATCGTTCCCTTCAAGTGCAGTACTTGAAGCGGGAGGCACCCTTCAACAATCTCGCGCGGCACTTGGGCAATATGGTTCGAGAGAAAAAGCCAATGCCTCACCGTCTCGTTCCGGCGCTCCGAGAAGTCCACGGCAATATCAGCCGCTTTGCCAGCCACGCTGACATCGACAGCTTCATGCATAGGGTAGAAATCACAGAGAAGGATGAAAAGCCGCTTGTTCAAATTCAGTATTTCCAGTTTTCGCGCAACGATGCCCAGCGCAAGCTTCACTTCGTTCAGCTGCTGTTGTCGTTCGTGCTGGTCCTCGACGTTTTTTCGGACTTCTTAGTCAGCCAGCTAAAGTCAGTCCCCAAGCAATGGCAGGATGAACTTCGTGGGCTCGGCCAGGCGCTCGAGAGAGGGCGGGACGAGATAAAAAAGCAGCTGCCTGCCGACACTTAGGCGTGATGGCCCGTCGAGCGGCTGGCCATGCACGCCGTTGTCGAAGTCGAAAGTGGACCGAAGAAGTGGAAGGGTCAGATCAATTAAGCCGCACCGCCTGCGCCATCACTTCGATCGCCTCGGGCTGGCGTGACCGCACATTGAGCGTATCGGCGCCGCAGTCCTCCCAGGCGCGGTAGCGTTCGCGGATGCGGGCCGGCGGACCGACGATGGATTTCATGTCGACCCATTCGTCGGGCACCGTGGCGATGGCCTCATCCTTGTGGCCGGCAAGATAGAGTTCCTGGATGCGCTTGGCCGCATCGCCGAAGCCGCGGCGCACCATGATGTCGTTGTGGAAGTTCTTGGTCTTGTGGCCCATGCCGCCGACGTAGAGCGCGATCTCGGGCTTCAGGCGTGCGAGGGCGCCTTTCACGTCGTTGTCGACCTCGACGTGGACGTTGGCGGCGATGGCGAAGTCCTTGAAACCCTTGCCGTTGCCGGCGCGCCTAAAACCTTCTTCGAGCCATGGCCGGTATTCATCCATGGCGCCGGGCATGAACCCCATGGGCAGCCAGCCGTCGGCGATCTCGGCGGTCAGCTTCACCGTCGCTTCGTTGCCGGTGGCGAGATAGATCGGGATGTCGGGGTTCATGTGCAGGATGGATTTCAGCGGCTTGCCGATGCCCATGGCGCCGGGGCCGGTGTAGGGCAGCGAAATCTCGCGGCCCTCGTGGCTGACGGGTCCCTCGCGTTTGAAGATTTTGCGCATGATCGTGACGTAGTCGCGCATGCGCCAGTAGGGCTTGCCCCAAGGCTGGCCGTACCAGCCCTCGACGATCTGCGGACCCGACACGCCGATGCCGGCGAGGAAGCGGCCGCCGCCGGCCATGGCATCGACGGTCGCGGCCGACATGGCGGCGTTGGCGGGCGTGCGGGCGGCGAGCTGCATGATGCCGGTGCCGAGCTTTATCCGTTTGGTGTGGGCGGCGAGGAAGGCGAGCGGCGTCACCGCGTCGGAGCCGTAGGCCTCGGCCGTCCACACCGAATCGTAGCCCAACTCCTCGGCGCGCTGCACCAGCTTCACGGGGATATCGAGGGCGGCGCGGGAATAGCCGATGGAGAGGCCCAGCTTCATTGTCGTTTCCTCCTAGGAGACCAGACCGTACCATCCGACGGCGGCGGACGACCAACAGGGAACATCGATTGAAATCTGTCCTGCGATTTGTCGGCCAGGCGCTCGCCCAGACGCTCGCCATTGGGGCGATCACCCTGGTGCTGGATTTCGTCCTGACGGCGACGCTCTTCTCGAGCCTCAAGAAGTCCTGGGCGGAGGCGGCCCGGCCCGGGGTCTATATGCCGGCTGCCCACCATCACGATCTCGTCCCCAACCGTGAGCTCGTGCGCGTCTGGGGCAGGGTCCGCTATCCGTGGAAGACCGACCGGTTTGGATTCCGCACCGGCGATTGCGCGCCGGGCGAACCAGAGAAGGGGCGACAGGCGGTCTTCGTCGTGGGTGATTCCTTCAGCGAGGCGCTGGGCTCGAGCTATGAGCAGAGCTTCGTCGGGTTGATGGCGTGTGACGCAGCGAGGCAGGGCAAGGCGGTCTATAATCTCGGCGTCGCCTCTTATAGCCCGGCGATCTATCATCAGAAGATCCGCGCCGCCGCCCAGCGGCTGGGGATCACGCCGGCCGAGATTTTTGTCTTCCTCGACCTCTCGGACATCGATGACGACGCCAACGTCTATCGCGAGAGCGGCGGGGGCGGCGGCGCGAGTGTCGCCAAGGCCGATCGCTGGGCGGTTCCCTGGGACGAGATCGGACTCTTTTTCGTCAACAACTTCGCGGTCGTTCATCTTGCTCACGACCTCTCCGTGGCCTCCTCCTTCAATCAGCAGATGTCGTTTGGCCGGCCCCGCGCGCGCTGGGCGTTCGATCCGGTGCTGCTGGAGGACTGGGGCCGGCGCGGCCTGGAAGTGGCGGGCGGCAATCTCGACAAGGTCGTGGCGATCTGCCGGGACTGGCAGTGCCGCGTCACCCTGGTGGTCTATCCCTGGCCGGACAATGTCGCCGTGGGCGACCGCGACAGCCTCCAGGTCCGGCACTGGCGCGACTGGGCGGCGGCGCGCGGCGTGCGCTTCGTCGACGGCTTCGCGCCCTTCTTCCGTGGCCCGCCCGAGGCGGCGATCGCCCGGTACTTCATCCCGGGCGATGTCCATTTTACGGAGGCCGGCAACCGGCTGCTCTATGACGAGGTAAGAATGGCTACGGGCGGCAAATGGTAGGGCCGGCTTTCTAGGAGACCATCACGTACCAGCCCTGGGCGATGTGGCCCGCGCCGCCGGCGGCCGCCTTGACCCGGATCTTCCTGGCCAGCACGTCGAGCGAGGCGCCGGGCTCGACCCGGATCGTCCGCGCCGCGCCATCGGCTTCGACGATCAATCCGTCGGTGGCGTGAATCCGGTAGATCGAGGGCTTGTCGGGGGCCAGCAGCACGGTCTGCCAGCGCGTCGACCCGGCCACGATCCGTCCCGCCGGCACTTGTATGCCGACGCTGTCGGCGGGGGCGCTGTGCGGTTGCTTGGCCATGCAATTCTCCGGTTCAGGCATCCGTAGAGGACAGGAAATCGCGCGTCGCCGCCACTGCGTCGGCGAGGCCGACGCGGTCGACGCTGACCCCCGGCGGAAAGGCGCCGAGCAGCCGCGTCGGCAGGCGCGAGTCCAGCATCACGAACACGCCGCGATCGTCGCCACGGCGGATCAGCCTGCCATAGGCCTGTTTCAGGCGAAGTCGCGCCAGCATGTCATCGTAGGCGGTGGCGCCCGCACCTGCGGCTTTCCACGCCGCTTTCCGGGCGCGATGGAGAATGTCGGGGCGTGGCCACGGCACGCGGTCGAACACGATCAGCCTGAGCGAGCGTCCCGGCACATCGACGCCGTCGCGCACGGCATCTGTGCCGAGCAGGCAGGAATGCTCTTCGGCGCGGAAGATGTCGACCAGAGTGGCCGCGTCCATGCCACCCACATGCTGCGCGTAAAGAGGCAAGCCCGCTTCTTCCAACGCCGGTGCGATGCGCTGGTGCACGGCGCGCAATCTTCCGATGGCGGTGAACAGCCCCAGCGCGCCACCACCCGCCGCCACGAACAGTTCGCGGTAAGCCGCCGCCACCTGGTCGGAATCGTCGCGCCGCACGTCCTTGACGATCAGCACCTTGGTGGCATGGGCATAGTCGAACGGCGAGGCCATCGACGCACGCATTGCCGGTTGAAGCAGGTGTTTTGTACCGGTTCGCGCCTCGGCCACCGCCCAATCGGCGTTCATGTCGGGCGCCTCGTCGTTGGCGGCGGCCGGCACGCCCAACGAATCGCGCAAGGTCGCCGAGGTGATGACCGCGCCGTGCGACGGCCGGATCACCGAATTCACGAACGGCTCGGTGGGATCGAGATAGTGGCGGTACATGCCGACATCGACCTCGCGCTGCTGGCTGCGCTCGACGGCGAACCAGTCGACGAAGGCGGGGTCAGGATCGTTGTGCAGACCGCGCAGCATGGCGCGCCAGGCTTCGAGCGTGACTTCGCACCGGTTAGTGAGCGAACGGGCCACACCTTCGATGCGCCCGCGCTGGCCGGAATCGAGCGACTCGGCTTCGGTCTCGAGCTTGGCGCGCAAGGCCTGGCGCAGGCGGCGCACCGGCACCAGCATCTGCTCCAGCGACTGGGCGAGCTGGTCGGCGGCTTCGATGAGGCCGGGATTGAGCGGCCGCACGTCGCATTCCTGGCCAAAACCCTGGTCGTCGCCGGCCGACCGGGCGCGGACCTGCTGGCGCACGAGCGCCAGGAACTCCTCGGCCGGGCCCAGCACCGTGCCGTCGGCCAGCCGCGTCTGCCAGTTGGTGCCGGGCAGGCGTTGCGCTAGATCGAGCAGCCGCTTCAGCGCGTTCAGAGCTTCGACATCCTCGCCCAAAAGATCGCTGACGCGCCGTTCGAGGCCGCGGGCGCGGCTGCCGCGCCGTCCCTCGGCGCCCAGGATCCAGCGCCGGAGGTCGGAAGCCTCGACGCCGCTCAGGTGCGCACCGAAAGCGCCGTCGGCGGCATCGAACAAGTGATGGCCCTCGTCGAAGACGTAGCGCAACGGTCGCGTCGCATCGTCGAGGCCGCCCATCGCCGCCTGGATCATCACCAGCGCGTGGTTGGCGATCACGATGTCGGCCTGGCGGGCGCGACGGATGGTGCGTTCGACGAAGCACTTCCGGTAGTGCTCGCAAGCCGAATAGATGCACTCGCCGCGCCGGTCGGCGAGACGGGTGACGCGACTGCGGCCGACGAGGTCGAGCAGCCAGGCGGGGAGATCGCCTCCGATCATGTCGCCGTCGCGGCTGGCCAGCGCCCAGCGCGCCAGCAGGCCGAGGCCGACGGCGTTCTCCGGCTGCAGGCCGCTTCGCTGCACCGCCTCCTGGAAGTTCAGCAGGCAGAGATAGTTCTCGCGGCCCTTCCGGATCACCACGCGGCGGCGCTTTTCGGACGAATCGCGATGCAGCCGGTCGAGTTCGTTGTCGATCTGGCGCTGCAGGTTGCGGGTGTAGGTGGCGATCCACACCGGCGCGCCGTTCTTCTCGGCCCACAGCGACGCAGGCGCGACGTAGCCCAATGTCTTGCCGACGCCCGTGCCGGCTTCGACCAGCACGACGTTGGGCTTGTCCTCTTCCTCGCGGGGCGCGAAGGCCTGGCTGGCGGCGGATGCGTAGTCGCTCTGGGTCGGTCGCGCCTCGGCCATGTTGGGGCCGGCCGAGATCATTTGCGCCAGACGCAACCGCGCCTCGCGCGACTCGACGGGTGCGCTGCCCGGCGGTGGTGCGGGTGGCGGTTCCTCCCATTGCGGCAGGGTGCGCCAGACATCGAGGCCGGCGCCGGGTCGCGGCTTCCTGGCGGCTTGTTCGATACCCAGCGCCGCCAGGACCACGTCACCCCATGGCCACTTGCCTCGCGCCATGGCGAGTGCTGTGTCCTTCAGGTCGGGCGACGCCAACGCCGCCATATCGTCCAATTCGTTGAGCAGGGCGCGTGCGACCTCGGGCAGGCTCGCCACCTCTTCTTCGGGCGTGGCCGGGATCGGTAGATCGAGCGCCTCGCAGAGGCCGCGTGGGGTCGGCAGACAGAAGGTCGCCGGTCGCACGAAGGCGTAAAGTTCCAGCAGGTCGCGCGCCGGCAGATCGTCGAGCCCGAGCCGCGCCGCGACCGCAGGCGCGTGGCAGACCAATGGGCCACTGCCGGCGGCGCGCAAGGCGGCGTCGGACGCCGACACGCGCTCGATGCGGCCATCCGGCAGGCGCCACAAGGCGCCGCGCGCCGTTGCGATCAAGGCCGGCCAGGTTGGAGGGGAAGACGCCATTTCGGTTTCGATAGCATACAATGGCTGTCAATGACCTTGCCCCGCAGGTTTCTCGATCGCCGCAGCCTGTTGATGTCCGCTTTGGGAACGGCCGTTGCGTTGCCGGCCCATGCGGCCGATCCCGACGTGGCGATCGTGGGTGCCGGCGTGGCCGGTCTCGCCGCGGCGCGAACCCTGATGGCGGCGGGCAAGAGCGTGCAGGTGGTCGAGGTGCGCGAGCGCATCGGCGGCCGTGCTTTCACTGACAGCACGACCTTCGGCTTTCCCTTCGATCATGGGGCGCAATGGATCGAGGCCGGCAAGATCAATCCAGCCATGGCGATCGTGCGCGAGGCGGCCGCCAAGGCGATCCTCGACCGGTCCGAGCAGGCCATGTACCTCGCGGGCAAGGAACTCTCGAAAGAGGATTATGAGCGTTTCGAGAAGATCGCCAACGAGGCCACGCGCCGGATCGCCGAGGCGCTGAAGAAGCAGCCCGACGTGGCGGTCGGCCGGCTGCTGGTACCGCAGGACTCCCTGGAACGCCTGGCCTACGCGATGGTCGGGCCGCTGGAGCAGGGCGTCGAGAATGGTGAGCTGTCGGCGCGCGACTTCACCCGCCAGCCCGAGGCCGAGCCGCAATACGCCATCGCCGAGGGCATGGGCGCGATGATCGCGCGCTGGGGCGCCAAGGTGCCGGTGAAGCTGGGCGCCCGCGTCGTCAGGATCGATTCGACCGGCACCCAGGTAGCGCTCGAGACCACCGCGGGCCAGATCCGCGCCCGGGCCGCCATCGTCACCGTGCCGACCGGCGTTCTGGCGACCGGCAATTTCGGCTTCGCGCCGCAATTGAGCGCCGCCAGGCGCGAGGCCATCGCCCAGCTGCCGATGGCATCCTTCAACAAGGTGGCCCTGCTGTTCTCGCGCAAGGTGATCGACGCCCCGGCGGGCCGTAGCGTGACCGCGCTGACAGGCAAGGGATTCGCCTTCGACGCCATCGTGCGGCCGGCCAATCGCGATGCCGCGATCGTCTTCATCGGCGGCGCGCAGGCCCGCGCACTCGAGGAGGAGGGCGGGCGTGCCGCGGTCACCTTCGCCTTGTCGGCACTGGCGGAGATCTTCGGCGACGATCTGCGGGGCGCCCTCGCGCAGTCGCACGCCACCCGCTGGGGCCGGGATCCTTACGCGCTGGGCTCGTGGTCGGTGGCCCGGCCCGGCCACGCCGACAAGCGCGCGGTGCTGGCGCAGCCGCATCACGACCGCGTCTTCTTCGCCGGCGAGGCGACCGATCCGGTGTGGGCGACGCGGGTGGGCGGCGCCTATGCCTCGGGTTTGCGCGCCGCCAAGGAGGCTTTGGCCTTGCTGGGCGCGAAGCGATAGCGTGGCGCACCATGGCCGGAAGGCCGCCGGCGGCGATCACGACGGGCTTGTTCATGACTCGCTAGGCGCTGTGGGCCGGCGGTGCCTTTGCCGCAATCGGCCGGCACGTTGGATTGCCGATTAGCTACAATCGCGCTCTACTGCGACAGGGAAGTTGGGAAAGCCTTTGATGCGGGACTTTACTCTGCGCGGCATGGCGTTGGGTGCGGTAATCACCGTGCTGTTCACCACCGCCAATGTCTATCTCGGACTGAAAGTCGGACTGACTTTTGCCACTTCCATCCCTGCGGCCGTCATCTCCATGGCCCTGCTCAGGCTTCTTGGGAACAGCAATATCCTCGAGAACAACATCGTGCAGACCATTGCTTCTGCAGCCGGAACGCTGGCGGCGATCATCTTCGTCCTGCCGGGACTGGTCATGATCGGTTGGTGGCAGGGCTTTCCGTACTGGATGACAGCGGCCGCGTGCGCGATCGGCGGGATTCTAGGCGTCATGTATTCTATCCCCCTGCGGCGTGCTCTGGTGACGGGATCGGACCTACCTTATCCCGAAGGCGTGGCGGCGGCCGCGGTTTTGAAAGTCGGCTCGACATCTCAGGAAGGAGCGGAGGAGAACGCCCGCGGCCTTCGCGTCATCATTTGGGCTGGGCTGATCTCCGCGGGGTTTGCCGTCCTGGCAGCCATGAAGTTGGTGGCGTCCCATGTGGCGGTTCGCTTCAAGGTCGGAAGTGCTGCGACCGGGCTTTCGGCGAGTTTCTCGATGGCACTGATCGGGATCGGACATCTGGTCGGGTTGTCTGTCGGCATTGCCATGCTTCTGGGAACCGCCCTCTGTTGGGCAATCCTGGTGCCTTATTTGACCGCACAGCGCGGCGTCACTGGGCCCGCCGACGAAGTCGTCTCGGCGATATTCGGCCAGGAGATCCGCTTCATCGGTGCTGGCACAATTGGCATCGCCGCGATCTGGACCCTCTTGAAGATCTTGCAGCCCATCGTGAGCGGCGTGAAGGCTGCGATGGCCTCGGCGCAGGCGCGACGCGGCGGAGTGATGCTCGATGTCATCGAGCGCGACCTGCCGATCGGTATCGTCGGCGGCACCGTCGTCCTGTCGCTTCTGCCCATTGCTGCCTTACTGTGGTGGTTCGCCAAGAGCGGGCCCGTCGCGGACCATGCGGCGGTCGTGATCTCCGCGACGCTGGTCTATGTGGTGGTCGCCGGCGCGCTGGTCGCGGCGGTGTGCGGCTACATGGCTGGCCTTATCGGCGCGTCGAACAGTCCGATTTCGGGGGTTGGCATTCTTGCCATCCTCGGAGCCTCTTTGCTGCTCGTGCTCTACTTCGGGCAAGGCGGCGATGCGTCCACGTCGCGAGCCCTGGTTGCCTATGCTCTATTCACTACCGCCCTCGTGTTCAGCATCGCGACCATTTCCAATGACAACCTTCAGGATCTCAAGACCGGGCAACTGGTCGGCGCGACGCCATGGCGGCAGCAAGTGGCTCTGATCCTAGGCGTGGTATTCGGGTCCCTGGTCATCCCGCCGGTGCTCGACCTCCTGAATACCGCCTTTGGTTTCGCCGGAGCACCAGGTGCCGGTTCCCAGGCGCTCGCTGCCCCACAGGCGGCACTGATCTCGGCGTTGGCCACGGGCGTCCTGGGCGGCAGCCTCGATTGGACCCTGATCGGGGTGGGCTGCGGCATCGGCATGATCGTCATCCTGATCGACGAGGCGATGGGAAGGGCGGGCAAGACGCGCTTGCCGCCGCTGGGCGTCGGGATGGGGATCTATCTTCCGATGTCGATGACCTTGCTGATTCCGCTCGGCGCCGCGATCGGCTGGGCCTACGATCGGTGGTCGGATCGGCAGTCGCGACCTGAATTCGCAAAGCGCATGGGCGTTCTGGCCGCGACAGGTCTTATCGTCGGTGAAAGCCTTTTTGGTGTCGTCTTTGCCGGCGTCGTTGGCGCCACAGGGAGTGATGCGCCATTCAAGGTGGTCGGTGACAATTTCGCAAGCGTGGCGATGATCGCCTCGCCTGTCGTGTTTGTCTTGCTGATCGTGCAACTGTATCATCGTACGATGCGGGCGGTTTCCGGCTAGGAGTTCTGGGCCCCGGGGGCACGCCGCGCCGTCGTCTGTCGGCAAGCCATGAACGACCGTGAGAGCGAAGAGGCGACCGAACGCGTCCAGAACGGGCCGATTGCGCATTGCTTGCACGGTACTCCGGAAGTCCCTGCAATTGACGCAAATGGCCGCCGCACCTAGTTTGGCGGCCCCCAACTTGGTCAACCATGTCCCAGATCGATCGTTCCCTCGCCGAAGCCGCGCGCGCGTGGCCCTTTGAAGAAGCCCGCAAGCTTGTCGCCCGCATCGGCGGCAAACCGCCGGCCAAGGGTTATGTGCTGTTCGAGACCGGCTACGGTCCGTCGGGCCTGCCGCACATCGGCACATTTGGCGAAGTCGTGCGCACCACGATGGTGCGCCAGGCGTTTCGTCGCCTGAGCGATGTGCCGGCGCGGCTGTTTTGCTTCTCCGACGACATGGACGGTCTGCGCAAAGTGCCGGACAACGTGCCAAATAGGGAAATGCTGGCGGCCCATCTCGGCAAGCCGCTGACGGCGGTGCCCGATCCCTTCAGCAACGAGCATCCGAGCTTCGGTGCCGCCAACAACGCCCGCCTGCGCGCTTTCCTCGATTCCTTTGGCTTCGAGTACGAGTTCCAGTCGGCGACCGAGTGGTACAAGTCGGGCCGCTTCGATCCGATGCTGCTCGCCATGCTGCGCCATTACGATGAGGTCCAGGCGGTGATGTTGCCGACCCTGGGCGAGGAGCGGCAGCAGACTTATTCGATCTTCCTGCCGATCTCGCCCAAGACCGGCCGCGTGCTGCAGGTGCCGGTGGTCAGGACCGACCCCGATGCCGGCACCATCGTCTATCGCGACGAGGACGGCTCGCTGGTCGAGACGCCCGTCACCGGCGGCAACGTCAAGCTGCAGTGGAAGGCCGACTGGGCCGGCCGCTGGTTCGCACTCGATGTCGACTACGAGATGTACGGCAAGGATCTCATTCCTTCGGCCGAACTCTCGGCAAAGATCGTCAGGATCCTGGGCGGCAAGCCGCCGGAGGGCTTCAACTACGAGCTCTTCCTCGACGACCAGGGCCGCAAGATCTCCAAGTCCAAGGGCAACGGGCTCTCGGTCGAGGAGTGGCTGCGCTATGCGCCGCCCGAATCGCTGGCGCTCTACATGCAGCAGCAGCCCCGGCGCGCCAAGCGGCTCTACTTCGACGTGATCCCGCGCGCCATCGACGATTATCTCGCCGCGATCGAGAAGATGCCGGCCGAGGAGCCGGCGAAGGTGCTGGAGAATCCCGCCTGGCACATCCACGACGGCAAGGCGCCGGCCAATTCGGCAGCCGGTGTCAATTTCGGCATGCTGCTGAACTTGGCGAGCGTGGCGCACACCGACGACAAGGATGTGCTGTGGCAATACCTGCGGCGCTACGTGCCGGGTGCCACACCCGAGACCGCGCCCTACCTCGATCGCCTGCTGCAGGGCGCCGTGGCCTACTATCAGGACTTCGTGAAGTCCTCGAAGAAGTTCAGATTGCCCGTCGGCAAGGAACGCGCGGCGCTCCAGGATCTCGCCGACACGCTGCGCAAGATCCCCGAGGACGAAAGCGCGGAGTTCATCCAGCACGAGGTCTATGAGGCCGGCAAGCGCCACTTCGCCAAGGAAGAGCTGCGCCAGTGGTTCAAGGCGCTCTACGAGGTGCTTCTGGGCAGCGAGCAGGGGCCGCGCATGGGCGCCTTCATCAAGCTCTATGGCCGCGACAATGTCGTGTCGCTGATCGAGCGTGCGCTGGCCGGCGAGGATCTCGGCAAGGCGGCGTAAGGAGGCGTCATGAGCGACGGCGTCGTCTTCGATTATCTCAATCCCGATATCCCCAAAGGGCTGAAGACGCTCGACGTGCCGCTGGTCCGCGCCAATCGCGAGTCGATCAAGGGCTATGGCGAGATCGTGCGCGACCCCAAGAAGCACAGGATCGAGATCGTGCCGTGGCCGCTCAGCGGCTCGCGCAGGCTCGACGCCGGCACCGGCATCGAAGGCGGCACGACCGAGGGCATCTTCGCCTGCGAGTGGCGCGGCAACGAGCTGATCGGTCGCAACGAGGCGGTGGGCGGCCACTATGTCATCGGCTTTCGCGACCTGCCCGAAAAGGCGCTGCCCGGCGTGGCGCTGGCCCAGGACCGCGTGTTGCTGTGGCATTGCAACTACCACCCCGACGGCGGCCAGCTCTTCTGGCCGCTCGACGGCAAGCCCTTCGTCGTGCCGGTGGCCAAACCCGGCGACGACCTCGAGCCCGAGTCGTTCGTGGCCTTCTGGTCCGATGGCAGCTTCGGCATCTACATCCATCCCGGCATCTGGCACGAGGGCGTCTTTCCGGTGACGCCGGCCGGCCGCTTCTTCGACAAGCAGGGCAAGGTGCATGCCCGGGTGAGCTGCGACCTCGCGCGCGAGTTCGGCGTCCTCCTGTCGGTGCCGCTGCCCCACGTAATCTAGCAAAGCATTCCGGAGAATATTTTTTGCTTGCGCATAAATATTCCAACGAATATAAGAACATTCCATAGAATGTTATGGAGGATTCGATGGCTCTTTCGCGCAAGGTTTTTCTCCGGATTCTGGGTGGCGGCATCGTGGTGGCGGCCGGGGCCGCGATTGCCGTCCCGCGGCTGGACGCCATGCCGGCCGTGGCCGTCGAGGGCTGGCGCGGACCCGGACCCGACGAGACCGATCCGCGGCGGCGGGCGCTCGCCTGGGCGCTGCTCGCGCCCAACCCGCACAATCTGCAATCCTGGGCGGTCGATCTCTCGCGGCCCGACGAGATCGTCCTCCACGTCGACGCCGCGCGGCTGCTGCCCCATACCGACCCGTTCTCGCGCCAGATCCTGATCGGCCACGGCTGCTTCCTCGAGATCCTCGCGATGGCCGCGGCGGCCGACGGCTACCGGACCGAGGTGACGCTCTTTCCCGACGGTCCCTGGAGCCTCGACAGACCGGTTGCGCGCGTGACGTTCACCAGGCAACCGGGGATCGCCGTCGATCCGCTGTTCGCCGAAGTGCCGCGTCGACGCACGGTGAAGGGCAGGTTCGAGGCGCGCGCCCTCGATCCCGCGCACAAGGCAGCGTTGCTGGCCGGTCAGGCGGCATCGGGGTTGCCGCTCGTCCTCGTCGACGATGCGGAGAGCGTCGAGCGCCTGCGCGAACTGGCCGTCGCCGGCTCGGAGATGGAAATGAACACCCATCGCACCCACAAGGAGAGTATCGATGTGGCGCGCATCGGCGCGGCCGAGATCGCCGCCCATCGTGACGGCATTTCGCTGAAAGGGCCGATGATCTGGGCGCTGCGCCATGCCGGCCAGATGACCCCGGCCAAGGCGATGACGCCGGGCACGCTCGCCTGGAACGGCGGCCGCGATTATGTGATGGCAGGCTACGCCAGCGCCCGCGCCTTCGGCTGGATCGCCAGCGGCGACAACGCGCGCGAGACGCAGATCGCCGCCGGTCGCGCCTTCGTTCGCCTGCAGCTCGCGGCGTCGGCTCTGGGCGTGGCCCTTCAGCCGCACAGCCAGACGCTGCAGGAATATCCCGAGATGGCCCCGCTGCGCGCGGCCATGCACAGGCAAACCGGCACGGCAGCGGGCGCCACGCTGCAGATGTTCTTCCGCCTGGGCTATGCTGGCGATCCCGGCCCGTCGCCCCGACGGGCGCTCAACAGTTTCGTGACCGCGTGACCGAGCCGCCGCTTGCCTTCCGCATCGTCAACTGGATCGGCATCATCGACCAGCTGGCCTCGACCGATGCCAACCGGCTCCTGCGGCCGCTCGGCCTGCAGAAGCCGCAGTTCATCGTGCTGAACCATTTCAGCCATCGGCCGGACGAGACCAAGACCATCACCTCGATCGCCCGCGCCCTGCAGCAGCCGCAGCCGGGCGTCACCAAGAACGTGCAGAAGCTGGTGGCCAAGGGCTGGCTGCGCGAGCGCGTCAACGGCGGCGATGGCCGCTCCAAGCTGCTCGCCCTCACGCCGGCCGGCCTCGCCAAGCATCGCGCCACGATCGCGGCTCTCATGCCGGGGCTGGCGCGCGCCTTCGCCGACTGGCCGGAGAAGGATCAGCGCACGCTGTTCGCGCTGCTCGACCGGCTCAAACTGTGGTTCGATTCCGACCGGGATCGGCCGCGGCCGTGATCGCGCCGAGATAGGCCACGGCCAGCCGCACGATCTCGTCCTCGAAGGCGCGACTGCGGAGGAAGGGTTGCTCCTCCAGCACCGCGGCACGGATGGCGCCGAGCGTCGCGCGCGACATCACGAACAGCTGCTCGCGCGACAGCGCCGGCAGGATCGGGTGCGCCCCGCTGCCGACCTCGGCGCCGGCGGCGGCGATGAACGAGGCCACCGGCGCCATCAGCTCGATGCCGAGACCCTGCGCCAGGATCGCCTGCACCACCGCCTTGCGCGCCCGCTGCCGGCCGCGGAAGGCGTGGATGATCGTCCGCACCATGGCGCGCACGCGGCCCTCGAGCGAGGGATCGCTCTCGCCGCGGAGCGCGCGGCCGACGTCGGCCAGGGCCACTTCCATCTCCCGCCGCGCCAGCGCCAGCAACAGCGCGTTCTTGTCGGTGAAGTACTGGTAGAGCGTGCCGATGCTGACACCGGCGCGTTCGGCCACCGCATTGGTGGTGAAGGCGGCCAATCCGCCCGCTTCCAGAATCTGAGCCGCCCCTTCCAGGATCGCCACCACGGTCTCGGCGGCGCGCGACTGGCGGGGAATTCTGCGTTTGATCTCAGGGGGTTGGCGGCGGGCGGCCACAGCGATGCTCCGGCGGCAAAGGCGAGTACGGAAACATGAGCATCGCTCATATATTCCCATTCGGCAAAGACAAAGGAGTTCACCATGGACAGCCTGGCCTTCCTCTATTTCGCCCTCCTGCCGATGGTGGTGGTCGCGGCCCTGGCCGAGGGTCTGTGGCTCGCGCGCAGCCGCACCGAAGCCTACGACTGGAAGGCCTGGGCATGCTCGCTGGCCGACCTCGCCGGCCGCCGCCTGCTGGGGTTCATTCCCTATGGGCTGGCAGCACCCTGGCTCGACTGGGTGTGGCAGCACCGGCTGTTCACCCAGTCGCTCGACAGCGTCGGCTCGGTGCTGCTGCTCTTCATCGGGCTGGAATTCTTCTACTACTGGTACCACCGGACCGCGCACACCTCGCGCTGGTTCTGGGCGTCGCATTCGGTGCATCACTCGCCCAACCAGTTCAACCTCGCCGCCGCCTATCGCCTGGGCTGGTTCGGCCGCTTCACCGGCACCTCGCTCTTCTTCACGCCTCTCGTGCTGCTGGGCTTCACGCCGACGGCTGTGCTGACGGCGCTGTTCCTGAACCTGCTCTACCAGTTCTGGATCCATGCCGACTGGATCCCGAGGCTCGGTTGGCTGGAATATGTGCTCAACACGCCGTCGAGCCACCGCGTCCATCACGCGCGCAATCCCGAGTATCTCGACGCCAACTTCGGCGGCGTGCTGATCGTCTTCGACCGGCTGTTCGGCACCTATGTCGAGGAAAAGAAGGACGTGCCCTGCGATTTCGGGCTGGTCTCGCCGGTTGTCTCCTCGCGCAATCCGTTCGTCGTCAATGTCGGGCCGTGGATCGGCCTGGCGAAGGATCTCGCCTCGGCCCGCTCGCCGCGCGAGGTCTGGATGTACCTGTTCGCGCCGCCGGGCTGGCGGCCGAATGGCGCCGGCCTCACCACGGCGGAGCTCAAGAAGCGGGGTTTATCGGTTCAGCCCGCTATGAGGTAGCGTCGCCCAGTGCCGCCATGAACACGCGCGCCAGCATGGGCACCGTTGTCGGATTGTCGAGCACGCCGGGATCGTGGGCCAGCGCTTCCCATACCGTGCCCTCGACGGCGGCCAGCGCCATGGCGAGCCGCGCCGCGTCGAGCATCGCGCCGGCGACGCCCGCGAACTTGGTTTGGAGGGCGGGGACGTAGACGCGCGCCTCTTCCAGGATCGCCTGGCGCCCCTGGACTTCCGGCAAGGTATCACGGAGCGCGAGCGAGAGGTCGAGGGTGCGCCGCTTCTCGGCAAGGAACACCGTCATCGCCCGGCGCGACGCTTCGTCGAGATTGGTCACGCCCGCGAGATCGACGCCAACCACCGCGTCGAGGAAGGCGCGCGTACGCTGCCGCACGATTTCGACGGCGATCGCTTCGCGGTTGGGAAAGTACTGATAGAGCGATCCGACCGACACGCCGGCCCGTTCGGCGACACGGGTGGTGGTGAGCCGGGCCCAGCCGTCGGTCCGAAGAATGCGAATCGCCGCCTCGACGATCGCCTCCACCGTGGCCGTGGAACGGTCCTGGGTCGGCTGTTTCCGTTGCTTTGGCGCACCTGCCAAGGGGCGATCTCCCATGCGAATGGACGGACTCCGAGGCGGCAACCATCTTCAGGACGTCGCTTATGGAGCCAATGCCGATGTCTTCTTCCCATCATCTCGTGACCGGCGCCACCTCGGGGATCGGACTGGAGCTGGCCGGCCGCCTGCTGGCCGATCCGACCTGCCGCCTCGTCGTCGGCGCGCGCCGCCCCGAGGCGGCGGCCGTGCTCCGGGCGCTGGCCGGCCCCGAGCGGTTGACGATTCTGCCGCTCGATCTGGCGTCGCTCGCTTCGACCACCACCTTCGCCGAGTTGGTGGAGAGGCACCTCGCCGGCGACAAGCTTGCGTCATTCGCGGCCAATGCCGGATTGCAGATCACCGGGCCGTGTCGCCTGACCGCCGACGGATACGAGGAAACGTTCCAGGCGAACTTCCTGGGGCATGCCGTGCTGATCGAGCGACTCCTGCCGCATCTCGCTCCGGGCGCACCGGTCATTCTGACCGCGAGCGGCACGCACGACCCGGCGATCCGGGCGGCACGGATGTTCGGCTTCCGGGGTGGGCTATTCGTCGGCGCCGACCGCGTCGCCAAGGGGGATCTCGACCCGGCTGCGTCGGTGAAGCAGCAGGGCATGGACCGCTACGCCACGTCGAAGCTCTGTGTCATCCTGCATGTCTATGCCCTGGCGCGGCGGGCGACGGCCGACGGTCCGCACTTCATCGCCTTCGATCCCGGTCTGATGCCGGGCACCGGCCTGGCACGCGAGCGGTCGGGTCTGGAACGTTGGGCCTGGTCGAATGTGCTGCCAGTGGTGGCCCGCGCCTTGCCGGGCACCAGCACGGCGCAGGCGTCGGGTGCCGCCTATGCCGAGCTTCTGACCGGCCGCGCCTTTCCCGGCGGCACCGGCCTGCACATCGACTTCACGCTTGCCGAAGTGCCGAGCTCGCATGATTCTCGGTGCGAGGACTGGCAGGACGAGCTTCTCCGGTTTGTGGAACGCGTGGCGCTTGAGCGCTGAGCGTCGCGACGGCAGAGTGCCGACGAAGGAGAAACGCCATGGCGAGAGACAGGGTCTGCGTCGTGATCGGCGCCGGCGACGCGACCGGCGGCGCGATCGCCCGCCGCTTCGCGCGCGAGGGCTTTACCGCCGTCGTCACGCGGCGCAGCGCCGACAAGCTGCAGCATCTGGTGGCCGAGATCGTGAAGGAGGGCGGCAAGGTCCATCCCTTCGGTTCCGATGCGCGCGACGAGGCCGAGGTCGAGAAGCTCTTCCGCCAGGTCGAGACCGAGATCGGCGACATCGAAGTCTTCGTCTTCAACATCGGCGGCAACGTCCGCTTCGACATCCGCGACACCACCGCCCGCGTCTACCGCAAGGTCTGGGAGATGACGGCCTTCGCCGGCTTCCTGACGGCGCGCGAGGCGGCCAAGGCGATGGTGCCGCGCGGCCGGGGTACCATGATCTTCACCGGCGCCACCGCGAGCCTGCGCGGCGGCCGCGGCTTCTCCGCCTTCGCCGGCGGCAAGCATGCGGTGCGGGCGCTGGCCCAGTCGATGGCGCGCGAGCTGGGCCCGCAGAACATCCATGTCGCCCATGTCGTGATCGACGGCGCCATCGACACCGAATGGATAAAAGCCAACTTCCCCGAGCGCTACAACGCCGGCCCCGACGCCATCCTGGCGCCCGACGACATCGCCGAGGCCTACTGGCAGCTTCACCGCCAGAAGCGCAGCGCCTGGACCTTCGAGATGGACCTCAGGCCGTGGAAGGAGAGCTGGTAGCGTCCGGCCCGAAGGCCCTATTTCTTCGGCGTGGTCGCGGCACCGACGCCGGCGCCCACCGCGCCGCCGATCAGGGCGCCGGGCAGGAGACCGATCGGCGTCACGGCGCCGATCAGGGCACCCGAACCGGCGCCGATGCCGCCACCGGTCACGGCGCGTTGGCCCCAGGTGTCGCCACAGGCGGCGAGGCTGAGCAGGACGGAGCCAAAGACGAAAGCCTTGGCGATGTTGGTGACGGCCATGGTGCGAAACTCCCCGTTGCGCTTCTGGAAGTCCACAGGGTTACGACGCGATGTGTCCTAAATGGGGCGCCAATCGGGCAATCCCCGGGAAATGCCGCCTTGATTTCGAGACGATGCGCACCTGCCACAGGCAGAGCAACGGCGCCACGAGGAGTTCCATCACCAGCGCTGCAATCACCGGCGGCGTGACCGCGTCGCCCAGCGCCATGCCGAGCATGCGTGCGAAGCCACCGGTGACGACCAGCGCCGTCAGAAATCTGAGGCGTCCGCCCATCGCCTCGATCCCGGGCACCGTGCTCCAGTAGCCGAGCCCGATCGCCAGCAGCAGCCCGCTGAGATAGCGGTGATGATTGTCGGTCCTGGTGCCGTCGGAAGCGCCGTGCACGATGCCCCACAATCCCGACACCACCGGCAGCGCTGCCGCGATCGCGATCGAAAGCTGAAGGGCGCGTCTTTCCCACATATCCCTGCTACGCGGGCGGAACGACTCCGGATCAGGACCGCTGTGGCTTGACCGCGCGAGTCGGTCGGTCCGACACTGCGGCGGGGAGGAAAGACCCTGGTCGAGGATCCCGACATCACCGTCTGGCTCATGTTCGCGCCGTTCTGGCTGCTGGGCATCGCCGCCGTCTTCGGGGCCGTCTGGCACACGGTCCATTTCGCCGTCGTGCACCGCCGCGCCCAGGCCGCGGGCCACGTGCCCCGGACTTCGTTCTTCTCCCGATCGCTGCGGTGGCACGAGCTGAGCGACGATGGCCGCCACCATCTCAAGCGCGCCCTGATCGCCTTCGCCGTCTTCTTCGGCCTCTGCCTCGGCGGCATCGTGATGGGCGTCGTGGCCGCCTTCGTGATGCGGGTGTAGGCTCCGTCCATGCCCGTGCACTGGACGGTCTCCCATTCCGCCCGGCTGGTCGTCGCCGTCGCCAAGGACGACGTCACCCCGGCCGACATCGAGCGCTATTTCGCCGGCATCACGGCCGACGGCGCCATGGCCTACGCCAAGATCTTCGAGATCACCCACACGCCCATGGCGCTGAGCGAAGCCAACCTGAAGGCGCTGGGCGAACGCGTCATCTACTACGCCCAGCACGGCCAGATGGGGCCGGTGGCGATCGTCGCCGCCTCCGATGAAAGCTTCGCCCAGGCGCAGATCTTCGCCGCCGCGGCCCAGGTCCGCCGCCCGCTGGCGATCTTCCGTGAACTCCACGCCGCCCGTGCGTGGCTCGACGCTCAACCCTTGCCGCCCCAGACCGAGTGATCCGCAGCCGTCTGCTCCGCCGCGTGGCCTATGCCCGGCGCAACCGCTGCAGCGTGCTGGTGGCCGTGCTCTGCCTGTTCATCCTGCTCAATCCGCTGCTCTCGGGATCGATGGTCGGCGCCACGGCGCTCGCCGCCAGCCTGTTCGTGATCCTGATCCTGGCGGTGTGGGCGCTGCGCGTCCGCCAGCCGTTCGTCTGGGGTCTGGCGGCGCTCGCCTTCCTGACCATCGACGCGCTGGTGGCCGATCGCCTCGGCGAAACCTGGATACGCCCGCTGGCGCTCGCCGCCACTGCCGCCTTCATCAGCACCGTCACCGTGGCCCTGCTGCGCTACGTGCTCGACCGCCGCGCCATCACCACCGACAAGGTGTTCGGCGCCGTCGCCGCCTACATCCTGATCGCGCTTTCCTTCGCCAGCCTCTTCGGCCTGCTGCAGGTCTTCGAGCCGCAGGCCTTCAATGCCGCCGTGGCCCACGGGCCCGACGGCCGGCTCAACTGGTCGGACCTGATGTATTTTTCCTTCACCGTGCTGACCTCTACCGGTTTCGGCGAGATCACGCCGGCCACGCCGCTGGCGCGCGCGCTGATTATCATCGAGCAGGTGCTGGGGGTCATGTACGTGGCCTTCCTGATCGCGCGCCTGGCCAACATGTACGGCCACGAGCGGCACCGGGGCTGACGGGCGCCATTCGCACGTCGAACGGGTCGCATTGCCGCCGGATGTTCCGGCGCGGCGAGGGTCTATACTGGGGCCGGGTTCAAGGAGAGACGCCATGGCCAACACAGCCGAAGCCACCACCGAGCGCTGGGACGCCATCGTCATCGGCGCCGGCCTGTCGGGCATGTACCAGCTCCTGAAGCTGCGCCAGATGGGCTTCAAGGCCCGCGTCTACGAGGCCGGTTCCGACGTCGGCGGCACCTGGTACTGGAACCGCTATCCCGGCTGCCGCTTCGATTCGGAGAGCTGGACCTACGGCTTCTCCTTCTCGCCCGAGGTGCTGAAGGAGTGGAGCTGGTCCGAGCATTTCTCCGGCCAGCCCGACAACCTGCGCTACTGCAACTTCCTCGCCGACAAGTTCGACCTGCGCCGCGACATCACCTTCAATGCCCGCGTGAAGGCGGCGCGCTGGGACGACGCGGCCGGCGAATGGGAAGCGGTCTTCGAGGATGGACGCCGCGCCCGCGCGCGCTTCCTGATCACCGCCATCGGGCCGCTGTCGGCGCCGACCATGCCGGTGATCGAGGGCGCCGGCGATTTCAAGGGCGAGTGCTATCACACGGGCCTGTGGCCGCATCATCCCGTCAGCTTCGCCGGCAAGCGCGTGGCGGTGATCGGTACCGGCGCCTCGGGGGTCCAGGCCATCACCGAGATCGCCAAGACCGTGGGCCATCTCACCGTGTTCCAGCGCACGCCCAACTGGTGCACGCCGCTGCGCAACAGCAGGATCGCGCCCGAGGAGATGGAGGAGATCCGCGCCCGCTACGACCAGATCTTCGCCCAGTGCCGGGACAACTGGGGCTGCTTCATCCACACCGCCGACCCGCGCCACGCGACCGAGGTGACGCCCGAGGAGCGCGAGGCCTTCTTCGAGAAGCTCTATGCCCTGCCCGGGTTCGCCTTCTGGCAGGGCAACTTCCGCGACGTGCTGATGGACAAGGATGCCAACGACGCGATGACGGCGTTCGTGACCAAGAAAATCCGCGCCCGCCTGAAGGACCAGAGGATCGCCGACAGACTGATCCCGACCAACCACGGCTACGGCACGCGGCGCGTGCCGCTCGAGAGCGGCTACTACGAGGTCTATAACCAGCCCAACGTCAGGCTCGTGGACCTGCGCGAGAGGCCGATCGAGCGCATCACGGCAACGGGCATCAAGACCAGCGACGCCCAGTACGACTTCGACATGGTCATCTTCGCCACCGGCTTCGACGCCATCACCGGCGCCTTCGACCGCATCGACATCACCGGCCGCGGCGGCCAGAAGCTCAGGCAGAAATGGGCCGACGGCCCGCACACCTATCTCGGCCTCAACGTAGAAGGCTTCCCCAACATGCTGACCCTGGTCGGCCCGCACAACGCCGCGACCTTCTGCAACATCCCGCGCTGCATCGAGCAGAACGTCGATTTCGTGACCACGCTGCTCGACCACATGCGGAAGAAGGGCCTGGCGCGCGTCGAGGCGACGCCGCAGGCGGAGGAGGCGTGGACCGCCCATGTCCACGACACCGGCTCGCGGCTGCTCGCCATGCAGGTCGATTCCTGGATGACCGGCGTCAACAAGAACGTCCCCGGCCGCCTCAAGCGCACCTTCATGGCCTACGCCGGCGGCGCGCCGAAATACCGCCAGAAGTGCGAGGAGATTGCGGCCAACGGGTATGAGGGGTTTGCGCTGAGGTAGCTCGAAGTTGAATTTTCATACTAAGGCTCAATCTCACGTAGACTAACCCTGAACTCTTTGGTTACCGTCCCCTTGGGGGGGCGCCAAAATGTCTTGGTATCAATCGCTTGGGTTGCAATTCATTGCCCTTTTGGCGCTGGTGTTGGGTGTTCTTCTTGCGGCCTTCGCGGCGTATGTTCACATAAAGCGAAACACCTACACTGAGAAGCGCTTTAGCTTCTATGCGTTCTTAGCGTGTTGCCTGTTGGCCACGTCGTCGCTGTTCGTCTTGTTCAATGTTTCTCCATGGGAGCCGTTGCTTCGATATCTTGGCCTCCCAGTCGAGCCTGCATCTTTCAGTGATAAGGCCTTAGGGGTAGGCTTTGTGCTGGGCTTCATGGCGCTCGCCTCGCATTGGGCTCGGTCCTGGAATGGGCAGCTTACTCAATCCGGCGCAGAAGCACGCCTTCGCGGCGAGCAGACCTCTTTTTTGTCTGATGGACTAACTGAGTCATTTAGAATGATCCGCCGTGCTCCGCGGGATCCGCTGTTCGTTGAGCGGCGAAAGGTATTGGATGGAATACGCTTAGCATCTCCACTAATTGACCTTCCTTTTCATGAGCAAGTTCTGGATCTTGCCCAAGCAGCATGGCCTGAATTGCTTGTTGAACGAAACGCATGGACAGCGGAGACGAGGACATGGCGTGGAACAAACGCAGCTTTAGATCAACCATTTTGGATTGTGTGTTGTGTTGACCAAAGTGAATGGAATTCACTGCGATTGCGAGAGCAATTCCACCACGGAGCGAAGGCGGCGAGATTACCGAGGTTAGTGCTAGTTATCGATAACGACGCGGGCCGAGAGCAAATTCAGACGGATTTGATTTCGATGTCACCTGACGTAGAAATTATTAAGTTTGATGATTTGATTTCTCGCGCGCTCCCTCTTGCACAATATCGTCGAGAAATTGCCCGGCAATTCGCCGAACAGGATCTTCCGAACGCATCCTTCCCGGCAAAGAAAATATTTGCTCCAGCATCTATACGCACCGTGACGCTGGCCTTATCTGGTCAGATCCGCGAAAGCGATGTCGTTGAACAGTTCGAGGCGCACATCACCACTTGGATAGAAGGCGATCAAAATCGACAGATCGCCTTGCTCGGTGATTATGGACAGGGGAAGAGCACGGCAGTCTTAGCGCTGACATATCGAATGCTGTTTGATGAGGCATTTGCGAGAGCAACCGGTGGCCGCTTGCCAATTCTAGTTCGGCTCACTGGCCAGAGTCCGAAGACATCTAGCCCAGAGGAATTGTTGAGCGCTTGGGGCGGTCGGTTTGGCCTCAACGGGCGAGCATTATTGGCGTTGCATCGAGCAGGCAGGACGCTTCTTATATTTGATGCCTTTGATGAGATGGCCAATGTTTCCGACCACGCTGATCGGATTGATCACTTTTCAATGTTATGGCGATTCGCCTGCCCCACTGGGAAAGTTTTGTTTACGGGCCGGCCGAATTTTTTCTTGGACGATGAAGAGTTAAAGAATGCCCTGCGCGTCGGTGAAGCTAGCGCGTCAGGCGCATATTGCCAGGCACTAAGAATACAGCCATTTGATCTGGATCAAATGAAGATTGCCTTGAGATGGATGGAGCCATATCGCCTCCGCGAATTTATCAAAGCAGTTACAGCGCAGGCCGAATTGCTGTCACTGGTTCGAAGGCCTAGCTTTCTTTTTCAAGTCTCACGTCTTTGGCACCTCGGCCTTCTCAGAATTGATAGTGATACAGTCTACTCGGCAAATGTCATATTGGACTTCATTTCTTACTCTCTAGATCGTCAAGTCGACAAGCAGGTGACGGACATTTCCCACGCACAGCAAGCGGCGAGATTCATTCCTTTGCGACGGTCAGAACTTGACTACTTTGTTAGCGGGTGTGCGATCGCAGCCCTAAGTGGCGGGCGAAGCAATAGCCTGTCAGCCGTTGAGTATCGGAAGACCATCGCCGAACTTATAGAGCGAGCACCGGAGTCTTGGTTTGGGTTGACGACCCACGATGGCGGCTCGGTGGGATTGCCTTTGTCGGAACGCATTCCTGATCTTGAGAAAAGAATCGAGTCATGCGCACATGCAGTAAGGACGCATGGTGTTCTCGAATTGGACCCAGCGAGAGCCGACCACTACAAGTTTTCTCACAAGTCTTTTGCCGAAGCCCTAGCGGCTAATGCGATTGTTGCAGGGGGCTAAGAGAACACCATGCTCTCTCGGTATTGTGGCGCGCCCTTCGCATGACGGACGTTCTGGCTCAACGGGTCGTTCTATCATTTGTTCGAGATATCGCGGTCGTTGGGGATCGGTCGAGCGATCTGAGAGAACCGGACGTATTCGCGAACTTGAGTCTCTCATCATCCTGGTTGGGAGGGCACGCGATGTGGCTCAATTCGAGGTTAGTATTCGAAGTTGTGGGAGCCCCTTTGAGCGTCGTTTCGATCTTTAGGAAGTATTTCCGCGTTGGGGACGCACAGCGGTTGGAAAGCGAAAGTGATCGCTTCGTGGCCCTTATTTTTGGAGGAGCTGATACCAATCGAGAAGTCCGCGATCGACTAACGCAGATGTACTTTTGGACATTTGGCGCGGGATTATCCTTGGGTGCATTTTTCGCTGTTTACGAAGCATATACTTCAGTAGGCCGTGGAGATCTGTTGGGCACCTTCGGTCCGATAACAGCATTTTCTATGGGAGTAGTTTCCACCTTTGTGATCATAGGCAGTTTAGGGATTCGTAGCTCGTCGAGATTGTTGCCGGCGCTCTACACTCGGCTGATATGGCGGTCCGACCTATTCTCGGATCCAGCTGCCACTGCCGCTGGACGAGCGATGGGATTGAGTAGAAAAACCTATCAGCTCTATATCGATAATGTCGTTGCGGCGGCTTTGCTTCCTGGGACACTGGCCGAGACCAAGGTCCAGATTCAAATTCCAGCCGCACCTGAATAGGACGGCCGTATGATCAGTGAAGCCGACACCCGCCCGCGGATCGGCGGTCCGTCGCGATTGGCACGCTCGACTTCGCGCGGCAGGGTCCGTCAGCGATCAAGGTAGAGCGAGATGTCGAGCAGCGTAAAGGAGACCGGCCGGCTCGATCCCCCTGTTCGCGGATTTCGCGAAGAGGAGGTATCGTCGTCTTACGACGACGGCGGGGTAAGAAGCTCCAGTGGAGATTCATTACCCCTCCGTCAGCCTATGAGGCCAATACCTCCCCTGCTGCGCAAGGGGAGGAGAACGAGTTACCGCGCCCCGCGCACCAGCCGGCCGGGCAGGGCGCCGGTGAAGGTGCCGTCGCGATACGTGATCTCGCCGCCCACGACCGTGGCGCGATAGCCTTCGGCCTTTTGTTCCAGCCGCCGGCCGCCGCCCGGCAGATTGTGCACCGGATGCGGCGCCGACACTTTCAGCCGGTCGAGATCGATCACGTTGAGATCGGCCTTGTAGCCGACAGCGAGCCGGCCGCGATCGCCCAGCCCCACGGCGCGCGCCGGTGTGTCGGTGAGCTGCTGCACCGTCCAGCCAAGCGGCAGGCGTTCGCCGGGACGGTCGCGCATCCAGTAGGTCAGCGCGTGCGTCGTATAACTCGCGTCGCAGATCAGACCGTAGTGCGCGCCGCCGTCGCCCAGCGCGATCACCGTGTTGGGATCGCGCAGCATGGCCGCCATGTTGGCGTCGGAGCAGTCGGTGTAGTTGGCGCCGGGATGGAACAGGATGGTGCGGCCGTCGCCGCCCACCAGCAGGTCATAGGCGAGCTCGAGCGGCGGGATGCCGAGTTTGGCGGCGCGCGCGTCCAGCCGCTCCGCGGCCGGCGGCGTGTAGTTCGGCGGATCGCCCAGCACGAACATGTTCCCGACGCTCCTCATGAAGGCCAGCATCTGCGGATTGCGATAGACCGGCTCCTCGGCCAGGAGCCGCGCCTTCAGCGCCGGCTCGCGCAGCCGCGCCAGCTTCGCCTCGAGCGGCAGCCCCTCGACCGCGCGATAGCTCGGGCAGGTCGAGAAAGGATGGAAGGACAGTTCCAGCCCGTAGAGCAGCGCCACCGGCCGCGCCGCCACCTGGCCGCGGATCGCCAGCCCGTCGCGGTTGGCGCGATCGATCTCGCGCAGCAGCGTCTGCCAGCGGTTGGGATAGATCGAGATGTCGAGCAGGGTGAAGGAGAGCGGCCGGCCCGAGGCCTCGACCAGGCGGCGCAGCATGGCGAACTCGGTCGAACCCTCGGTCGTCGTGTCGGCGAAGTCGTCGAGCAGCTGGATCACGCCCTTGCCGGCCCGGCCGAGGCCGCGCGCGATCGCCGTCAGTTCCTCTTCCGCCGCGGTGATGGTGGGCGTGAGCGCGCCCTCGGAGGTGCGGTGGAACAGCGAGCGTGAGGTCGAGAAGCCGAGCGCTCCCGCATTCAAGCCCTCCTCGACGAGCGCGCTCATCGCCGCCATATCCTGCGCCGTCGCGGGCTCGCGCTCGACGCCGCGCTGGCCCATCACGAAGACGCGGAGCGGCGCGTGCGGCACTTGCGTCGCGAAATCGATGTCGCAGCGTCTCGCGGCCAGCGCGTCGAGATAGTCGGGGAAGCTCTGCCAGTTCCACGGCACGCCTTCGCGCATCACGATCTCGGGGATGTCTTCGACGCCCTCCATGACCTTGATCAGCGTGTCGCGGTCCTCGGGCCGGCAGGGCGCGAAGCCGACGCCGCAATTGCCCATCAGCACCGTGGTCACGCCATGGCCGGACGAGGGCGTGAAGCGATCGTCCCAGGTCGCCTGCCCGTCATAATGCGTGTGGATGTCGACGAAGCCCGGCGTGACGGCGAGGCCCGTGGCGCCGATCTCCTCGCGGCCGGCGCCGGCGACTTTGCCCACGGCGGCGATGCGGCCGTCCTTCACCGCGATGTCGGCCTCGCGCGGCTCGCTGCCGGTGCCGTCGATCACGGTGCCGCCGCGCACCACGAGGTCGAATGGGGTTGCCATGGCTTCCTCCCGCGAGAGCAGGATGCTCGGGGTTTGTCGCTGATCTGTTACCAGCTTGGGATGATGAAGGGAACGCGCGCGGCCGACATCGGCGACGACGAGGATCTCGTCCGCATGTTCGATCTCGAGGCCGAGTATCGGCTGCGCGGTCTGCGGCTACCCGAGGAACTCGTCGCGGCCGAGCAGGAAGCCCGCGGCCGCGGCATGGCGGACTGGCTGGCCGAGGATCCCGACTCGTGGGATCACATGGCCGACCAGGTGATGGACGAGATCGCCGTGTTCACCGGCGACACGGCCGCACGCGCGGAATGCTGAAGCCGATGTGGAACAACGCCGCGGTTCGGACCTGCTTCGCGAGCTCGTCGGCGCTGTGCCGCACCTTCTGCCAAATCGTTGATCGCGCTCGGCGATTTGCCGGCAGCGGCACAGGCAGCGGCACGGCTGGCGATCTTTCGCGGCACGTTTCGTGTGCCGTTGCCTGGTCTCAGATGATCCGCTGCGTCCGCGCAAACGCCATATAAAGCTCATGCGCGCGGGCGGCGATCGGGCCGGGCTGCAGGTCGCGGTCCTCGTAGCGGCTGACCGGCTGCACCTTGCCGGCATTGCCGGTGGTGAAGATCTCGTCGGCCTCGTCGAGCTCGGCGGTCGTGACGGTCCGCTCCTCGACGGTGATGCCGGCGGTGCGCAGCAGCTTCACCGTGCGGTTGCGCGTGATGCCGGCCAGGAAGGAGCCGTTGGGCACCGGCGTGGCGACGATGCCGTTTCGGGCCAGGAACACGTTGGAACTGCAGGTCTCGGCCACGTTGCCGATGGCGTCGAGCACGATGCCGTTGCCGAAGCCGCGCTTCAGCATCTCGGCCACGCCGCGGGAGGAGTTGGGATAGAGGCAGCTTGCCTTGGCGTCGGTCGGCGCGCTCTCGGGCGTCGGCCGGCGGATGCTGCGGCAGAGGCCGAGGGTCAGCGGCGTGCCGGCGCGCATCGGCGAGAGATAGGTGCAGAGGAGGAACTGGCACGAGTCGGGATCGACCGAGATCGGGCCCTGGCCGCCCTTGCCGGCCCAGAACATCGGCCGGACATAAAGTTCTGCCTTGGGGCCGAAGCGGCGCACGCTCTCGTGCATCAGCTTCAGGATCTCTTCGGGTGATTGCTTGGGGTTCAGGCCCAGCGCGCGGGCCGAGCGCACGGCGCGTTCCGCATGGAGGTCGAGGTCGGGGCCGCAGCCCTCGAAGGCGCGGCCGCCGTCGAATACGATGGAGCCCAGCCACATGGCGTGGTCGCGCGGGCCCAGGATCGCGGGGTTGCCCTCGTGCCACGTGCCGTTCCAGTAGGTGAGCGTGTCCATTCTTCTCTCCGCTGCGGAAGCGGGCGCTTCTAGCAGACGATGAGCGGCGCTGCCAACCTCGCCCCGGTCCTGCTGGCGCTTGCCGCGGCCTTCTGCTTTGCGCTGGCCCTGATCCTGACCCAGTACGGCTTGCGGACCATGCCGTCGTGGCGCTCGCCGCTCTATTCGATCGGCGGGGCGCTGGTGGTGGCGTGGGGGTTGTCCGTCGTGTTCGTCGACTGGCGGGGCTTCAGCCTGGAAGCAGCCCTGATCTTTGCCGCCGTGGGCTGCATCTTTCCCGTCGCCGTCTCGATCCTGGCGGTGCGCTCCAACGAGAAGCTCGGCCCCGCGGTGTCGGGCGCCGTGGGCAACGTGACGCCCGTGTTCGCCGTGCTGGGCGCCGTGCTGTTCCTGGGTGAGCGCCTGGGGCCGGGGCAGGTGGCGGGCTTGGCCATGGTCGTGGGCGGCGTGGCGCTCCTGGCTTTGCGTGGGGGTGCGGGCGGCCGGACCTGGTCGGTCTGGGTCCTTGGCCTGCCGCTGGCGGCGGCGCTGGTGCGCGGCTCGATCCAGCCCGCGATCAAGACCGGCCTCGCGCTGTGGCACGAGCCGCTGGCCGCCGCGGCGATCGGCTACACCATGTCGACGGTCGTGATCCTGTCGCTGGTCGGACGCCGGGCGTGGCGCGCCGGGCCGGGCCATCCGGCGGGCGTGCGCTGGTTCCTGGCCGTGGGCTTCGCCAACGGCACGGCGACGTTCCTTCTCTATGCCGCGCTGGGGCTGGGCTCGATCGCCCTGGTGGCGCCGCTGGTGGCGCTGTTCCCGCTGTTCGCCGTGGTGCTGAGCTTCTTCTTCCTGCGCGGCGAGCAGCTCCATGCGGTCGGGCTGCTGGGCATCGTGGTGAGCGTGGCCGGCGTGATTTTGCTGCTGGTCGGCACCTGAGCCGCTATCATCCGGGCCAAGAAATAACGGGAAGGAAAGTCAATCGTGCCGCTTCGCAGCCGCCGCTTCGGCCTCTCGGTCGCCCTCGCCACACCCTTCACCGGTGAGTGGCTGATCGACCTGCCGCGCCTCGTGGCGCACGGCCGCCAGTCGCTGGCCGACGGCTGTGCGAGCCTCACCGTGTTCGGTACCACGGGCGAGGGCGCCTCGCTCGGGCTCAACGAACGCCAGCGCGCGCTGGGGGCTCTTGTCGGGGCGGGCATCGATCCCGCGACGCAGCTCGTGGTCGGCATTGCCGCCTCTTCGGTCGAGGACGCGATCGCCCAGGGCCGCGCGGGGTTGATGCTGGGGTGTCCCAGCTTCCTGCTGGCGCCGCCGTTCTATTTCAAGGGAGCGGGCGACGAGGGGCTGTTCGACTGGTTCGCCGCGGTGCTGACGGGGCTCGGGCCCAAGGCCAGCAACGTCATCCTCTATCACATCCCGCAGGTGACCTCGGTCGGGCTCTCGGTCGCGTTGATCGACCGGCTCAAGAAGGCCTTTCCCAGGCAGGTCACCGGCGTGAAGGATTCGTCGGGCGACTGGGCCAACAGCCAGGCGCTGCTCGAGCACCACGCCGACCTGCACATCCTGATCGGCGACGAGCGGCTCCTCGCCAGGGCGATGAAGCTCGGCGCCTCGGGCACGATCTGCGGTCTCGCCAACATCGCGCCCGACCTGATGCAAGCGCCGGTCGCCGGCATCGAGGAGCCACGCATCGCCGAAATCATCGCCGAGCTCGTGCCCTTCGCCTTCACCGCTGCCTGCAAGGCGCTGGTCGGTCACCGGCGCAACGATCCGGTGGCCTGGTCGCGCATGCGCGCGCCGCTGCGCTCGCTGTCCGAGGCCGAGTGCGTGAAACTTTTTGCCGCTGTCGACAACATCCGCGCCAGGCGTGCGGCGTAGGAGATCATCATGACCGCACCGCTCACCATCCGCCTGCATCCCGGCGACAACGTCATCGTGGCGCGCATGGATATCCTTCCCGGCACCAGGGTCGAGGGCGAGGTGGCGGCCGCCACGCGCGTGCCGCCCGGCCACAAGATCCTGACCCGCGCGGTCAAGAAGGGCGAGGCGCTGCGCAAGTACAACCAGATCATCGGCTTCGCCACCGAGGACATGGCGCCGGGCGCCCACATCCACACCCACAACTGCGTCATGGGCGACTTCGAGCGCGACTACGCCTTCTGCGCCGACGCGCACCCGACCGACTACCTCGTGCCGCCGGCGACTTTCCGGGGCTACCGCCGCACCGATGGCCGCGCCGCCACACGCAACTACCTCGGCATCGTCACCACCGTTAATTGCTCGGCCGCTACGAGCCGCATGATCGCGCGTCACATCGAGCCCTTGCTCGCCCAATTCCCCAACATCGACGGTGTGGTGCCGCTGACCCATGGCGGCGGCTGCGGCATGGCAGCTTCAGGCCTCGAGATGGATGTGCTGCGCCGCACCCTGGCGGGTTACACGCGCCATCCCAACATGGCGGCCGTCGTCGTGCTGGGGCTGGGCTGCGAGACCAACCAGATTTCCGGCCTGATGAACGCCGAGGGTCTCAAGGAAGGCCCGAAGCTGATCCCGATGGCGATCCAGGACGAAGGCGGCGTCAGCAAGACGGTGATGCGCGCCGTGGGTTTCCTGAAGGAGCTGCTGCCCGAGGCGAATAACGTGAAGCGTGAGGCGATCCCGGCCAGCGAGCTGATCCTGGCGCTGCAATGCGGCGGCTCGGACGGTTACTCCGGCATCTCGGCCAATCCGGCGCTGGGCGCGGCGGTCGACCTGCTGGTGCGCAACGGCGGCTCGGCGGTGCTGTCGGAGACGCCCGAGATCTACGGTGCCGAGCATCTGCTGACGCGGCGTGCGGTGAGCCGCGAGGTCGGCGAGAAGATCGTCGAGCGCATCAAGTGGTGGGAGGACCACTGCGCCAGGACGGGCGGCGAGATGAACAACAATCCCTCGCCCGGCAACAAGGCAGGCGGCCTCACCACCATCCTCGAGAAGTCGCTGGGCGCGGTCGCCAAGGGCGGCACCACCAACCTGGTCGATGTCTATAAGTACGCCGAGCCGATCACGGCCAAGGGCTTCGTCTATATGGACTCGCCGGGCTACGACCCGGTCTCGGCGACCGGCCAGGTGGCGGGCGGCGCCAACGTGCTGTGTTTCACCACAGGCCGCGGCAGCGTGTTCGGCTGCAAACCCACGCCGTCGCTCAAGCTCGCGACCAACACCTCGCTCTACCGGCGCATGACCGACGACATGGACATCAACTGCGGCACGATCGTCGACGGCGAGGAGACGATCCAGGAGAACGGCCGGCGCATCTTCGAGCTGATCCTCGCCACCGCGTCAGGGCAAAAGACGAAGTCGGAGGTGCTGGGCATCGGCGACGACGAATTCGAGCCGTGGAAGATCGGGGCAACGATGTGACGGTGACCATCGCTCCTCTCGTCGAGCGCCCCGATCTCGCCGCCCAGGTCGCGGCCTGGGGTTTCGCCGAGTGGGGCCATCTCAATCCCGGGGAGACGCTGAAGCAACGCGTCATCCGGATCGAGGGCAAGATGAACCTCGATCGTGTGCCGGTTGCCTTCGTCGCCCTCGATGACTCCGGCGCTGGGGCCGGCGGCATCGTCGGCACCGCCTCGCTCATTTTCGACGATCTCGAGGGCGACCCGCGCAATCCCTGGCTGGCGAGCGTCTTCGTGCCGTCGGAGCATCGCAAGAAGGGCATCGCGTCGGCCCTGGTGCGCACCGTCGAGGACGCCGCGCGTCGGCTGGGCTACTCGCGGCTCTATCTTTTCACCTCCACCGCGCCCGATCTCTACGCAGGCCTCGGCTGGCGACCGCTCGAGCGGCGCGACTATCGCGGCGAACATATCCAGATCATGGACAGGACGCTGTAAGGGAACGGGCATGCCGGAAGATTTTCATTATCTGTCGCTCGACGAGGTCGCGCGGCGCCTGAAGGAGCGCAAGCTTTCCTCGGTCGAGGCGACCAGGTCGATCCTCGGTCGCATCGAAAAGCTCGACCCCAAGCTCAAGGCCTACGCCACGCTGACGACGGAGCGCGCGCTGGCCGACGCCGCACGCCTCGATGCCGAGACCGCCGCCGGCACGTCGCGCGGGGTGCTGCATGGCGTGCCGATCGCCGTGAAGGATCTTTGCAACACCGCCGGTGTCGCCACGGCCGCCGGCATGCCGATCCATCGCAAGAACGTGCCGGCCAAGGACGCGACGGTGGTGGCGCGCCTCAAGGCGGCCGGCGCGGTGATCCTGGGCAAGCTGCAGATGACCGAAGGCGCCTACGGTGCCCACCATCCCGACATTCCCGCGCCGCTCAATCCGTGGAACGCGGCCTACTGGACCGGCTCGTCGTCGTCGGGCTCGGGGGCGGCCACCGCCGCGGGGCTTTGCTTCGCTTCGCTCGGATCCGATACCGGGGGTTCGATCCGGTTTCCCTCGACCATGAATGGTCTCACCGGCCTGAAGCCGACCTGGGGCCGAGTGAGCCGCGCCGGCGTTTTTGCACTCGCCGAATCGCTCGACCATATCGGGCCGATGACACGAAGCGCCCTCGACGCCGCCCTCGTCCTGGGCGTGATCGCAGGCCCCGATGCCGACGATCCGACGTCAGTGAGCCTGCCGGTGCCCGACTATGCCGGGTCGATCGGTGGCGGCGTGCGTGGTCGCCGCATCGGTGTGCCGACCAACCTGCACGGAATCGATGGCGATGCCCAACGCGCGCTCGACGGCGCAGCCGAGGCCCTGAAACAGGCGGGCGCCAGTGTCGTCGACGTGAAGCTGCCGGCGTCGTTCGACCAGGCCGGCTACGACTGGGTGCCGCTCTGCGCCGTCGAGGCTGCCGTCGCCCACGAGGCGACCTATCCCGCCCGTGCGAAGGAATATGGCCCAGTGCTCGCCGGACTGCTCGACACGGGCCGCAAGCTCTCCGCCACCGATCTCGCGAAGCTGCAGTTGCGACGCGCGGCACTCGCCGGCGAGCTCAACAGCCTGATGTCGTCGGTCGATCTCCTGCTGGTGCCGGTGATGGGCACGGCGGCATGGTCGATCGAGGCGATCCAAAAGGCGGGACGCGATCCCGACAGCGTGGCGGCGCGCCTGCGCTACACGGCACCCTTCGACCTGAGTGGTCATCCGACGCTCACTTTGCCGGGCGGCATGACCCGCGATGGTGTCCCGGCCGGCTTCCAGATCGTCGGCCGCGCCTTCGACGAGGCAGGCATTCTTGCCGCCGGGCACGCCTATCAGCAGTTGAGCGACTGGCATTTGAGGCGTCCGCCGCCCTGAACCGGCTCGCTGTCTGCGTGGACGCTGAATCCTCTTTCACCTATAGTACTCGACCTTCCTCAACAGCCGGCGCATGAAAAACAACCTCGTGAAAAACCTGCGCCTGCGACCGAGCATTCTGACGTTGTTCGTGCTGCTGACGGTGCCGGTTTTCTTCGCGATCGTCGCCGTCACCTACTTCTCGAACGAGAAGATCGCGCGCTCGAATGCCGACCAGCTCGTCGAGCGCTTTCGCACCGACGCCATCGCCAACATCCAGAATGATTTCGACCCCATCAAGTCGCTGGTGCGGAGCGCCGCCGCCGTCGGCGCCGACCAGCCCGACTTCTATTCCGACAACCGCTCGCTCCGGTACCTCTTCAGCATCATCCAGCACAGCGACAAGATCGTCAGCATGTACGTCGGCCTTGCCGACGGCTCGTTCCGGCAGGCGCGCCAGATCGAACCCACGGTCGAGGTCCAGGGCAGGCTGCCGCCACCCGATGCGCGATACGCCGATCGCTGGATCGACGCGGTGCCGCGCGGGACGGCGCCGATCGACCACTACCTCTTCCTCGATGCCCAGCGAAAGGAAGTCGGCAAGTCCGAGCAGGTCACGGCCTACGACCCGCGCGCCCGCCTGTGGTACCGGATGACCCAGCAGGCCGGCACGCCGGTCATTACCGATCCGGACGTCTTTGCCGCCCTCGGCCTGATCGGCTTCACGGTCGCCGCACCGATTTTCCATGACGGCAAGATGCTGGGCGTCGCGGCCGCCGACATCACTCTCGACGGACTGTCCGAGTATCTCGTCGAGCGCAAGATCAGCCCCGGCACGCTGAGCTACATCCTCGACCATCAGGGCCGGGTGATTGCCAATTCCGAGCGCATCAAGACCTACACCAACTACAACGGCCGTGTGGAACTGCAGCACATCACGTCGCTCGGCAACGACCTGCCGGCGATCGCCTTCAGCGCCCGGCCGCGCGACAGCGAGAAGCTGTTCTCGTTCACCCACGCCGGCAAGGACTACGTGGCAAGCCTGACGACCCTGCCGGCCGACTTCGGCAAGAGGTGGCAGCTCTTCGTCGTGACGCCGCTCGATGACTTCACCGAGGCCTTCCAGGAACACAACAAGCGCCTCTTCCTTTTCGGGGTGGTCGCGATCGTGCTCCAGGTCTGCATCATCTACTTCCTGTCGAGCGTGATCTCGGCGCCGCTCGAGAAGCTCGCCCACAAAGTGATCCGCATCCAGGATCTCGAAGGCGAGAGCCTGCCGCCGCTGGAATCGCCGATCCGCGAGGTTGCCGTCCTGTCGCGCGCGATCGACACGCTCGATGCCGCGGTGAAGTCGTTTGCCGCCTTCGTGCCGGTGGGCCTGGTCAAGCAGCTTCTCGAATCGGACCAGAAGCTGGAGCTGGGTGGGCACAGCCGGTTCCTGACCATCTTCTTCTCGGACCTCGAGGCCTTCTCCTCGCTGTCCGAGGAGGTGCCGTCGCAGGAGCTGCTGCTGCGCGTCTCGGCTTACCTGGCGGTCGTCACCAAGGCCGTGAACGAGGAAGCGGGCACCATCGACAAGTTCATCGGCGACGGCGTCATGGCCTTCTGGGGCGCGCCGGCGCTGCTCGACGATCATGCCGCGCGCGCCTGCTTTGCCGCGCTTCGCATCCGGCGCGGCATGGAGGGGCTCAATGCGCAGTGGCAGGCAGACGGGCTGAAGCCGCTCAACATCCGCATCGGCATCCACAGCGACGCCGTCCTGGTGGGCAACATCGGCTCCAAGGAGCGGATGAGCTACACGGTGATGGGCGATGGCGTGAACGTCGCGGCGCGCCTCGAGGGCATCAACAAGGAATACGGCACACGCATCTGCATCAGCCATTCCGTCTTCAAGGAGGCTGGTGACCGGCTATGCGTCCGGCCGATCGACGATGTCGCCGTCAAGGGCCGCCGGGCGATGATTCCGATCTATGAGGTGATGGGCGGCTACGGGCTGGGCTCCGAGTTCGAGCCCGACGCGGCGACGGTCAGGCTGTGCAAGCTGACGCGCACCGCCTACGAGGCGCTCGTGGCCCAGGACAACGCGCTGGCCCTCGATCGTTACCGCGCGATCCTCGCCGAGTATCCCGGCGATCCGGTCGCCTCCGAAATGGCGAGGCGGCTCGCGGCCGTGGCAAGTACCGACGGCGTGCGGAGAGGCCCCCTTGCTCGACTCTAGCTCAGCCACGCCTCCAACCGTCCCCACGGTGGTACCGGCGCTGCGTCCCAGCGAATACACTTCGGCGCTCATCCACGCCCTGCGTGCCGAGGCAGCCGGCATCCTCGGCGCCCGCGTGCTCGAGATCGGCTGTGGCAGCGGCGTCGTGCTCGCGGCGCTGGGCGCAATGGGCGCGGCCTCGCTTTGTGGTGTCGACATCGAGCAGGATGCCGTCGCGGCCAGCACGCGGTTGCTGCACGAACTCGGCCACGGCGCCACTCTCGAATTGCACCGGGGCGACATGTGGCAGCCCGTTGCCGGCCGCCGCTTCGACCTGATCGTCGCCAATCTTCCGCATTTCCCGATGGAGCCGGTCGAGTTTGCCGGTCGCTTGCCGACCTGGAGCGCCGGCGGCGCCGATGGACGCCGCCTGCTCGATCCCTTCCTCGTGGGCCTTGCCAAGCACCTCGCCCCTGGCGGCCGGGCCGTCATCACCCACAACGCCTTCGACGACCTCGCGCGGTCGCGCGAGCTTTTGATGCGAAGCGGGCTTTCGATCAGGATCGCGCTCACGACCCTGGTCTATATCTCGCCCGAAAAGATCGCCCGCATGACCCCGGACGTCCTGCGTGCCGAGGATGGGCGGACCATCCATCGCTACGGGCCCTATACTTTCGGCGAACTCCACATCGTTGAAATCGCTGCCGGAGTCACGGGCTGACATGCGGGCGTGGCGAGCCCTGCTTTTCGCCATTGCGGCTGCGTTTGCGGCGCTGCCGGCCGCGGCTGAGACGCCCGATGCCGCGCTCGCCAAGCTGATCGAGGACGCGCGCGCCGATGCCGCGGCGCCTGCCGCCTGCACGGCGGCCAATCTCGACCGGCTCGTTCGCATCTTCTGCGAGAGCCGCATCCGCCCCGGCGTTCGCGAATACTATCCGCTGTTTGGTACGCGCGAAGGCGAGGTCCGCAGCGGCTACGACGTCGACGTGGCGCGCGCGCTGGCCAAGCGGCTGGGCGTCGAGCCCGTCTTCGTCCGCGTCAATGCCGCCAGCCGCATCCCGTTGCTCGCCGAGGACCGCATCGACGTCATCCTCGCGACCATGGGGCACAACACGCAGCGCGACGGTCAGGTTCGCTTCATCCGCCCGCACTACTACCAGTCAGAGACGATCATGGTCGGCCCCCGTGCGCTCGCCGTGAAGGATTGGCCGGACATCGCCGGTCGCACCGTCTGCGTCACCATCGGCAACGGCTCGAACGCCCAGATCGTCTCGCACAATGCCCGCCTGATGCTGTTCGACGAGGCGGGCGTGCTGCCCGGCCAGCTCCGGGACGAGACCTGCGCGCTAGCCGCTCAGGACGACTCTTTCTTCGACTACTACTTCATCGAGTCGGATTTCGCGGCACGCTTCGAAAGGAAGTTCGGTTTCGCCCAGGTGCCTTGGGGCATGGCCGTGGCCCGCATTGCCAGCAGCGAGCGTCTCGCGCGGGCGCTCGACCTGATGAGCCAGATCTTCCATCGCGACGGCGTTTTCCTCGAGATCGCCCGGGCCAACCGCGTCAGCCTGGGCTTTCTCGAACGCCAGCAGGCGGTCTGGAAGCGACCCGAGTGCAATACAGAGACTGGCAGCGAAAATCCCGCCTGCGTTCTGCCCGCGCTCAATGCCGATCTCGAGCCGACGCCCTTCGTGGGCCGCGTCGTGGCCTTCGAGAAATGGACCAAGACAGTGACCGGCATCGAGCTTTCGCTGCCGATGCTGAAGACGATGCCAGCCTGGTCGCTGTTCAAGGACGGCATCGTGAACTCGCTCATCCTGGTCGCGGGTGCGCTCGCGGCCACGCTGCTGTTCGCCCTGGTGCTGGGTGCCGTGCAGAGTTCGCGTTCGATCCTGCTGCGCTGGCCGGCGCGGGCGATCACCGTCACGCTGCAGTCCTCGCCAGTCGTGTTGACGCTCGTCATCGCCGCCGCCGTCGCGCATGCGCTCTTTCCTTATTCCTCGGCCGTGGCGATCGGCGCCGCCATTGTGGCGCTCGGCCTGATGAACGGCAGCAATGCCGGCCAGGCCATCGCCGAGGCGATGCACACGCTGCGGGCCGAGCGCGGCAGCGTGCAGGGGGCGGGGGGGATTCCGACCCGGGAATTGCTCGGCCGCGCCGTCAGCCGCTCGGCGACGCAGATCGTGTCGTTTCTCATCAACGCCGCCAAGGGTACGCCGATCGCGAGCTTCATTGGCGCCCCCGAGCTCCTGAGCGCGCTCACCGACATCACCTCCTTTGCCAGCGGTCGCGCCACGACCTATTCGCTGCTCCTCATCTTTTACGTTGTCGTGGTTGTGATCGTCGTCTGGTTCTGCGGCAAGTTGAGGTTTTGGCTCGAGCGCCGGCAGGCCGTGACATGATCGGCAAGCAGTTCTCCGCCGACTTCTTCCCCGATCTCCTCGCGGGCATGGTGGTCAATTTCGAGATCGCGGCCATCGCATTGGTGGTCGGTCTGGCGCTGGGGGCATTGCTGGGCCTGATGCGGCTGAGTGGCGGCGCCCTGGGCGCCGTTGCCACGTCGCTGATCGGCCTGATGCGCGCGGCACCCACCTTCGTCGTCATGTTCTTCCTGCTGAACATCATCCCGAGGGACGCCGCTCTCTTTGGCGTGGGCGTTGCGCCCTCCGGCATCATGACGGTGGCGCTGTCGCTGGTGCCCTATTCGGCGTCCTACGTGGCCGATAACGGCGCCGAGGCGCTGAAGCAGTTGCGCGCCGGCTCGCCGCTGGGCGCGCTGCAATTCCTGCCCAACATCACGCGCGCCTTCTTCGTGCTGGTGATGTCGTCCAGCGCCGGCGCCGCGATCGGCGTTACCGAGGGCATTGCGGTGATCCTGCGCGAGGCCGTGCTGCTTCCCTCGCTCGGTGACAAGCTCGTCCTGTTCGCCGTCGGCATCCTTTTTTTCGGCATCACCCTGCAGGCTGGCTTCGCCCTCATGCGCCTGCTGCAGCGCTACCTTGGCCGCCGCACCGTGCGCGACGAACCGGGCGTCTAGCACGTCAAATGCCCTACAATTCCATCTTTCGCCCCAATCTGTTCGCCGGCCAGACCATCATCGTCACCGGCGGCGGCTCGGGGCTTGGCCGCTGCACGGCGCACGAACTGAGATCGCTCGGCGCACGTCTGGCGCTGATCGGGCGCACCCAGGAGAAACTCGACCAGGTGAAGGAAGAGCTCGGCGATCCCGACACCTTCACCTTCTCGGCCGATCTGCGTGACGAGGCCCAGGTGAAAGCCGCGATCGCGGGCGTGCTGGCCTGGGGTGGTCGCATCGACGGGCTGGTGAACAACGCCGGTGGGCAATTTCCTGCCCAGCTCAAGGATATCTCGCTCAATGGCTGGAATGCCGTCGTCGCCAACAACATGACCGCCACTTTCCTGGTGTCCAAGGCCGTCTATCTTGGCTGGATGGAGAAGAACGGTGGCGCCATCGTGAACGTCGGCGCCGACTTCGAGCTCGGCAATCCCGGCATGGGCCACAACGGCGCGGCGCGCGCCGGCCAGACCAACTTCACCTACACCGCCTCTGTCGAATGGGCGCATGCGGGCGTGCGAATCAATTCCGTCATCCCGGGCTTCATCGCCTCCTCGGGCCTGGATCGCTACCCGGAGCGCGCGCACGACGTGCTGCGCAACGTCAAGGGCCGCATCCCGATGAAGCGCCACGGCACCGAATCGGAGATCGCCGGCGCCATCGTCTATCTGCTGAGCGATGCCGCGGCCTATGTGACCGGCATCTCGCTTCGCGTCGACGGTGGCCTGCACAATTATGGCAAGTCGAGCTTCTACGAGGTGCCCGACCACGACCGGTCGAAGCCATTCAACGGCTTCCCGCTCTACAAGCCGCCCAAGGTGCTGGAGTAGGGCACCCGGGCGTCAGTTCGCGCCTTCGAGCCGCGTCGTGATCACGATCTCCGAGGTCAGGGTGCGGTGCACCGGGCAACGATCGGCGATCTCCAGAAGTCGCTTTTTCTGTTCGTCGCCGAGCGGGCCGTCGAGCTCGATCCACCGTTCGATCCGGTCGACCTTGCCTTCCTTGGTCTCGCAGGCCGCACAGTCGGTCGCGTAGATTTTGTCGTGCTTCAGCACCACCCTGACCTTCTGCAGTGGCCACTTCTTCTGACGCGCGTACATGCGCAGCGTCATCGCCGTGCAAGCGCCCAGTGCCGCGAGCAGATAGCCGTAGGGGTCGGGGCCCGTGTCGTTGCCGCCATTCGCGGCCGGCTCGTCGGCCGGCAGCACGTGCGCGCCGCTGCGCACGGTCTCGGCGAACGGCCCGGCCTCGTTGTCCTCGACGAGCACAACACCGGGAGGAGGAAGTTCGGCGACATCGCTCATGACGTTCTCCCATCACGCGTCAGGTTCGTCTGCGGCGCCAGTCTACTCAAATTCGGGGCCGCAGGCGGATATTCCCCGCAACCTTCGTGGCCTACACCGCCGTCGACGGCAACAACGATGCGAAGGAGTTCGTCATGTCCAGGGAACAGGAAAACAAGCAAATCGTCGGACGATGGTTCGCGGAGTTCTGGGGCAATCCCTGGAATCCCAAGGTGATCGAGGAACTCGCGGCGCCCGACATGTTTCTGCAATATTCGCTGCATGCGCCGCGTCGCGGCCATGACGATGTGCGGAATTTCATGACCGGCTTCCGCGCGGCCTTTCCCGATCTGAGCTTCGGCGGTGCCGCCGATCTCATCGCCGAGGGCGATCATGTCGTCGGCCGCTGGATCGGCGGCGGCACGCACACCGGCCCTGCCTTCGACGACTTTCTCGTAGGCGCGCTGCCGGCGGGGTCGGGCCGCAAGATGCGTTTCACGGGAACCACTGTGCTCCGTGTCGAGAACGGCCGCGTTGCCGAGGAGATCGGCCTCGACGACGGTGTGACGGCGCTTACGCAGCTCGGCCTCATCCGCGCAGTCTGATCCGACGAGCCGGACGGGACTGTTGGTCCCGTCCGGCCTGCCTGTCCAGAAACCACGAGCGGCCCCGGCGTCAGACCTTGACCGTCTCGTGCGTCGAAGCGTGGAACAACTCCTCGGCACGCAGCAGGCGCGACGACAGGCCCTGGTCGTGGTGGTGGCCGAGAAAGGCATCGAGCACGTGCCGATTGGCGGCGAGACCATAGGACCAGAAATCCGTCCCCATCAGCTGGCGCGCGTCACGCAACTGCTCCTCGACGAACGGCAGCGTCGCCTTCGTTGCCGCTGTGTCGCCCAAATGCCTGAGTGCGGCGGCCTTCGCCGCGGTGAAGGCTTTCAGGGCGGCCGCCGGCAGCCAGGGGTGGCGTTCGGCGAGCTCGCGCCGCACTCCCACCAGATGCATGATCGGGAAGATCCGGGTTCGCTTGTAGTAGTCCTTGGCCGCTGCGACCGGGTTGTCGAACAGCCATCCGACATTGGGATCGTTTTCGAATGCCGAGGGTGCGCGCGGCGAGATCACGCCGTCGATCCCGCTGTCGGCGAGCAGGCGCGAGAGCGTCATGCCCTCGGGCGCGCTTTCGAGCCGAACGGCCGGCGGCAGGGCCACGGCCACCTTCTCGAGGCGTCCGGGCTCCTCGAGGCCGCCGCGGACCCAGATCACGTCGGATGGCAGCACGCCGTGATCGGTGAGAAGGGCCCGCGCCCATACATTGGCGGTCAGCTGGTATTCGGCAACGCCGATCCGCCGTCCTTTCAGGTCCTGCGGCCGGGCGATCCGGTCCTTGGCGACATAGATCGAGGTGTGGCGGAACGCGCGCGACAGAAAGGCCGGGACGCCGACATAGGGGCAATCGCCCGCGGCGGTCTTGACGGCGAAGCTCGAGAGGGAGAGCTCGCAGATATCGAAGGGTGCATCGCGAAAGGCGCGGAAGAAGATCTCTTCGGGGCTGAGCATCATGACGATCGGATCGACGCCGTCGATCCGGACCGTTCCGTCAATCAGCGGCCGGGTGCGGTCGTAGTCGCCGACCGCGACGGACAGGGTGAGCCTGGCCATCGATCCTGTCCGCTTTCCGCCCTTCGCGGGCGTTTCAGGCGGCCTGCGTCTCCGTCTCGGCGGCCTTGATGTTGGAACGCTTGATGTGGTCGAGGTTGGAACCCTCGATGCGCACCAGCTTGGTGAGTCCGTCGCGCTTGGGCGAGTGGACGACGCCGACGTCGTAGAAATGGGCATCGCCCGGCCGCATCACGTAGGACTTCTCCGCCGTCACCAGGGTAGGGGCCTCGCCGTCGCCCTTCTTCACGATGCGCCAGTCGGTCATCTCGGTGTCGCCGACCGCCAGGCCATAGATCGCCCAGCTCGGGCCGTGATCGTGCGGCGCGCCGTGCGCCGGCTTCTCGTAGACATGGCCGCAGATGCAGAAGCCCAGCTCGGGATCCTCGTAGAGCACCTTGCGCGGCTTGCACTGTTCGGCGGTCAGATGCTTGGCGATGAACGCCTCGTCGCGCAGGACCTTCGAGACGATCGCGCAGATCGCCTGTTTGCCGGCGGGTCCGGCATCCGCCTTCAGGGCGGCGCGGATGTCGGTGCCGAGTTGCTCGAGCGTCGTGGCCATGATGTTTCTCCAGCGAAGGGATGCGTTATTTGGGCCGGGCCTCCCGCCAGCGTCAAGGGCGCGTGATCTGGTTGGTCACCGCCCCGCCCGTCGCCGTCCGCCCGCCATCGACGACGAACTGGCCGCCGGTCGTGTTGGCGGCGAGGTCCGAGCACAGGAACAGCACCATGTTGGCGATTTCCTCCACCGTCGAGTAGCGCCCGCTCGGCAGCGCCGCCTGGTAGCGTGCACCGACCGCGTCGGGGTTGGCGGGATCGATCTGCTTCTCCAGCGCATGGATCATGCGCGTGTCGACCGGCCCGGGGCACACCGCGTTCACCCGTATGCCCTGGCGCCCGACATCGCCGGCGGCGACTTTGGTGAGGCCGATCACGGCATGCTTGGATGCGACATAGGCGGGCATGCCGGGCGAGCCGACCAGGCCGGCGACCGAGGCGGTGTTGACCACGGCGCCGCTGCCCTGGCGGATCATCTCCGGCAGGACGTGACGCAGCCCCAGGAACACGCCCTTCACATTGACGCCGATCACGGCATCGAACATCGCCTCGTCATATTCCGCCGTCGGTGCCAGTTTCCCCTCGATGCCGGCGTTGTTGAAGAAGCAGTCGATCCGCCCGAATTTGTCGATCGCCGCCTTCACGTAGGCTTTGACGTCGTCGGATTTGGTGACGTCGGCGGTGACCGCTGCGGCCTCGCCGCCGTTCTGGCGGATGATGCCCGCCGTCGCCTCCGCTGCCGACGCGTCGCGGTCGACCACCACGACCTTGGCGCCGTGCCGCGCGAAGCCTATCGAGGCGGCCCGGCCGATGCCGTTGCCGCCGCCGGTGATCAAGGCAACCTTGCCGGTGAAATCCATGTTCCTGCCCCTTGTCCAATGTTTGGGGAAGTTTACCATCGGCAACCGTCATGGCCATCACCGTCACAGCTCGTCACCCCGCCCTCGGTGCGGAAGTCCGCGGTGTCGACATGCGCGAGCCGCTAGACGATGCGACAGTGCAGGCGATCGGCGATGCCTGGATGAAGCATCTGGTCCTGGTGTTTCCCGACCAGCGCATTACAGACCAGGAGCACGTGGCCTTCACCCGCCATTTCGGCGAGCCCGAGATCTTCCACCAGACGTCGCTTCATCTCCGCTCGGACCGGGTAAAGGAAATCTTCCTCGTCTCGAATGTCGATGACCAGAACCGCCTGATGGCGCCCTCGGCGCCGTCGCAGAAGCAGCTCTCCTCGTCGCGGATGTGGCACACCGATTCGAGCTACCGGCCGACACCCAGCGTCGGCTCGCTGCTGCACGGCATCGAAATCAGCCGGACCGGCGGCATCACCCAGTTCATCAACATGTACCGGGTCTACGACGATCTGCCCGACAGCCTGCGCCGCCAGGTCGAAGGCCGCCGGGCACGGCACGACTTCAGCATGCTGCACCGGCTGGTGGGATCGCCGCCGCCGACGCCGGAGGAGCAGGCGGCGATGCCGCCCGTCTGGCACCCGATGGTGCGGCGCCATCCCGTCACCGGCGCCAGGTCGCTCTACATCAGCTCGATCTACAACGATGCGGTCGAGGGCCTCGCCGAGGCCGCGGCGCGCAAGTTGATCGAGGAGCTGTCGGAATTCGCGGCCCAGCCGCAATACATGTACCGGCATGTCTGGGAGCCCGACGACGTGCTGATGTGGGACAACCGCTGCACCGTTCACGCCGTCACCCCGCACGACCCTGGCGAACGCCGCGTCATGCACCGGACGACCATCGTCGGCACCGAACCCGTCCTGGTCTGAGCAGACACAATAGTGCCGCCGACGCCTTGAACGGTGGGCCATTCGCCCTAACATAGCGGCCGTTGGCCCGAAATATCACTCGTTGGCCCGACTTGGCCAGGCCCGGCACAGGGATGCTCGAAAAATGAAGACCACTCGCTGGCTCGCGGTCATCGCCGCCCTCATCATCGTGGCGCCATCATTGGCATCGTCCCCGGCTGACGCCCGCGCTGGCGCGGGCGGGAGTTCCGGCAGCCGCGGCGGCAAGACCGGCCAGGCGCCCGCGCCGACCCAGACCGCGCCCAGCGCGAAGCCGATAGAACGCAGCGCGACGCCGGCGCAGAAGCCCGCGACGGCTGCCCCGGCCTCGGCCGCGGCGCAGCCCGGCGGCTTCATGGCACGCAACCCGTTCCTCTCCGGCCTGATGGGCGGGATGCTGGGCGCTGGCCTGATCGGCATGATGTTCGGTGGTGGCTTTGCCGGCGGCCTCGGCGGCGCGGCCGGCATGCTGGGCCTGCTCGTGCAGCTGCTGCTGATCGGCGGACTCGCCTACCTCGCCGTCCGGCTGTGGCGCGCCAGGAGCGGCGCCCAGGCCCAGCCCGCCCATGCCTATTCCGCCGCGACGCCCCGGATGGCCGAGCCGCCGATGGCGCGCCAAGGTCTCGGTGCCGGTCCCGGGGCCGGCGCCGGTATGGCCGCTCTGGCAGGCACCGTGTCGGCGCAGCTTGCCATCACCACCGAGGACTACACCGCCTTCGAGACCCTGTTGGCCGACGTCCAGGCCGCCTACAGCAAAGGCGATCTCGCGAAGCTGCGCGGCCTCGCGACGCCGGAGATGCTGGGCTACTTCTCGGAAGAGCTGTCGGCCGACGCAAGCCGGGGTGTCGAGAACAAGGTCGAGGCGGTGAAGCTCGAGCAGGGTGACCTGTCAGAGGCCTGGAGCGAGGCCGGTATCGACTACGCCACCGTCGCCATGCGCTTCAGCATGATCGATGTCACCCGCTCGCTCGCCGATGGCAGGATCGTCGCCGGCAGCGACACGGTGCGTACCGAGGCGACGGAGATCTGGACCTTCCTGCGCAGCCGCGGCGGCGAGTGGATCCTGTCGGCCATCCAGCAGAGCTGACGGTCGGCTAATCCTTGGGGCGGGCCAGTGCCGCCTCGGCCATGCGTTCGACGCCTTCGATCGCCGCCTCGAGAGACCGCAGGGCATCCAGCGTCATGCGCAGGTGTGCCACGGTCACCCGGTCGGCCACGACCGCCTGACCTTCGACCGGTGCCGCAAAGCGCACCGCTTCGAGGGTATGTTCGCGACCGCGCCGTTGAACCCGAAGATTGGCGCGCGGTCGAAATAGACGAACGGCGCGGCGGCGCTCGCAAGCTCGCAAAGACCTCCGCTGGGACTGCGCTTCCGCTTGGCGGCTGGCAGCATCCTGACGATTTTATCGGACATGGCGACGTCCTCCTAATGGCGGCAGCTGCGGGGTTGCTCAGGCAGGATACGACATTCGGGAGGCGGACTTCGCGCAATCGCATCCATTCTGGATGCTTCGCCTTCTCGCGACTCGCGTTGGACGAGGAACCAGCTGCTATTGACAAGTTTTCGAGACGCAACCGATAGTCGCTGCGCGGTTAGTTGAGTCCCAAGAACCAACAACGCTCGGTCGACCTTAGGGAGGTCTCCATGTTCCGGCATCTCGTGAGAACGACGGCTCTTGTTGTCGCCTTGGCAGTCGCCGCCGCGGCGCCGGTTCGCGCCCAGGACCAGAAGGGCACGCTCGTCTTCGCCGTCGAATCGCTGGGTGCCCAGACGCTCGATCCGATCCTCGAAGGGCGACCGGGCAACGCGGTCTACCAGGCCGTCATGTACGACTCGCTGGTCGGCTTCGATCTCGAAAAGGGCGGCGTCGGTCCCGGTGTCGCCGAGCGCTGGGAACTCTCGCCCGATGGCCTGACGTGGACCTTCCATATCCGGCCCGGCCAGACCTTCCACAATGGCGACAAGCTCACGGCGCACGACGTCAAGTTCAGCCTCGAGCGCCAGATGGGTCCGGGCTCGCTCGCATCCGCCGCGGCGAGCATGCGGCGTACGATCAAGAGCATCGAGGTGGCGGGCGACCTGACGGTGAAGGTGCAGACCACCAGCCCCCAGATCGGCCTGCCGGCCTCGCTGTCGCGCGCGGTGGCACCGGAGGGCGCCATCATGCCCAAGGCCTATATCGAAAAGGTCGGCGAGGAGGAGTTCCGCAAGAAGCCGGTCGGCAGCGGCCCCTGGAAGTTCGTGCGCAACGTGCCGGGCGATCGCATCGAGTTCACCGCCGTCACCACGCCGCACTGGCGTGGCCGCCCGCACTTCAAGGAACTGGTCATGCTGCTGGTGCCGGAGGAAAGCACGCGCGTGGCCATGGTGCGCACCGGCGAGGCGGCGATCGCCTCGATCGGGCCCGAAACCATGCTCGGCGCCACGCGCGCCGGGTTGGAGGTGCTGTCGGTGCCCGGCACGATGCAGGCGATCTTCCAGTTCTGGGGGACCTGGCGGCCGGAAGTGAAGGATTCGCCGATCGCCAAGGTGCGGGTGCGCCAGGCGCTGTCGCTGGCGATCGACCGCAAGCAGGTGATCGAGCACGTCATGAACGGCAAGGCACGGATGCCGTATCCCTTCGCCACCTTCGGCTACACCGACTTCTTCAGCGCCGACCGTTGGAAGAAATGGGCGGATGAGGCCTATCGCTACGATCCGGCGCTGGCCAAGAAGATCCTGGCCGAGGAGGGCTATCCCAACGGTTTCGAGCTTAAGTTCGCCAACACGGCGTTGCCGGGCACGCAGTTCATGGTCGATATCGGCACCGCCATCGCCGACATGTGGACCAAGGTCGGCGTCAAGGTGACGCTCAAGCACTACGAGTGGGGCTCGTTCGCGCCGCTCGAACGCGGCGACCAGGCGCCGCTCACCGGCTGGGCCTCGATGTACCGCACCGCCGGCCGGCCCGATGCGCCCTGGCGCTACAACGGTGCTTTCTCGCCCGACAGCATCCAGCGCCTGCTGGGCGACAAGGGCAACTGCCAGGAGGCGTGCCAGGAGTTCGAGAAGACCTACCGCGCCCTGGGCTCCGAACTCGACAGGGCCAAGCGCACGGCGCTGACCGACCACATGGTCGAGGTGACGGCCAATACCTGGACGGTGATTCCGATCCTCGAGGGCATGGGCTACTACGCGATCAACACCAAGAAGGTCGGGCAGTTCGCTCCGATCCCCGGCCGTCACGAGCTGGGCGACGTGTTCGAGCGCATCCCGCGCCCGGAGCAGAAGCCCTGGAAGAAGTGACGGAGCGCGCGGGTTCGGGCGCGCCATGAAACGCTACATCGCGCGCCGCCTGATGCAGGGTGCGGTCCTGCTCTGCATGGTGGCGACGATCGTGTTCTTCCTCGGCCGGCTGACCGGCAATCCGGTCGATCTGATGCTGCCCGAGGACGCCACACCCGAGGACCGCGCCGCGCTCACCCAGACGCTCGGCCTCGACGGTCCGGTCCTCGACCAGTTCGCGATCTTCGTCGGCAAGGCGATCCACGGCGATCTCGGCATGTCGATCCGCATGAAGCAGCCGGCGGTCGAGGCCTTCTTCGACCGCCTGCCCAACACGCTCGTGCTCATTCCCTGGGCGATCCTGCTGGGCATGCTGCTCGGCATCCCGCTCGGCGTGGTGGCGGCGCTTCACCGCGGCAGCTTCCTCGACCGCGCGGCGGGGACGGTCGCGGTGCTGGGCATCGCGATGCCGAGTTTCTGGCTCGGCATCCTGCTGATCTTCGTCTTCAGCGTCGAGCTGGGCTGGCTGCCGTCCGGACGCATGGGCGGCCCGGCGCACTATGTCCTGCCGGTCATCACGCTGGCGACGTTCCTCGTGGCCGGTTTCATGCGCATCACGCGCTCGGCCATGCTGGAAGTGATGGAGAGCGAGTTCGTCAAGCTCGCGCGCATCAAGGGGCTGAGCGAGGCCGTGGTGATCTGGAAGCATTGCCTGCGCAATGCCCTGATCCCGGTGCTCACCCTGTGGGGTGTGTTCGTCGGCAACCTGATCACCGGCGCCATCGTGACCGAGACGGTGTTCGCCTGGCCCGGCATTGGGCGCCTCACCTACGAGGCCGTGATCTACCGCGACTTTCCGCTGCTGCAGGCGGTGATCATCCTGAAATCGATCCTGATCCTCTCGATCAACCTCGGCGTCGACATTCTCTATGCCTATGTCGACCCGCGCATCCGGGTCACCTGACCATGGCCGTTGTTGAACGTCCGAGTTCCACCGACCCGGTCGCGCCCCGGCTGTCGTTGTGGCGTCTTGTCTGGCCGGCGAGGATTCCCGGGGGATTTCGGCGTACGTCGCGCGTGCCCTGGATACCGATCGCCATCATCTCGGCGATCGTCGTCATGGCGCTTTTCGCACCGCTGCTGGCGCCCTATTCGCCGATCGACCAGACGCTGCGCGACAAGCTGTTGCCGCCGGCCTGGATGGCGGGCGGCAGCGACAAGTACTTCCTCGGCACCGACGCCTTCGGTCGAGACATCCTGAGCCGCCTCATCTACGGCGCGCGGGTCAGCCTGATGGTGGCGCTGCTGGCGCTGACCGCCGGCGGCGGTGTCGGCCTGGCTGTCGGCATCGTCGCGGGTTACGTCGGCGGCGCGGTCGACAGCGTGCTGATGCGCCTGGTCGACGCCGCCTTCACCTTTCCAGCCATCCTGTTCGCGTTGCTGCTCGCCGTCACCATGGGCCAGGGCCTGGGCACGCTGGTGACCGCCATCAGCCTGCTTCTGTGGGCGAGCTTCGCGCGCGTCATCAGGGGCGAGGTGCTGTCGCTCCGGCAGCGCGACTTCGTGGCCCTCGCGCGGGTGCGCGGCTGCTCGGCCCCGCGCATCATGCTGACCCACATCCTGCCCAACGTGCTCAACACCTTCATGGTCCTGGTGACGCTCAACATCGGTGTCGTGATCATCGCCGAGGCGACGCTGAGCTTCCTCGGCGCCGGCATACCGCCGCCGACACCGACCTGGGGCCTGATGATCTCCGAGGGGCGGGGGCGCATCGCCGATGCCTGGTGGGTGGCGCTGATCCCCGGCATCGCCATCACGCTGATGGTGCTCTCGGTCAACCTGTTCGGCGACTGGCTGCGCGACCGGCTCGATCCGAGGCTGCGCCAGCTATGACGCCTGATACGAGCGGCGAAACCGTTCTCGAGGTCCGCGACCTGCACACCCACTTCTTCCTGCGCCGCGGCGTGGTGAAGGCAGTCGACGGCGTGAGCTTCTCGCTCCGGCGCGGGGAAGTGCTGGGCCTGGTGGGCGAATCGGGCTGCGGCAAGAGCCTCACGGCGCTGTCGCTGATGCGGCTGCTGCCGAAGGGCGGCGCCCGCACCATCAAGGGCGAGGTGCGGCTGGGCGGTCGGAACATCCTGGAGTGCACGCCGGCGGAAATGCGCGAGATCCGCGGGCGGCGGATCTCGATGGTGCTGCAGGACCCGCAGACCTCGCTCAATCCGGTGTTCACGATCGGCGACCAGCTGCGCGAGGCGATCGTGCGCCGCCGGCGCGCCTCCGGTGTTCCGGTGATGGAGGAGGCGGTGGCGGCACTGCGCCGCGTCGAGATCGCCGCGCCCGAGCAGCGCATCGGCCAGTATCCGCACCAGATGAGCGGCGGCATGAAGCAGCGCGTCGTGGGCGCCATCGCCATCAGCGGCGAGCCCGGGGTGCTGATCGCCGACGAGCCCACCACCGCGCTCGATGTCACGATCCAGTTGCAGTACCTGAAGCTGCTGAAACGCCTGCAGGCCGAAACCGGCATGGCGATCCTGTTCATTACCCACGATTTCGGCGTCGTCGGGCGCATGTGCGACCGTGTGGCGGTGATGTACGCCGGCCGCATCGTCGAATGTGGTCCAGTACAGCGGATCTTCGAGGCGCCGCAGCATCCCTATACCCGGGCGCTGATCGCCTCGGTGCCCAAGATGACGGGCTCTGTCGGCCGGCTGGCCACGATCGAGGGCCAGCCACCGTCGCTAATGGACCTGCCGGTGGGCTGCCGCTTCGCCTCGCGCTGCGCCCATGTCGAGCAGCGCTGCCTCGACGCCTATCCCGGCACCGTCCGGGTCGGCGAGGAACACACCGCGGATTGCTGGAAAGTGATGCCCTCGTGAGCGCCAATACCCGGGATGCAGCGCCACTTCTGCGCGTCGAAGGGCTGCGCAAGCATTTCGCGCTCACCAAGGGCATCCTGTTCGCCAAGACGCTCGGCCACATCAAGGCGGTGGACGACGTATCCTTCGACATAAGGGCCGGTGAGACACTGGGCCTGGTGGGCGAGTCGGGATGCGGCAAGACCACGACGTCGCGCATGATCCTCAATCTCGAGGATCCGACCGAGGGCCGGATCCTGCTCGACGGCGAGCCGATCCACGGCCTGCGGGGAGAGGCGCTCAGCGCCTACCGCGCCAGGGTCCAGGCGGTGTTCCAGGATCCCTGGTCGTCGCTCAACCCGCGCATGAAGGTGGGGCGCACCATCGCCGAATCGCTGATCGTCAACGCCTCCAGGAATCGGGGGAGGGGCGACCGGGCACAGATCGACGCGCGGGTGCGCGAACTCCTGCTTCAGGTCGGCCTGCGTCCCGAGCAGGCGCAGCAGTATCCGCACGAGTTCAGCGGCGGCCAGCGCCAGCGCGTGGCGCTTGCGGCAGCACTCGCCTCGCGGCCCAAGCTGATCGTGCTCGATGAGCCGGTCTCGGCGCTCGACGTGTCGATCCGGGCCCAGATGATGAACCTCCTGAAGGACATCCAGGCCCAGGACGACGTGGCATACCTGCTGGTGGCTCACGACCTCGCCACCGTGCGCCACATGGCCGACCACACGGTGGTGATGTACCTCGGCAAGATCGTCGAGCAGGCGCCGACCGCCTCCCTGTTCGACGACGTTCGCCATCCCTATACCAAGGCCCTGTTCTCGGCCGTTCTGGTGGCATGGCCGGGGCAGGCGGCTGAGGAGATCGAACTCAGGGGCGAGGTGCCGTCGCCGCTCGATCCACCGTCCGGTTGCCGCTTCCACACGCGCTGTCCCTATGTCATGCCGCACTGCTCGCAGCGGGAACCGGCGCTGCGCGAGGTCTCGCCCGGCCACTTCGTCGCCTGTCATCTGTTCGAATAGGAGAGAGCGTCAATGTCCGCACCGCCCAGCTCTTCATCATGGGGCCCGCTGCAGGGCGTAAAGGTCGTTTCCTGCTCGACGGCGCAGGCCGGTACCGTGCCTTACATGCTGATGGCCGATCTCGGCGCCGACGTCATCAAGATCGAGGTGCCGGAAGGTGGCGACGGCTCGCGCCAAATGACCGTGTTGCCCGGCATGCCCTCGACGTTCTTCGAGACCAACAATCGCGGCGTGAAGAGCGTGACGCTCAATCTAAAATCGCCGGAAGGCCGCGCCATCCTGCACAAGCTGGTCGCCAAAGCCGACATCTTCGGCCAGAACTTCCGGCCAGGTGCTGCCGAAAAGAACGGCTTCGGCTACGAGGAACTGCGCAAGATCAATCCCAGGCTCGTCTATGTGTCGATCTCGGGCTACGGCACCAAGGGGCCGAACGGACATCTGCCGGGCACCGACTCGATGGCGCAGGCGCTGGGCGGCATCGCCGAGGCCTATTCCAATCCCGGCCTGCCGATGCGCACCGGCATCGCCTCGGTGGCCGACGAGAGCTGCGCCATGCTGGCCTTTGGCGGCGCGCTTGCGGCACTCACCCACGCGCGCACCACGGGCCAGGGCCAGAAGATCGAACTGTCGCTGCTCGGTGCGGTGATCCGGCTGATGGGCTGGACCTTCACCACGACGATGTGGCGCGACAAGAATCCAGTGACGGGCCAGGCGCGCATCACCGGCACGGCGCAGCGTCCCGGCATCAGTGCCAGCTTCAACGACCGCCACGGCAAGCCCCTGGTGTTCCAGCTCACCGGGCCGGAGAACTGGCACGACGCCATGGCGGGCCTGGGCTTTGCCGAACGCATCAAGGCGGCGGGCTTCGAGAATCTCGGCGTCATCATCGACAACGACGAAAAGCGCATCGAGCTCCTGGCGCTGCTCGACGCGCTGTTCGCCACCGGCACGCGCGATGAATGGGTGGCGAAGCTGCGCGGCGCCGACATCGTCTCGGCGCCGATCAACACGCTCCTGGAAGCCTCGAACGATCCCGACGTGCTGGCCAACGGCTACGTCACCCATGTCGACTACCCGAAGTTCGGCAGGAAGCTCAAGGTGCACGGCACGCCCTGGCAATTCTCCGAGACGCCGGCCAAACCCGGCATCGCGCCCGAACTTGGCGAGCACAACGCCACCGTGCTGGGCGAGCTTGGCTACAGTGCGGCCGACGTGGCGGACCTGAAGGCCAGAAAGATCATCTGACCGCTCTTCTGCTGTCCGTCTTCTCCCGGCACGTCTCGGCACCGTCTTTGCCGCAGGGTCGCCACGATGGCGCGGCATGAGGTTCCATCCTAGCTTTTCCCGTCATGGCCCACGCCATCAGCACCCTGTCCTCGCGGTCCGACCGCCTGTCGCCCGTCGCGGTGGCGCTGGCGGTGCTGCTGCATGCGCTGGTGCTGCTGGCGCTGTGGGGCCTGTCGATCTACCAGCCCCGGCCGCTGCCGCCCGACGAGGTCATCGAAGTCTCGTTCGAGCCGCCGAAGCCGCCGCCGCCTCTGGAGAAGACACCTCCGGCGCCGCCCGTCGAATTGGGCCTGCGACCGCCGGCGGCCATCACGTCCGACCGGCCGACCCAGGCGCTGCCGGCCGAGCCGCTGTCGAAGGTGGTGCCCACGCCGCCGCCACCGCTGCCGTCGCCGCGTGACGCGGCGCGTCTGCCGCAATCCCAGCTGGCGCCACCCCAGCCGTCCCTGCCTCCACCGCCGTTGCCGAGGCCGTTCGAGACGCCGGCGCTGCCCGAACCGGCACCGGTTCCGGCGCCGACCATGCAGTCGCTGCTGGCACCACCCACGCCGCCGCCGCCCGCACCGCGCCCCGACCTGCGACCCTCGCCGCTCACCCCGGCGCCGCAGCGGCGGCCACCCGCCGCCGAGTCGAAGGAGGAGCCATCGCCTCATCCCTTCGTCAATCCCGCCGACGCCTTCAGCCGTGCCCGCGTCGCCGACAATTATCTCTGGCAGGTCGCGCGCAAGCTCGAGGGCTACCGCTACAACGCCAACGTCAACGTAAGCCGCGGCGTCACCGTGGTCCGCGTCGTCATCGCCCGCGACGGCAGGCTGCTCAACGTCAGCATCGCCCGCTCGAGCGGCGTGCCGGAATTCGATCGCGGCGTCCTGGCCGGCGTGCGCTCGGGCTCGCCCTACGCGCCACTGCCGCCCGACATCAAGGGCGAGAGCGCCAGTTTCGACCTGCCGCTGGTCTCCATAACGGGCCGCTGATCCCGCCGTTGATCCCCTTGTGTTCTCTTTGCCCATGCGCCGGAGCTTGATCCAGCGCAAGGCGCCGGGGTCGTCTCAGACCTACTGGAAATTCACGCGTGTTGGACGTAGGGTTGGCAATACCCGCCGTGCCTTGCCGCGGAGTGGGTGCGGGTGCGTTCGCTCATCGTGCGTCCCGTGTCGAGATTGATCATCTGCATTGAAGAGGGGGAGCTGTCATGTTCCAAGCCAATCGCCGTTCGACCTTGAAGCTGTTGGGAGGCGCCGCGCTCACGGTGGCGGCTCTGCCCGTCCTGTCGCATTCGGTCGCTGCGCAGGACGATCTCGTCGTGCCGAACAGCCTGCAGAACTTCAAGCGTGGCACGATCCACAGCATGCATCCGGAGCAGCGCAGCTTCACCATCATCTGGGAAGATCTCGGCCGGGTGAAGATGAAGGCCGCCGATCTCGTCACCAACTTCGGGTCGCTCAAGGTCGGCCAGATCGTCGACGTCCACTGGTACGACTACATGGACTTCCTGATCGCGCCGAAGACGCCCGCGAGCGTGGCCCGCGCCGCCGAGATGAAGAAGCAGAATGCGCGTCTCGTGGGCATTCCCGGCGCCCAGGAGCGGATCATCCTGTGGGAAATGGACGGCATGACCACGAAGATCGACAAGGCGACCAATACGATCTTCCTGATCAACGCCTCCGGCGGCGAGCCCGACAAGCCCTCGCCCGACAGCGGCGAAGTCATCCAGATGCCGCCGGTCGTCACGGCGCAGGGCAAGGCGGCCTTGGCCGCCCTCGGACCGGGCCAGCAGCTCGTCACCGTGTGGAGCCGGCAGACCGCCATCAAGGTCACGATCATCCGCTAGTTGCGGCCGACTTTCGAGACGACTCCGGGGCCGCAGGGCCCCGGAGTTCGTTTTGACGGGTCTTTTTAGGGGTCGCCCCTCGAGTGGCACGCTGCTTGCCCCTTCTGTCTGCCCATGGTCAGGTTTGACGAAACGGAGGGCCCGACAGCCGTGCATCATCTCACCAGGCACCATCTCACTAGACGATCCGCCCTCATCGGCGCTTCCCTCCTGCCGCTTGCCGGCGCGGGCCCCTCCCAGGCCCAGACGAAATTTCCGGACCGGCCGATCAAGCTGATCATCCCGTGGGCCGCCGGCGGGCCGGCCGATGCCGGCTTTCGCATCCTGGCCGAATCGGTCAGTCAGAAGCTCGGCCAGCCGGTCGTCGTCGAGAACAAGGGCGGCGCCGCAGGCGTGCTGGGGGCGCTCGCCCTACAGGACGCCAAGCCCGACGGCTACACGATCTGCCAGATGCACATGAGCATGCTGCGCCAGCCCATGCTCAACCCGGCGCTCAAGTACGATCCGATCAAGGATCTCACCTACATCCTGCAGATCACCGGCTTCGTCATGGGCGTGGTGGTGCGCACCGAGGCGCCGTGGAAGACGCTGCCCGAGCTCCTGGCCTACGCCAAGGCCAATCCCGGCAAGCTCAACTGGGGGACCTTGGGCGCGGGCTCGACCCAGCACCTCGCCATGGAGGGGCTCGGCATGGCCCAGGGCCTCAGCTGGACGCATGCGCCCTATCGCGGCACCGCCGACACGATGCGTGCGCTGCTGGGCGGCGAGATCGACTTCGCCTCGGAATCCTCGGGCTGGGCGCCGATGGTGATGGCGGGCAAGCTGCGGCTGCTCGCGGTCTTCACCGCCCAGCGCGCCAAGCGCTTCCCCGACGTGCCGACCGTGCGTGAGCTCGGTCTCGGCATTGTCGTCGACAGCCCGGGCGGCCTGGTCGGTCCGCGCGGCATGGATCCCGCCGTGGTCAAGATCCTGGCAGATGCCTTCCGCGCCGCCGCGCAGGAGCCCAAGCACCTGGCGTTCCTCGACAACATGGACCAGCCGCTCCTCCTGCTCGACGGCCCCGCCTATCGCGAGGCGATGGTGAAGGCCCAGGAGCAGGAGCGCGAACTCTTGCGTCGTCTGAAGCTGTTGCCGGCATAGGTGGGGCGCGCCGCCGGGCGCCCGGATTCACCGGAAAATCTTCCGGATACCGGGGCAATGCAAAATTGCTGTCGTCTCGATCCTTTTCGCGGCGCGTTTAATTTGCAGCTTGCAGTGCCGCCGCAACCTTGGTCTGCGATGATCGATGGAGGCGGTACAACCTGTCAGGTAGCCGTTCGATGGGCGGCGGGTCGGTCCGCAGGAGCGGGTGCGTGGTTCGCGTCCGATGTGAAGCGAACCCTTCGCAGTGAGAGCCTTTTGCATGGGCTTTGCCGACGGCAAAGACAGGGCATGTCGATCGATGCAATCGCCCTCTGTTCTTTTTGCTATAAGCAGGATCGCGCGTAGCTTCGTTTCGCTCTGGATGGGAATTTGACCAGTCGTTCGGAACCGGCTCGAGCCGGCCAAGCGAGGTTGTCGTGAGATCAAGGGCTCCGTGTCGAGCCATGGGACGACTGAAGATTGCAACCCTCGTCACCGCGGGCGGTGCCGGGGCGCCGCCTCGTTCTGGATGACAGATGCCGTTCGTCAGTGAAGTCCTTGCCCGTCATGGCAGGCGCGATCCGAATGCGATCGCGCTGCTGTGCGAGGGAATTGAACCTCTCACCTTTGCCGCGCTCGATCGCCATGTCCGGCGGATCGGCGAGCAGCTGCAGGCTGCCGGCATCGGCCCGTCGTCGCGGGTCGGCATTGCCCTGCCGCGCAGTCCGGAGGCTGCTCTGCTGAGCCTTGCCGTCTGCTGCAACGCGACGATGCTGCCGATCAATCCCAATCTCTCCGCGGCCGATCTCGAGGTGGAGGTGTCGCGGCTGCGGCCCGATGCCCTGATCGTCGCGGGTGGGACGGAGCTGCCGGCGTGGGTAACCAAGGCCGGGGACGGCTGCGCGCTCTTCCAGGTCTCCGCGCCGGCCTCCGGGACCGTCTCGTCTTTCGATGACATCGAGCTGCGCCGACTCCGTCCAGCTCGTCGGCCGCGACGCCCCGGGCCGGTGAACGGCGACGCCGTGGCCGTCATTTTCAGGACCTCCGGCACGACTGGTGTCGCCAAGCGCGTTCCCGTGACCCACGGCAACCTGATCGAGATGGCGGAGAAGATGGAACGATGGCTCGGCCTGACGCCGGCCGACCGCTCGCTCTGCATCCTGCCGATCTATTACAACGCCGGCTTCAAGGCGACCTTGCTGGCGCCGCTGTTGATCGGCTGCAGCGTTGTGATGCCGGCCACGACCAATCCGCACGACTTCGATCGATGGGTCGCCGCGTTCCGGCCGACCTGGATCACGGCGGCGCCGGCCTTCCTGACGGCCGTGCTCGAAAAAGTGCGAACCCTGCCGGCCGGGCAGCTTCGGCATTCCCTGCGCTTCGTGCTGTCGACCGCCTCGTATCTCGCCGAACCGGTGCGCCGCGAGCTGGAAGACCTGCTCGCCGTGCCGGTCCGGGAATTCTACGGGCTTGCCGAGGCCGGCATGATGACCGCGCCCGCGCTCGCGCCGGGCGACGCGCATCCCGGGACGGTCGGCCGCGTTCCCGCGGGCGAACTCGCGATCCGCGACGACGGCGGTGCCTTCCTGCCGCCGGGCGAGGTCGGGCAGGTGATGGTGCACGGTCCCAGCGTGACGCCGGGCTACCTCGACGACATCGACGGCCGGCCAGGCGGCCTCGAGGACGGCTGGCTCGCCACCGGCGATCTCGGCGTCGTCGATGCCGAAGGCTTCCTCACCATCGCCGGCCGCAGCCGCGAGATCATCAACCGCGGCGGCGAGAAGATATCGCCCTACGACGTGGAAAAGGCGCTGCTGCGCCATCCGGCGGTGCGCGAGGCCGCGGCCTTTGCCGTGCCCCATCAGCGGCTGGGCGAAATCGTCGCCGCCGCCGTGACCTTGAAGCCGGAGGCGGAGGCGACCTCCTCGGACCTGCTGGCCTTCCTCCACGACGGGCTCGCGCCCGTCCAGATGCCGAGGCAGGTCGCGGTGGTGCCGGATCTGCCGCGTGGCGCGACGGGCAAGATTTCGCGGTCGCAGCTCTCCGCCGCCTGGGCAGAGCGGCCGCGCCGCCTCGCGCCGCCGGTCGAGCCGCTGCAGTTCCTGATCGCCGACCTCTGGCGCAAGTGGCTGCAGCGCGACGACATCGGCATCGACGACGACTTCTTCGAGATCGGTGGCGATTCCCTGCTAGCGACCGAGATGATGCTCGAGCTCGATGCCGTCACCGGCCGGCCCGTCTCCTTCGCCGACCTCGATGCCGGCTTCACCATCCGCCGCCTCGCCCAGGCGCTGGTCCGCGGCGTCAGGGCCGAGGGCCGGCTGGTCGACCGGATCCGCGAGGGCAGGGGAACGCCTTTGTTCCTCTTCCACGGCGACTTCGACGGTCTCGGCCTCTATGCGCCGCAGCTGGCCGAGCGGCTGGGCAGCGACGCGCCGGTCTTCGTCGTCCATTCCAACCTCGACCGGGCGGCAGGCGTGTCGACGATCGAGCAGATGGCGCGCGCCTGCCTGCCGCACCTGCTGGAGGCATGGCCGGAGGGTCCCTTTTGCCTGGCCGGCTTCTGCCATGGCGGCCTCACCGCCTGGGCGGTGGCCCACGAGCTGCAGGCCAGCGGCCGCGAGGTGAAAAGCGTGACCCTGATCGACAGCTTCTCCCTCAATGCCCGGCCCCCGGTGCGCGCGGTCCACGGCGCGTTGATGGCGGTGCGCCGGATCGTGCCCGGGGCGGCGGGCGAGTGGCTGTGGGCGGGCGGCATGCCGCTGACATGGGTGCTGGCGCGCCGCGTCCTGAACAGCGACGGCGCCATCCTGCGGCGGGTGATGCGCCGGATCGGCAACCGGCACTTCACCGTCCACGGACCGGGATCGGTGTCCACCCTGCGCACCCTCTATTTCGATGCCATGTCGAAGTACCTGCCGCCGCGGATCGATGCCCGCGTGCAGTGTCTCCTCAGCGAGGAAATGGCCGACCGGGCGGAGTTCTCGCCCGACGCGTGGCGGCCGCTGGCCCGCAGCCTCCATCACGACGGCATCAGGGGCGATCACGCGACCTGCATCACGCGGCATGTCGGCGACCTGGCAGCGAAGCTCGGCGCCTGGCATCGCCACATCAATGAGCCGCCCGGGCGGTGAGCCCCCGGCCGCCGCGCCCCCCGCCGCCGCGCCCCGCCGCCGCCGCGCCATGCTACCGTCTCCGCCATGTGCGAGCTCTTCTGCCTCTCCAGCCGTCGTCCGACCCGCGCCAGCTTTTCACTGAAACGCTTTGCCGCCCACGGCGCGCCGGACGGCCGCAACGTCGACGGCTGGGGCGTGGCCTTCCACGAAGGCCGCGACATCCGCCTCTACAAGGAGCCGGAGCCGGCGGGCGACAGCCCGTGGGTCGCCTTCATCGAAGAGCGCGCGCTCGCGACGCGGCTGCTGATCTCGCACATCCGCCGCGCCACCATGGGCGCCAACAGCCACGCCAACACCCAGCCCTTCGCCCGCGAGCTGGGCGGGCGCATGCACCTCTTCGCGCACAATGGCGGCTTCGACGGGATCGCGGCCAGGTTCGATGCCGCGACGCATCGCTTCCATCCCCTCGGCGAGACCGATTCGGAGATGGCCTTCTGCCTGCTGCTGGAGCGCCTCGCCCCGCTATGGAAAGGCGCCGCCGCTCCGCCGCTCGCGGCGCGGCTGGCCGCCGTGACGGAATTCGCGGCCGGGATGCGTCCTCTGGGGATCGCCAACTTTCTCTACAGCGACGGCGAATTCATCTTCGGTCACGGCCATCGCCGGACGCAGGCCGACGGCATCGTGGCGCCGCCGGGTCTGTGGTTCCGCCACCGCCATCGCGGCCACACGGCAGATGCGCCGGCGGAATCCGGTGTCACGATTCATTCGGCGGACCATCACGAGGCCCATCACGAGGCCCAGGAAATGGCGCTGCTGGCCAGCGTCCCCGTGACCGCGGGACACTGGCGGCCACTCGCCGAAGGCGAGATCGTGGTCGTGGCCGCCGGCGAGCTCGTGCCCTCTTAGAGTCCCTGCGCGCCCGCCACGGCGATGGCCTGGCCGGTCACCCACGAGGCGAGCGGCGAGGCGAGGAACAGCGCCACATTGGCAACCTCCTCGGGCAGGCCCATGCGGCCGAACGGGATCGAGGCCAGCGTGCCGTTGTAGAGCGCGGGATTGTCGGTCTTGCGCCGGTCCCACACGCCGCCGGGAAACTCGATCGAGCCCGGCGCGATGCAGTTCACCCGGATGCGGTCCTTGGCGTACATCGCCGCCTGCGTGACGGTGTAGTGGATCACCGCCGCCTTGATGGCGCCGTAGGGCGGCTGGCGCGCCGCGGGATGCAGCGCGGAGATCGAGGAGATGTTGACGACGCTGCCCTGGCTTTGCCTGAGCGCCGGCAGGGCTTCCTGCGTCGCATGTACGATGGAGAGCATGTCGACCGCGAGGCTGCTGGTCCAACCCTTGTCGTCGTCCGTCGAGCCGAAGGCCGAGGCGTTGTTGACGAGCAGGTCGCACCCGCCCAGCGCCGCCACGGCGTCGCGTACGTAGCCGCGCACGGCATCTCCTTTGGAGAGATCGGCGCTGGCGGCATGGGCCTTGTGGCCGAGCCGGGCGATTTCGCCCCGCGTCTCCTCGAGCGACTTGGGCTCGCGGGCGCAGATCGAGACGTCGCCGCCGCAGGCCGCGAAGCCCAGCGCAATGGCGCGGCCGATGCCCTTGGAGCCGCCGCACACGATGGCCTTCTTGCCCGCGAAATCGATTTTCATCACCACGTCTCCCTCTCGTCTTGGAACGGCCGCCACCGTGGCCGCCACCGCGCTTTTAGGCAAGCCGGGGCCTGGAACGGGATCGGGGGGAACGGGATCGGGGGAACCAACATGCGGCCCGCGCGTTCCTCCCATGCCCCCAAATCGGCGCGGCTTGCACCAGAAAGAGAACATACGATGTCTGCAAACAAGCGACTTGTGAGCCTGATCGTGTCGGCCGCCCTCGCGGCCAGTCTCGTGGCGGGCCTGGGCGCCTGCACCCAGACTGGCGGTGCGACGCAGCCGGGCTATGTCAACACGTCGGCCTCCGGCAGCTACAACGGCGCCTATGGCGGCGAGCAGGGCCGCGTGATGTCGATTCGCGAAGTCCCGTTGCGCAGCAGCTCGGGCATGAACGACGGCACGCTGGTCGGCGGCGGCCTGGGAGCGGCGGGCGGTGCGGCGATCGGTGCGGCCACGACCAACTCGGTCGGCGGCGCGGTGGTCGGCGGCCTGCTGGGCGCCGTGGGCGGCGCCATCGCCGGCAACATCGTCGGCCGCAACGGATCGAGCCAGCGCGGCATCGAGGTCACGGTGCAGAAGGACGACGGCCAGACCGTCACCATCGCCCAGGCCGACAATGGCGACGTGCAGATGGGCGACCGCGTCAGAATCGTCCAGGACCGCAACGGCGTGGCCGTGGCGGTACGCGACCAGGGCTATCGCCGCGATCTGTAGAAATCGGACCTGAAGCGAACCCTGAAACGAACAACAGGCGCCCACGGGCGCCCGTCGCGTCGTGCCGGCAGGTCTTCGATCCACTAGAGGTCGGCTGCCTTCTTGCGGGAGTCCTTGACCTTGCCGAGGGCCTGGTTGGCGGGCCCGAACCACAAAATGAACACAGGCCCGCGTTACGCGGAACTTCCTGCCCCGCCGCACAGGAGGAAAGCCGCATGAAGTCCGCTGCGTTTCCCACGGCCCTGTTCCTCGCCCTGGGCCTGGTCCTCGCCGGCTGTGCCCAGCTCGGGCTGCCGACCTTCGGGCTTCAGGGCGCCGCCCTCTCCACGCCCATCGCCCCGTCCGAGGTCGAATGGGCGCGCAAGAGCGGTGCCAATACCGTCGCCGGCACCGCGACCCTGAAGGCCGGCAGCAGCACCCACACCTGCGCCGGCCAGTCGGCCAACCTGATCCCCGACACCGCCTATGCGCGGGCGCGCATGACGGCGATCTTCGGCAACGACACCAGGGGCACGCGCGCCGCCAGCCTCGGCCCGGTGAAGTTCGGGCAGGACGATCCGCTCTATGTCTCGACGCTCCGCACCACGCGCTGCGACGCCTCCGGCAGCTTCGCCTTCCCGCGCGTGCCCGACGGCATCTGGTACGTCACCTCGAGCGTCAAGTGGGGCGACTCACAGGGCGCAGCGGCCGGAGGCGGCTCGATGATGCAGCGCCTCGACGTGCGCGGCGGCCGGCTGGTGAAGGTGACGCTGCCCTGACGGCCGAGCCGCAGGCTCGGCCAGTGAGCGACAAGCCGCGGCTTGGTTACAAGCCGCCAAGCGCAGCAATGTCTGAGAGCGACTGCGAGATGCTGCCCTGAGCCGGTTCACGACGGTTTGCGCTCACGCGTCGCCAGGACATGGACCAGCTTCGCCAGCCTCTGGCGCAGGCTGGGGATCTCGGCGATCGGCAGCGGCGCCACCGCGGGATCGTCCACTGAGCGGATGCGGATCAACAGGTCGGTGGAATGGTCGTGCACCTCCCTGAACACCTCCCGGATCACGGGACTCGCGTGCTCGGGATGGAACGAGGCGTCCCACTCCAGGGCGTTCAGCAGCTCCTGCCGGATCGCGTAGTCGTGCGGATGGCCCTGGGCGCGCAGGCATGCCTGGTCGAGCGCCTCGGCCTTCCTGTGAAGTCTGCTGAGCATGGGCCCCTCCCCGAACCCATCTTCTCACGGTTTCAGGGCAGGAGGCGACAGTTGGTTCGCCTCACGGCAGGACGGCGTCCGCCTCGATCTCGACCTTGGCGTGGGGATCGATGAGCGCCGAGACCTGGACCAGCGTCATCGCCGGGAAGTGCTTTCCGAGCGTCGCGCCCCAGGCGGCGCCGATGGCGGCCCCCGCGGCGTTGAATTCGGCGATGTCGGTCACGTAGGCGCGGAGCGCCACCAGGTGGCCGGGCTCGCCACCCGCCGCCTTCAGCACCGCCACGACATTGGCAAGCGCCACGCGCCACTGCGCGCCGGCGTCGGTGCCGGCCGCGATGTGCGCCTCGCCGGGCGCGCGGCCGATCTGGCCCGCGATGCGCACGCTCCTGGTGCCGGTGGCCACGACGGCATGGGAGAAGCCGCGTGGACGCGGCCAGCCCTCGGGCAGGATCGGCGTGTAGGCGATGTCGGATGCGGGCATGGCATGGGTTTCCTCTGAGGCCGAGCCGCAGGCTCGGCCAGTTAGCGTCAGGACATTGCGAAGCAATGTCCGGGAGCGCCGATCGGTGCCCGCCCCAACCGTAGTCCGCTCCGCGAGCCCGTGCCACCGCCACCGCTTGCCGCTTTCGCGCGCCCTCGCCTAGACTCCCGCCCGAAGACGAAGGCCACCAAAGGCCTCGCGACTCATAGGGAGAGACAATCTTGAATCCAACCCGTCGCCGCATCCTCGCGGCCAGCGCCGGCGTCCTGGCGGCGCCCGCCCTCGTCACAGCTTCACGCGCCCAGACCGCCGCCACCTTCCCCTCCAAGCCGATCCGCATAATCGTGCCCTATCCGGCCGGCGGCCAGACCGACGGTATCGCGCGCTCCTTCGGCGACTTCCTCGGGCGCAAGCTCGGCACGACGGTCATCGTCGAGAACAAGGGCGGCGCCGGCGGCGCCATCGGCGCGGTCGAGGTCAAGCGCGCGCCGCCCGACGGCTACACCATCCTCTGCACCATCTCCTCGTCGCTGATCCAGAACCGCGTCACGATGAAGGACCTGCCCTACGATCCCGAGAAGGATTTTACCTACCTCGCCATGACGACCAGCACCGGCGGGCCGGTGGTGGTGGCCGAGAAGACCGGCGCCAAAAATCTCGCCGAGTTCGTCGCCTACGCCAGGAAGGTCGACAAGGTGAACTGGGGCGCCTACGGCCCCGGCTCGACCCCGCACGTGCTGATCGAGACCATGGCCAAGCAATACGGCTTCAAGGTCGAGGTGGTGCAGTATCGCGGCGAGGCGGCGATGTGGGCCGACGTGACCGCACAGCAGCTCGACGGCGGATCGGGCAGCCCGGCCGCCTCGGCGGCCGTGATCGCCTCCGGCAAGGGCCGCGCGATCGCCATCACCGGCGATCGCCTCGCGTCCCTGCCCGACGTGCCGACGATGCAGGAGCAGGGCGCCGTCGGCGGCTTCTACGACACCAGAGCGTTCGCGGCCTTCGCCGTGCCGTCGGCGACGCCGCCCGACATCGTGAAGAAGCTCGCCGACGCGCTGTTCGAAGCGGGCACCGACCCCAAGGTGCAGCAGCTCATGACCAACTACCTGATCAAGGGTCCGCTCAACTTCGAGCAGACCAATGCGGTCTTCAAGCGGGACACCGAGGTGATGCTGAAAGTGCTGAAGGAGATCGGTCTCAAGCCGGAATAGGGAGCGGCGTCCGACGATCACGGAGGCCGGATCTCGGTGACCCGCACCGCGAAGTAGGGGGCCCGGAATTTCGCGAGGGCCGCCGCGTTCTCGCGGTAGTTCAGCTGGGCCGCTTCGAAGACAGGGCCGCCGTTGGCGTTCGGGTAGAAATACCCCGACACGGCAATTCTGTTGCCGGGTTTCAGGCCCTTCAGCACGTCGTACAGGGCCGAGCCCGGCCGGATGGCCGCCTGGCTGGCGATCCGGCCGGGACCTCCATTCCAGAATGTCGGCCGCGCAAGCCTGTGGTCGGCAAACGCGGGATCCAGGAAGCGCACGAAGTAGCCGCCTCCCGGTGTCGGTTCGATCCCCCTCAATTCGAAGATCCATCCTTGGAAAGCGAGGCCTTCTCCCAGGGCTTGCGCAAGGGCGGCATCGCGCGCGCGCTCCAGCTCCACGAACCGGAGGCTTTGCGTTTCCTCCTTGGCCAGTTCGAAATGGCGCTGGATTTCGGCGCGGAATGCCGCCTGGGATGTCGGCACGACATCGGCCGCGTGGGCGCCCACGGGACCAGCCACCAGCGTTGCCAACGCGGCGATATGCGCCAATCCCCGACCCACGTCCCCTCTCATTTCGTGAAGCTGGAGCAGACTAGATAGCCATGAACGCGTCGCTGGTTCCGGAGCATGCGTCTCCCGTCGCCTCTGGGCCAGTGAAGCCTGCTCACCCTGGGCGGAATCCCTCAGGAGGCTTTCGCCCGTCGGCTGAGCGAAGCACAGGCCGGGCGGAGCCCGGCCGCTTGAGCGTCAGGCCGCGGCTTGTAATCAAGCCGCCAAGCATAGCAATGTCCGGCTGAGCGAAGCTCAGCCGCTTGAGCGGCAGGACATTGCGAAGCAATGTCCGGGAGCGTCGACCGGTCTCGCCTCACCATCTCAGTTTCGGAGACCCCACCCATGGGCTGGCACGATGCCCTGGCCGCAAAATCCGCCGAGCAAGGCAAGACCTCCGCCGACTTCCGCGCCGGCGCCCGGCGCAAAGCCAAGGCGACGTTCCTCCTTCTCCTCCTCGCCGCTGTTGTCTTCTATCTCGCGGGCTGGCCCTGGGCCTTGCTTCCGGGAGTCCTGGCCGCATGGTCGGCGTTCCAAAGCAGGAGCGCCCTCATGATCGCCTCCCGGCTGGAGGAGGCCGAGCTACGCTCGGCCGGTGAGCGTCAGGCCGCGGCTTGTTTACAAGCCGCTAAGCGTAGCAATGTCCGGGAGCGTCGATCGGTGCGGCCCCCAGTCAGACAACACGGAGACCGCCAATGGTAAAACCGGTGCGCCGGATCGTGACGGGCCACGACGCCGAGGGCCGCTCGATCTTCCTCGAAGACGGCCCGGCGCCCAGCGTCTTCCGGCCCTCCCATTCGCCCAATGTCGGCCTCACCAACCTCTGGCTGGTGGACGCGCTGCCCGCGAACGCCGACGGCCCCGATCAGACATCGCAGCCGTTCCGGCTGGAGCCGCCGGCCCGGGGCAACGTCGTGCGCATCGTCGAGTTTCCGCCCGACAAGGAGCGCAACTACGGCAACCAGGCCGAGGTCTTCCGCCAGTATGGCGCCGCCCAGGCGCACGACGCCAAGGCGCGCCATCCCGGCTTCCACAAGACCCAGAGCGTCGACTACGCCATCGTGGTCGAGGGCGAGATCTGGGCGCTGATGGACGTCGGCGAGACCCTGATGAAGGCGGGCGACGTGCTGATCCAGCGCGGCACCAACCATGCGTGGAGCAACCGCTCGGACACGCCGGCGCAGGTGTGTTTTGTGCTGAATGGGGCATAGGCCGAGCGGCAGGACCTTGCGCAGCAATGTTCGGGAGCGTCGAAAGATCTCTCAACCCTATTCGGCGAGAAGCTCCCCGCCCGGCATGACTTCGTGAGCGCGCCGCGGCCGCGTCCGAAGCGTCCACGCAAAGGGTAGGTGTGCGGATTTTGGACGGGTAGAAGCCGGTTTTAGACCCGTTTGAGTTCCTCAACCCGGTCGCTATGATGTTTGGCTCCGGCTTGGGGCTGGGATATGCCGGCAATGAAGGCCATGGATTTCTACGATTTTTTCAGCGGATGTGGCGGTACGAGCCAAGGGATGCGCGAAGCTGGACTGCGAGTGCGGCTTGGCATTGATCTGGACTTGGATGCCGCGAAAAGTTTTCAGAAAAACTTCCCCGAAGCGGACTTCATCCGGCGCGACATTCGCAAAGTAAGATCCAGAGATCTTGCTACTTACGTGGACACCCAGAAGAAGCGGCCGGTGGTGTTTGGCGCTTGTGCACCATGTCAGCCCTTCTCAAAGCAGAGACGTGGGCAAAAGCGTAAGGACGGCAGAAAGGATTTGCTTAGGGAGTTTCATCGGTTCGTCAGGTCATATCTACCAGAGTACATTTTCATTGAAAATGTCCCAGGAATCCAATCGATCAACGACAAGCGCGGTACGTTCGCGAAGTTTCTAAGGTTGCTCAAACGTCTTAAATATTGGCATTGCCATGAAGTTGTTTCGGCGTGTCACTATGGCGTCCCTCAGCGACGAAAGCGGCTAGTTCTCGTTGCGAGCCGTCTTGGGCCGATAACTATTCCCAAGCCGACGCACGGCCCCGGTGCGCGAGAGAAATCTCTCCCGACTGTTTGGCAAGCTATCGGACATCTTCCCAGGATCAAAGCAGGCCAGTCGCACGCCAAGGTTCTGAATCACCGTGCGGCGAGTCTGTCCGACCTGAACTTGAAGAGAATCAAGGCTACAAAGCCTGGCACGACGCGAAAGCTTTGGCCATCCGAGCTGGTGCTGGACTGCCATGAAAATCATACCGGGCATACCGATGTGTACGGTCGTATGGCTAAGGGCGCACCGTCCGCTGCCCTGACCACGCGATGCATTAGCCTTTCAAATGGTCGTTTTGGACATCCGACTCAGCACCGCGCGATCAGTGTTCGTGAGGCGGCTTGTCTCCAGACTTTCCCGATGGATTTCGAGTTCTTTGGGAATCTTACGTCGATGTCTCGCCAAGTCGGCAATGCTGTTCCTGTCACCATGGCGCGCGTCTTTGGCAAGGCAATCCAGCGGCATTATCGAACACATCGAAAGAAGGTGGGTTGATGGCAACCTTCCGTGTGAGAGCAAGAACGGTCGACATGCTCGGCCGACAACAGATCGCTGGCATACCTACGGCCATTAGCGAACTCTTTAAGAACGCTCATGATGCATACGCGCGCAGCGTTGAGGTCGATTATTTTCGGAGAGAGAACCTTTTCGTCCTTAGAGACGACGGCTTGGGGATGACAAGAGAGGACTTTGAGCAGCGATGGCTGACCTTAGGTACCGAGAGTAAGTTAGGCACGGCATCTCTCGCAATGCCGCCGCGAGATCCTGATCAGCCTAAGCGCACGACGTTGGGCGAGAAGGGAATCGGCCGACTTGCGGTAGCAATTATTGGCCCGCAAGTTTTAATCATGACGCGAGCGCGGCGGGAGAGGAAACCGTCGAAGGCACTTGTTGCAGCCTATATCAATTGGACCATGTTCGAGCTACCGGGCATCGAGATATCCGAGATCCCGATACCTTTGCGCGAAATTAACGGTGATCAGCCGCTAACGGCAAAAGAAGTTCAGAGCATGATCGCCGAAGCATCGAAGGGCCTTCGCGGCCTTCGAGGTAAGACGACAGCAGAGCGATATCGAGAGATTCAATCACAGCTTGATGCGTTCGACATCGATCCGGTCGAATGGGACAGGGTACTCGAAGCCCCGCGTCTCGTGGGTGGCGGCTGCGGAACACACTTCTTTATCCAGCCAGCTGATCCGATCATACAGGACGATATCGACAATCGTCAGAACGAAGGAAAAGCTACTCGGTTCGAGAGAAATTTGATCGGATTTACAAACACGATGGTCGCTAGCCGGTCGCCACCGATCGTCGCTAGGTTTCGAGATCACAAGACCGAAGGTCCTCCTGCAGAGCTCATCGGCGAAGCAGCGTTCTTTACCCCGGATGAATTTAAGGAGGTCGACCATCACTTTTCTGGTCGCTTCGATGAGTACGGTCAGTTTCGCGGCAAGGTAGGCATCTATCAAATGAAGGACGACGAATACGTCCTCGCCTGGAACGAATCCGACGGCAAGAAAACGCAATGCGGGCCTTTTACCTTTTCCTTCGCATACATGCAGGGAACTGCGAGAGACTCGCTCGTTCCACCTGATGAGCACGCACGCTTAAGAAGGAAATTGGATCGCATTGGCGGCTTGTACATCTATCGAGATGGGATTCGTGTTCAACCTTATGGCGATTCGGATTTCGATTGGCTGGACATTGAACGAAACCGCACGCTTGGCGCCGGGTATTATTTTTATTCGTACCGGCGGATGTTTGGCTTCATTGAGTTGACTCAAGGCAAGAACGACGCGCTTTCCGAAAAGGCCGGACGAGAAGGATTTCGAGACAATGCCGCCTATCGGCAGCTCAGATCCATCCTTATGAACTTCTTCCAGCAAACGGCAGGAGATTTCTTTCGGGAAACTGGGAAGTACGCCGATTTGCACCTTGAAAAGAAAGGCGAACTGAACCGTAACGAAGACATTCGGCGACGCCAGGCGTCGAATACGAGAAAGAGACGAGCCTCTCTTCAAGATGCACTGGGGAAAGCATTCACTGCATTTGATGAAGGCGCACCCGAGCGGTCGTCGAGGGTTGTGTTGGAGGAAACGAAGCGCGAAGCGGAAAAAGTCGTGGCGCTGAAAATACCTGCGCAACAAAAGGCAATGGCGTTAATGCGCATTGAAAAGGCGGGACGAGACCGCATTGAAGACATCCGGAGTTCTCTGACGGTCACTAAGCCACGTGGGGTTGGACTTTCTCGCGCCCTCTCTAACGAGTGGAGTTCATATACTACGCAATGGGAGCGAGTTAGCGGGGAAGTCTTCGAACCGGCGGAGCATGAGATTGAGCGATATATTTCTGGTGTCGCGTCTAAGGCAAAAATTTCTCTCGATGATGCCGCCCGTCTAAATGCAGCAATTTCAGATTCTGGCGAAAATGCACTGCGGTCAATGAGGGGGCTACGTTCTGACGTTGGTACACTTACGACGGACGTAGCTACAAAGGTTAGGGAATCGACTCGGGAAAGCTTCAACATCGTAACTCACGCGATCGACGAGGTGATGGCAGAGTTGAGCAGATTGCAACGTTCGGCTTCCCGAATTGAAGACTTGTCGGTTGTGCGAGAAAGGCTGACCCAGCAGATCAACAGCATTCATAAGGCGGAAAGCGAGAAACTTGAGCGTTTGCGCGACCAGCTCAATGCCGTGGCCAGGATCTGGGAGAAGGATGGTTACGATACGGCGGAATTGACCGAGGCGATGGAAGAAGAACTCGATGAACTTCGTGAGCGTCGGGATGCCGACCTGGAATTGGCTCAGATCGGCTTGGCATTGAACACGGTGAGCCATGAATTCGACAAGACTGTCGGCAATATTCGAGTGGGTATTCAACGGCTGGGCGCATGGGCGGGCGAGAATCCAGAGCTGCGCGATCTCCATCGAGATCTCCAAATGAGCTTTGGTCACCTCGACGAATATTTGTCGTTGTTCACACAGCTCGACAGTCGGACGCATTCTTCCAAAGTTCGTATCACAGGCCAGCAGATTTTCGACTTCCTTGAGAGGCTATTTTCTCTGAGGCTCGCGCGGTATCGAATTCGTCTTACTGCATCCAGACAATTCGCTCAGCGCGCCATGAATAGCTATCCATCTTCGGTTTATCCGGCATTTGTGAACCTCGTCGACAACGCAATCTATTGGCTGCAGCGCAATCGTGGCGAACGCGAGATTAAACTCGAGGTCGACGGTCTCGATCTTCTCGTGCGCGATAACGGGCCTGGAATTAGCACTCGCGACCGCGAGAATATTTTCGCGTTGAACTTCTCCAGGAAACCTGGAGGGCGAGGAATGGGTCTTCATATTTCCCGGCAGGTGCTTGCACGGATCGGGATGAAGCTGAGCCTTGATGAAAGGCAAGACGTTAAGGGCGCAATCTTTCGCATATCACCGGAGAAGGGAATGTCGAATTCCGAGAAGCGCGGTCGCAAATGAGTACGTCTACCGCCGTTGTTGAGCAGCGTTTGGCCGCAACTCGCGAGTTTGCCCATACGATGATCGTTGTCGACGACGAAGCGTGGAAAATTGCTCCGCCTGATCGAGTTCCTCGGGCGGGTTTGCGTACTCCTCGGCGAGGGAGTGCGATTGTCACCGAGAGCACTCAGCAAGAGATGTTCGCGATTCGACATGCTTTAGATACTGAAGTTCTCGTCAATGCTGCAATGGATCTCGGATTGATATGCTCTGTTGTTCGGCCGCCAAAAGGAAAGAGCATCAAAGCAAAGGTTGGATCAGCGGCGACGCGCGCCGACATTGTCTGTCTCGATTGGGAACTGCATGGCGACGGTGGAGAGTCGGCAACACAGATCATTGCAGAGATTCTGCGATCAGATGAGAAGAGAAGCGGTCGGCTTCGTCTCATTGCGATTTATACAGGTGATATGAATAACAATCAGATTTTGGATAAGGTCTTCAATGCTTTGCCAAAGTCTTATCGTGATCGCCATGATCTCACGAAAAGCAACGTATGCATCGAAAGCAATCATGGTCTTAGGATCGTGTGTCTATTCAAGGCCCATGGGGTTCAACTCACGGACTCTCGGCAGGAACGGCAGGTGAAGGAGAGAGATCTTCCGGATCGCTTACAGAGAGAATTTGCACTGCTGGCCGGGGGGCTGTTGTCGAACGTCGCCTTGGCGACTATCGCATCAATAAGGGATTCGACGCACCACGTCCTCGCCAAGATGACAAAGGCAGTCGATGCACCATACTTCCACCATCGTTCTATATTGCCGATGGTCAGTGACGCCGAAGAGTACAGCGTCGATGTTGTTTTAAGTGATCTCAAGAGTGAGATCGACAAGCATGGCGTGGCGCAAAGATACGCTGGCCCAGAGGCGATAGCGGCGCGGATACGTGAAATGGCGCAAGGAGCAACGACCTTCCGCCTTCATTACAATTCAGGTGGGAAGGCGAAAGATTTCGACGTTAGCGTGGACGATACAATAAGATTAATTACGGACGGTAACATTGCCACGCATGCCAAGATCGTGGGCGGTACTAAGCCCAGCATTAAGGCATTTGAACGTGGCATGTGTTCGCTCTTTACCACTGACGCCAAGGCTGCACAGGTTGTTATGCGCCAATTTGCAGCGTTGACTGGAGTGCGGGCCCACCCGGGGAGTCATCTTTATAGGAGCGGTAAGCAACTTCCTCAGCTCGGTTTAGGGACTGTCCTGCGGGATGAGAAGGATCGATATCTACTTTGCCTTCAGGCCTCATGTGATGCAGTTCGCGTTAGGAGGAAGAGAGCGGGATTTCTCTTTGTTCCACTGGCTCGAGATGACGAAATCGCCGAACATTTTGTGCCCGTATTGATGCACGATAGAAAGGTCGAATTCATTGGCCTATCCACGCCTGGAACAGCCTACGCCGAATTGTTTTCGATCCCCTTTGATCCCAATGAAACAAGCCAAACGGTAGTGGCTAGGAAACTGAAGCGGCGAAGAGGCTTATTTTTTGTTGCTGCAAACAATAAAGCATATCGCTGGATAGCAGACTTGAAGCAAAGACGCGCACTCCGCACGGCCCAACGACTGGGCCAAAGTATGGGACGCATGGGTTTCGATGAATTCGAACCGTTCCGACCACGCGACGATTAAAGTTCGCCTTCATACTTATTCCAAATCGATGCGCAGCAGTGAATCACGCTCGCGGAATATGCAAGCGGTCCGCGGCAAGAATACGAAGCCAGAACTAGTAGTACGAAAGGCGGCGCACAGCTTGGGGCTGCGATTTCGCCTTCATCGAAGTGATCTCCTAGGTCGGCCAGACCTCACCTTTCCGAAATGGCAGACAGTATTGTTCGTCAATGGGTGCTTCTGGCATCAGCATGCTAATTGTGCTCGCTCTAAACTGCCGAAGGGCAACAAGGAATTCTGGAGCACTAAGCTTACCCGAAACGTTGAGCGAGATCGTCGTAACTACAGGCTGCTAGAGGAACAGGGCTGGCGCGTCGTTGTCATATGGGAATGCGACCTCCATCGCTCTGGCGCTATTGGATTATTAGAGAAGCACTTCATACGCAGTAGCATTTAGGCCGATATGTCGAACCCGAATGACAGAACACTAGAAGCGATGCTGACTCGCGAAGTCGATCGACATGCTCGCTTGTGGACGCTTCGCTTTCTCGATCGAAGTACTGGTGCATTAAACGATCGGATTCTCCTCGATCTTCTCGCTTCTACGGGCCATCAACTAACTATTGGTCACTTGCGCGAACTCCTCGAAGGGCTTTCGAACGGCGGTTTCGTGACGATTGAACACTTGGAAGACATCAGAGTTGTTTTTTTGACGCAGGAAGGTTCCGAATTGGCGAAGGGGCGCCGGGCTCGCGACGATGTTGCGCGGCCGCCTCCTCCATAGGGAGGAATCGACTTGATCGAGGTATCTTGCGTGGGGCGGGAAGGTACAGACTAACAACTCGGCAGGTATGCAGTCCTGAACTTGCAAGTTTCGCAGGTTTCATCCTATATTTCCTATAGCTTGGTGGCCGCCGCGCCGGCTTTTTCATGTCCAAGCCCCGGGTCCCTCCATGCCCTCCGACCTCGCCCTCCTGTAAGCGCTGCTGGCAGCCTGCGTCGCCACCCTCCCCGTGCGAGCACTGCCAGCAGCCCCTCCGTCCCGGCATTCCCGTCATGCATAGGAAAAGTTGCAGGTTCCGCAGGAAATGATAGGGTAAATCCGCTAGCCTGAAACCAGTTCGCCCCGCCGCTCCATCCACCCAGGAGGCCGGGCTTCATCGGCTAGGGCAGGTCCTGACCTGCCGCTCACAACCACAGAGGCCGCCGCGCCAACGGCTGAAAGCGCGGCATCGAACGAGGGACACACAAGCTCCCCGCTGGCCCGATCGATCCCGGCCGACCGCTGTCGATGACAGCATTGCAGGCAATGTCCTGCGCCAACGACAAGGCCTCCGCCAGAGAAGGGCGGCTGAACGCACCCAGGGGCCAGGTGTGTGACAGAGGTCGGGAGACAAAAGCGTAACGTCTTGGTGTCTCCCGGGAAGCGGCCGGAAAGCCTGCTGGTGGTGGCTTTGCGGCGCGTCGCGGACACGTCTTCCCCCTGGGGACTTTCAAGGAGATTTCATGCCTCTCCAACTCGCTCTCCTGCGGGCGCTTCTGGCCGCCTGCGCGGCCGCGCTGCTCGTGCAGGAGCTGCCGGCACTCGCCCCACCGGCCCGCGCCCAGTCTTCGAATAGCGAACAGCTCCGCGATTCGGAGCCATGTCGCCGGCGTCCGCGGCGCTGTGCCGGCCGTTTGGCGCAAGCCGTTCCAGTCCTTGGGAAATCCGGCGCGCCGGGCACACGCACCGGCACAGCTGGCCACCTGGTTGTGGCACACTTCGTGTGCCGGTGTTCGTTGCAGCAGCCTTCGACGCTCTCGGACTTTGCTACGCAAAGTCCTGTCGCTCACGGGCCTTCACTCAAGCGTGAAGGCCCTCATCCGCGCGGCCCGGTGCTACTGTACCAAGGTCATGCGCCGCACCTGGTCCTGGACCTTCGACCTGCCGCCGGACCAGCTCTGGCCGGTGCTGGCCGACACCAGCCGGTTCAACGAGGCGATGGGGCTGCCGCCCTATGCGCTGGAGGAGACGCCGCAGCCCAACGGCACGGTGCTGCGCCGCGGCAAGGGCAAGGCCGCGGGCTTCACCCTCGAATGGGAGGAGAAGCCCTACGAGTGGATCCATGGCCGCCACTTCCGCCAGGCCCGCGTCTTCACCAAGGGGCCGTTCCGCCGCTTCGGGCCGGTGTTCGATCTCGAGCCGGATGGTGCGGGCGGGTCGCGCGTCAGCTACGCCCTCGAATGGGAGCCTTTGACCCTGATGGGCCGGCTGTTCGGCAAGCGCCTGGCCGAGCAGGCGGGCGCCGCCGTCGGCAAGCGCATCCTGGAGGCGGTGGCCTTCGCCAAGGGCGAGCGCCCGACCTTCTTCGAGCTGCCGGCGCCGGAGCTGCCCGAGGGGGCCCGCGAGCGGGCCGGCGCGCTGGCGGGCGAGGTCGATCGCAGCCCCTACGGCAATGGCCTGGGCGCCCGCCTCGCCGATCTGGTGCTGACCGGCATGGCGTCCGATCTGGCGCCGCTCAAGCCCAAGAAGCTGGCGCGCGATCTCGGTGTGCCGCAGCGCGCCGCCGTCGAAGCCTGCCTCGCCTCCGTCCGGGCGGGGCTCTTGACCATGAAATGGGACCTGCTCTGCACCAACTGCCGCGGCGCCAAGGCGAGTGCCGCGTCGCTCGCCGAGCTGCCGCGCGGCGCCCATTGCCCCTCGTGCAACATCGACTACGACCGCGACTTCGAGAAGAACGTCGAGCTCTCGTTTGCGCCGGCACCTCAGGTGCGGCCGATCCTGGCCGGCGGCTTTTGCCTCTCCGGCCCGATGGCGACGCCGCATGTGGCGGTGCAGTTGCTGCTTCAGGCGGGGGAGCGGCGGAGCGTGGATGTGGATCTGCCGGCCGGCAGCTATCGCGTCCGCACGCTCCATCCCGGCGCCTTCGTGGACGTGGAGCATAAAGGCGGCGTCTTCCCCGGCGCGCGCATCACGGCGTCGGGCGTCGAGAGCGTGGGCGGACAGGAGTTCGTGAACGATGCCGGCTTCGAGCTGGCGGCGCTCATAGAAGACCGGACCTGGACGCGCGAGGCCTTGACCGCGCCGGAGGTGATCTCGCTACAAGTGTTCCGCGATCTCTTTGCCGCCGCGACCCTGCGGCCGGGCGACGAGGCGGGGGTGAGCCAGGTGGCGCTGCTCTTCTCCGACCTGCAGGGTTCTACCGCGCTCTACGAGCGGGTGGGCGATGCCCAGGCCTACAACATGGTGCGCGACCACTTCGCCCTGCTGGCCGGCATCGTGCGCGACCACGATGGCGCGGTGGTGAAAACCATCGGCGACGCCGTCATGGCCTCGTTCGCCGATCCCGCCCACGCGGTCCGGGCGGCGCTCGCCATGCAGACCCGGATCGCCGACCACGATCTTGTGCTGAAGCTCGGCGTCCATGCCGGCCCCAGCGTGGTCGTGACGCTCAACGACCGCCTCGACTATTTCGGCTCCACCGTGAACATGGCCGCCCGCCTGCAGGGCCAGAGCGCCGGCGGCGACATCGTGCTCTCCCGCGCCGTGGCCGACGACCCGGCGGTCCAGTCCGTCCTGGCCGGCCTGCCCAGGCGAGACGAGTCCGTGGAACTAAAAGGCTTCGACCGCCCCGTCAGCTTCGTGCGGCTTCGGCCTTAAGTTCCGAAGAACGCCGCCATCACGGCGGCCGCCTCATCGTTCGCCTTGAGCCCCTGGCTCAGGAATCGCGTCAGCGAGAAGAAGCCGTGGATGGTGCCGGGATAATTCACATAGGTCGTCTTGATGCCGGCATCGATGAGCTTGTCGGCATAGGCCCGGCCCTCGTCGCGCAACGGATCGTAGCCGGCCGTCAGCACGAACGCCGGCGGCAGGCCGGTGAAGTCCTTGGCCAGCAGCGGCGACAGCCTGAGGTCGGTGAGGTCGGTGTCCTCGTCCGGTACATAGGCCTCCCAGAACCACGTCATCAGCGCCCCGGAGAGGAAATAGCCCTCGGCGAATTCCTTGCGCGAGGCGCTCTCCTTGCTGGAGTCCGTGGCGGGATAGATCAGCATCTGGAACGCCGGCCCGACTTCACCGGCATCGCGGCAAAGCTGGCACACGACGGCGGCCATCGCGCCGCCCGCCGAGTCGCCGCCCACCGCGATGCGGGCTGCATCGACGCCGAACGACTCGGCGTTGTCCCGGATATGCCGGAACGCCGCCACGCCATCGTCGATCGGCGCCGGGAACGGATGCTCGGGCGCCAGGCGATAGTCGATCGAGATCACCTGGCAGCGGCTCTTGTTGGCCAACCGACGACAGGTCGAATCATGCGTTTCGATATTGCCGATCACGAACCCGCCGCCGTGATAGTAGATCAGGGTCGGCAGCAGCCCGGCCGCCACGCCCATCGGGCGATAGCGCCTAAAACGGATCTCGCTCGCCGGGCCGGCAAAGCCGCCGTCGGCTACTTCCGCCACCTGTGGCGGATCGGCCTCGCCATCCTCCGACATCTTGTCGACCGCCTTGCGGCCAACGACGTGCGGCAGCGTTTCCAGCTTGGGCCGGCCGCCCTTGGTGGCCATCTCCATCAGGTCGAGCAGGTTGCGGGTCTCGGGCAGCAGCATCTCTTGTCCTCTCGCTCAGGTCAGGAAGGCGCGGGCGTGGGCGGCGATATCTGTAGCGCGCTCCCACGTCATGCAGAAGCGCCCGCCGGGAATCGTTTCGATCCGGGCCGCGGGGCAGGCGGCCTGCATCAAGGGGCGGTGCCTGCCGTAGATGAAGTTCTCGCCATAGAGCATCAGGACCGGGCATTTCACGGCCCTCAGTCCCGCGAGCGGATCGAATTTGGCCAGCGCCTGCATCGCCTGCCAGCGGTCGCGGCCGATTTCCAGCTGGGCGGTGTTGATGCGGTCCATCCAGGATTGTGTGGGCCGCATCGGCGCATGCTCGGGATCGTTCTTCAGCAGGAACTCGATGGTCCTGGGCAGCGGAAAGCCGGTGGGGTCGGCGGGCCGCACCTTGGCGATATCGGCGATGTCGTTCTTGGCGTTCGCCGCGTCCGTGAAGTAGGGCGTGTTGATCGCCACCACCTTCCTGATGCGGTCGGGCCAGCCTTTGGCCAGCGCGATCGAGACGGCGGCACCCACGGCCTCGCCCAGGGCAAAAGCGGTGGTAACGCCGAGGTCGTTCATGGTGTCCACCACGGCGCGGGCGTAGTCCTCGATGGTGGGCTGCCAGTCGATGTGGTCGGAGTTGCCGTGGCTCGGATAGTCGATGGCGATGGCCCTGAAATTGGGCGCGAGCGCCTGCAAGAGTTCGACCATCACCGCCGAGCTCTGCTGGTTGATGTGGCTCACCATCACGACAGGACCGCTGCCGCAGGCCCGCCAGTGAATATGCCCGGCGAAGGTCTTCGCCAGGCCGCGTTCGATCGGAAAGGCCACGCGCTACTCGAGCTTGACGTTGGCGGCCTTGATCACGGCGGCCCATTTCACGGCTTCGGCCTGCAGGAAGGTCGCGAGCTCGGCCGAGGTGCCGCCGCCTGCGATGCCACCGACCTTGGCATAGGCCTCGATCACTTCCTTGGATTTGAGCGCCGCACTCGCCGCGTCAAAGATGCGCTTGCGGTGTTCCGGGCTCGCAGCCCCGGGCGAGACGAGCGCGTACCAGTTGTCGGAATTGACCTTGGGAAAGCCCAGTTCCTTCATCGACGGCACACCGGGCAGGAGCGGCGCGCGGCTGTCGGAGGTGACGGCCAACGCCGTCAGCGCGCCGGAGCGGATGTGCGACAGCAGCGCGGGCACGTCGAGGATCGTCATCTGCACCGTGCCGGCCAGCAGGTCGTTCACCGCCGGCGCCGCGCCGCGGTAGGGCACATGCAGGATGTCGGTGCCGGTCTCGCGCTTGAAGAGTTCGATGGCGAGATGGGTGATGCCGCCGGTGCCGGCCGAGGCGCAGGTGACTTTCCCGGGGTTGGCCTTGGCGTAGGCGATCAGGCCCTTGAGGTCGGTGATGCCGGTCTTGGCGTTGACCACCAGCACTTCCTGCACCCGCACCACCAGGACGATGGGCGCGAGGTCCTTGGCCGGGTCGTAGGGCATCTTGGGCATCAGGCTCTGCATGATGGCGCCGGCGCTGGCGCTCATCAGGCCCATGACATGGGCGTCGCTGCCGGCCTTGGCAACGAAGTCGATACCGGTGACGCCGGCGGCGCCGCTCTTGTTCTCGACCAGCACCGGTTGGCCGAGGTGGGGCGACATGGCCTGTGCGAGATTGCGGCCGAAGATGTCGGCCGGCCCGCCGGCCGGGAACGGCACGACGAGGGTGAGCGGCTTGCTGGGAAAGGCCGGCTGTGCCCAGGCATTGAATGCTGGAAGTGCTGCGAGGCCAGCGACGGCGCCGCGGCGGGTGATCGACATTGTTTCCTCCGGATCTTTTGCCGAAGTTTGCGCGGTGCTTGCGCTGGCGACAAGGGATGATCCGGACGCCGCCGCTTGCGTACAAGGCGTATGTCTACATCACATGTCGCCGCCCTCGGTCTTCTCGCTTCCCAGCTCGGTGCCTGCGCAGTACCACCCGACGTCCCGGCCGCCGCCGCGGCGCCAGCGCTGGTGCTGGAACAGTTCTTTCCCGGCCGCACGGTCGGCGAGGGCGTGTTCACCAATAGCTGGACCGGTTCGGAACGGCGCTTCAGCGTCGTGATCGAGGGCTCCTGGGACGGCCGCACGCTGACGCTGGCCGAGGATTTCGCTTATGCGGACGGCGAAACGGACCGCAAGACCTGGCGGCTGGAGCGCACAAGCCCGGGCCTCTACGCCGGCACGCGCGAGGACGTCGTCGGCAAGGCGCGGGCCTGGACTGAGGGCAAGGTCGTGCGGCTGGAATATTCCGTCATGCTGGGCGGCTGGACCGTCGATTTTTCCGACGCGCTGGCGCTCAACGACGACGGCTCGCTGATCAATCGCGCGACCGTCGGCAAGTGGGGCCTCCGCGTCGGCCGCGTCGAACTCGTCCTGCGTCGCGTGGCTGGATCCTAGAACTCGACGTCGAGCTCTTCCATTTCCTCCGGTTCGGCCTTGGCCGCCGCCGTCCATTCGAGCATGGCCGGAAACCTGAGCATCAGGTCACGGTAGGCGGCCGAGACGGGGTCGAGCTTCACGTCGTAGGTGGCGAAGCGCGAACAGACCGGGGCGTACATGGCGTCGGCGGTCGTGGGCTTGGTGCCGAAGAGATAGGGGCCGCCGTAGGTTTTCAGGCACTCCCGCCAGATCGCGGTGACCCGCTCGATGTCGGCCTGGGCGCCGGCCCACACCTTGAAGCCGTCGTGGCGCGCCTTGAGGTTCATCGGCAACGCCGAGCGGAGGTTGGCGAAGCCTGAATGCATTTCGCCGCAGATTGCCCGGCAATGGGCGCGCGCCACCGGATCGGCCGGCAGCAGGTTGGCTTGGGGTTTGATCTCGTTCAGATATTCGCCGATCGCCAGAGTATCCCAGACCTTGACCTGCCCATGTTCTAGGCAGGGCACCAGAAAGGACGGCGACAGCAGCAAAAGCTCGGCCCGGGTCGCCGGATCGTCGATCGGCGCCAGCCGCTCTGCGAAGTCGAGGCCGGCCATCCGGCAGAGAAGAAATCCGCGCAGCGACCAAGAGGAATAGTTCTTGCTACTGACGGTGAGCGAAGCCTCGGCCATTGGCGCTGACCCTCTCGATTCGGCGGGTTCTGTCGGTGTCTACAGGCGTTTCGTTGGAATGCAATTTCCGAGCCGGTCGCCCATGTTGTATGCGCTCTACCAGTCTGCCGCCGACATGATGCTGCCGATGCGTGCCTGGGCCACGGCCACCGGGCAGACTCTGGCGGGGGGCGGAGAGGGAGCCCGCGAAAGCTGGCGAGCCGCCGGTGCGCTCTGCGAGATGGTGAGCCGGGCCACCCTCAGCCACCGCCGCCCCTCCTTCGGCATCGACGAAGTCACCGTCGGCAACAAAGTCGTGCCGGTGCAGGAGGAAGAGGTGCTCGCCACTCCCTTCGGCACCCTGCTGCGCTTCGCCAAGCCGGGCGTCCCGCCGCAGCCGCGCGTGCTGCTGGTGGCACCGCTTTCCGGCCATTTCGCGACCCTTCTGCGCGACACGGTGCGGGTCCTGCTGCCCGAGCATGACGTTCACATCACCGACTGGGCCAATGCCCGCGACGTCGGCCTGTGGAACGGCCGCTTCGGCTTCGACGAATATGTCGAGCACCTGATCAAGTTCCTCGAGGCGATGGGGCCGGGCGCCCATGTCATCGCCGTGTGCCAGCCCTGCGTGCAGACGCTGGCGGCTGCGGCGATCATGGCCGAAGACGACAATCCGGCCCAGCCGCGCAGCATGACCCTGATGGCGGGACCGATCGACACCCGCGTCAGCCCGACCAAGGTGAACGAGCTGGCGATGGGCAAGCCGATCAGCTGGTTCGAGCAGAACCTGATCGCGCGCGTGCCGCTGCGCTATCCCGGCGCGATGCGGCGCGTCTATCCCGGCTTCGTCCAGCTTACCGCCTTCATGAGCATGAATGCCGAGCGGCACATTAAGGCGCAGGTCGACCTCTACAAGCACCTGGCCAAGGGCGAGGTCGAACAGGCCGCCTCGATAAAAGCCTTCTACGATGAATACTTCGCGGTGCTCGATATGGCGGCGGAGTTCTACCTTGAGACCGTGCAGTGGGTGTTCCAGGAGCACCGGCTGGCCAAGGGCGAACTCGACTGGAAGGGACGGCGGGTCAATCCCAAGGCGATCCGGCGCACTGCCCTGTTCACGATCGAGGGCGAGCGCGACGACATCTGCGCCATCGGCCAGACCGTGGCCGCCCACGACCTCTGCTCCAGCCTGCGACCCTACCGCAAGAAGCACTATATGCAGGCCGGCGTCGGCCATTACGGCGTGTTCAGCGGCCGGCGCTGGGCCAGCCAGATCTATCCCTTGGTGCGAAACACGATCCTGGCCAACGAATAGCGTCTTTTCTCGACCAAAATCCGCAGTACATTGTGGGTATGGCTGACTTTCCGAAGAAGACCCTCGCCGAGTGGGAAAAGCTCGCTGCCAAGGAACTGCGCGACCGCCCCTTGAGCGACCTCACGTGGATGACGCCCGAAGGCATTCCGGTGAAGCCGCTCTATACGGCCGCCGACCTGGAGCAGCTTGAGACGCTGGGCTCGCTGCCGGGCTTCCCCCCCTTCACCCGGGGCCCGAAGGCCACGATGTATGCCGGCCGTCCGTGGACGGTCCGCCAGTACGCCGGCTTCTCGACCGCCGAGGAGAGCAACAAGTTCTATCGCGCCAATCTCGCGGCCGGCCAGATGGGTCTCTCGGTGGCGTTCGATCTCGCGACGCACCGCGGCTACGATTCGGACCATCCGCGCGTGGTCGGCGACGTCGGCAAGGCGGGCGTCGCAATCGATTCCGTCGAGGACATGAAGATCCTGTTCGACGGCATTCCGCTCGACAAGATGAGCGTGTCGATGACCATGAACGGCGCCGTTCTGCCGGTGCTGGCGGGCTACATCGTGGCGGCCGAGGAGCAGGGCGTGCCGCAGGACAAGCTCTCCGGCACGATCCAGAACGACATCCTCAAGGAGTTTATGGTCCGGAACACCTACATCTACCCGCCCGGACCTTCGATGCGGATCGTGGCCGACATCATTGAGCACACGGCCAAGTACATGCCGAAGTTCAACTCGATCTCGATCTCCGGCTATCACATGCAGGAGGCGGGCTCGACGCTGGTCCAGGAGCTGGCGTTCACGCTGGCCGATGGGCTCGAGTACGTCCGTGCCGCCAAGGCCAAGGGTCTCGACATCGACGCCTTCGCGCCCCGGCTCTCGTTCTTCTTTTGCATCGGTATGAACTTCTTCATGGAAGTGGCCAAGCTCCGGGCCGCGCGCTTCCTGTGGGCCGAGCTGGTAAAACCGTTCGATCCCAAGAAGGCCGATTCGCTGTCGCTGCGCACCCACTGCCAGACCTCGGGCGTGTCGCTCACCGAGCAGGACCCCTACAACAACGTGATCCGCACCGCCTATGAGGCGATGGCGGCGGTGCTGGGCGGCACGCAGTCGCTGCACACCAATTCCTTCGACGAGGCGATCGCGCTGCCGACGCCGACGTCGTCGCGCATCGCGCGCAACACCCAGCTCATCCTCCAGCACGAGACCGGCGTCACCAATGTCATCGACCCGCTGGCCGGCAGCTATTACGTCGAATCGCTGACGGCGAGCCTGATCGCCGAGGCGCGCAAGCTGATCGCCGAGGTCGAGGCGCTGGGCGGCATGACCAAGGCGGTCGAGGCCGGCATGCCCAAGATGCGCATCGAGGAAGCCTCGGCGCGTCGCCAGGCCCGCATCGACCGCGGCGAGGAAGTGATCGTGGGCGTGAACAAGTTCCAGCCCAAGGACGGCACGACGGTCGAGGTCATGGACATCGACAACGACGTGGTCCGCGAATCGCAGGTCACACGGCTCGACAATATCCGCAAGAGCCGCGATGAGGCCAAATGCGTGGCGGCTCTCAAGGCATTGGGCGATGCGGCGCGCACCGGCACCGGCAATCTGCTCAGCCTGGCGATCGAAGCGACGCGCGCGCGCGCCACGGTGGGCGAGATCTCGTCGGCGCTCGAAGGCGTCTATGGCCGCTACCAGGCCACGGTGCGCTCGATCTCCGGCGTCTATGTCGGCGAATGGGAGGGCGATCAGGGACTCGACCGCATCCGCACCGACATTACGGCATTCGCCGAGGAGGAAGGCCGCCGGCCGCGTCTGATGGTGGTGAAGATGGGCCAGGATGGCCACGACCGCGGCGCCAAGGTGATCGCCACGGCCTTTGCCGATCTGGGCTTCGACGTCGACATCGGCCCGTTGTTCCAGACGCCGCAGGAAGCGGCGCGCGCGGCGATCGAGAACGACGTCCATGTCATCGGCGTCTCGAGCCAGGCGGCGGGCCACAAGACGCTGGTGCCTCAGCTGATCGAGGAGCTCGCCAAGCAGGGCGGCCCGGAAGTGATGGTGATTGTGGGCGGCGTCATCCCGGCCCAGGACTACGACTTCCTGAAGAAGATCGGCGTGGCGGCGATCTACGGTCCTGGCACCAACATTCCCGCGGCCGCCGCCGAAATCCTCGGCATCCTGCGCCAGCGCAGCCAGAAGCGGGCCGCCTGACCTAGCGCCGCATCGCCTGGCTTTCCTGCGGCGTTAGTGGGCGCTCGCGGAACCACAGCACCTTGCCGCGGATGGTGCCGAAGCCGGTATGAGCTTCGAGCCTCGCCGGGTAGCGCACCTGCGAATTGTCGAACCGCGCAAACCATACCTTCATCGGCTGCTCTCGCTTGGTCTCGGCCTCCTTCGGCGCGTCCTCGAACTCGCCGGCAACACGCTTGGTGTAGAGCTCGCACACCAGCAGATCACCTATCGCATTCGGCACGCCTGCCGCGGCAGGAGAGGTAGTGCCGACCTTGTGAATCAGGATGTCGATCCGTCGTTTGCCGTCGTTGGTCGGCACCGTGCGGTCGCACGCGGCATCGCCGGCGAAGCCGACAGTGAGCGCTGCCGACAGCGGGTCGAGCGAGCCGGTGCGCTGGTCGTCGGGGATCACGTGCTGCGGCGGCGGCTTCCACGCCGGATTGTGCTGCTCGCTCATGGTGCCGCCGCTACCGTATTGCGCGACCCAGGTGCGCGGCTTGTCACCCACGACAATCGACAGCGAACCAGCCGTCGGCTGTGCGCCCTGGGGTGAGAAGCCACCCCATGCCCGGTTGCGCCCGTCGTAGTGCATCGTGACGGCCCGCAGCATCCCTTCCTTGAAGGTCCGGCTCTCGACATCGTAGCTCGCACCATCGAAGCGCGCGGTGACGTCGATGCGAAAGCCGGCGAAGCCGGCGAACGTGATCTCGTAGCCGATGTCGACCTGACGCGCTTCCTGGGAGAATGCTGCCGTCGGTACGCCCACGCTCAAGGCAAACGCGATCAAGGCCCTACGAAAACTCATGAAATCCCTCTCGACAAGGGGCTTACTTCAAGGTCACCGGCACGATAGAAGGCCGACGCCCTCTCCGCCAGACAACTCGTGCGCCAGAAAAGGCACTTTTCCTCAATGTCACCTCCCGACTCCGACCGCGTTCCAAAGATAGGCGCCTCGCGCTCCTGGGCGGTGGTTGGCATCATGGCCCGGCATTTGTGGCCAAAGGGTGAAATTGGCCTGCGCAGCCGCGTCGTCGTGGCCATGGTGCTGCTTGTCCTGGCCAAAGTCACCAACGTCTATGTGCCGATCCTCTACAAGCACGCCGTGGACGCGCTGGGGGAACCCGCAGCCCAGGCCGTCGCGGTGCCGATCGCCCTGATCGTGGCCTACGGCGCCGCCCGCGTACTCGCCCAGGCCTTCGGTGAGGTCCGCGACGCCATTTTCGCGCCGGTGTCGCAGCGAGCGATTCGCAATCTCGCCCTGGAGGTGTTCCGGCATCTCCATGCACTGTCTCTGCGATACCATCTCGAACGCCAGACCGGCGGGCTCAGCCGCGTCATCGAGCGCGGCACCCAGGGCATGGAGTTCCTGATCCGCTTCACCACCTTCAACATCCTGCCGACCCTGTTCGAGATCGTCCTGGTCGGCGGCATCCTGTGGAGCCTCTACGACTGGCGCTTCATGGCCGTCACGCTGGGCGCCGTCACGGCCTACATCGTGTTCTCCGTCGTGCTTTCGGAATGGCGCATCAAGTTCGTGCGCCGCATGAACGCCGCCGACACCGACGCCAACGCCAAGGCGATCGACAGCCTGCTGAACTACGAGACCGTGAAGTACTTCGGCAACGAGGATCACGAAGGGCACCGCTTCGACGTCGGCCGTCGGCGCTATGAGACGGCGGCGATCCGCTCCAGCCGCACCCTGTCGCTGCTCAACGTCGGCCAGGGCACCATCATCGCGCTCGGACTCGTTTCGGTGATGTCGATGGCCGGGCATGGCGTGGTTCACGGGACGATGACACTCGGCGATTTCGTCGCGGTGAACGCCTTCCTGATCCAGCTCTATGTGCCGCTCAACATGCTGGGCTTCGCCTATCGCGAGATCAGGAGCGCGCTGGTGAACATGGAGAAGATGTTCGGCCTGCTCGATGTCGATGCCGAGATTGCCGACCGGCCCGGTGCGCCCGCGCTTGCCGTTGCGGGTGGCGAGATCGTGTTCGACCATGTCAACTTTCACTACGAGAAGGCCCGGCCGATCCTGCACGACGTGAGTTTCCGTGTGCCGGCCGGCAAGACCGTGGCGATCGTGGGCTCGAGCGGCGCCGGAAAATCGACGGTCTCGCGCATCCTCTTCCGCTTCTACGACGTGGCATCCGGCAGCGTGAAGATCGACGGCCAGGACATCCGCGAGGTGCAGCAGGCCAGTCTGCGGGCGGCGATCGGCGTGGTGCCGCAGGATACCGTCCTGTTCAACGACACCATCTACTACAACATCGCCTACGGCCGTCCGGATGCCAGCCGCGAGGAGGTCGAGCAGGCTGCCCGCCTGGCGCGGATCCATGACTTCATCGTGGCGTTGCCGCAAGGCTACGAAGCCACCGTCGGCGAGCGCGGTCTCAAGCTCTCGGGTGGCGAGAAGCAGCGTGTGGCGATCGCCCGCACCATCCTCAAGAACCCGCGGATCCTGCTGTTCGACGAGGCGACCAGCGCGCTCGACACCCGCACCGAGCAGGAGATCCAGCGCTCGCTGGAAGAGGTGAGCCGGGGACGCACCACGGTGGTGATCGCCCATCGGCTGTCGACTGTCATCAATGCCGACGAGATCGTGGTCCTCGACCGTGGCCGCGTCGTCGAACGTGGCCGTCATGGCGATCTGCTGGCCCTGGGCGGCCTCTATGCCGACATGTGGAGCCGGCAGCAGGAAGCCGCAGCCGAGGCCGAGCACAAGGTCGAGGAGCCGCCGTCCTTCCGCGCCGAGGGCCATCTGCGTGTCGCCGAGTAGCGCCGCGGAAAATCCCTGGCGCGCGCTGCTGCCGGTCTTCCTCGCCTGTGCCGCCATCGGACTGCAGGCGGGCGTCGCCCTGCCGCTGGTGCCGCTGGCGCTGGAACAGCAGGGCGCGGACAAGTTCACCATCGGGGTCATTGCCGCCGCCTGGGGCATCGGCATGCTGGCCTTCGGCACGCGCATTCCGCAGATGGCGGCGCGCTTCGGTGCTGTCCCGCTCATTGTCGTTTCCGTCGTGGCGGGCTCGGCCGTCACGGTCGCCTACACGCTCACCAGCAGCCCGGTGGTGTGGTTCGTGCTCAGCCTCCTGCACGGCATAACCGGCGGCGTGCCGTGGGTGGTGAGCGAGATCTGGATGAACGTCGTCGTCGAGGAGAAACGGCGTGGCCGCGTCATGGGCCTCTACGCGATGCTGGTGGCGCTCGGCCTGGCGCTGGGCCCATTGGTGCTGCAGGTGACGGGCGTTTATGGCCCGGCGCCGTTCCTGACCTGCGCGGCGCTGGCCTTGCTGGTGGCGGTGCCGTTGCTGCCCTACTGGAAGACCGCACCGGTGATCGAGCACACGGCCGACAGCGGATTCGCAATCGTCGTGAAGGCGGTTCCGCTTGCCATGTTCGCGGGTTTCGTCTGCGGCCTGGGCGAGCAGGTCGCGTTCAGCTTCCTGCCGGTCTACGCGGTCGGCGCCGGCGTTTCAGCCGAGACCGGCGCGCTCTGGCTCTCGGCCTTCGTGCTGGGCAACGTGATCCTGCAGTGGCCGATCGGCTGGATGGCCGACCACTATGACCGCCGCTCCGTGCTGGCCGGCTGCACCCTGGCCAGTGCCGTTCTCGTCGGGTTGCTGCCGATGGTGCCGGCGCAGTCGCCGGCGGTGATCGGCGTCGTGCTGCTGTGGGGCGGCATTTCCTTTGCCATCTATCCGGTCGGGTTGGCGTTGCTCGGTCAGCGCTTCAATGGCGGCGACATCGCCCGTGCCAACACCGCCTTCAGCATGCTCTATATCCTGGGCGGCCTCGTCGGCCGTCCGCTCGCGGGGGCGGCGATGGATGCGGTCGGCGATCCCGGCCTCGGCTGGACGCTCGCCGTCTTCTATTTCGCCGCGACCGTGGCCGCCTTGCTGGCGCTCCGCCGCGGCGGCTGATAATTCTGCGGACAATGAGCGCCACGGCCGCCAAGACGGAAAAGTCAGTCGATCCGCTCCTCGCGCCCCTGCTGGCCGGGGACCGGCGCGCGCTGGCCCAGGCGATCACCCTCATCGAATCGACGCGCGGCGACCATCGCGAGCGTGCCGACGCGCTCCTGGCGGCGGTGCTGCCGCACAGCGGCAAGTCGGTGCGGCTCGGCATCACGGGTGTTCCAGGCGTCGGCAAGTCGACCCTGATCGAGCGCTTCGGGCTTTCCCTGCTGGAGCGCGGCCGGTCGCTGGCGGTGCTGGCGATCGATCCGTCTTCGAAGCGCGGTGGCGGTTCGATCCTGGGCGACAAGACACGCATGGAAGAACTGTCGCGTCGGTCCTCGGCCTTCATCCGGCCCTCGCCGGCGGGCGCCACCCTGGGCGGCGTCGCGCGGCGCACGCGCGAGGCGATGCTGCTGGTCGAGGCGGCGGGCTTCGATACCGTGATCGTCGAGACGGTGGGCGTGGGCCAGTCCGAGACGGCCGTGTCCGACATGGTCGACATGTTCGTCGTCCTGCTGCTGCCGGGCGGCGGTGACGACCTGCAGGGCATCAAGCGCGGCGTCATCGAACTGGCCGACCTGATCGTGGTCAACAAAGCCGACGGCGACCTCAAGACGACGGCGAAGCGGTCGGCCGCCGACTATCAGCACGCGCTGCGCATGTTGCGCTCGCCGACCATCGGCTGGACCCCTGAAGTCCAAATCTGCTCGGCGCAGACCGGCGAGGGCGTGATCGAGATCTGGCAGACCGTCGAGCGCTTCGTCGCGGCGGTTGGCGAGAAGGGCATCGCCCGCCGCCGTGCCGAACAGGCGCGCGCCTGGATGTGGAGCGAGGTCGGAGAGACCCTGCTGGCCGAACTGCGCCGCCACCCCGAGGTGAGGCGCCTGGTGGGGGGCCTGGAGCGCGAGGTCGAGGCCGGCCGGGCGACACCTGCCGTGGCGGCCCGGCGGATGCTAGAAGCCTTTCATGGGCGCTAAATCGTTCCTCAAGCAGGCCCGGCGGGCCACCGCCGCCAGCGAATTGCCGTTCTGGAAGCGCAAATCGTTGGCCCAGATGACGAAGCAGGAGTGGGAATCCCTCTGCGACGGATGCGGCATGTGCTGCGTCAACAAGCTCGAATACGAGGGCACGGGCGAACTCGCCCAGACCGACACCTGCTGCAAGCTGCTCGATCCCAAGACGGCGCGCTGCAAGGACTACAAGAACCGCAAGAAGATCGTCCCGGACTGCATCCAGCTCACCCCAAAGGTGGTGGCCAAGATGGATTGGCTGCCCAAGACCTGTGGCTACCGGCTGGTTCACCTGGGCCAGGACCTCTATTGGTGGCACCCGCTGATCTCGGGTGACCCCGAAACCGTGCATCAGGCCGGGATTTCGGCCCGGGGACGGGTGATTTCGGAGGATTTGGTCGAGGATATCAGCGACCGGGTGGTCGATTGGTTCGCTTGACGGGGGGCCCTCCCGGCCCGTAAAAAGCCGGCCTTCCCGCCCATCCGGCGGGATCGTTTTTTAGCGGAAGTCACCATGCCCCGTCGTTGCGCCCTTTCGGGCAAGTCCGTGCAGTACGGCAACAATGTGAGCCACGCCAACAACAAGACCCGGCGCCGGTTCATGTCCAACCTGCAGGTCGCCTCGGTCCTGTCCGATGTGCTGGGCCATACGGTGCGGCTGCGGCTGACCCCGCGTGGCGTCAAGACCATCGAGCACAACGGCGGCATCGACGCCTACCTGCTCGGCACCAACAACAGCAAGCTCAGCCCGGAGATGACGGTGCTGAAGCGCCGCGTCGTTTCGGCCAAGGCCAAGAAGGACGCGAAGAAGGCGGCCTAGCCGCCTCCGGGTCCACGCCTGGCGCTACGGCGCCAGTTCGAACAGCAGCAGAATGTTGCGCTGAAGCCGATTGAAGTTGTCGTCGGAGATCAGCCACAGCAGCGTCTCGCCGCGCGCGCCCTTGGTAGCGGCCATTCCCTCGAGATTGTCGACCGCATAGGGCGCGGCAAGTCGCGCCAGCTCCTCGGCCCGCACGGTGGCGCCGGGCTTGAGCTGGCCGGCGTCGAATCGCATGACACGGCAGCGCACGCCACGCACCATGTCGAAGGCCCGCTCGATCGTGGCGAACGAGCCGTCCGGCAGCATCGTGATCGCGGTCGGCCGGAAATCGGCGATGGTGGGGTAGTCGAACGAGCGCCAGAGGTAGCGGCCGCCCGCCGTCGGCTCGCCGATCCAGCCCATCGCCGTGTTCGGCCGCTGGCCATATTCCTCGCTGATGGCGATGACGCGGCCATCGGCCAGTGCGGTCAGCGCCTCGATGCCGCCGTTGGCGGGCTGGCGGCCGATTTCGGCCGGCCCCTCGACCGGCGCCGGCGTGTCGGTGAGCGTCGGGTAGCGCCACAGCCGGTGGCGGCGCTCGAAGGCCACCAGCCATGAGCCGTCGGCCAGGCGCGCCAAGGCCTCGGCATCGGCGTCGGCCTTGGCCGCGATCGGCTTGCCGTCGAGGCCGCGCAGCTGGCCGAGCCGGCCGGCGCTGAGGCCCGCCAGATGGCCCCTCGAATCGTAGTCGATGGTCGCGGTGAGCCAGGCGCCCTCGTCGGAGATCGACGTGAGGCTGCGGCCGTCGGCCGTTACATGGAGATCCGACCAGCTGCCGAAATGGGGGGTGTTGGCCGTCATCGCGATACCGCCGCGCCAGATCAGGCGGCCGACTGTGGTGGCGTCCGGTTCGTCGATCTTGAGCGGCAGCGACGAACTGCGGATCTCGATCGCCTGGTCCTGGGCACCGGCGGGCGGTGGCGGCACGCTGGCGCAGGCGGCGGCAAACAGGCAGAGGCCGGCCAGGGAACGGACGGCGAGGGAACGGATCACGGGATGCATGCGGGCCCCTTTAGCACGGCCGGGGCCGCGGACGTGTGAACCCGAGACGGATCAGGCGGCGCGCCGACCCGTCTTGCCGCCGCCGGTCTTGCCGCCACTGGCCTTGCCGCTGGCGGCGGCGCCACCGGATCCCTTGCCCCCGCGCCCGCGATCGCGGCTGGCCCTGACGTCCTTCTTGTCGTCCTCGTCGAACAGCGAGGCGAGCTGTTCCATCATCGTGCCGCCGAGCTGGTCGGCGTCGACGATGGTGACGGCTTTGCGGTAGTAGCGCGTGACGTCGTGGCCGATACCGATGGCGACGAGCTCGACCGGCGAGCGCGTCTCGATCCAGTCGATGACGTCGCGCAGGTGACGCTCGAGATAGTTGCCGGGATTGACCGAGAGGGTCGAATCGTCAACCGGCGCGCCGTCGGAGATCACCATCATGATCTTGCGTTCTTCGGGGCGCGGCAGCAGGCGGTTGTGCGCCCACAGCAGCGCTTCGCCGTCGATGTTTTCCTTGAGGATGCCTTCGCGCAGCATCAGGCCGAGGTTCTTGCGCGCCCGGCGCCACGGGGCGTCGGCCGGTTTGTAGACGATGTGGCGCAGGTCGTTGAGGCGGCCCGGATTGGCGGACTTGCCGGCGGCGAGCCACTGCTCGCGGCTCTGGCCGCCCTTCCAGGCGCGTGTCGTGAATCCCAGGATTTCGACCTTGACGCCGCAGCGCTCGAGCGTGCGGGCAAGAATGTCGGCGCTCATCGCGGCGACCGTGATGGGGCGTCCGCGCATGGAACCCGAATTGTCGATCAGCAGCGACACCACGGTGTCGCGGAAATTGGTGTCCTTCTCCATCTTGAAGGACAGCGAGTGCATCGGGTTGGCCACGATGCGCGCCAGTCGCGCCGCGTCGAGCGTGCCCTCGTCGAGGTCGAACTCCCACGACCGGTTCTGCTGCGCCATCAGACGGCGCTGCAGGCGGTTGGCGAGCTTGCCGATCACGCCCTGAAGGTGCGCGAGCTGCTGGTCGAGATGGTTGCGCAGGCGGCCCAGTTCCTCGGCGTCGCACAGCTGATCGGCATCTACGATCTCGTCGAACTTGGTCGAATAGGCGTGATACTGCTGGCCCAGCGGCTCGTTCGAGAGGGCGCCCGGGGGCAGCCACGGACGCTCGGCGCGGCCCGGCTCCTCCTCGTCGCCCGAGCCCATCTGCATCTCGGTCTGCGCCTGGTCGGCCGCCGTCTCGGAGGCGTCCTCCTGCTCGGAAGCGTCCTCGGTCTCCTCGCCCTGGGCGCCGTAGCCCTGGGTCTCGCTCGAATCGCTGTTGTCATCGCCGGTCTCGTTCGACTGACCGTCGGCGTTCTCCTGGTCCTGCGAGTCCTCGGGATCGTCGTCCTGAAGGTCGGCCGATTCGTCGCCGAGCTTGAGGTCGCGAATCAGCTGGCGCGCGGCGCGAGCGAAGGCTTCCTGGTTGCCCAGCAGATCCTTGAGCTTCTGGAAGTCGCGGCCGGCGGCGGATTCGACGTCGGCACGCCACAGATCGACCATCGCCTTGGCCGACTCGGGCGGCTGGGCGCCCAGCAGCTGCTCGCGGGCGATCAGGCCGATCACGTCGGCGATCGGGGCGTCTTCCTTGGACTTGATGCGAGCGTGGCCGCGCTGATCGGAGCGCTGGCGCCACAGCGCCGAGAGATTGTCGGCGACGCCGGCCATGCGGCGGGCGCCCAAGGCCTCGACGCGAACCTGCTCGACCGCCTCGAAGATCGCGCGCGCGGTTTCGCCGCGGGGCACGCGGCGCAGATGCGTCTTGCGGTCGTGGTGGCGCAGCTTCAGCGCCATCGAGTCGGCTTCGCCGCGGACGCGGCTCACATCCTCGACCGGCAGGTCGCGTGCCGGCACGGTGATGCGCGCCTCGCTGCCCAGCAACGAACCGCCGTCGGGCACGAACGAGACGTTCACTTCCTTGCGCGACACCGCCCGCATGGTGGTGGCGGTGACGCGCCGGAATTCCTCGATTGGCGTCGAATCCTTGGCCATCCGGCCCTCTTCCTAGTGCAGCTTGCCGCCCTTGCCGCTGCTGGCCGGCAATTCCTTGCCGAAGCAGCGCTGGTAGTACTCGGCCAAGGTCGTGCGCTCGACCTCGTCGCACTTGTTGAGGAAGGTGAGACGGAAGGCAAAGCCGATGTCGCCGCCGAAGATGCGGGCATTCTCGGCCCAGGTGATCACCGTACGCGGCGACATCACGGTCGAGATATCGCCGGCGATGAAGCCGGCACGCGTGAGGTCGGCCAGCGCCACCATGGCGGAAACGACCTTGCGGCCCTCGTCGTTGTCGTACATCGGCGTCTTGGCGACGACGATGTTCACTTCCTGATCGTGCGCCAGGTAGTTCAGCGTCGTCACGATCGACCAGCGGTCCATCTGGCCCTGGTTGATCTGCTGGGTGCCGTGATAGAGGCCGGTCGTGTCGCCGAGGCCGACCGTGTTGGCGGTCGAGAACAGGCGGAACGACGGATGCGGCCGGATCACCTTGTTCTGGTCGAGCAGGGTGAGCTTGCCCTCGACCTCGAGCACGCGCTGGATCACGAACATCACGTCGGCGCGGCCGGCGTCGTATTCGTCGAACACCAGCGCCGTCGGGTTCTGCAGCGCCCACGGCAGGATGCCTTCGCGGAATTCGGTGACCTGCTTGCCGTCGCGCAGCACGATGGCATCCTTGCCGATCAGATCGATACGGGAAATGTGGCTGTCGAGATTGACGCGGATGCACGGCCAGTTGAGGCGTGCCGCGACCTGCTCGATGTGGGTCGACTTGCCGGTGCCGTGATAGCCCTGGACCATGACGCGCCGGTTGTGGGCGAATCCGGCGAGGATCGCCATCGTCGTGTCATGGTCGAACAGGTAGGAATCATCGACTTGGGGGACGTGTTCGGTCTGGACGCTGAACGCCGGCACTTCCATGTCGGTGTCGATGCCAAAGAGCTGGCGGGCGGAAACCTTGATATCCGGCACGCCCGACACATTCTGCTGGGCCGCGGTCGTCGTAGAGGCCATCACACGAGTTCCTACAAAACAAAACCCGCCAAAGTGCGGGCAAACTCAGTCTCGCAGGCCATTTTGTGCACCGCAAGCGGCCAATTGGCAGAGGGGCCGCAAGCGGCCCGAATCACGATGCCGGAAGGTTTTCCGAAGCCCGCAGAGTGGAATAGGCGGCGTTGATTTCCTTCAGCCTCTCCTCGGCCTCGCGGGCGCCGCCATTGGCATCGGGATGATGCAATTTCACCAGTTCCTTGTAACGAGATTTCACTTCTGCCGGGGTTACCGGCCATGAAAGTTCAAGAACCCCCAGGGCGTTGCGCTCGGCCGGGGTGAGCTGCTCGAGGCCGTCGTTTATGGGGGGCGGCTTTTCGCCCAGGCCGGCGTCGTCGGCCAGGCCAAACGGGTCGTTGATATGGGGATGGCCATTGCCGCTGCGCCGCGCGCCGAGCGGCCAGACGGGCCGGCGCCAGGTCGTGTCGGCCCGGATATGGGCCTCGATCTGGTCGGCGCCCAGGCCGGCGAAATAGTCCCATTTCTTGTTGTATTCGCGAACGTGCTCGAGACAGAACCAGCGATAGTCGTTCAGCCGGTCCCGCGCCCAAGGCGCGCGGTATTCGCCCTGCAGCCGGCAGCCGGGCGCCTCGCAGACGCGCTGGTGCAGCCGCGCGCCGTCGGTCGCCATCAAGGGTTTCGCTCGCCGTCTCGACATCAGGCTAATATGTGTTCAACGGTTTTGTCGGGCAAGTGAGGCGCGTGATGGGCAAGGTGGCGATGGCGATTGACAGCAAGCTCCGGCAGCGCTTCGCGCCGGTGCGCCTTGCCGTGGAAGACGACTCCCAGCGCCACCACGGCCACGCCGGCTGGCGCGAAGGCGGCGAGACCCATTTCAATGTCGAGATCGTCTCGGCGGCCTTCGAAGGCCAGGGCCGCGTGGCACGACAGCGGCTGGTCTATGCCGCGCTGAAGGACGAACTCGATGCCGGCCTGCATGCGCTGGCTCTGGTCACGCTGACGCCGGCCGAGGATGCGGCGCGCGCCGCCAGCTAGCCTTCCATCTCCACTTCCTTGCCGGCCGCCGCGGCGCGAACCGCTTCGGCGTCGGGGCCGGTGTAGAAATCGGGCGCCCAGCGCTTCACGACGGCACCGTCGGCGGCCCAGGCGTGGCAGGTGTCGATGACGTAGGGCCTGCGGCGGGGCTTGGCCGCCGCCTCGACCGTCGCGGGCTTTGGCAGGTCGCCGCTCTTGGCCCGATGGGCGCGGTTGAGTTCGCGGGCCTTGCCCGACGATACGGTCTGGAAGGCCGTGGTGGCGACAGGCCCCAGCAGCTCGACGATATGCGTGCAGCCGTGGACGCCGCCCAGGCGGTCGCGGACGGCGCGATGGAAGCCGCCGCCGATCCTGAGGCCGATCAGCTTGCGGAAATCGGGCGCAATGTCGCCGCACATCCGGTACGGCGACTTGTCGGTCACCGCCTCGACGTCGACGATGGTGAACTTGTGGTCGACCGTCAGTCGGATCGACATGTCGTGCACGAAGTCGCCGGGCTTCAGCGCCCCGCGCCATTCGTTGGCGTGGTCGTAGGTCTTCTCGTCGGTGATGCGACCCTCGATGTCCCACAGCCCGTCGTCGCGGAAGAAGCCCTGGCAGACGACGCGGCGCGTATGCAGGTGCTGTCGCCCGACCGGCGGCGAAAGCGGCATGGTTGAACCTCTCGCAGAGTTACCCGGGTGAATGCTACCCGACCTGTATGGCGGCGGGCGGAAAGATGCGCAACTCGGCGATGCGCGTGCCTTCGCGCTTCAGAATTTCGAAGCGAAATCCGTAAAATGCATACATCTGGCCGACTTCGGGGATGCGGCGAGCCTCGTGCAGGACCAGCCCGGCGATGGTGATGGCGACGTCCTGGGGCAGGTTCCAGCCGAACTCGCGATTGAGGTCGCGGATCGGCACATCGCCCTGGCAGATCATGCTGCCGTCGTCGCGGCGAACCACGCCGCGCTTGATGGCGTCATGCTCGTCCTCGATGTCGCCCACAATCTCCTCGATGATGTCCTCGAGCGTGACGATGCCGCGCAACGCGCCGTACTCGTCGACGACGATGGCGAAATGCTCATGGCGGGCGCGGAACGCCTGAAGCTGGTCGAACAGGACCGTCGATTCCGGGATGAACCAGGGCGGCGTCATCACATCGTCGATCCTGACCGCTTCGGGACTGCCTGCCGCCTTTACCGCCCGGAACAGGTCTTTGGCGTGGAGGACGCCGACGACATTGTCGGGCTGGCCGCGATGGAGCGGGATCCGGGTGTAGGGCGCGGCCAGGACCTGGGTGACGATCGTGTCGGTGGGCTGGTCGGCGTCGATCAGCGCGACGCTGCCGCGATGGGTCATGACGTCGCCCACCGTCCGGTCGCCGAGCTCGAGGACCGAGCGCAGCATCGCCTTCTCGTGCGGTGCATCGGCGTTACCAGCACCCTCGCCGTGCATCTCGATGGCACCGCGCAGCAGCTCGTTCTGCTCGCCGGCATCGTGCGTGTGATCGGTATGCACGCGCATCAGGCCGAGGAAGAAGCGGGAGATCCAGGCGACGCCGCGCGCCATCGGTCCCAGGATCGCCACGGTGATCATGATGGACGGAGCCAGAATGAGCGCCACACGGTCGGCGCGCAGCAGCGCCCATGTCTTGGGCATGACCTCGGCGAAGATCACGACCATCGCGCCGATCGCGAGCGTGGCATAGACGACGCCCGCCGCGCCGAACAGCTCCGTAAGCACCGCGGTCGTGAGCGAGGCCGAGAAGATGTTGACGACATTGTTGCCGAGCAGCACGGCGCTCACCGTCTCGTCCTTGCGGTCGAGCAGGTCGTTCACCAGGGTTGCCCGCTTGTTGCCCTGCTGGGCGAGCCGGTGCATGCGCTGGCGCGAGGCGCCGGTGATCGCCGTCTCCGCCGCCGACAGGTAGGCCGCCAGCAGCAGGCAGAACAGGACCAGCGGGCCGGCGACGTAAAGTGGAACATCGAGGTGAAGGTCGGGTTCCATGGGCTAGGCCGCGACGGCGTCGGTGAGAAGGTCGTGCAGGACGGCCTCGTCGACGTCGCGGCTCACGAACGCACCGCCTATGCCGCGCGCCAGGATGAAGGCGAGCTTGCCGCTCTCGGCCTTCTTGTCGCCGCGCATGTGGCCGATCAGGCGGGCCGCTTCCCAGACCCGCCGGTTGTCGCCGCCGATCGAGCGCAGCCGCATCGGCAGCCCGACGCCGCCTAGATGGGCGCGCACGCGGGCGGCATCCGCCGTCGGGCAGAGCCCGAGGCGGACCGACAGGTCGAACGCCATCGCCATGCCGGCGGCCACCGCCTCGCCATGTAGCAGGTCGGGACCGAAGCCGGTCTCGGCTTCCAGCGCATGGCCGAAGGTGTGGCCGAGATTGAGGAGCGCGCGCAGATCGGTGGTCTCGCGCTCGTCGGCGGCAACGATGCGCGCCTTGGCAAGGCAGCTCTGCTCGATGGCATGGGCGCGGGCGGCGGCGTCGCCGGCCAGGACCGCCGCGCCGTTCTTTTCGCACCACGTGAAGAATGCGGGATCGTCGATCAGCCCGTACTTCGCCACTTCGGCGTAGCCGGCCAGAAGCTCGCGTCGGGGCAGCGTGTCGAGCACGCCGGTATCGGCCAGCACCAGCCGTGGCTGATAGAACGTACCCACGAGGTTCTTGCCGTGACGCGTGTTGATGCCGGTCTTGCCGCCTACCGAGGAGTCGACCTGGGCGAGCAGCGTCGTCGGCACCTGGATGAAATCGACGCCGCGCAGCAGCACCGACGCTGCGAACCCGGTGAGGTCGCCTACCACGCCGCCGCCCAAGGCCACCAGCGTCGATTTGCGGTCGGGGCGGCGGTCGAGCAACTCGTTCATCAGATGTCCGAAGGAGGCGAACTCCTTGCTGCGCTCGCCCGCCGGAACGGTGACCAGGTTGGCGGCGACGCCGGCGTTGCGGAACGAGGCGGCGAGGCGCTCGCCATAGAGAGACGCCACGGTTTCGTCGCTCACGATCGTCACGCGTGGCGCGGCCAGCAAACCGGCGCTGAGCGCACCGGCGCGGTCGATGAGGCCGGGCCCGATGGCGATGTCGTAGCCGCGGCCGGCGAGATCGACATGGACGATGCGCAACGCGTTCAGGGGGGCGTTCATTTCGGCGTTTCCGTGGGTTGGGCCTGCAGGTAGGTCCGCAATGCCTCGATCGTCTGGTCGGTCGTGCGGTCGGCGGGCTGCGCGGTCGAATCGACGACGATGTCGGCCTCGGCATAGACGGGGTAACGCTGTGTCATGAGGTTGCCGAGAATCTCCCTGGGGTCGCCCTGGCGCAAGAGTGGCCGGTGAGCTCGCCGCCGGACACGGTCGAACAGCACATCGAGGTCGGCGCGCAGCCACACGGTCACCGCCTTGGCGCGCATCAAGGCCCGCGTTTCGGCATCCATATACGCGCCGCCACCGGTCGACAGCACGTGCGGCGGCCTGTCGAGCAGGCGGGCGATGACGCGGCGCTCGCCGGTACGGAACTCGGCCTCGCCGTATTTCTCGAAGAATTCACCGATGGTGCAGCCCGCGGCATGCTCGATCTCGTCGTCGGCGTCGACGAACGGCAGGCCGAGGCGTGCCGCCAGCCGCTTGCCGATCGCGCTCTTGCCCGCGCCCATCAGGCCCACAAGGGCGACGGTGCGCGGCACGGAGAAGGGGGGAGGGGCGTCCATGACGACTGCAAGCAAGCATGTCGCCCATTCTGCCCGCCGTTTCAAGCGACTGGCTTCCAGGGCAATTGCCGCTTAGGCGGCAGCCGGGTAGTTTGCCCGCGCCGTGGCCCTGTTCCGCTCCCGAAACCATTTTCGTGTCCCCACCCTGAGGCTTGGCCCGGTGGTGGCGGTCGTCGTCGTCGGTCTGCTGATTGCCGGGCTGGTGGCGCTGGCAGTCATCGAGCCACGCCCGCCGTTGCGCCATTTCGAGGTCCCTGTGTCCAATGAACGCTTTGCGCGCTAGCCTTCTTTCCGCTGGGGCGATCGGCCTGGCTTCGTTCGCGCTGGCGGCTTGGGCGCAAACCATCAATTTTGACGGCCGCCCGACGGGCTTCCTTGCGGTGAGCACCGGCGGCATGCCGCCCGACGCCTGGTCGGGCACTTCACTGGCCACGGCCAAACGGCTGGTTTCGGCGTTGCCGGCCGCCCCGCGCAGCCGCGCGCTTCGCGATGTGCAGTTCAAGGTATTGGTGAGCCAGCTCAACCCGCCCCCGCCCGATGGCAGCCCGCCGCCCACCCTGTTCGCCCGCAAGGTCGAGCGCCTGGCCGCGATGGGCGAGGCCGAGAGCTTGAACGAGATGGTGCGGTCGGCGGGCGGCTACGCCGACCCGGCGATCGCCGCCGTCGTGGTCGACTCCCTGATGATGGCGGGGGAAAAGGAAGGCGCTTGCGCGATCGCGCGCAGCCATCCGATCGCCGAACCGTTCAAGCGCCGGGCCGACGTGGCCTGCATGGTCGCGGGCGGTGACAATGGCGGTGCAATGGCGGCGGCGGCGGCGTTGCGCGGCAACGATCCCTTGCTGGCCAAGCTGGTCGAGGTCGCGGCCGGCGGCCTGCCGCCCTCGGCAGCGCCGCCGACGCAGCTCGATGGCCCGGCGATGGTCATGCTCGATCTCGCCTATGTGCAGCCGCCGGTCTCGGTGCTCAAGACGACGCATCCACCGCTGATGCGGTCGCTGGTCGCCCATCGCACCCTGCCGATGCCAATGCGGCTCGATATTGCCGAACGTGGCGAGGCGCTGGCCATCATCGAGGCGACGAAGCTGGGCGATCTCTACATCGAGGCCCTGCGCGACCGCGTCGTGCTGCCGCCGGCGATGGCGCGGCGCGCCAAGCTCGTCTACGACGCCCGCCGCGCCGCCAATCCCCAGGAGGTCGTGAACTCCATCATCGCGGTCTACGGCGAGGCGCGCGGCAGCTCGCTGTTTCCCACCATCGCGCGTGCCAGCGCCATCGGGCTGCTCAACATTCCAGCCCAGCCGCAGTTCGCCAACATCGCCCAGGAGGCGATGCGCGGATTCCTTCTGCTGGGCGACAAGCAACAGACCAAGGCGTGGACGAAGCTCGCGCTCAGCGCCGCCCGCGACAATGCCCGCGCCACGAATGCGCTCGATCGGCTGATGCCGTTGGTCGCCATCGCCGGCATCGACGATCCCAAGCAGTTGCCGGCCGAGGACGTCAATCGCTGGTACGAGGTGATGCGCCAGGACGATGCGTCGCGCGCGCCGTTGCGCGGCAACCTCCTGCTCGAGCTGTTCCGTGCCACCGGCATTGACGTGCCGCGCGGCTCCACCCAGCTGCCTGAAGCGCCGCCGGCCAACGCCCGCCTGGTCTCGCCTTCCGCCGCCACCATGCAGGCCCTCCAGGCTGCGGCCTCGGGGCGGCGGCGCGCCGAGACGGCCCTGCTGGCCTCGATCGCGATCGGCGAGACGCCGCTGATCGAGCTCCATCCCGCGGCGGTCGGTGCCATCGTGCGGGCGCTACGCCAGGTCGGCGAGGATCACGCCGGGCGGCTGTTCGCGGTCGAGACGGCGATCGCCCACGGGCTGTGAAGCGCAAGCCCGCACCGCCGCTGGCCCGCGAGGCCGAGGCATTCATCGAAATGCTGACGGCGGAGCGTGGCTCCTCGAAGAACACCGAGACCGCCTATCGCAGTGATCTTCGGGATCTGCTGACCTTTCTCGGCCGCCGCAAGCAGGGGCCGGCGACGGCCGATGCGCCGGCTTTGCGGGCCTACCTGAAGTCGCTCGACTACCTCGGCATGACGCCGGGAACGGTGGCCCGCCGGCTGTCGGTGATGCGCCAGTTCTTCCGGTTCCTCCTGGCCGAACGGCTGCGCGAGGACGATCCCGCGAGCACCCTCGACTCGCCGCGGCTGGGCCGGCCGCTGCCCAAGGTGATGTCGCGCGTCGAGGTCGACCGTCTGATCGAGGCGGCCCAGGCCAGGGGTGGCGAGGACGGCGGCCGCATGGAGACCTTGCTAGAGATCCTCTATGGCTCGGGCTTGCGCGTCTCGGAGTTGGTGGCGCTGCCGCTCGCGGCGGCCGAGCGCGATCCCACGATGCTGGTGGTGCGCGGCAAGGGCGACAAGGATCGACAGGTGCCGCTCTCCGATCCGGCCCGCGTCGCGATCGCGAAGTGGCTGCACATGCGCGCTGGGGCGCTCGCGGAGGGCGAAACCTCGCGCTATCTCTTCCCGTCGCGTGGCCGTACCGGGCATTTGACGCGTCAGCGGTTCGCCCAGCTGTTGAAGGAGGCGGCACTGGCCGCCGGCATCGATCCGGCGCGCGTGTCGCCGCATGTGCTGCGTCATGCCTTCGCAAGCCATCTGCTGGAAGCCGGCGCCGACCTGCGCAGCGTCCAGCTCATGCTGGGTCATGCCGACATCGCCACGACCCAGATCTATACGCATGTCGTGCCGGAAAAGTTGCGCGCGCTTGTGGAAGATCATCATCCGCTGGCTCGCCGCAGGCGCAGGCCGATTGGCTGAAGCCGCCGGTTGACAGGATTCGGATGCCGGGCGACACCTGAAATTCAATGACCACTTATCTCGAATTCGAGAAGCCGATCGCGGAGCTCGAAAGCAAGATCTCCGAACTCAGGCATCTTCCCAACAGCGGTGACGTCGATATCGCCGAGGAAGTGATGCGCCTGCAGGCCAAGGTCGACAAGCTGCTGCGCGCGACCTACGCCAAGCTGACGCCGTGGCAACGGGTACAGGTGGCGCGCCATGCCGAGCGCCCGCACGCCCAACGCTATATCGACCGGCTGATCTCGAACTACATGCCCCTTGCAGGCGACCGTGCGTTCGGCGAGGACGCCGCCATCGTGGGTGGCATCGGCCGGCTGGACGGTCGCAGCGTCGTCGTCCTCGGCCAGGAGAAAGGCGAAGATACCGAAGGCCGCATCAAGCACAATTTCGGCATGGCGCGGCCCGAGGGATACCGCAAGGCGCAGCGCCTGATGAAGCTTGCCGACCGCTTCGGGATGCCGGTCGTGACCCTGGTCGATACGCCCGGCGCCTTCCCGGGCGTGGAGTCCGAGGCCCGCGGCGTGGCGGAGGCCGTGGCGAGCACCATCGATACCTGTCTCTCGCTCGGCGTGCCGATGGTCAGCGTGATCATCGGCGAGGGCGGCTCGGGTGGCGCGCTCGCCATCGCCTCGGCCGACCGCGTCTACATGCTGGAGAATTCCATCTACTCGGTGATCACGCCGGAGGGCTGTGCCTCGATCCTGTGGCGTGACGCGGCCAATGCCCAGGACGCGGCCGAAGCGATGAAGGTAACCGCGGGCGACCTCAAGAAGCTCGAAGTGATCGACGAAGTCATCCCCGAGCCGATGGGCGGCGCCCATCGCGGCGCCGACGAGACGATCGACCTGGTGGGCAAGGTGGTGTCCGAGGCGATCACCGAGCTGTCGCAGTATGACGCCGATGCCTTGCGCCGGCGCCGGCAGGACAAGTTCCTGGCGATAGGCAAGAAGGGCCTCTGACGCCTTTGTCGCTGCGCCTCAGCGTTCTCGACCAGTCGCCGATCCGCAAGGGTGGTACGGCGGCCGACGCCGTGCGCGAAACCCTCGAGCTGGCACAGCTCTGCGACCGCCTGGGCTATGTCCGTTATTGGCTGGCCGAACACCACAGCAGCGAGGCGCTGGCAGGCTCGACGCCGGAGGTGCTGATCGCCCGCGTGGCTGGCCTCACCGAACGCATCCGGGTCGGGTCGGGCGGCGTCATGCTGCCGCACTACAGCGCCTACAAGGTGGCGGAGAATTTCCGCATGTTGGAGACGCTGTTTCCCGGCCGCATCGATCTCGGCGTTGGACGTGCGCCGGGCAGCGACCAGCGCACCATGCGCATCCTGGCCGACGGCAAGTCCAACTGGAGCAATGCCGACAACTACCCGGTCCAGGTGCGCGATCTCGTGGCGTGGCTCGGCGATGCACTGCCCAACGACCATGCCGGCCGTGGCGTCACGGCCCAACCGGTGGGCGAGAGCGCACCGGATGTCTGGCTGCTGGGCTCAAGCGACGATAGCGCGGCGCTCGCGGCGCACTTTGGCCTGCCGTTCTGCTTCGCCCATTTCATAAATCCCGACGGCGGCGACGGTGTGACACGCGCCTATCGCGCCCATTTCAGGCCCTCGGCGCTTCACGCGCAGCCGATGCCGCTGATGGCGATGGGCGTGCTGTGTGCGGAGACCGACGAGGAAGCCGATCTGCTGGCCAAGAGCCGAGATGTCTGGGCAATGCGCCTGCGCACCACCGGCAATCCCGGCCCCATACCCTCCGTCGAGGAGGCGCTGGAGGCCGCCAGGGATCCGCGCGTGGAAACCTTTCTCACCTCGATGCGCCGCCGCTCGCTCGTCGGCTCGCCCAGGACGGTGCGTGCCGGCCTCGAGGAACACGCCGCCCGCTACCAGGTCGACGAGATCATGGTCGTGACGATCTGCTTCGACTTCGCCAAGCGCAAACGCTCCTATGAGCTGATCGCCGAGGAATTCGGGATCGGCGGCTAGAGTCCAGCTAGCGGAAAGCCGCTGCCCCTGCCGTTCTGCGGACGGCGCCTTGAAATAAAAGACCGTGCCTCCTCGGCGCGACCGGCCCGCAGCATCGCCGACGTCACCAGATACTCGAGCAGGTCGCGCTGGGCGCGGCTGCCGCCCAGGCGCTCGTGCGTCGCCAGCAGCGGCTCGATCTCCGCCGCGGCGCGAACCCAGTTGCCCTGCGCAAAGGCCTCGAAGCCGCTGGCCATCGGCTGCAGCATGTCGGCGGTGGCGCCGCGCGGGCTTTCGACGAACTTGGCCAGCGTCTCACCATCGCCCGCCATGGCGTAGGCGAGCGCCGTGTGCATGTCGACGAAGCCGAGGCCGGTCCTGGGGAACCACTTGGTGGCGTAGTCGGCGAGTTCGCGCCACCGCTCGGGACGGCGCGGCTCGCCGGCCATCTCGGCGCGGGCGAGGAAGGCGGCGCAATCGGTCGCGACGTTGACCTGTGGTCCCCACGCGGCCGCAGGGCTGAGCGCGTCGTCGTAGATGCGCCACGCCTGCGCGGTGCGTCCGGTCTCCAGCGACCACAGGGCGAGGTGCCAGCTGTTGTGGCAATGCATGAGGCCGTCGCGCGGATAGTCACTCATCCAGTCCGTCAGGAAGGCGAGGCCGGCCTCGCGCTCGCCCAGTTCGTAGAACAGGTGGCCGCGGATGTGCGCGGCATGGGCGCTGCTGGGATAGCCGGCGAGGGCCTGGTCGATGTTGCGCTGGCCCTCGTCGAACATCTGCAGCTCGATCTGCGCGAAGGCAAGCTGGGTGCGGTACCACCAGTCGTCGCCATAGTGCCTTTCGAACGGCTCGAGGAGGGCGAGCTGGTCGACCTCGCGGCCGGCCTTGCCAGAGAAGCCGATCAGGCCGAACACGCTGGTCGCCGGCGCCAGCGCCATGGCGTCGCGCGGCCAGCTCTTCATGTGCTCGTGGATCGCCTCGAGCGCGGCCGCACCCTGGCCGGTCAGGATCTTCTCGAAGATGGCGATCTGGCTTTGCTCGCGCGGCGTCGCGGCCTCTGCCAGCTCGCGTGCCCGGGCGAGCGGCGCCTTCGCTTCGTGGCCGCGCCCCAGAAGCTGTTTGGCACGGGCGAGCGAGATGTGGCCGAGCGCAAAGCCTTCGTCGGCTGTCACCGCGGCCTGGAAGGCCGTGTCCATCCCGGGAGTGGCCGCCATCAGGCTGTCGACGCCGGCCAGGTAAGCGTCGCGCGCGACCGTCGAGGTCGTGGTCAGGTCATTGCCATAACGATCCTGAAGCATGGCTCAGCTCTTTTCCTTGCCCGCGGTCGCGTCCCACAGGGGCGCCGCCATGGTCTCGCTGAAGTTCTTGAACATGAGATTGAACGAAATGCTGATGCGCTCGCTCTTGCCGTCGTTGGCCGGCACGGTGTGCTTCAGCCACGACGGGAAGATTACCAGCCGGCCCTCCTTGCTCTGGGCATGGGCGCCGTTGGCGGTGAGCCGGGTGTACTGCCGCGGCTTGGGCATGATCATCGAGGCCTGTCCGCGCGGGTCCTGGAAGAAGATCTGCGAGCCGGGCGCCGGAATTGCCACGTAATAGACGCCGCTCAGGTAGTTGTTCGGGTGATGATGCATCGGGTGGTAGGCGCCCGGCGGATTGACGTTCGCCCAGCAGCCGGTGATGCCCATCGCATATTGATCGACCTGCAGGAAGCGGGTGACACCCCGCGTTGCCGTCTCGACCAGCTTAACGAACTCGGCGAAGGCCGGCCTGGTGTGGAGGTCCTGCGGAGTCTGCCAATTGCTGCCGGCCGGGATGTTGGGTCGGGGCGCGATCAGGCGCTCGATCTCGGCCTTGAGCCCGATATTCAGCGCCGCCGCCGCCACTGGCTTCAGGTCGACGATCCACAACGGGGTCGGAAAGATTTCCTGAACTTCCTGCTTCTCGATCATGGCTGCCATCATATCCCGCGATTGCCGGAATGTCCTTTAGGTGCTCCAATCGACCGGAAACAACGGGCCGGGAGGAGAACATGGCCATCACCGTCCAGCCGACCACGCCGAGTTTCGCCGCCGAAGTGGGCGATGTCGATCTCGCCCGGCCGCTTGGCCCCGATGATCTCGCGGCGATCCGTGCCGCCTTCACCAGGTATGCCGTATTGGTCTTTCCGGACCAGCACTTCGACGACGACAGCCAGCTCGACTTCGCGCGCAATTTCGGCCCGCTCGAGACAACGGTGTTCAAGGCGCGCAAGGAACACAAGCTGCGCCTGCACGAGAATATGGCCGACGTCGGCAATCTCGACGCCGAGAACAGGATCCTCACCACCAACGACCGCCAGCGACTGTACAATCTCGGCAACCGGCTCTGGCACACCGATTCCTCGTTCAAGCGGCTGCCCGCCTATTGTTCCCTGCTGCACGCCCGGTCGATCCCGCCGATCGGCGGCCATACCGAATTCGCCGACATGCGCGCAGCCTACGATGCCTTGCCCGACGCCACCAAGCGCCGGATCGAGGGACTGGTGGCCGAGCATTCGATCATGCACTCCCGCGCCAAGCTGGGCTTCGCCGACTTCGACGAGGGCGAGCGCGAGGCTTTCAGGCCGGTGCCGCAGGTGATGGCGCGTCGGCTGCAGGATTCCGGTCGCATGAGCCTCTATATCGCCAGCCACATCGGCGCGATCCGCGGCATGGACGATGCCGAGGCCAAGGCGCTGGTCGAGGAACTGACCAACCACGCCACCCAGCGCCAGTTCGTCTACAGCCATCGCTGGCGGGTGAACGATCTGGTGATTTGGGATGATCGCTGCACCATGCATCGTGGCATGGACTTCGACGACCAGCGCTACGCCCGCGACATGCGCCGCGCCACCGTCTCCGATGTGGCGCCGACCTGCGAGCAGATGGGGCTAGCCGTCGCCGCCGAGTGAGCGGCGCATCACGGCGCGCCGCCAGGACGGGTGGCCGTGCCCGATCTCGGTGAGCAGCACGCGGCGTAGCGCCGGCGGAAGATTGCCGCGCTTTACCTCGACGAAGCCGCGCCGCCGGTAGAACGGCTCGTTCCATGGCACGTCGCGATAGGTCGTGAGATAGAGGGCTTGATGGCCGAGCGCTCGCGCCGCGGCGGCAGAGCGGTCGATCAGCGTTGCACCGAGTCCGCGGCCCTGCCAGCGGTCGAGGACCGAGAGCTGCTCGATCCAGGCGGTTCCACCCTTGATCTCCATCAGGACGAAGCCGACGACGCGGTTCAGCGGCGAGGTGGCCACCCAAAGCAGGTCGTGGCGGTGGCCGCATTCCAGCGACGCCAGGCTATGTGGGGGCATATGGATGACGAGGTCGAGGCCGACGCGGCGATAGCGCTCGTCGGCCGCGTTTTCGATCTGCGGCAGCAGCGGAATTTCATGGGGACGGGCCGCGCGAATCATGCCGGGATTGGTTACGCTGCCGCAAAGCCCGGAGGAAGCGCCATGACAATCGACATCGAACCGCTGAAGAAGGAACTCGGCCGCAAGATCGAGGACGAGGACGTCGTCACCCAGGCGCCGCTCAAGGGCATGATCGCCACCTTCGACCGCCAGGACAAGGTGCCGGCCGAAGGCGAGCCGATCGCGCCGGGTTGGCATCTCTGCTTTCTCCATTCCTACGCGCGCCGCCACGTGCTGGCGGAGGATGGCCTGCCGACCGAAGGCGGCGTATTGCCCAAGATCCCGCTGCCGCGGCGCATGTATGCCGGCTCGACCTTCACCTTCGAGGGCGACATCAGGGTCGGCGACAAGCTCCGGCGCGAGACCGAGTTCTCCGATGTGCAGCTCAGGAGCGGCGCCACCGGCAACCTGATCGTCACCAGTCAGACCCGCCGCATCTACACGCCGCGCGGCCTGGCGGTGACGGAAGTCGCCAACACCGTGTTCCGTGAGGAGGTGAAGGCGGGTGACAAGAGCGGTGTGCCGGTGCGCGAGGCCGCGCCTGCGGACGTGCCGTGGCGGCGCACCTTCAAGGTCGATCCGGTGATGCTGTTCCGCTATTCCGCGCTCACCTTCAATCCGCACCGCATCCACTACGACCGCACCTACTGCATCGAGACCGAGGGCTATCCCGGCCTCGTCGTGCACGGGCCCTTCGCCCAGCAATGCCTGTTCGACCTGCTGCGCGACTCCGCACCCGGTCGCAAGATCAAGACCTTCGCCATCCGCGCCCGCGCGCCGCTGTTCGATACGGCGCCGTTCGACGCGATCGGCCGGCCGACTGCCGACGGCCAAGGCAAAGTGGGTGGCGCCGAGCTCTGGACTGTGACGCCCAAGGGCACCATTGCCGCGCAGGCCACCGCGACCTTCGCGTAAGCCAGATGCAAGCACCGCCCCTGCCTCGGTTCCTGATCCCGCGGCTGCCGTTCTTCTATGGCTGGGTGGTGTTGGGCTGCATCTGCCTCGCGGGCTTCGCGCGGCAGGGTCCGGCCGTCGCCGTGCTCTCGATCTTCGTCGTGCCCATGACCGACGCGTTCGGCTGGTCGCGCACGGAGATGTCGGGCGCGGTGTCGCTGGGCGGGCTGCTGGCGGCCGTCATCTCGCCGATGATCGGACCCTTCGTCGATCGCCGCGGCGCGCGGCTGGTGCTCTGCCTTGCCGTGGCCGGCACCGGTGTCGCCTGCATGGCGCTGTCGCTCATCCAGTCGTTGCTCCTGTTCTACGTTCTGTTCTGCTTCGCGCGCATGGTCTGGGCGGGGCCGTTCGATCTCGGCCTCTACGGCGCGCTGAACAACTGGTTCGTGGCCCGTCGCGCCGTTGCCACCTCGATCGCGACGCTCGCACAGATGTCTGGTCTCGTGGCCCTGCCGCTGATCGCGCAGCTCGCCATGGGCCAGGCAGAGACCGGCGCCGACTGGCGCGCCGGCTGGATCGCGGTCGGCGCCACGGTGCTGATCGTGGGCTTCGTGCCATGCTGGCTGCTGCTGGTGCGGCGACCGGAGGATGTCGGCCTGCAGCCCGACCGGCTCGTCACCGGCGATGCCCCGCCGCTCGTCGAGCCGCGCTGGAGCCGGGCCGAGGCGATGCGCACACCGGCCTTCTGGCTGCTCTCGCTCTACACCGTGCTGGTCTATCCCGTGCAGGCGGGTGTGAGCCTGCATCAGGCGCCGCATCTGATCGAACGCGGCATCCCGCCGATCCAGGCTGCAACGGTGATCGCGATCTTCTCCGCGCTCTCGGCGGTCGCGAGCTTCGGTATCGGCTTCCTGCCGCGGAGCTGGCCGGTGCGCTACCTGATGGCGGCGTCGGCTGTCTGCCTCTGCATCGGCAGCCTCGGCCTGATCGGCGTTTCCTCGGCGCTCACCGCCATCCTCGCCGCCGGAGTGTTCGGCGTGGGAATCGGCGGCGTCATGATGCTGCTGCCCATGGCCTGGGCCGACTATTTCGGCCGCGAAAGCTACGGCGCGATCCGTGGCGTGGTGTTGGCCCTTCAGGTGACGGCACAGGCGGCGGGCCCGCTGGCGTCCGGCATGCTGCGCGACTGGAGCGGCAACTACACCGGGTCGCTGATCCTGTTCGGCATCCTGGCGGCGTTCGCGGTGGCGGCGGCGCTCCTGGCGCGGCGACCGCGCGCCCTCATTTAGGCGGCTGGCTCAAGCGGCTTGCGGTGCGCGGCCCACTCCCGTACGATTCTCGCAGCCCGGAAGAGGCTGCGCCCGCTGGCAAATTGAGACGGCGGCAGCGCGATGAGGAAACAGGCTTCGCGTAGAGACATACCATCGGTGCAGATACCCACAGGTTCTTTTGGGGCCCTGTGACGCCGTTCGACAGCGGGACAAGCCCGCTTGCGGACGGTTGGCTGGATGAACATAGGCTTCACGGAGAGACCGCATGCCGCCGTTGCTGGAGGTAAAGGGACTCCATACCGAGTTCCGTACCGGAGCCGGCCGCGTTCCCGCGGTCGACGGCATCTCCTTTGCCGTGGAGCAGGGCGAGACGGTGGCCATTGTCGGCGAGAGCGGCTCGGGAAAGTCGGTTAGTGCGCTCTCGATCCTGCGCCTCGTCGCCGATCCACCGGGGCGCATCACCAGCGGCCAGATCGTCTTCGACGGCAAGGACCTGCTGAGTCTGTCCGAAGCGGAGATGCGCCAGATTCGCGGCCGCGACATCGGCATGGTGTTCCAGGAGCCGATGACTTCGCTCAATCCGGTGCTGACCATCGGCCGCCAGATTACCGAGGTGCTGGAAGCGCACCAGGGTGCCGACCGCGCCGCGGCCGACAAGCGCGCGCTCGAGCTGCTCGAGTTGGTCGGCATCGCCGACGGTCCGCGGCGACTCCGGCAATATCCGCATCAGCTCTCGGGCGGCATGCGCCAGCGCGTCATGATCGCGGTGGCCCTTGCCTGCAGTCCCAAGCTGATCATCGCCGACGAGCCGACGACGGCGCTCGACGTCACGATCCAGGCGCAGATCCTGGAGCTCATGAAGTCGCTGACGCTCAGGCTCAACGTCGCGCTGATCGTCATCACCCACAATCTCGGCGTGGTGGCGCGCTACGCCCACCGCGTGAACGTGATGTATGCCGGCCGCATCGTCGAATCGGGCCCGGCCGATGCGATCTATCACGATCCGCGCCATCCCTATACGATCGCGCTGCTGAAATCGGTGCCGCGCCTCGACCAGCCGCGCCGTGCACGCCTCGATCCGGTGGAGGGCCAGCCACCGGACCTTACGCGACTCGATGGCGGCTGCGCCTTCCGTCCGCGCTGCCGCTTCGCCGTCGAGCAATGCGCCCAGTCGATCCCGTCGCTCGCTGCGTCGGGCGAAGCGGGCCATCTCGCCGCCTGCTTCCGCAGCGCCGAACTTGGCGCCGCGCGGGATGTCGCGGCATGAGCGCCGCCGCGAGCGAGGCTCCATTGCTGGAGGTCCGAGGCCTGGCCATGCATTTCCCGGTCAGCGAGGGCGTCGTGCTGTCGCGCAAGATCGGCGACGTGAAGGCGGTCGATGGTGTCGACTTCACGATCGGCCGCGGCGAGACGCTGGGCCTGGTGGGCGAGAGCGGCTGCGGCAAGACAACGACCGGCCGCTGCATCCTGCGGCTCGAGACGCCGACCGCCGGCCAGATCCTGTTCGACGGCCAGGACATCAGCCACATGGGACGCAAGGACCTGGTCGGCCTGCGGCGGCGCATGCAGGTGATCTTCCAGGACCCCTACAGCTCGCTCAATCCGCGCATGAAGGTGGGCGATATCATCGGCGAGCCGATCAAGGTGCACGGCGTCGAGCCGGACGTGCGCAAGCGCGACGCGCGCGTGCGCGAGCTCTTGTCGGTGTGCGGCCTCGATCCGAAGTTTGCCGACCGCTATCCGCACGAAATGTCGGGCGGTCAGCGCCAGCGGGTCGGCATCGCCCGCGCGCTCGCCCTCGATCCGGAGTTCATCGTCTGCGACGAGGCGGTGTCGGCCCTCGATGTCTCGATCCAGGCGCAGATCGTCAACCTGCTCGAGGATCTGCGCGAGCGCTTCAATCTCACCTACCTCTTCATCGCCCACGATCTCTCGGTCGTGCGCCATCTCTGCCAGCGGGTCGCCGTCATGTATCTCGGCCGCATCGTCGAGATGGCCGCCGTCGACGAGCTGTTCGACAATCCGCTGCATCCCTACACCCAGGCTTTGCTGGCCGCGGTACCGATCCCGGATCCCCGCGTCGAGGCGACGCGCGACTTCCGCCCGGCCCCGGGCGAGGTGCCCAGTCCGATCAATCCGCCGTCGGGCTGCGTCTTCCATCCGCGCTGCCCCAAGGCAGTCGAGAATTGCAAGCGGGCGAGGCCCGTCCTGAGAGAGCTGCGGCCCGGCCATTGGGTGGCCTGCAGCGAAGTGAACTGAGGAACGAGGAACCGCAAGAGAACGGGGAACCGCAAGAAACCAACGGAACAGGAGGAAGCAATGGTTGTTCGACTGGGACTATGGGCGGCCGGACTCGGTCTGGTGGCGGCGATCGCTGCGGGCCCCGCCAATGCGCAAACGCCCAAAAAGGGCGGCACGCTTGTTTTCATGATTCCGGCGGACTCGCCGCCGAGCTTCGACGGCCATCGCGAGACCACGTTCGCCACGGTCCACGCGACGGCGCCATTCTACAGCGTGCTGATCCGCGTCCCGCCGGACAACCCGGCCTCGACGACCGAATTCGTCTGCGACCTCTGCACCGAGATGCCGAAGCCGACCGACGACGGCAAGACCTACACTTTCAAGATCCGTCCGGACGTGAAGTGGCACGATGGCAGCAAGCTCACGGCCAGGGACGTGGCAGCGAGCTGGAACCGCATCGTCTTTCCGCCGTCGGGTGTGACCAGCGCCCGCGTCACCTACTACGCCATGGTCGACAAGATCGAGGCGCCCGACGACAACACGGTCGTGTTCCGCCTCAAGCGCGCGACGACGGCGTTCCTGCCCGCGCTCGCCGATCCCTTCACCTACATCTACAAGAAGGAGATCCTCGACAAGGATCAGAAGTGGTACGAGAAGAACATCATGGGTTCCGGCCCGTTCAAGTTCGGCTCATACGAGATCGGCCAGTCGATCAAGGGCGTGCGCAACCCGGACTACTATCACAAGGGTCAGCCCTATCTTGACGCCATCGAAGGCATCTTCGCCGACAAGCAGTCGGTCCGCGTCGAGGCGATCCGCGGCGATCGCGCGGCCATGGAGTTCCGCGGCATGCCGCCGTCGGCCCGCGATCAGCTCGTCAAGGAGGCCGGCAAGGATGTCGTGGTCCAGGATAGCGACTGGAACTGCGGCAACATCGTCACCTACAACCACAAGAAAAAGCCGTTCGACGACGTGCGGGTGCGCCGCGCGCTGTCGCTCGCGGTCGACCACTGGGGCGGCGCTCCGGCGCTCAGCAAGATCGCCATCGTGCGCACGCCCGGCGGCATCGTCTTCCCGGGCTCGCCGCTCGCCGCGACCAAGGCAGAACTGCAACAGATCGCCGGCTTTGGGCCCGACATCGAGAAGTCGCGCGCCGAGGCCAAGCGGCTTCTCAAGGAGGCAGGGCAGGAGAACCTCAAGTTCGAACTGACCAACCGCAACGTCGACCAGCCCTACAAGTTCGTCGGCACCTGGCTGATCGGCGAGTGGAAGAAGATCGGCGTCAACGTGGAGCAGAAGGTCGTACCGACCGGCCCGTGGTTCGCCGCCATGCGCGGCGGCACGTTCGATGTCGTGGTCGACGCCAACTGCCAGAGCGTGGTCAACCCGGTACTCGACACCGCGAAGTACCTGCCGAAGAAGGTCTATCCGGAGAGCTACGGCGACTATGACGATCCGAAGTCGATCGAGCTCTACAACGCGATGACCCAGGAGACCGACCCGGCGAAGCAGCGCGCCGCCATGCGGGCGTACGAGAAGCACACGCTCGACACCGAGGCGCACGGCATCGTCACGCCCTACTGGTATCGCATCCTCGTGATCCGCTCGTACGTCAAGGGCTGGAAGATCAGCCCGAGTCACTACCTCAACCAGGATCTCGCCAACGTCTGGTTGGACAAGTAGTGGGCGCGTGACACGGGACGGGGAGCAGACCCGATGTATCGCTATATCGTGACGCGGCTCCTGCTGGCGGTGCCTACGCTGGTCGGAGCCGCGGCGCTGGTTTTCGTGCTGATGCGCCTGATCCCGGGTGACGTTTGCGTCATCCGCATGGGATCGGGCGGATCGCACGTGAGCCAGGCTGCCGTCGATGCCTGTCGCCAGCAGCTCGGGCTGAATGACCACCTCTTCGTGCAGTTCCTGAGTTTCCTTGGAAATTACTTCACCTTCGATTTCGGAATTTCGATGTGGTCGGGACGTCCGGTGATCCAGGAGATCGCGACCCGGCTGCCGGTGTCGCTGCAGATCGCGGTAATGGCGACACTGATCGCCGTCCTGATCGCCATTCCGCTCGGCACCATCTCGGCGCTGAGGGAGAACACCTGGCTCGACCATGTCGTGCGCGTGGTGGCGGTCGCCGGGATTGCCACACCGTCGTTCTGGCTCGGCATCATGTCGATCGTGCTGGTGCTCGACATAACCTATCTGGCGACCGGCAAGGCGTGGATGCCGCCGATCGACTACGTATCGTTCTGGCAGGATCCGATCCGCAACCTCTCGATCGTGGCGTTGCCGGCGCTGACGGTGGGCTACCGATATTCGGCTGTGACCATGCGCATGACCCGTTCGGCCATGCTCGAGGTGATGCGTGAGGACTATATCCGCACCGCGCGGTCGAAGGGACTGGTCGAACAGATCATCGTCAACCGGCATGCGCTCAAGAACGCGCTCCTGCCGGTGGTGACCTTGATCGGCATCGAGTTCGCCTTCCTGATCGGCGGCCTCGTCGTGACCGAGCAGGTGTTCAACCTGAACGGCATCGGCCGCTTGTTCGTCCAGGCGGTACAGAACCAGGACAACGTGCTGACGCAGGCACTGACCATGCTGGTCGTCCTCATCTTCGTCGTCTCCAATCTGGTGGTCGACGTCCTCTACGCCTGGCTCGATCCCCGCATAAGGTACTCCTGATGAGCGTCATCACGCGTAACGGGCCCGCCGGCGCCCTCACCGACGACACGCTGCCGCGCAAGAAAACGGCGCTCGACGCGGTGCTGAATTTCTTTCGCCGTCAGCCGCTCGGCACGGCGGGCCTCGCCATCATGCTCGTGATGTTCCTGGCCGCAGCCTTTGCCAACGTGTTGACGCCGTTCGATCCCGAGGAGAACGACTTCCAGGCCATGATGCAGGCGCCGAGCTGGACGCACCTGCTCGGCACCGACCAGATGGGACGCGACATCTTCTCCCGCCTCGTCTACGGCGCGCGAACGGCGCTGTTGGTCGGCTTCAGCGCGGCCTTTGCCGGCGGCTTGATCGGCCTGGTACTGGGCGTGGCCAGCGCCTATTTCGGCGGCTGGTTCGACCTCGTCTTTCAGCGCATCCTCGACGTGCTGATGGCTTTTCCGCTGATCATCCTGGCACTGGCGGTGGTCTCGGTGTTCGGCACCGGCGTCTTCAATGTCATCCTCGCCATCACAATTCCGCTTATCCCGCGGTGCGGGCGCGTGGTCAGGGCGAGCGCGCTGGCGGTTCGCGAGATCCCCTATGTCGATGCGGCGCGCGCGCTTGGCTTCGGCCACACCCGCATCGTGCTGCGTCACATGGTGCCGAACGTCGTGGGGCCGTTCCTGATCCTGCTGTCGGCCTTCGTCGGCCAGGCGATCCTGGCCGAGGCTTCGCTCTCCTACCTCGGCCTCGGCGTGCAGGAGCCGGTGCCGGCCTGGGGCCTGATGCTGCAGGGCGGGGCGGAGGAGTACGCCACGACGGCGCCGTGGATCGCCATCTTCCCCGGCCTCGCCATCGTCATGGCAGTCTTGGGTATCAGCCTGTTCGGCGACGCGCTCCGCGACGCGATCGACCCCAAACTCAGGGATCGCTGATCCGCCGCTCAGTCGTTCGCTGCTCCGAACCTGAGCGGACGGAAGAAGGCGCGGATGTCCTCGACCAGCAGGTCGGGCTCCTCGAGCGCTGCGAAGTGTCCGCCGCTCGGCATCTGCGTGTGGCGGCGAAGATTGTAGGCGCGTTCGATCCATTCCCTGGGTGGTGGCGGGGCGAGATCGGCGGGGAAGGCGGCGAACGCCGTCGGCGTTTCGACACGCTGGCCTTCAGGCAAGGCACGCGGCACCTGCTCGGTGACGCCGCGATAGAGCCAGGTCGCGGTGCCGGCCGTGCCGGTCAACCAGTAGACCATGATGTTGTCCAGCAGCAGGTCCATCGAGAAGCGGTTGTGCGGGTCGCCACCGCAATCGCTCCAGCCCTGGAACTTCTCGACGATCCACGCCGCGAGACCGACCGGCGAGTCGGCGAGCGCCACGCCCAGTGTCTGCGGCCGCGTCGCCTGGATGCGCTGGTAGGCCGTCTTCTCGTCGAGTTCAGCTTGCATTCTGGCGAGCCAGGCCTTCTCGTCGGCACTGAATGCGGTCGTCTTGAGATCGATGCCGGGCCGGAGCCCCACCATGTTGAGGTGCAGGCCGAGCGTGCCGGAGCGCCAGTCGTCCTTCTCCTCCTTGAGCGGATGGTCGAAGGCCAGCCATGACGAGACGACGGCGCCCCAGTCGCCGCCCTGGGCGCCGAAAGGACGGCGGTAGTTGAGCGTCTCATGGACGAGATTGTGCCAGAGGCCGGCGATGGCGCGCGGTCCGATCGGGCCCAGCGTGCCGTCAGGGCGAACCGGCGGCGCCGAGAAGCCGTAGCCGGGCAGCGACGGCGCGATGACGTCGAAGGCATCGAGCGGATCGCCGCCGTGATTCTCGGGATGGGCCAACACGTCGATGATGTGCAGGAACTCCACGATCGATCCTGGCCAGCCGTGGGTGATCACGAGCGGCAACGGCCGCGGCGCGTCCTCGACCTCGGTGCCGGGCTCGCGGATGAAGTGGAGCCTCTGCGGGCCGATATCGACCAGGTAGTTGGGCCAGCGGTTGATCGCCTCCTGGCAGCGCTGCCAGTCGTAGCCGTGGCGCCAGTAGGCGACCAGCTCGGCCAGGAAGTCAGGATCGGTGCCGGAGGCCCAGCTGCCGTTGTCGGCGATGGCGGGCGCCGGCCGCCAGCGGCGCAGGCGCTCGTCGAGATCGATCAGCGCCCGTTCGGGAATATCGACCTTGAAGGGCTCGGGAGTGTCGTAACGCGGTTCGGCCATGGCCGAAGGCGTAGCGCGGAAGTCACCCTTGCAGCAAATCGGCGCGGATGCGCTCGCGCGCCGGCACGTCGAGCCCCAGGGCGCGTTCGGCGAATTGTTCCGGCCCGCCGAAATCGGCGCGCACCACCTCGAAGGCCGCCTCGAGATAGGGTGTGCGGGCCTCGACGATGGCGGCGCGGGTGTCGATGTCGAGCTCGGGATAGCGCCCGATATGGCCGGTCCACAGCTCATTGGTGCGGAGATAGTCCTCCATCACGGCGTCCCACGGCACGCCCAGCAGGGTGAGCAGCAGCGCCGAGGCGAAGCCCGTGCGGTCCTTGCCGGCGGTGCAGTGAAACACCAGCGGCCGATGCGTGCCGTCGCTCAAGGTCGTGAACAGCGTGCGGAAGCCCGGCGTGCAGCGGCGCGGATAGTCCCGGTAGTGATCGGTGAGAAAGCCCATCATCACGTGGGGCGTGGCGCTGCCGTCGGCGACGGCGCCCCTGATCCTCTCGCCGACTCCGGGCTCGATATGGGCGCCGACGACGCGGCAGGAAAGGCCGGCGATGGCATGCGGCGTCTCGGCCGCCTCGTTGACGCCGCGCAGATCGACGATGGTCCGGACGCCCAGCCGGCCGAGGGCGGTGCGGTCGTCGTCCGTCAGGTTGCCGAGATGGGCGGAGCGAAAGACCGCACCGTGGCGCACGACGCGGCCGTCGCCGGTGCGGTAGCCGCCGAGATCGCGGAAATTGGAACCGCCCTGGAGCGGCACGACATGGGGGATGGCTTGGGACTGCATATGGGCAGGTCTATCACGTACAGCCGTGCCGGATCATGTCAGATCGGCGTCAGAATTTTTGCGACAGGGTCACGAAGAAGGCCCGGCGCATTCCGTACTGCGGCGCGCCGACGCCGACGCCCTCGCCGGTGCGTATCTGGTAGATACTGTCAGCCAGGTTGATGGCGTCGAAACGGACCTGCGTGCCCTTGCTAACGCTGATCGGCACCTTCTGGGTGAGCGACATGTTGAGCGTGGCGTAGGCCGGCAGCGCAGTGTCGTTGGGTGTGACGATACTGGTGCGAAGCCCCGCACCGAACAGCAGGTCGGCCGAAACGCGTGTCGCCCAGTCGCTTCCCTGGTTGAACACGTAGGCGGCGCCCGCCGAGCCGGTCCAGCTTTGGTCGTGGTCGGTGAAAATCCAGTTGTTCGCGATATAATCGAGGTCGGCTTGGTCGAAATTGAACTGTGCGGAGTTGATGTTTTTCGCCGAGGTGCGGATCCAGGCAAGGTTGGCGTAGAGCGACCAGGGACCCTTGTCGTAGTTGGTGAAAAGCTCCCAGCCGGCGACTTGCGCATTGGCGTAGTTGAAGGAGACGAGGGTGATCGGCGCACCGAACTGGCCTTTGTCCAGGTAGTTTTGGGCGAACTTGTAGAAGCCGGCGAAGCCCAGCGTCAGCCCCTCGACGGGCTTCAACGTCAGGCCGACGTCGAAATTGTCGGAGCGCTCGGCCAACACCGGGGAATTCAGGGCCACTCCAGGCGCCGCCGTCGTCCCTGCAAGCACTGCGACCGAGTTGGGGTTTACCTGGTTGAGCGGCGCCGGCACGAAGTAGCGGGCATATCCGGCGCGCAGGGTGATCTTCGGATCGGGCTCCCAGACGACGTTGACGCGGGGACTGAGCTGGTTCTCCGACGTGACGCCGGAGATGGCATCGAAGCGCGCGCCGAAATTCACCGTCACCGTGGGGACCACCTTCCACTCGTCCTGCAGGTAGAGGCTGTAGGTCCAGCCGACGAGGTCGGAGCCCTGGGTGAAGCCCGTGGTCTGGCCGGACGGGATGGGATCGCCATCGGGGTTGTCCGGATCGGCCATCGTCGTCAGGACATTGCCGTTGGTCAGGCTGGTGACGCGCTCGCGCTGGATCAGGAAGCCGCCGCGCAGCGTATGGGTGCTCGCCACCTTCAGGCTTGCGTCGCCCTGCACGCCGGCAGCGAGGCTCGTCCGGTTGGCGTAGGGCTGGATGCCGTTATAGAGCAGGTCGCCGATGACATCGGGCTGGTAGGAGAGGTTGGAGTAGCGTGTGAATCCGGAGAGCTGCATGTTGAAGTTCTGGGTGCTCTTCTGCAGCGAGGCGATGCCGAAGTAGGTGTCCTCCCACTGCCGCTGGTCGAGGATCGAGCTGTTCCAGTTGGAAATGTTGTTCACCGTGAAGGCCGGTGTCTGGCCAGGCACGTTGGGAATCTGGTAGCGCGCGCTGGCGCCTCCGGCGATGAAGCTCAATCGCGTATTCTCGTCGACGATGCCGGTGACTTTGGCCAGCGCATACCACTGGGCGGTGTCGTCGTGGAGCGGTGTGTAGGCCGGCGTCGGGTTCTCGACGCCGATGCCGTTGCTGACGTACTGGCCGACCGCGAAGTAGTCGATCGCGCCGGAGCGGCCGCCGTATTGCAGCGCCGGCTGGATCCAGTTGTAGGAGCCGCCCATGACCGAGGCCTCGCCGCCGGGGTTGGTCGAGCCCGACTTCACGCCGATGTCGACCACGCCCGCGGTGCGCAGTCCGTACTGCGCCGGCAGTGCGCCGGTGAGCAGCGAGATCTCGTTGGCAAAGCGCGGCGACAGGATGTTGCTGAACAGCGACAGGCCTTCCGGGAGCTGTACGCCGTCCAGCCTGTATTGCAGGCTGCCGTGGTCGCCGCGGACATGGATCTGGCCGAAGCCGTCCTGCACCACGCCGGGCGCGCGTAGCAGGACCTGGTTGAGCGGTGCGTTCTCGCCCTGGGGCGTGTTCTGGATGGCGGTCTTGCCGAAATCGTAGCGCGTGGCGCCCAGGCTGGGCAGGATCGAACTGCGCTCGCGATCGAGCCGCTTGGCGGTGACGTCGAGGTCGATCGTGGCCTCATCCGGCTGGGTTTGGGCTGCCACCGGCGCTGCTGCCGCAAGTGCCACCGCCACTCCCAGGGCCGACCCGCCGATCCTCCGCCGCATTGCTGTTCTCCTTGTCGCGCGTGATCCGATTTCGTATTGTCAGACAGTGACGTTACAATATAACATTACAATTGGCCAATCTGACCAACCGCTCGGGATCGCGCCGGCTTCCGGAAGAAGCCTCGGCGCCGCGATTGCGGTGTCGTTCAGTCTGCACGGCGTTGCGGTGGCGGCGGCCTTGATGGCGTTTGGCTCGCAGCGACTGGCGCTCGACGACTCCGCCGCCATCACGGTCTACATCGAGCCCCATGCCGCGCCGGTCGCCACGGCAAGCGAGAGTCGTCCAGCCGTTGCGCCTGCACCTGAGCCAGAGCCTGAAGCAACGGCGGCACTCGATCCGCCGAAGGAGCCGGCGCTGCCCGACTTTGCCCCGCCGCCGCCGGAAGAATTGGCGCCGCCCGACTTCTCCTTGCCGCCGCCGCCGCCAAAGCCGGCACAGCCGGCGCCGCGTCCGGCACAGCCCAGGCCGGAGCCAAAGCGCGCGTCGCCGACCGTCCTGCAATCGGCGCCGGCGCAATCCGCGCCGGTGTCGGCGAATGCGCCGGCAACGGTCGTGCCGGGATGGAACGCACTCCTCGCGGCCTGGCTCGCCGCCAATCGACGCTATCCCGACGAGGCGCGCCGGCGGAGCGAGGAGGGCGAGGTCAGCGTCCGCTTCACCGTCACCTCCGATGGCCGGGTCTCGGAAGCGGCCGTGGTGAAGGGAAGCGGTTTCGCGGCGCTCGACGCCGCGGCGCTCCGTCTGCTGCAGGGCGCGACGTTGCCTGCACCCGGGATCGAGGCGACGCGTACGGTGCGCATCCGCTTCCGTCTCGGAGATTGAGGCGCCCACCCCCGACGTTCGCAACGATGGCTCGCCTCACGGGGTATGCTAAGGAAAATCCAGGGCGAGCCGGTGGGGACACGCCGGGCGGGGAATTGCGATGCGGGACAGTGTCGATCGTCTGATTGCCGTGGGATGCTTCGGCATCGCTTGCGCCGTCGGGTTGGTCGGTGCCTTCGTCGGCCTGAAGGTCAGCAGCTTCTGGATAGATGAACTCTTCACCGCATGGATCGTCGAAATCGGCATCGGTTTCGACGAATTCGTCGCCCGCATCGTGACCGACGTACATCCGCCAGTTTACTACATGTTGGCCTTTCTCCACGCCCAGCTGTTCGGAGACGACGAAGTCGGCCTGCGCAGCCTCAGCGCCTCGTGCGCTGTCGCCGCCGTTCTGCTGTTCATTGTCGCGACGAAGTCCTACTTCAGCCTGGCTGCGCGGCTGTTCGGCGGCGCCATGGCAACGGGCTCATTCTTCTGGTTTTATCAGGCACAGAACGCGCGCGGCTATTCGCTGTCGTTCCTCATCGGCGTCGCCATGCTCACCGTCAGCCTGTCCATCCTGGCCAAGCGGTCGCGGCACGATGTGGGGATGGTCCGCGAACTGACCGGCCTGGCCGCGCTGATGCTGATCGGATCATTCGTGCACTTCTACCTGATGTACGAATGCCTGGCCGTGCTGATCGTCCTCGGGTTCTTCTGCCCCCGCCAGCGAATCGTGCTGGCGGCACTCGCTGCCGTCCTGCTGATATCCATCGGGCTGTACGTGAAGGTCGTCATCGAGGTGTTCTCGCAGTATTCGACGACGACCAACTGGATTCACGGCGATCCTTCCTGGTACCTCGCCCAGTTGCACAGCGCGCTGATCTACTCATTCACCAACAAGGCGTTGCTCGCGCTGGCAATCTGCGCCGGTGCGTTTGCCACGCAGTGGTTCCTCGTCGTGCGGCAGGCCCGGCTCGGACAGGCGGTGCTCCCTTCGCGGTCGACCTCGAGGTCTGCGCCGCCGTCCGGTGTTCTTGCTCTCGGCCGGTTTCCGTTCGATCCGGAGACCGCCCTGTTCGTTGGCGTGCCGGTCATCATCCTGGTCGGCGGCATCGCCAGCTCGCTCCTGATCGCTCCGAACTTTACGGACAGGAACCTGCTGGTTTGCGCGCCGTTTCTCTGGGGGTTCTGCGCCAAGCTCTATGACGCCGGCGTGCCCGACGCCGAGCGGCCGGTCCGGATGGCGGCAAACCTGCTGCTCTCGGCGGTCGTGCTGTGGACGGTCGTCACGATGACGGCCGGTCGTGCCCGGCCCTGGAACGAGCCGTTTCGCGAATCCGCCGAGTGGATCCGGACGTTCCCGGAATGTCGGGATCGGCCGGTTCCGGTCATCAACGCCCAGCCGCGCGCCTGGTTCAAGCCCGGCTATTCGGAGATCCTGTACGGCGACTTCTATGCAAGTTATCTGGCCGATTTCGCCCGTCCCCAGGTCGTCTTCAAGGAGGACATTCTCGCGCACAAGGTCTCCGACGAAATGAAGGAATACCTTCAATGGCGCATCGACGGAAACGGATGCCCGGTCCTGGCCTGGTCGATCCACCTCATCACCGAGGAAGAGTTTGCCGAGGCTGCTCGCGAACTGCTGAAGGCCGTTGACCGGCCGGACGCCGGCCGTGTCGTGCAGACAAAAATCCTCCGCGACGGTTTTCCCGGATATGTTCTCTATTCCGAAGGGTCAGGGGGAGGCGAGGGAGCCATGACCAGAGACCCCAGGGCGCCGCCTTCGCAGAGAAAGACCGGTCCGGCACCGTCACCCTCCCGGCGGGCCCCGGTTCCGAACTGACCTGTTTGTGTTCGCCCTTCTGGAGCGACGTCGCGACGCGCTCTCGCCGGGGAAGCTAGACCCGGCCGTGGCAGTGCTTGAACTTCTTGCCCGAGCCGCACGGGCAGGCCGCATTGCGCGCAACCTTGCCCCAGGTTGAGGGATCGTTGACGTCGAACGCCGGCTTGGCGGCGCGCGGCCGGTGCAGCGTGGCGACGCCGCCGCCGTCGGGGTCGGCCGGGTCGAAGGCGGGATCGTCGCTCATCGCCGTGGCGAGCGCTGGGTCCTCGTGGACCTCGTGCATGTTCCGCGGCATCTCGGGCATGGGCGGCGGTTCCATGCGCAGTTGCAGCGTGGCCAGCAGCGCCACCACCTGCTCGCGCAGGCCCGTCAGCAGGTCGTTGAAGAGATTGAACGCCTCGCGCTTGTATTCGTTCAGCGGATCCTTCTGGCCGTAGGCCCGTAGGCCGATGCCCTGGCGCAGATGGTCGAGGTGGAGCAGGTGGTCCTTCCAGCTCTGGTCGAACAGCTGCATCAGCACGCTCTTCTCGACCTGGCGCCAGACCTCCGGTCCGTACTGCGCCGCCTTCTGGGCGAACAGCCGCTCCGTCGCCTCGTTCAGGCGCGACCGGATCTCCTCGTCGGCGATGCCTTCTTCCTTGGCCCACTGGTCGACCGGCAGGTCGAGGCCGAACAGGCGCTGCACCTCGTCCTTGAGTTCCGCCACCTTCCACTGCTCGGCGTAGACGTCCTCGGGAATGGTGCGGCTCACCAGCGAGTCGACGACGTCGCGGCGCATGCCGGCGACCGTCTCCGACACGTCCTCGGTGCCCATCAGCTCGATGCGCTCCTTGTAGATCTCCCGGCGCTGGCTGTTCATGACGTCGTCGAAGCGCAGCAGGTTCTTGCGGATCTCGAAGTTGCGCGCCTCGACCTTGCCTTGCGCCGTCTCCAGTGCCTTGTTGAGCCAGCGGTGCGTCAGCGCCTCGTCGTCGGCCATGCCCTTCTTCTGGACCCAGTCGAGCACCTTGTTGTTGCCGAAGATCCGCATCAGGTCGTCTTCGAGCGACAGGAAGAACTTCGAGGCGCCGGGGTCGCCCTGGCGGCCCGAGCGGCCGCGCAGCTGGTTGTCGATGCGGCGGCTCTCATGGCGTTCGGTGCCGACCACGTAGAGCCCGCCCGCCTTGAGCACGATCTCGCGGTCGCGCTCGACGCCTGAGCGGATTTCCGCCGCGATGCGCTCGATCTCGGCCTTGCGTGCCGTCTCGTCGGGGTACTTCGTGACGATTTCCGGCTCGCTCTGGCGCAGCAGCATGTCGACGTTGCCGCCGAGCTGGATGTCGGTGCCGCGGCCGGCCATGTTGGTGGCGATGGTGACCGAGCCCGGCCTGCCGGCCTGGGCCACGATCACGGCTTCCTGGTCGTGGAAGCGGGCGTTGAGCACGTTGTGCGGGATGCCCTGCTTCTTCAGCTCGGCCGCCAGCGCCTCCGACTTCTCGATCGACACCGTGCCGACCAGCATCGGCTGGTTGCGGGCGCGGCACTCCTCGATCAGCTTGACGATGGCGCGCGTCTTGTCGGCGAGCGTGCGGTAGATCTCGTCGTCGGCGTCCTTGCGCACGACCGGCACGTTGGTCGGGATCTCGACCACTTCCAGGCGGTAGATCTCGCCGAACTCGGTGGCCTCGGTCAGCGCCGTTCCGGTCATGCCGGCCAGCTTGGGATACATGCGGAACAGGTTCTGGAAGGTGATCGAGGCCAGAGTCTGGTTCTCGCGCTGGATCTCGACATTCTCCTTGGCCTCGAGCGCCTGGTGCAGCCCTTCGGAGTAGCGCCGGCCCGCCATCATGCGGCCGGTGAACTCGTCGATGATGACGACCTGGCCGTCCTTGACGATGTAGTCGACGTCGCGGGCGAACAGCTTGTGGGCGCGCAGCGCCTGCGTCACGTGATGCAGCACCGAGACCATGTTGGGCGCATAGAGCGTGATGCCCTCGGCCAGCAGGCCGTCGACGCGCAGGATCTCCTCGACCGCCTCGACGCCGGCATCGGTCAGCACGACCGTGCGGTTCTTCTCGTCCTTTTCGTAGTGCTCGGCCTTGAGCTTGGGGATGACCGTGTCGGCGCGCCGGTAGAGTTCGGAGGAATCCTCGGCCGGGCCGGAGATGATCAGCGGCGTCCGGGCTTCGTCGATCAGGATCGAATCGACCTCGTCGACGATGGCGTAGTGGAAGGGCCGCTGCGCCATCGCGTCGAGGCGGTACTTCATGTTGTCGCGCAGGTAGTCGAAGCCGATCTCGTTGTTGGTGCCGTAGGTGACGTCGCAGGCGTAGGCCGCCTTGCGCGCCTCGTCGTCCATGTCGTGCACGATCACGCCGACGGTGAGGCCGAGGAAGGTGTAGACTTGGCCCATCCACTCCGAATCGCGGCGGGCGAGATAGTCGTTCACCGTGACCACATGGACGCCCTTGCTTTCGAGGGCGTTGAGATAGACCGGCAGGGTGGCGACCAGCGTCTTGCCTTCGCCGGTCTTCATCTCGGCAATCTTGCCCTGGTGCAGGACCATGCCGCCCTTGAGCTGGACGTCGAAGTGGCGCTGGCCGAGCGTGCGCTTGGCCGCCTCGCGCACCGTGGCGAACGCCTCCGGCAGGAGGTCGTCCAGCGTCTCGCCCTTGGCGAGCCGTTCGCGGAACTCCGATGTCTTGGCGCGCAGCTGCTCGTCGGAGAGCTGGATGAAGGCCGGTTCGAGCGCATTGATCTTCGCCACCGGCTTGTCGAAGCCTTTGACGATGCGATCGTTGGCCGTCCCGAACAGGGTTCGAGCAAGCGCCGCCAGCATGAAAACCTCGATATTCTAATGACTTAGGCGGGCTCTTCGGCCCGCCGTTCTAGGCAGAGATAGAGAGCGTGCCCCCCAGTGTCAACGCACCGGGAGAGGGCCGCCGCCGTCGCGCGGCGGCGACGGTCTTGATGAACGATATTTAATCCATGCTCACGAAAAAGTGCCGCAATTGGCCCGCATCAACTGCCCTACTGCGGAGGCGGTGCTTGCTTGGCCTGAGTGGCCCTGTGTAAACGATGTGCGCTGCCTTCCATCCTCGAGACAGAAGTTTCCGGAGCCCGTCATGAGCCACTACTTGCGCCCCCTGCGCCTTGCCGTCTTGTGTTGCGCAGCCGCCGCAATCGCGGGCCCCGCCCTCGCCCAGCCGCAGAACCCCGCACAGCCGCCGGCGCCGGCCGCCAAGCCGGCCACGCCCCCCGCGGCCCAGGCCCCCGCCGCTCAGAAGCCGGCCGCAAAGCCGCCGGCCCCGGCGGCGCCCAAGGATCCGATCATCGCCACGGTCAACGGCGTGCCGGTCCGGTTGTCGGAGCTCGAGGTCGCGCAACAGTCACTGCCGCCGCAGTATCGCAACATGCCGCTCCAGGCCGTCTTTCCGGCCCTGCTCGACCGCATCGTCGACAGCAAGCTGGTCGTCCAGGAGGGCAAGAAGAGCAAGGTCACCGAGGATCCCGCCTACAAGAAGCGTCTGGCCTTCGTCGAGGAGCAGGTGCTGCAGGATTTCTGGATCCAGCGCGAGATCGCCCGCAAGGTCACCGCCGACAAGCTGCGCCAGCGCTACGAGGAACGGCTGAAGTCGCTCCCGTCCGAAGAAGAGGTGCACGCGCGGCATATCCTGGTGGCGACGGAGGATGAGGCCAAGGCGTTGATTGCCGAGATCAAGAAGGGCACGGCTTTCGACAAGCTGGCCAAGGAAAAGTCGACCGACAAGGCGTCGGGTGCCGAAGGCGGCGACCTAGGCTGGTTCAAGAAGAGCGACATGGTGAAGGAATTCGCCGACGCCGCCTTCGACCTCAAGAAGGGTGCGCTGACCGAAACGCCGATCAAGACCCAGTTCGGCTACCACGTCATCCAGGTCGAGGATCGCCGCAAGGCGCCGCCGCCGGCCTACGAGGAGCTGGCCGAGCAGCTGCGCGAGGAAATGGCCCGCGAGGCGGTGACGGCCGAACTCGACCTGCTGCGCTCGCGCGCCAAGATCGAGAAGTTCAACATCGACGGCAGCAAGCCCGAGCCCGCCGCGGTCAAGCCGGCAACGCCCGCCCGGCCGCCGGCGGCGGCCCCGGCGACGCCTCCCGGCGCCACCAAGTAGAATTCACGTTTTCCGGCGTTTCTGGTGTAGTCTCCCCCCGTTCGGATGGGCCGGGATAAGCCCGGCCTCCGAAAGGGGAGTCCTATGGCTGTTCCGCACGCCCTATCGCCGCTCGCGCCCAAGACGACGCCGACGCTGCCACGCATCGCCGGCGTCAAGCTCGGGGCCGCGCGATCCGGCGTGCGCTACAAGGACCGCGACGACGTCTTCCTGGCGCTGGTGCCGGCTGGCGCCACCATCGCCGGCGTCCTCACCCGGTCTAAGACCTGCTCGGCGCCGGTCGACTGGTGCCGCAAGAATCTGGCGCGCGGCAAGGTGCGCGCCATCGTGGTCAATGCCGGAAACGCCAATGCCTTCACCGGCAAGGCCGGCGACAAGGCCGTCGAGGAGAGCACCCGCGCCATCGCCCAGGCGCTTGGCTGTCCGCGCAACGAGGTCTTCATGGCCTCGACCGGCGTGATCGGCCAGCCGCTCGACTGGGAGAAGATCGTGGCCGTCGTGCCGCCGCTCATCAAATCGGCGCGGGAGGACGGCTGGGCCGCCGCCGCCGCCGCCATGATGACGACCGACACCTTTCCCAAGCTCGCCACCCGCCAGGCCAAGATCGGCGAGAAGGCGGTTTCCATCAACGGCTTCCTCAAGGGCTCGGGCATGATCGCGCCCGACATGGCGACCATGCTGGCCTTCGTCTTCACCGACGCCAAGGTGCCGGCCGGCGTCCTGCAGAAGCTGCTGGCCGATGCCGCCGACAAGTCGCTGAACTGCGTGACCGTGGACGGCGACACCTCGACCAGCGACACGCTGCTGCTGGTCGCCACCGGGGCCGCCCGCCATGCGCCGATCGAGGAGGCCGACGATCCCGTCCTGGTCGACTTCAAGCGGGCGCTGGACGAGGTCCTGATCGAACTGGCGCAGCTCCTTGCCCGCGACGGCGAAGGCGCCACCAAATTCGTCACCATCAATGTCGGCGGCGCCTCGTCCAATGGCGCCGCGCGCAAGATCGGCCTGGCCGTCGCCAATTCGCCGCTGGTCAAGACCGCCATTGCCGGCGAGGACGCCAACTGGGGCCGCATCGTCATGGCGGTCGGCAAGTCGGGCGAGCGCGCCGACCGCGACAAGCTCCGCATCTCGATCGGGGGCGTGCGCATCACCGACGCTGGCCAGGTCGTGCCGAACTACGACGAGACGCCGGTCACCAAGCACATCAAGGGCACCGATATCGTGATCGACATCGACCTCGGCATCGGCCGCGGCCGCGCCACCGTGTGGACCTGCGACCTGACACACGGCTACATCGACATCAACGGCAGCTACCGCTCTTGAGCGGCTCCTTCGATGAGGAATGTCCGGGCGGCCCGCCGCCGCTGGGCTCGCGGCCGCTTGTGCTGGTCGCGGCCGTGGCCCTGGTCGATCCGGACGGCCGCATCCTGATCGCTCAACGTCCGGCGGGAAAATCGATGGCCGGCCTCTGGGAGTTTCCCGGCGGCAAGGTCGATCCTGGCGAGACACCCGAGCAGGCGCTGGTGCGCGAGCTGCACGAGGAACTCGGCATCGAGACCGCCACGAGCTGTCTCGCGCCCATCGCCTTCGCCAGCCACGGCTACGACAAATTCCACCTGCTGATGCCGGTCTTCGTCTGCCGCAAGTGGAACGGCGTGCCGCAACCGCGCGAAGGCCAGGCGCTGAAATGGGTACCGCCCGTCGAGCTCTCGAGATATCCGATGCCGCCCGCCGACCTGCCGCTGGTGGGCCTGTTAAGGGATCTTCTCTAGCTGGAGCATGATGAGAGTTACGTCGTGGCGGGGAGCGCCGCACCTTCGCGCCAGCCGAGCAGGGTGCGGAAGATGACGGCCTGGAGCGTGGCGGCGACGGCGGCGCCGGCATAGGACACCAGCAGCGCCACCGTCCAGGTGACGACGACGGCGGCTTCCTGGGCGCCCAGCGCGCCGCGCATGAGCCCGAGTGTGACCAAGGTGGCCAGGGCGGTGGCGATGGCGCTCACGAAGAAGGTCAGGAACAGGGTGCCGATGATGGTCCAGCCGTTGCCGCGGCCGTAGGCCCAGGACTGGCGCGGCGAGAACGGCACATCGACCGCCGTGGCGGCGAGCCCATAGCTCACGCGGAGAGCCAGCAGCACCGACACCATGAAGCCGGCGCCCAGCGGTGCCGCCAGTGCCTGGCGCTGGGCGAGGGCGGGATCGATCGGCGCCCCCGGCGTCGTCAGCTGCCCGTAGTCCATCGTGCCCATCGTCAGGACGAAGGCCGCGATCAGCACGAAGGTGATGCCGCCGATCTTGAGCAGGTGGACGAGGTACGCCGTTTCGCGCGGCGTCCAGCCGAGGCCCGGCAGGCGCTCGACGCGATTCGGCCCCAGCAGCACGAGGCGCTGCCAGCCGACCATGAACATCACCGTTGGCACGACATCGAGCGCCTTCTCCACCAGCACGGCCACCATCGACTCCTGGCTGAGCGCGCTGCCCAGGAGGCGGATGGCGAGCGAGACGATCCAAGGGATCGTCACGAGATGGAAGAAGAGGCGGATATTGGCGAAGAAGAAGCCGAAGCTTTCCGCCAGCAGGGCGCTGAACGACAGTTTGACCACAGGCACGATCTAGCTCCGCTCCACTTTTTCGCCGGCACTGTGTTCGGCGGTGCCGAGCGCCTCGGACAATCTCAGGGCTGCACTTCCCGGCTTCAGCGGCTTGGGCTGCGAGGCATGCGGCGCCCAGCCGTGCAGGAACAGCACCTCGAAACTCGCCATCACCCGGCCGGACGGCCCGGCAAAGCGCTCGCCGTAGATTTCCGCCGCCCGCAGCAGCGTGGCGCGTCGCCCCATGCCGCGGCGGCGCTCGAGAACGAGATTGCCCTCGCCCATGGCGCCGAGGTCGCGCATCAGCGCCAGCGCGCTTTCATATTCCACCTCGATCGTCTCGCCGTCGGCCACCGGCAGGGCGAAGCCCGCCCGCTGCAGCAGCCCGGCCGCGTCGCGCAGGTCGGCGAACGGCGACACCCGCGGGCTGAGGCCACCCTCGATCTCGCTCTCCGCTGCCGCCAGCGCCTGGCGCAGTTGCCACAGCGTGCCGCCGCCCAGCATGGCGCCCAGGAACAATCCGTCGGGCTTCAGGATGCGGCAGATCTGGATCAGCGTGCCGGGAAGGTCGTTGACCCAGTGCAGCGCCATGGCGCTCATCACCAGGTCGAAGCTGGTGGCGGCGAAGGGCAAGGCCTCCTCGTCGGCCACCACGGCCGGGCCGGCGGCCCGCCGGGCGAAGGTCTCGCCGAGATCGCTGCGCACGAGTTGCCCGACGGCGGATCGTTCACCTAGCGCCGTCGCGATCTCGTCGCCGTGACAGCCGAGGTCGAGCGCCAACGCGAAGCCCCGGCGCACGTCGTCCAGCCGCTCGACGAGGCGCTCGGCGATCTCGCGCTTGAGGAAGGCCTGGCTCGTCCAGCCGCGTGCCGCGCGGTCGCGCCGCCGGCGCAGCACGGTGCGGTCGAAGACCAGGAGGGGGTCGGGAACTGCCACGGCCCGTATGTAAGGCGAAAGTGCCGCCGCCGGTAGGGGATGGTGCCCCCGAAGGTCCCTCGCCTTCGGCTCGAGATGACACCATTGCCTTGGCAATATTGTCATCCCGAGCGCAGCGAGGGATCTTTCCCTGCCATTCTGTCGGCGCATTTGGCCGGCCCAATCCGCCCATGCTGTCCTCGGCCCTGAGTGTCTGCGCCAGCGCCGGCCGGCTGATGCTCGATGCCGTGCTGCCGCCGCTCTGTCTCGGCTGTGCCGAAATCGTCGAGGCGCCGGGCGCGCTCTGTGCCGGCTGCTGGCAGGGTTTCGCATTCATTTCATCGCCCCAGTGCGCGTGCTGCGGCGATCCCTTCGCCGAGCATCTCGGCGACGAGGCGCTCTGCGCCGGCTGCCTCGCCCGGCGGCCGCGCTTTCGCCGGGCCCGCGCGGCGCTGGCCTATGACACCCAGAGCCGCCGGCTGGTGTTGCCGTTCAAGCATGGCGACCGTACCGATATCGCCCGGGCCTGCGGCGGCTGGATGGCGCGGGCCGGCGCCGAGCTTCTGGCCGAGGCCGACCTGATCGCGCCCGTGCCGCTTCATTGGCGGCGCCTGCTGACCCGCCGCTACAACCAGGCGCTGCTGCTGGCGCGGGCTCTCGTCCGGGCGGCGCCACCGGGCGTCGAGCATCGCCTGGCCCCGGATTTGCTGCGCCGGTGCCGATGGACGGGCTCGCAGGCCGGCCTCAAGGCCGGGGAGCGGCGGCGCAATGTCCGCGAGGCCTTCGACATCCATCCGCGCTGGGCGGCGGGGCTCGCGGGCAAGACCGTGGTGCTGGTCGACGATGTGCTGACCACCGGCGCCACGGCCGAGGCCTGTGCCCGGGTTCTGCAGCGCGGCGGCGCCCGCCACGTCGATGTGCTGACGCTGGCGCGGGTTGTCCGGCCGACGGTATAGTCAGAGCAAGGAGACCACGATGGCCAGGATCGAAATCTACACCACGCCATTCTGCGGCTACTGCGCCCGCGCCAAGGGGCTGCTCGACGACAAGGGCGCCGCGTACGAAGAGACGGACGTCATGATGGACGACAAGAAGCGCACGGAAATGCGCGAGCGCGCCAAGCGCACGACCGTTCCGCAGATCTTCATCAACGGCCAGCATATCGGCGGCTCCGACGAACTCGCGGCGCTCGAGCGGGCGGGCAAGCTCGACGCCTTGCTCGCCCAGCCGGGCTGAGGAGGGCCATCCGATGGCGACTACGTTCAAGGCCGGTCTGATCCAGACCAACGTCAGCAACGAGATGGCCGAGAACGTGGCCTTCGTGCAGGAGCAGGCGCGGCTCGCCCGCGACGCCGGCGCCGATTTCATCATGACGCCGGAGAACACCGGACTGATCGGCGCCAACCGCACCGAGACGCTGGAGAAGGCGCAGACGGAAGAGAGCCACGGCATGCTGGCGGCCTGCCGCGCGGCGGCGCGCGAGACGGGCGTCTGGTTCCTGCTGGGCGGCATCCATGTCCGGGTCCCGGGTGAGGAGCAGATCCGCAACCGCTCCTACCTGATCGATTCCGCGGGCGGCATCGTGGCGAGCTACGACAAGATCCATATGTTCGATGTCCGCCTGGCTGGTGGTGAGAATTATTTCGAGTCGGCGACCTTCAAGCCGGGCGACCGTGCGGTGCTGGCCGAGACGCCGTGGGGCGTGCTCGGCATGACCATCTGCTACGACCTGCGTTTTCCCTATCTCTATCGCGAGCTGGCGCACGCCGGCGCCACGATGCTGGCGATTCCCTCGTCCTTCACCGTGCCGACGGGCCAGGCGCACTGGCACACGATCCTGAGGTCGCGCGCCATCGAAACCGGCTGCTTCGTCTTTGCGCCTGCGCAGGTAGGCACGCACAAGGGTTCGGGCCGCAAGACCTACGGTCATTCCATCGCCATCGCCCCGTGGGGCGAGGTGCTGGCGGATGCCGGCGGCGAGAAGGCAGGCTTTGTGATTGCCGAGGTCGATCTCGCCAAGGTCGAGGAGGCACGCAGGATGGTGCCGTCGCTGCAGCACGACCGGAAATACGCGGCGCCCGTGCTGCACAAGGCGGCGGTGGCGAAGGCGGCGGAGTGACGGCCCTTGGCCGTCATCCCGAGCAATTGCGAGGGATCTGATAAGCGAAGGATCCTTCGGCTATGCCTCAGCCCGTATTTCCCCGATGAAGCATTGAACTGGCCCGCATCGACTCCATTTGAGCCATAGGATTCAGCATCTTTTCTCATTGGGTCGAGGCGATGATGGCGCAGCCAGCGGGTGAAGCCCAATCCGATGCTCTCCGGCTCGATTTCGATCACCGCCTCAAGCTTGAGTTCCACGGTTCGAGTGTCACCTCCGATGCCGGCTTGCTGGCCTATCGCGAACTCGGCGACGCGCTCGGCCTGATGGCCATCGCGGGGCAACACCTGGTTGACGGTCGCACGGGCCGGAACGGTCGCCATGATCTGGTGGGCATGCTGCGCCAGTCGGTGTTCGGTCGGCTTGCCGGATACGAGGACGTCAACGACGCCGACCGGTTGGGGCGTGATCCTGCAATGCGCTGGATCGTCGGTGGCAAGGCGGTCGAGCGCGATGCGGCCTCGACCAGCCAGATGGGGCGGTTCGAGACCGAGGGGCTGGCGAGTGACGGGAACCTTGCCGCGCTTGTCGATCTCTCCGGGCAGTGGATCGACTGCGTTCATGGTCGCCGCTCGCCGAGGTCCATCGTGCTCGACATGGATTCGAGTGTCAGCCCGACGCATGGCGATCAGGAAGGCACCGCCTACAACGGCCACTTCGCCGGCACCTGCTACCATCCGCTATTCGTGTTCAACCAGTTCGGCGACCTGGAGCGTTCTGCGCTGCGTCCGGGAAACGTCATTCGGCGGATGGCTGGCGGGACGTGCTCGAACCGGTCGTGGCCCGCTACCGGGAGCGTGACCTGCGCCGCTACTTCCGCGCCGATGCCGCCTTCGCCAACCCCGACGTCTACGAGTTCCTGGAAGCCGAATACTACAAGTACACGATCCGGCTGCCCGCCAACCGCATCCTCCAAGAGCGCATCGGCTACCTGCTCAAGCGCCCTGTTGGCCGCCCGCCGATCACGATCCAACGATACTACGCCAGCTTCCGCTATCAGGCGCAGAGCTTGGCGATGCCACGACGCGTCGTCGCCAAGGTCGAGTGGCACCCCGGCGAGCTTTATCCCCGCGTCGGCTTCATCGTCACCAACCTGTCACGACCGACCGAACGGGTCGTTGCCTTCTACAACAGGCGCGGGACGTGCGAGCAGTGGATCAAGGAAGGCAAGAACGCGATCAAGTGGACGCGCCTGTCATGCTGCTCGTTCGCCGCCAATGCGGTGCGTCTCCAGTTGCACGCGCTGGCCTACAATCTCGCCAACTTCATGCGGACGCTGGCGCTGCCCGAGGTGGTCGCGCAGTGGTCGCTGACCAGCCTGCGGGAGAAGTTGATCAAGATCGGGGCCAAGGTCGTGCGTCATGCCCGCTACGCCGTCTTCCAGATGGCCGAGGTCGCGGTGCCGAGAGAACTGTTCGAGAAAATCCTGCGGCTGATCGACGAGCTGCGACGACGACAGGCCCCAGCGTAGGACCGGACGGGGCGAATGCGTCGTCACCACGGGAGGAGTGTGTCTGGATGGCGAGAAAAAGAGCCGAATCGATGGATCAGGCGTCGTTTTGGGCGTTGAACGCGGCAGGAGCGCCGGGAAAAGTGTGTCGGCCGACCATGGCTTCCCCGCAATCCGGCACAATGCTAGATCTTGCCCCGGTCTTGGAGTTCATCTGGGGAATGTCGGTTCAGTTGGACAAGATCGACAGATCAGGAGAGTGAGTTGCGTAAAATCGCTGTATTCATTGCCGTCGTTGCGATGCTCGGAGTCGCTGCGACCGGCGCTCGTGCCGAGGTGATCCAACTTGGAAAGCACTCGGTTGCCGAAGTCAGAAGCGCCTGTGGCGCTTCGTTCACCGTTCACGCCGATGGCGGCGGCTACGGCTGCCAGAAGAGCTGCAAGGGTTCCGACGGGAAGCAGGGGACATGCGCCGTCGCGTGCGACAACAACAACAACTGCAATGGCCAAACGCCAGACAGGACATCGCCCGGCACCGGGACGCGCAACACGACGGACTTGAACGCCGTTCTTACGAACCGGGTCGCGACGGAAGCACCGCCGCAGAGACAGGCTCCCACCGGACTGGGCACCTCCAAGCCTGCACCGCAGCGCCAATAGCCGAAGGCACGAAGCATTGCTCGCGAGGGCGCTGCCACTCGGGCAGCGCCCGTCATGGCCCCCAGCGGCTTCAGCGGCGGCGCAACTCGAAATACGTGCCCGCGACCGGGTCGGAGAATGCCGGCTCAGGATGACAAGCGCGCCGCGATCCGCTGGACCATCGCCATCTTCGGTTCGCTGATCATCCGCGCCTCGTAGGCGATCACCGAGAAGCGGCCGCGCACCAGCTCGAGCAACTCGCCGTCCTTCAGGAGGAAATCCGGATTGCTCGGTTTGCCGAAGCGTTCGTTGCCGACCATGAAGGTCTCGTAGAGCAGCACGCCACCGGGCTGCAGCGCGGCGAACAGGTGAGGGAACAGCGGCCGGTGCAGGTAGTTGGTCACCACCACCGCGCCGAACGTGCGACCGGCCAGCGGCCAGGGTGAGCCGTCCTCGAGATCGGCGGCGATGACTTCGACAGTGTCGGCAGCGACGAGGCCGCTCACGTCGCGATCGATCGCCGTCACGGGGTGACCGCGCTCGGCGAAGAAGCGCGTGTGCCGCCCGTTGCCCGCCGCGAGGTCGAGAACGGCGGCGCCGGCCGGCACGAGACCGGCCCAGGTGGCGATCCAGGGCGAAATCGTCATGGCTTGCGCCCTCCGGCGCCCTTCAGGTTCAGCAGGTTGCCCGACAGGATCAAGGCGGCGCCCAGCACGGTGAAGGTGTCGAGCCGTTCATTGTAGATCAGCCATCCGGCGAGCGCCGCCAGCGGCACGCGCAGGAAATCCATCGGCACGACGATGGTCGCGTCGGCATGCAGCATCGCCCGCGTCAGGCAGTAGTGCGAGTAGGTGCCGAGGAAGGCGATGACGAGGATCCAGCCCCAGATGGGGGCGGAGGGCCATCGCCAGACGGCGAGGGCCGGCACCAGCCCGATCGCCGACTGGATGACCAGCATCCAGAACAGGATGACCACGACGCTGTCGGTGCGCGTCAGCGACTTCACCATGGTGACGGAGATGGCGAAGCCGACGGCGGCGGCGAGCGCGATCAGCTGGCCGGGCACGATCTCGTTGGCGCCCGGCCGCACGATGACGACGACACCGACCACACCCAGCACGACGGCCAGGTTCTTCCAGAGGCCCATGCGCTCGCCGAGGAAGGCCACGGCCAGGATCGCCGTCCAGATCGGCATGGTGAACTCGATCGAGATGACCTGGGCCAGCGGGATCAGGGTGAGCGCCAGGAACCAGGCGAACTGCGCGCCGTAGTGCGCCACGTTGCGCACGACATGTTGCCAGGGCCGCGAGGTTTTGAGCGCGGCGAAGCCTCCGGCCAGGTGGATCAGCGGGTAGAGCATGAGGAGGCCGATAAGGGAGCGCATCTCCATGATCTGGAAGACATCGAGCGCGCGCGTTGCCTCGCGCCCGGCGATCGCCATCAGCAGCATCGCCAACAGCCATCCGGCCATCCAGAAGGCGGCTTTGGTATTGGAAGGTTGGTGATCCATCGGTGGTTCGGCGGCGGCTTGCTGGGTGAGGGGGCGCGACAATCGGGCCTTGCGTCCGGCCCGACAAGCCACCATTTTTGAACTGTCATGATTTTGTATCGCCTGCGTTGCGCCAAGGGCCACGAGTTCGACAGCTGGTTCAAGGACGGCAAAACCTACGAGCGCCAGGAAAAGCGTTCCCTGATCGGCTGTCCGGCGTGCGGTAGTGCCAAGGTCGTGCGCGCCCCGATGGCGCCGCGCATCGGCAAAGGCGGCCAGGGACGCGGCGAGCGCGTCGAGGCGCCTGTCGAGGCGCCGACCCAGACCGCGCCGGCCCCGGCACCCGATCCTCAGATGGCGGCACTCGCCCAAGCCATTCCCAAGGAGATGCGCGAGACGCTGCTCAAGCTCCGCGAGCAGGTCGAGAAGAACCTCGAGCCGGTCGGCGAGAAGTTCGCCGAGGAGGCGCGCAAGATCCACTACGGCGAAAGCGACAAGCGCGGCATCTACGGCCAGACCACCGACGAGGAAGCCGAGGCGCTGGCCGACGAGGGCATCGAGTTCGGCCGCCTGCCCTGGATCCCCAGGGGCAATTGACATCGGCAGCAGGAAAAGATAGGATTTCCGCCGTGTAATCCTATTGTCTGTCCGGGCACTGATAGGCCAGGACAGGGGCTGGCGACGTGAAACAGGTCATTCGGTGTCCCACGGCGTCACTGTCTCGATGGGATGATTTTCCAGGTAAATCAACGAGTTGTTAGCTAAGTTGTTACCCTGCCGGCGACGTGAACCCGTGTCCCATGCAGCATGTAGTTCACGTCCAGATCGGTCTTGTTCAGGCTCCAGGCCCGGCTGAGCGGGCTGTAGACCACGCCGACGATTTCTTTCGTGGTGATGCCACCGGCCTCAAGGCCGCGCACGGCCTCGGAGGGTTTGAGGAACTTCTTCCAGTCGTGCGTGCCGCGCGGCAGCCAGCCCAGGACGTATTCCGCGCCGGCAATGGCGAGCGCCCAGGCCTTGGCGGTGCGGTTGAGGGTGGAGAGGAAAATCAGCCCGCCGGGCTTCACCAGCCGGGCGCAGGATTTGAGGAACAGGTCGACGTCGGCCACGTGCTCGACGATCTCGAGCGCCAGCACGACATCGAATTGGGCGGCGCTGCTGGCCAGGGCCTCGGCGGTGCCCTGGCGGTAGTCGATCTCGAGCGCCTGCTTGCCGGCATGGAGGCCGGCGACGGCGATATTGCGGGCCGAGGCGTCGACGCCGGTGACCGTGGCGCCCAACCGCGCCATCGGTTCGCTGAGCAGGCCGCCGCCGCAGCCGATGTCGAGCACGGAAAGGCCTTTCAGCGGCTGGCCCGACAGCGCCTCGCGGCCCCAGTGGGCGGCGGCGCGGTCGCGGATATAGCCGATGCGGACCGGGCCGAGGCGATGCAGCGGCGCGAACTTGCCGGTGGGGTCCCACCACTCCTCGGCGATGCGCGAAAAGCGCTCGATCTCGGCCGGATCGACCGTGGAGTTGTGCGGAGTATGCGTGGTCTGGCTCATGGCTACCCTTGACCCATATGGCGCCATCGGTGTCTATAGCCCGCTTTCCGGGCAGAGGCTTGTCCTTCGAGTAGGTTCATGGCGCGCATCGTTCTCAAATTCGGCGGGACTTCGGTCGGCGACATCGACCGGATCAGGAATGCTGCGCGCAAGGTCAAGGCCGAGGTCGCGCGCGGCAACGAGGTCGCGGTCGTGGTTTCGGCCATGTCGGGCGCCACCAACCAGCTCGTGAAGTGGGTCAACGAGGCGGCCAGCCTGCCCGATCCCAGCGAGTACGACGTCGTCGTGGCGACCGGCGAGCAGGTCACCGTCGGCCTGCTGGCGCTGGTACTGCAGCAGGAGGGCGTCAAGGCGCGCTCCTGGGTGTCGTGGCAGATCCCGATCCGCACAGACGGGGCGCATGCCAAGGCGCGCATCGTCGACATCGAGACCGCCGAAATGGCGCGGACCATGGTGGCGGGCGAGGTCCCGATCGTGGCCGGCTTCCAGGGCCTCTCGCCCGACGGCCGCATCACGACGCTCGGGCGCGGCGGCTCGGACACCTCGGCGGTGGCGCTGGCGGCGGCGCTCAAGGCCGACCGCTGCGACATCTACACCGACGTCGATGGCGTCTACACGACCGATCCCAGGATCGTCGAGAAGGCGCAGAAGATCGACCGCGTGACCTACGAGGAAATGCTCGAAATGGCCTCGCAGGGCTCGAAGGTGCTGCAGACGCGCTCGGTCGAGCTGGCGATGAATCATCATGTGCGCGTGCAGGTGCTGTCGTCGTTCGACGCCGCACTGGGCAGCGATCTGCCTGGCACGCTGGTTGTGGACGAGGACGAAATCATGGCTCAGGGACTCGAGAAATCCGTGGTGAGCGGCATCGCCTTCTCCAAGGACGAGGCCAAGGTCACCGTGACCCACGTGCCCGACCAGCCGGGCGTGGCGGCGGCGATCTTCGGGCCGCTGGCGGCGGCCAACATCAACGTCGACATGATCGTGCAGAACGTCTCGCTCGACGGCAGCTCGACCGACATCACCTTCACGGTGCCGCGGGCCGATCTCGCCCGGGCGGTGCAGCGGCTCGAGGAGGCCAAGGCCCAGCTCAAGTTCGCCGAGGTCAAGTCGGACATCAACGTCGCCAAGGTCTCGGTGATCGGCGTCGGCATGCGCAGCCATGCCGGCGTGGCGCTGAAGATGTTCGAGACGCTCGCGGCCAAGGGCATAAACATCCAGGTGATCTCGACGTCGGAGATCAAGATCAGCGTCCTGGTGGCGGCCGAGTACACCGAGCTCGCGGTCCGCGCATTACATACGGCTTACGATCTCGACGCCGCCTGATCGCATTAGTTTCCTTGGTGGTTATGCGAATTAGCCGGTAGGCAGTTCGGCGCGGGTCTTGCTATAAGCGGGCCATGCGCGCGGCACTCACCTGCAAGGCTTGCCTCAACGCCCGCCCCCTCAACGCCCGGCCGTTGGCGGCGTGGCGAGCTTGCGCCTGCGCCATCGACCGTAGCTTCGTCGTCATCCGACTCAAGCATCCTGCGGTCTGACCATGGAGAGAGCAACTCCACTGGCCGGACCGCGAATGCTCCTCAAGCGGCTCCGGGACACGATGGCGCGTGCCGGTTCCGTCGAGGATACGCTGGGCGAGGTCGTGCGCCTGGTCGCCAACGAGATGGTGGCCGAGGTCTGCTCGATCTACCTGCTGCGCGCCGGCGAAGTCCTCGAGCTGTTCGCCACCCAGGGCCTCAATCCCTCGGCCGTGCACCGCACCCGGCTGCGTGTCGGCGAGGGCCTGGTAGGCGACATCGCCGCCCACGGCCGGCCGCTGGCGCTGGACGACGCGCAGGCCCATCCGCAGTTCGCCTACCGCCCCGAAACGGGTGAGGAAATCTATCACTCGCTCGCAGGCGTGCCGATCCTGCGCGCCGGTCGCGTGCTCGGCGTCCTGGTCGTGCAGAACCGCACCCGCCGCCAGTACGACGAGGAGGAAACCGAGACGCTGCAGACCATCGCCATGGTGCTGGCCGAGCTGATCGCGGCCGGCCACATCGTGAGCCCCAACGAGATGCAACAGGTCGACGGCATCGGCCTGCTGCCGCTGCGCGTCGACGGCGTGCAGCTGACGCCCGGTGTCGCCGTCGGCCGCGCCGTGCTGCACGAGCCGCGCATCGTGATCCAGCGGGTGGTCGCCGAGGACGTGACCCTGGAGCAGGAGCGCTTCGAGGAAGCGGTGCATGGCGTGCGGGCCGACGTCGACCGCATGCTCGAGGCGCATGACATGCAGTCGGGCGAGCAGCGCGAGATTCTCGAGACCTTTCGCATGTTCGTCGACGATCGCGGCTGGATGGAGCGCGTACGCGAGGCCGTGACCTCGGGCCTCACCGCCGAGGCCGGCGTGCAGCGCGCCTTTGACGACGTGCGCACCAGGCTCGGCCAATCGACCGATCCCTACATCCGTGAACGTCTGAGCGACCTCCAGGACCTCAGCAACCGGCTGCTGCTCCGGTTGACCGGCCGGGTCGCCGCCGATCCGAGTTCGATGCCCGACGACATGATCGTCATCGCCCGCGACATGGGACCGGCCGAGCTGCTCGACTACGACCGTACGCGCCTGCGCGGCGTCGTGCTCGAGGAAGGCTCGGCCTTGAGCCATGTCGCGATCGTGGCGCGCGCGCTCGACATCCCCGTGGTCGGCCGCGCCCCCGATGTGCTGTCGCGGGTCGAGCCCGGCGATTCCATCGTCGTCGACGGCGACAACGCCCAGGTCCTGGTGCGGCCGGCCGAGGACGTGCTGCAGACGGTCCATGTCGCGATCGAGGCGCGGGTCGAGCGGCGGCGCAAGTACGCGACGCTGCGCGACCTGCCGTCGGCGACGCGCGACCAGGCGCGGATCGCGCTCAACATGAATGCCGGCCTGCTGATCGACATGCAGCATCTCGACGACACCGGCGCCGACGGCGTCGGCCTCTACCGGACCGAGATCCCGTTCATGGTGCGTTCGGAGTTTCCCGACGTCGATGCCCAGGCCTGGCTCTATGGCCGTGTCCTTGACCTCGCCGATGGCCGGCCAGTGACCTTTCGCACCCTCGATGTCGGCGGCGACAAGGTTCTTCCCTATGTCGGGGCCTTCGGCGACGACAACCCGGCGATGGGCTGGCGGGCCATCCGGATCGGCCTCGACCGGCCGGCGATGCTGCGCCGGCAGCTTCGGGCCCTGATCCAGGCCGCCAATGGCCGGCCGCTGTCGGTCATGTTTCCGATGATCGCCGAGGTGGCCGAGCTTCAGAGCGCCCGGCAGCTGCTCGACCTCGAGCTCGACCGGGCCCGGCGGCGTGGCCAGGCCATGCCCGAACAGTTGCGTGTTGGCGTTATGTTCGAAGTGCCGGCGCTGGCCTGGCAGCTGGACAGTCTGTTGCCTCAGGTCGACTTCATTTCGGTCGGCACGAACGATCTTCTTCAGTTCCTCTATGCCGCCGACCGTGGCAACAGCCGCGTGGCCGGCCGCTACGACAGCTTGTCTCCCGCGCTGTTGAGACTGCTACATTTTGTGGTCGAGAAGGCGCGGCCCGCCGGCGTCGACCTCGCTGTCTGCGGCGAGATGGCCGGTCGGCCGGTCGAGGCGCTGGCACTTCTGGCCGTCGGCGTGCGTTCGCTCTCGATGTCGCCCGGGTCGATCGGACCGGTGAAGGCGATGATCCGGTCACTCGATCTCGCCGAGGCAACTGGTTTCATGGATGCTGCGCTTTCACAACCGGACCGACCCATGCGCGAGACGCTGCGCCTCTTCGCAGCCGACCACGCGATCGAAATTTAGCGACAAGAAGTCGAATCGCTTTTGCCCTGCCATGGCGCCTCTGCTAAGAGTTAGCCGCGAGGGGAAAGCAGGTTCTATTCATGCCGGATCAGGTCGATTGGCGAGCGGTTGAACGCGAGGCCACACCGGGCCGCGCGGTCGGTCGTTTGCTGCGCGATCAGCGCGAGGCGCGTGGCCTCGGCTTGTCCGATGTCGAGAAAAGTTTGCGCATTCGGCGCAGTCACCTCGAGGCGATCGAGGATGGTCGCTTCGACAAGCTGCCAGGTGCCGCTTACATCCCGGCCTTCCTGCGCGCCTATTCGGCCCACGTCGGACTCGATCCCGAGAAGGTGCTGACCGCCTATCATCTCTCCGGTCCGGTTCCCATCAAGCGCCCCGTGTCGCTGCCGGCGGATTTTCCGATTGTCGAAAAGCGTGCGCCGATCGGCCTCGCCGTGTTGACCATCCTGCTCGTCGTCGGCGCAGGCTACGCGGTCTGGAATTATCTGCCGCGCGAGCAGTCGGTGATCGCCGAGAAGGTTCCGCCCGTGCCGGATCGCCTGCTGGCGACGCGGCCCGTGGCGCCGCCGCCCGCTGCGCCGCAGCCCGCGGTCAACGGTCAATCAACGACGGCCGCTCCCGCGGCACCGTCCGTTCAAGAAGTTCGCAGCACCTCAGGCGCTTTGCCCGCTGAAGTTTGGCCGGCACCGCGGCAGGATAGCGTCGTGCAACCCGCGCCTCTCGCGCCGCCTGTCGTCGTTGCCGTGCCCGCGCCGCCGCCGCCAGTCGTGATGACGGTTCCCGCCATCGGTCAGGCCCAGGCCGCGCAGCCGCCGGCACAGGTCGAGCAGGCGCCGCCGCGCGTCGCCGCGCCGGCGACACCCGCGCCGACGGCTCCAGCAACCGAGGAAGCCGTGGCGCGCACGCCGGCTGCCGAATCCGCGCCGAGCCTGCCCGTGAAGTTCGACACGCCGATCAGCGTGCGCATCAACAGCTGGGTGGAATTGCGGGCGCCCAACGGCGACGTGCTCGCCCAGACCTACGTTCGTGCCGGCGAAAGCTATGTCGTGCCGGCTGGAATCGCCTACCGCGTCATCGACGCGCGCTAGGCCGGACGGCTGACCCGGCGGCTGGATAAGCCGCCCACCCACAGCTACATTGCCGGGCATGAGCATCAGACCCTACCGCGACATCGTGCGCCGCAAATCGCGGCGGATCATGGTCGGGTCCGTGCCGGTTGGCGGCGACTCGCCGATCACGGTCCAGACCATGACCAACACGCTGACGGCCGATGCCGAGGCCACGATCGCGCAGATCCGCCGCTCCGAGGAGGCCGGCGTCGATATCGTGCGTGTTTCCTGCCCCGACGAGGAGTCGACGGCGGCGCTCTCTGCGATCGTCCGCGCGTCCAAGGTGCCGATCGTTGCCGACATCCATTTTCACTATAAGCGCGCCATCGAGGCGGCCGAGGCGGGTGCGGCCTGCCTGCGCATCAATCCCGGCAACATCGGCAGCGCCGAGCGGGTGCGGGAAGTCGTGAAGGCGGCCAAGGATCACGGCTGCTCGATGCGCATCGGCGTCAATGCCGGGTCGCTGGAAAAGGACCTGCTGGAGAAGTACGGCGAGCCCTGTCCGGAGGCGATGGTCGAGAGCGCGCTCGATCATGCTCGGATCCTGCAGGATCACGATTTTCACGAGTTCAAGATCAGCGTGAAGGCGTCCGACGTCTTCCTCGCGGTCGCGGCCTACCAGCAGCTCGCGGACGCCTGCGACTACCCGCTGCATGTCGGCGTCACCGAGGCGGGCGGCACGCGCACCGGTACGGTCAAGTCCTCGATCGGCATGGGCTCGCTCTTGTGGGCTGGCATCGGCGACACGATCCGCGTGTCGCTGTCGGCCGAGCCCGAGGAAGAGGTCCGCGTCGGCTTCGAGATGCTGAAGGCGCTCAATCTGCGCCACCGCGGCGTCAACGTGATCTCCTGCCCGTCTTGCGCCCGCCAGCAGTACGACGTGATCCGTACCGTCGAGGCGCTGGAGAAGCGCGTCGGCCACATCACCACGCCGATGACGGTCTCGGTGATCGGCTGCGTCGTGAACGGCCCCGGTGAGGCGCGCGAGACCGACATCGGCTTCACCGGCGGCGGCGCCAACAACCATCAGGTCTATATCGCCGGCGTCCCGCACCATCGGCTGAAGGATGGAAATGTCGTCGACCACCTGGTGGCGCTGATCGAGAAGAAGGCGGCCGAGATCGAAGCTGCCAAGGCCGGCGAGGTCGCCGAAGCCGACCGACATCGTACGGCGGCCGAGTAGCGACCTTCGACCTCCTCCCGTCGACATTTTTCCAAGGCGATTTACCGTGAGCAAGCTTCAGCCCGTGCGTGGCACGCACGATCTTCTTCCCGACGAGTTCAGGCGCTTTTCCCATGTGGTGGGCACAGCGCGCGATGTGGCGCGGCTCTACGGCTACCGCGAGATGGCTACGCCGATCTTCGAGTTCACCGAGTTGTTCGCGCGCGGCATCGGCGAGGCGACCGACGTGGTCTCCAAGGAGATGTACACGTTCAGCGACCGTGGCAACGAATCGCTGACGCTCCGGCCTGAGTACACTGCGGGCATCTGCCGCGCGTTCGTATCGAACGGCGAGCTGTCCCAGCAGCTGCCATTGAAGGTCTTCGCCGCCGGTCCGATGTTCCGCTACGAGCGACCGCAGAAGGGTCGCCAGCGCCAGTTCCACCAGATCGACATCGAGGTGCTGGGAGCACCCGAGCCCGGCGCCGACATCGAGGTGATATCGGTTGCTGCCGACATTCTCGACCGGCTGGGCATCCTCGAGCGCTGTGTCCTCAAGATCAATTCGCTGGGCGACCCGGAATGCCGCGGCGTCTATCGCAAGGTGCTGGTCGACTACTACTCTGGCCACCTCGACAAGCTCTCGGAGGACTCCAAGAGCCGCCTGCAGCGCAACCCGCTGCGCATTCTCGACAGCAAGGACGAGGGCGACAAGGCCATCAATGCCGGGGCGCCGTCGTTTGCCGATCATCTTAACCAGGCCAGCCGGGATTTCTTCGCGACGGTGAAGGACGGCCTCGTGGCCGCCGGTATCGCCTTCGAGGTCGATCCGACCTTGGTGCGCGGGCTGGACTACTACACCCACACCGCCTTCGAGTTCGTCACCACCCATATCGGCGCACAGGGCACCGTGCTGGGTGGCGGCCGCTATGACGGGCTGATCGCCGAGCTGGGCGGACCGCCGACGGCCGGCATCGGCTGGGCTGGCGGGATCGAGCGCCTGATGATGCTGTGCAACGAGCCGCCGGCCGAGCCGCGTCCGGTCGTGATCGCGCCCTTGGGCGCCGCCGCCGAGGCCAGGGCGCTGGGAATTGCCCGGGCGCTGCGCCGCCAGGGGATCACGGTCGAGCAGGACTATCGCGGCAACATGAAGCGGCGCTTGCAGCGGGCCAACAAGCTCAATGCCCGGGCCGCCATCATCATCGGCGACGACGAACTGGCGAGGGGCGTGGCGCAGCTCAAGGATTTCGATAGCGGCGACCAGCGCGAAGTGGCACTGGATGCCCTCGCCGGCGCATTGAAGGGCTGAACGTCTTGTCGCTTTTGCTCAAGCTCAACCAGATCGTGACCCGCCATGCCGAGCTGCAGGCGGCACTTTCCGCAGGCACGCTCGACTCGCAGAAGTTCGTGGCGGCCTCGAAGGAGTATGCCGATCTCGGTCCGCTCGTAGAGGCGGTGAACGAATGGCACAAGGCCGAGCAGGAGCTGAAGGACGCCGAGGCGATGGCGGCCGATCCCGACATGAAAGCGATCGCCGAGGAAGAGGCGGCGGCGCTGCGCAAGCGCCTGCCCGAACTTGAGCAGACCGTGAAGCGTATGCTGCTGCCCAAGGACGCGGCCGACGAGAAGAATGCCATCCTGGAAATCCGCGCCGGCACGGGTGGCGACGAAGCCGCCCTGTTCGCCGCCGATCTCTTCCGCATGTACCAGCGCTATGCCGCCGAGCATGGCTGGAAGTTCGAGATCATGGAACTCTCCGACACCGGTATCGGCGGCTACAAGGAGGCGATCGCGACCGTGACGGGCCGCAATGTCTTCGCCCGGCTGAAATTCGAATCGGGTGTGCATCGCGTGCAGCGCGTGCCGGCTACCGAAGGCTCGGGCCGCATCCACACGTCGGCGGCGACCGTTGCTGTGCTGCCGGAAGCCGAGGAATTCGACATCAAGATCGACGAGAAAGACCTGCGGATCGATGTTTTCCGCTCCTCCGGACCGGGCGGACAGTCGGTCAACACGACCGATTCGGCGGTGCGCATCACGCACATCCCGACCGGCGTCGTGGTCAGTCAGCAGGACGAGAAGAGCCAGCACAAGAACAAGGCCAAGGCGATGAAGATCCTGCGCGCCAGGCTCTACGACGCCGAGCGCCAGCGCCGTGACGACATTCGCTCGGCCGACCGCAAGGGCCAGGTCGGTAGCGGCGATCGCAGCGAACGCATCCGCACCTACAATTTTCCGCAGAGCCGCGTCACCGATCACCGCATCAACCTCACGCTCTACAAGCTGGACGAGGTGCTCGAGGGCCGCGGGCTGGACGAGCTGATCGACGCACTGACCGCCGACGACGAGGCGGGTCGTCTGGCGGAGCTGGCGGCCTAGTCGGTGTCCGGGGTCGCGCGCTACGACGCGCTGCTCCGCGATGCCGCCGTCGCCCTGACCGCGGCAGGCATCGACAATGCCCGCTTCGAAGCCCGCCTGTTGCTGGCCCATGCGGGTGGAGTCCCGAGCGAATGGCTGATCGCCCACGGTGACGAGGTCGCGGCACCCGCGGTGGCCGAGGCGGTGCGTGCGCTCACTGCGCGCCGTATCCGGCGCGAGCCGATGGCCTATATCTTGGGCGAGCGCGAATTCTGGGGTTTGCCGTTCAAGGTTTCTCCCGCCGTCCTCGTGCCTCGGCCCGACAGCGAGACGCTGATCGAGGCGGCGCTGGCGCTGATGCCGGGGCGGACGGAACCGTGGCGTATTCTGGATCTCGGCGTCGGCTCGGGCTGTCTGTTGCTCACGCTGCTCCGGGAGTTTCCCAACGCCCGCGGCATCGGCATGGATGTCTCACCGGCGGCGCTGGCGATGGCCGAAGCCAATGCGGATGCGCTCGGGGTCGGCAGCCGGGTGAGCCTTGCCGGTGGCGATTGGCGAGAGCCGGGCTGGGCCGGGCGGTTGGGTGGCCCGTTCGACCTTCTTGTCTCCAACCCGCCCTATATCGAGACGAGTGCAATCGAGGGGCTGATGCCCGATGTTGCCCGTTTCGAGCCCAGGCTCGCCCTGGACGGCGGCGGGGATGGACTTTCGGCATATCGCGCCATCGCCCGTGGAGCGGCCGGGCTGGTCGTTCCGGGCGGCCGGGTCCTCGTCGAAGCTGGCGAAGGACAAGCCCCTGAAATATCGGCGCTTTTCTCGTTGGCCGGGTTCGCCGTCGAGGCCCCCTGGAAGGATCTCGGTGGGATCGATCGCATCGTCGCCGCGACGCATTAAGGAGTTGGCAAGGGAGGGGAATAGGACTAGCTTGTGAACTGTCCCTTAGGGGGCTTAGCCCGAGCCGCGAGGTGGCGGGCAAATATATCCCTCTGAAATTTAGCCGTGACGGCGCCCATGAAGGGCAGAGGGTCGCAAACAACAACAACCCCGTCCGGCGTGTAACTGGCCCTAGGTTAATGAGACCAAACAATCGTCAGCGATCGCGCGGCGGTCGCAATGGTGGCGGCGGTGGCGGTGGCCACCACAAGCAGCAGCACCACAATCCCAATCGCCCGCCCAATCGGAACCAGATGTTCGACAGCAGCGGCCCCGACGTCCGGGTTCGCGGCAATGCGCATCAGGTATTCGACAAGTATCAGGCCCTAGCCCGGGAGGCGGCCGCTTCAGGCGATCGCATCCAGGCCGAGGCCTACTGGCAGTACGCCGACCATTATTTCCGCATGATTCAGACCATGGGCGGCTTCGGCCAGCGCAACAATGTCGGCTATGGCGACGAAGAAGGTGGCGGCGGTCAACCGAATCCCCAGGGCCAGCAAGGTCAGCAGGGCGGCCAACAGGCCGGCCCGCCGCCCAGCAATGCCAACGGTCATGCGCCGGGCGAGCGCATGGGCGGCCGAGGCGACGACGTCAACGAAGCCGAGCCCGGTTTGGGCGGTGTCGCGTTCCTGCAAAATGGACGCAGTGCATCATCCGAGGAGGATCCGGCAGCCGACGATCAGCCCGAAATCCCGGCGTTCACGCCCCCGGCTGGCCGGCGCGGCGGATAGTCGATCCGGACGAGAGTTTCAAAAACACCCGAGGGTAGCTGCCTTCGGGTGTTTTTCGTTGCTCCTAGATGTGGAGCAGGTTGGGCGCGACGAAGCCCAGGATCGTGAAACCGATGCCCACTGCCCCCAGGCCGAATGAGACGAAGGTGAGCCAGGCAACCGTGGTCAGCGCCGCGGCGCCGGCCAACACGATCGCCAGCTGGAAGCAGGCCGAGCCGTACTCGAACATGTGGTAGGCCGCCAGGGAGCGGTCGCGGAACTCCTCTTTCGCCTTGGCCCGGGCCATCAGTTCCTTGCGGCCTTCGTTGGTCTCGGGCTCCGACTCGTAGCGTTGCGCGGTGCGCCGCCATTGCTCGGATTGGGCCTTCAGGGCTGCCGGCATGCTTGCGGGATTGTCCTTGTATTGGGCGTCGGCACCGTCGGCGGCCGTACGCATCGTGGTCTGCCGGATCGTCTTGGCCTGGAAGAACGACCAGAGATTGGACGCGTCGATATGGCTCGAGAGGCCATGGGTTTGCGCGCTCTTGCCGGACATCTCCGAGACCGCCAGCAGGGCGGCCAGGACGGCAACCAGCAGGGCGATCTTCTTGTTCGACGTCTCGACGTGACCGTGTCCACCAGACATTGCTGTTTCCCTCCGTCCACTTGATCCAGATCGTATCGGCCGGTCTCCATAGACCGGCATAGTTACGCTGGAAAGCCGCACCTTCGATCCGGTCTTGTACCTGCGCGATCCCTTCCCATATCGGTCGCAGGATGCCCGGATAGGGGTCCGCTCTTTCGCCTGCCGCATGACGGGGGCGTGAATGAAAGGGTAGAGCAATGAACCAAGAGAAATACACCGAACGTATGCGGGGATTCCTGCAGAGCGCACAGATGATGGCGCTGCGCGACGGTCATCAGCGCTTCGTTCCCGACCATCTTCTGAAAGTCCTTCTCGACGATCCGGAAGGCTTGGCGGCCAACCTGATCACGGCCGCCGGTGGCGATTCACGCCTTGTGCATCGGGAGGTCGAAGCCAATCTTGCCAAGCAGCCCAAGGTCGAGGGGCAGGGCGCCGGGCAGGTCTATCTGGCGCCCGAAACGGCGCGGCTGTTCGAGCAGGCCGAGGCGATCTCCGAGAAGGCCGGCGATTCGTTCGTCACCGTCGAGCGGATGCTGCTGGCACTGGTGCTCGCCAAGGGTACCGAGGCCGCCAATGCGCTGGCCAAGGGCGGCGTAAAGGCTCCGGCGCTGGAAAAGGCCATCCAGGATCTGCGCAAGGGCCGGACCGCCGATTCGGCGTCGGCCGAGAGCAGCTACGATGCGCTCAAGAAATATGCCCGCGACCTCACGCAGATGGCGCGCGAAGGCAAGCTCGACCCGGTGATCGGTCGCGACGAGGAAATCCGCCGCGCCATCCAGGTGTTGAGCCGCCGCACCAAGAACAACCCCGTCCTCATCGGCGAGCCCGGCGTCGGCAAAACGGCGATCGCCGAAGGCCTGGCGCTGCGTATCGTGAACGACGACGTGCCGGAATCGCTGAAAGGCAAGAAGCTGATGTCGCTCGACCTCGGCGCCATGGTGGCGGGCGCCAAGTACCGCGGCGAATTCGAGGAGCGCCTGAAGGCGGTGCTTTCGGAGATC
>NZ_SCVH01000076.1 GCF_004296935.1 Reyranella sp.
CATTGATGCACCATGCCGCGCTCGTGCACGACACGCATGAAATCCGACTTGAAACCCGTCATCTCGCCGCTCGGCCGTTTGTCCGCGAAGGGCGCGGGTGTAACATGGGCGTGCCCGCGTCTCAACGGAGCGTAATTTGGTCAATCTGATCGTGGAGCGAGTTGAAGCAGCGCGGCGCGGAGAGAACCAATTCGTGATTTGCCGGATGAAGTCGGGCTGGCTGGTCATTGGCGACGTCCAGCCCCTGCCGGGTTACTGCGTCCTGCTGGCCGATCCGGTGGTCGAGAGCATCAATGTGATGGATCGGGCCCAGCGTAGCCAATATTCGCTGGATGTGATTCTTGCCGGCGATGCCCTTCTCGCGGTGACCGATGCCTACCGGATCAACTACGAGACGCTCGGTAATAGCGAGCCGGAGCTCCACACCCATATCATTCCGCGCTATCGGTCGGAACCCGACGAAAAGCGTGGGCGCGTGGCCTGGATTGTCTACGATTGGACAACCGCTCGGCGGTTCGATCCGGTTCAGGACGGACCCTTCGTCGAGCGCATGCGTGCGTATTTGAGTTTGGCGGCGGTCGCATGATGCGCGCGCTCGGCCTGATGAGCGGCACCTCGGTCGATGGTGTCGATGTGGCGCTGATCGAGACCGATGGCGAACGCATCGCGTCCCTCGGCCCGTGCCTCACTATCCCCTATGCGGACGATGTGCGGCGCTTGATCCGGGCGGCCTTCGGGGCAGAGCTTCCCACCGACGCCACCCGCGCCGCTGAGCGGGCCGTGACCGACGCGCACGCGACTGCCGTGCGGCGCTGGTCGGCGGAACAGCGCATCGCGCTGTCGACCATCGACCTCGTGGGCTTCCATGGCCAGACGATCACGCACCGGCCGGAAAAGCGCTTCACCTGGCAGATCGGCGATGGTGCGGCGCTGGCGCGTTCTTTGGGCGTGCGCGTGGTCAACGACCTGCGCAGCGCCGACGTGGCCTCAGGCGGGCAGGGGGCGCCGTTGGTGCCGGTTTATCATGCGGCCCTCGCGCGCGATCTGCCGCGGCCGCTGGCCATCGTGAATGTTGGAGGGGTCGCCAACGTCACCTGGATAGGCGCCGACGATTCGCTCCTGGCGTTCGACACCGGCCCGGGCAACGGCCCGATTGACGATTGGTGCATGCGTCGCGCCGGCCAGCGCTACGACAAGGACGGCATGCTGGCGGCGACGGGCACGGTCGACCGCACGCGGCTGGCGCGCTTCAGCGAGCATCGCTTCTTCGCGAAGATACCGCCGAAGTCGCTCGACCGCGGCGATTTCGGCGACGCCTGGGCGGAAGGGCTGGGGGCTGCCGATGGTGCCGCCACGCTGACGGCCGGCACGGCGCGCGCCGTGGCGTTGGCGGCCCGGCATTTTCCTGCGCCCGTTGTGCAATGGGTGATCTGTGGCGGCGGTGCGCGCAATCCGACGCTGCTGCGGGCGATCGCCGAAGAGACGCGCGGCAAGGTCGTGACCGCGGCCGATCTCGGCTGGGACGGCGACGCTTTGGAGGCTCACGCGTTCGGATTCCTGGCGGTGCGCTCGCTGCGCGGCCTGCCGCTCACCTTTCCGACGACGACGGGCGCGCCTCGGCCGCTGACCGGCGGCACGCTGCATCTGCCGTAGGTTTCAGGGTTCCTTGTTGCTCGTCGCGCGGCCCGGTGGGGTGAGCAGGCTCTTGGCGACGTACTTGTCGACATCGACCGCGAGCTTGTCGAGCGAGTCGTGGAAGAAGTGGTTGGCGCCCTTCACGGTACGCGACTCGACGGTGATGCCCTTCTGCAGCGACAGTCTTGCCACCAACTTCTGGATGTCGGCGAGCGGCACCACCTCGTCCTTCTCCGCGCCCACGATCAGGCCGGAGGCGGGGCAGGGTGCCAGGAAAGTGAAGTCGTAGGAGTTGGCTGGCGGCGACACCGAGATGAAACAGTCGATCTCGGGGCGGCGCATCAGGAGTTGCATGCCGATCCAGGCGCCGAACGAGTAGCCGGCGATCCAGCATGACTTGGCATCGGCGTTCATGCTCTGCAGCCAGTCGAGGGCGGCGGCGGCGTCGCTGAGCTCGCCCATGCCGTTGTCGAACCGGCCCTGGCTGCGGCCGACGCCGCGGGTGTTGAACCGCAGGACAGAAAAGCCCCGGTTCACGAAGACGTGGAACAGGGAAAAGACGACCTTATGGTTCATCGTCCCGCCGTACTGCGGGTGGGGATGCAGGATCAGGGCAATCGGGGCGTGCTCTTCCTTGCTCTGGTGATAGCGGCCCTCAAGGCGACCCTCGGGGCCGGTAAACATCACATCAGGCATGGAGGCTCCGGTTGTTCACCAATTTGGACCATCCGAAGGGGCCAAAGGTGCTTTGTCTTAAGGGGGAATCTTGATACTTGACCAAACTACTCGGATTAACTAAATCCTACCCGGTGAGTTGGTTTTTCCCCAGTTCCCGTGTTGGGGGTTGGAATATCTTAGTAATGCCTTGGTTTTCAAGACCTTTAGGCATTCGGTCACGACGGCCGGCAGGCGCCGGCACGAGGAGGATGCTGTGAAGCTCAGCACCAAAGGACGTTACGCCGTCATGGCGATGGTCGATTTGGCCCGTCACGCACAAGCCAAACCGGTGTCATTGTCGGACATCGCGACCCGACAGGAAATCTCACTGTCATATCTGGAGCAGCTCTTTGCCCGGTTGCGGCGCGCCGGATTGGTCAAGAGCGTGCGCGGCCCGGGCGGCGGTTATCGCCTGGCGCTCAGCTCGGCGGAGACCCGCGTGTCCCAGATCATTCTGGCTGTCGATGAGCCCATCAGCGCCACGCGCTGCACCGAGATGGGGGAGGCCGGCTGCCGGGCGGATCGCAGCAAGTGCCTGACCCACGATCTGTGGGAGGAACTGGGCAACCAGATCCACGCATTCCTGAGTTCGGTGACATTGCTCGACGTGCTGGAGCGCAAGATCAGCACGCGGCTCGTCGAGGCGCCGAGCCCGGCCAAGTCCGATTCGATGGCCGCTGCCAGCTAAGGCCGCCTCCATGCCTGCGTTCGCGTATCTCGATCACAACGCCACCAGCCCGCTCCGGCCGGCTGTGTTCGACGTCATGGTCGAGGCGTTGCGGGCGGGTGGCAATCCGTCATCGGTGCATCGTGCCGGCCGGTCGGCACGCGCGCGCCTCGACACAGCGCGTCGGCAGGTAGCGGCACTGGTCGGCGCCCGGCCCGCGGAGGTCGTCTTCACCTCGGGTGGAACGGAAGCCAACAATTCAGCCCTCGCCGGGGCAGGCCGCAAGCGCCTGCTGGTTTCGGCCGTCGAACACGACAGCGTGCTGAAGGCGGCCACTGGCGGGGAGATACTGCCGGTCGACGCCAACGGCATCGTCGACCTCGGCGTTCTGGACAAGAGTTTGGCGGCGTCCACGGAGCCGGCGTTGGTGTCGGTGATGTTCGCCAACAATGAAACCGGCGTGTTGCAGCCGATCGCCGATGTCGTGCGTGTGGCGCATGCTGCCGGCGCGCTGGTGCATTGCGATGCCGTGCAGGGCGCGGGCAAGGTGCCCGTCGATCTGCATGGGCTCGGCGTCGACTATCTCAGCCTCTCGGCCCACAAGTTTGGCGGCCCGACCGGTGTCGGCGCGCTCGTCGTGCGCAGCGGCGCGCCGTTCGTGTCTGACCGAGTTGGTGGCGGGCAGGAATCCAATCGTCGTGCCGGTACGGAAAATGTCGCCGGGATTGCGGGCTTCGGCGCCGCCGCGACCGAAGCAACCGGCGGACTGGCGACAACGGAATGGCGCCACCATCTGGAGACGGCACTGCTCGAGATCGCGCCGGCGGCGCGGGTCTATGGTGCGGGTGTCGATCGGCTGCCCAATACGACCTGCATTTCCATGCCGGGCGTTCGGGCGGAAACCCAGGTCATGGCGCTCGACCTGGCCGGCATTTGTGTGTCGGCCGGGGCGGCCTGCTCCTCGGGCAAGGTGACGCGTTCGGCGGTGCTCCTGGCCATGGGTGTGGAATCTGCTGAAGCCGAGATGGCGCTCAGAATCAGCTTCGGCTGGAGTACTGTTTCGGAGGATATCGAACGCTTGATCGCCGCGTGGCGGGACCTATATATCCGAGTGGGACGCTCGGATATTGCCCAAGCCCGCGCGGCCTAGGACTTTCAAGGGGTTAGCATGACCGCCATTACCCAGATTCGGCGCAACGACCAGCCGATCTACCTCGACTACCAGGCCACGACGCCGATGGACCCGCGCGTCCTGGAAGCGATGATGCCTTACTTCACCTACAAGTTCGGTAATCCGGGGTCGCGCAGCCACAGCTACGGCTGGGAAGCCGAGGAAGGCGTCGAGAAGGCGCGCGGCCAGGTCGCCAAGCTGATCGGCGCCGACGAGAAGGAAGTGATCTTCACCTCGGGCGCCACCGAGTCGAACAACCTCGCGATCAAGGGCGTGGCCGAGTTCTACAAGGACCGGCGCAATCACATCGTCACCACGGTGACCGAGCACAAGTGCGTCCTCGACACCTGCCGCCATCTCGAGCAGCAGGGCTTCGACGTTACCTATCTGCCGGTGAAGAAGGACGGCCTCGTCGATCTCGACGAATTGCGCGCCGCCGTCACCGACAAGACGGTGCTCGTCTCGATCATGGCCGTGAACAACGAGATTGGCGTCATCCAGCCGCTGGCCGAGATCGGCAAGATTTGCCGCGAGAAGGGCGCGTTCTTCCACACCGATGCGGCCCAGGCCGCCGGCAAGATCCCGCTCGACGTCGAGGCGATGAACATCGACCTGATGAGCATTTCAGGACACAAGATCTACGGCCCCAAGGGCATCGGCGCGCTCTACGTCCGCCGCAAGCCGCGCGTGCGGCTGGTCGCGATGATCGTGGGCGGCGGCCAGGAGCGCGGTTTCCGCTCGGGCACCTTGCCGACGCCGCTCTGTGTCGGCTTGGGCGAAGCGGCCGAGATCTGCATGAAGGAAATGGACGGGGAGGCGGTGCGCCTCACCAGGCTGCGCGACCGCATGTTGAAGGGGCTGAATGCCAAGCTGGCGGAAATCTATGTCAACGGCGACCTCGAACGGCGCATTCCCGGCAACCTCAACATCAGCTTTGCCCATGTCGAGGGCGAGTCGCTGATGATGGGCATCAAGAACCTCTCGGTGTCGTCGGGCTCGGCCTGCACCTCGGCCTCGCTCGAGCCCAGCTACGTGCTGCGCGCACTCGGCGTCGAAGAAGAGATGGCGCATACGTCGCTGCGAATCGGGCTCGGGCGCTTCACGACCGAGCATGAAGTCGATACCGCCGTCGAAGAGCTGGTGCACCACGTCACCAAGCTGCGCGAAATGAGCCCGCTCTGGGAAATGTCCCAGGAAGGAATTGATATCAAGTCCATCGAATGGGCCGCCCACTGAGGCCAGCGAAGGCTTGAAGGAAGATTTGAGGAGAGCGTCATGGCCTACAGCGAAAAGTTGCTCGATCACTACGAGAATCCCCGCAACATCGGCTCGCTCGACAAGAACGCCGAGGATGTCGGCACGGGTCTGGTTGGCGCGCCGGCCTGTGGCGACGTCATGAAGCTGCAGATCAAGGTCGGCCCGGACGGGCTGATCGAGGACGCCAAGTTCAAGACCTTCGGCTGCGGCTCGGCGATCGCGTCCAGCTCGCTCGTAACCGAGTGGGTCAAGGGCAAGACGATCGACGAGGCCGAGACCATCAAGAACACCGATATCGCCAAGCATCTCGCGCTGCCGCCCGTCAAGATCCACTGCTCGGTGCTGGCCGAGGACGCGATCAAGGCGGCGATTGCCGACTATCGCGCCAAGGCGTCGAAGAAGGACGAACCCAAGGAAGCCGCCGAGTAGGTTGCCGAAGATTTCGGAGCAGAGCGTCATGAGCACGACCACCGAGACATCCCAGCCCGCCGTGGCAACACCTGCGGCCGCACCTGCCGCCGCGCCGCGCGTTCGCCGGCCGCGGCCGCAGGTAATGTCGGTAACGCCGGCTGCCGCTGAGCGCGTCAAGGCACTGATCGACGGACGCGGCAAGCCGACCGCGGGCATCCGCATCGGCGTCCGGACGAAGGGATGTTCGGGCATGAGCTATACGCTCGAGTTCGCCGACGCCCAGCAACCGATGGACGAGGTCGTGGAGACGGGCGGCGTGAAGCTGCTGATCGATCCCAAGGCGTCGCTGTTCCTGATCGGCACCGAGATGGACTATGTCGAGGAGAAGCTGAAGTCGGGTTTCGTGTTCACGAACCCGAACGAGAAGGGCCGCTGCGGCTGCGGCGAATCCTTCCACGTCTGAAGTAGAGCCATGGATCACTTCGCGCGGCTGGGATTGCCGGCGGCGCTCGATCTGGAGCCCGCGACGCTCGACCGGGCCTATTTCACGGCCCAGCGGCAGTGGCATCCTGACCGCTTCGTCGGCCATCCGCCCGAAGAGCGGGCAAAGGCTTCGACCGAGGCAGCGGGGCTGAACGACGCCTATCGCACCCTGAAGGATCCGCTGTCGCGCGCCGTCTATCTCGCCGGACTAAACGGCGTCGAACTGCCGGGCGACGGCAAGACCATCGACGACCCCGATCTCCTGATGGAGGCGATGGAAGCGCGTGAGGCGCTGCACGAAGCCACAACCCCGGAGGCGGTCGATGCATTGGCCGCGCAAGCGCGACAGGACATGCAGCAGGCACTTGCCGGGCTCGGCACTTTGTTCTTGCGCCACGACAAGGCCGCCATCAGAAAGGCGCTCCTTCGCCTGCGCTACCTCGACAAGTTCGCCGAGGAGGCGCGCGCCAGGCGCACAAATCTGCAACGAGTGAAGGCATGAGTCTGCTGGAGATCCACGAGCCGGGCGAAACGCCGATGCCGCACGCCGGCGAGGCCTCGCTTGCCGTCGGCATCGATCTCGGCACGACCAATTCGGTGGTGGCGATCGCGCGTGAAGGTGTGCCGGCGGCCCTGCACGACGAGGCCGGCAATGCGCTGGTGCCGTCGGTCGTGGCTTATCCAGAAGCGGGCGGCGTGCTGGTGGGCGAGGAGGCCCGTCTGGTGATGGCGCGCGAGCCGCGCAACGCGGTGGCGTCGATCAAGCGCCTGATGGGCCGCGGCGCCGCCGACCTCCATGCCGTGGCTGGTGTCCTGCCCTACGAGATCGAGCCCGGCAGCGGCCAGACCGACATGGTGAAATTGCGGATCGGCGGCAAGGCGCGTTCGCCCGTCGAGATCTCGGCTGAGATTCTCAAGGCCTTGCGCGCCCGTGCCGAAGCCGCCCTCGACAAGCCGGTCGAGCGTGCGGTGATCACCGTGCCGGCATATTTCGACGACGCTGCCCGGACCGCCACCCGCGATGCCGCGCGTGTCGCCGGCCTCGAGGTATTGCGCTTGGTCAACGAGCCGACGGCGGCGGCGCTGGCCTACGGCCTCGATAAGGGTTCCGAAGGTCTTTACGCAGTCTACGACCTGGGCGGCGGCACCTTCGACTTCTCGCTGCTGCGCCTGGAGAAGGGCGTGTTTCAGGTCCTGGCGACCGGTGGCGACGCAGCCCTCGGCGGCGACGATTTCGACCGCGCCATCGCCGAGCGCATGCTGGCCGAACGCAAGAAGGATGGGCTTGCCGACCGGGTCGACGAAGCCGCGGTCAAGACCGCGCTAGTACTTGCGCGGCAGATGAAGGAGCAGCTCTCGGAGCGCGACCAGACATCGGGCCGCCTCGAAGTTGCCGGCACGCCCTCCTTCCATACGCTCACGCGCGGCGAATTCGAGGCGATGATCGAAGCCCCCGTCGCACGCACCCTCGAAATCGCTGCCAATGTGTTGACCGATGCCGGCATGACGGCGTCCGACGTGCAGGGCGTGGTGCTGGTTGGCGGTTCGACCCGCCTGCCGCTGGTGCGGGCGGAAGTGGCCGGCATGATCGGCAAGCCGGCGCTGACCGATATCGACCCCGACGAGGTCGTGGCGCTGGGCGCCGCGCTCCAGGCCGAGGCGCTCACCGGCGGCGGCGACACGCTGCTGCTCGACGTCACGCCGCTGTCTCTGGGACTCGAGACCATGGGCGGCATCGTCGAGAAGGTCGTGCCGCGCAATACACCGATCCCGGTGCAGCTGGCGCAGGAGTTCACCACCTACCAGGACGGCCAGACGGCCATGGCGATTCATGTCGTGCAGGGCGAGCGCGAGATGGTGGCCGACTGCCGCAGCCTGGCGCGCTTCGAGCTCTCCGGCATTCCGCCGATGACGGCAGGTGCTGCCCGGATCCGCGTTTCCTTTGCCGTCGACGCCGACGGTCTTCTCGCCGTCTCGGCTGAGGAGCGCACGACCGGCGTGGCGCAGCGTATCGAGGTCAAGCCGTCCTACGGGCTCAGCCACGAGGATATGGCCGACATGCTCTATGACAGTCTCGACAATGCCGAGACCGACATGATGCAGCGGCTCCTGGCCGAAGCGCGGGTCGAGTCGCGGCGCAGCCTGCTGGCGCTTGACGCCGCACTCGCCAAGGACGGTGCCCTGCTCACGACCGAGGAGCGTGCCGCCATCGACGAGGGGCGGGCCCGCCTCGAGGCTGCGATCACCGGCGACGATCGCGACGCGATCAACGCTGCCGCCGAGGCGCTGGAAACCGTGTCCAAGCCCTTCGCCGAGCGACGCATGGATCGAGGTATTCGCGAGGCGTTGGCGGGACTGTCGGTCGGCGAATTGGAAAGCAGAGTCGGGGAGTAGCGGAGCATTCGATGCCGAAACTGACGTTCATTCTCAAAGACGGGTCGCGCAAGGAAGTGGACGCACCGCTCGGCCTCTCGGTGCTCGAGATCGCCCACCGCAACCACGTCGATATCGAGGGCGCGTGCGAAGGCTCGCTGGCCTGTTCGACGTGCCATGTCGTCGTCGAGAAGGAATGGTTCGAGAAGCTGGCGCCGGCCAGCGAGGACGAGGAGGACATGCTCGACCTCGCCTTCGGCCTTACCCACACTTCGCGCCTGGGTTGTCAGATCCTGATGAGCGAGGCGCTCGACGGGCTCGTTGTGCGCCTGCCGGCGGCGACCCGGAACATGATGGTCGACAAGTAGGAGGCGGACGATGGCGGGCAAATTGCGCTGGACCGACGTTCGGGATATCGCGATAGAGCTCGAGGAACGCCATCCCGGCATCGACAACGTCAACCTGCGGTTTACCGATCTGCATCGCTGGGTGATGGAATTGCCTGGTTTTGAGGACGATCCCAACCGCTCCAACGAGAAGATCCTGGAGGCCATCCAGGCCGCCTGGATCGAGGAACGCGACTAGCCGCACGCCGCAATTTGGTCGAAAATGCCGGCGAGACTATGCCGTTCGGGAGGCCGTCATGATCGGGAATTGGGTGCGTCTTTCGCTGCTGCCGTTACTCCTGGCAGCGGGACTGACCGCCTGTGAGTCCGGCGCCGTTCAACCCGGTATCGTCAGCACATCGGCCGCCACGCCAGGTGCCGCCAACGGTAGTCTCGCCGCCGTCGGCGGCAGTGGACGAGTGGTCTCGATCAACGAGATCAGCCTCCGCGGGGCAGGCGGCGGCTCGGGCAACGGCGGGCTGATCGGCGGCATGGCCGGTGCGGCGGGTGGCGCGGCCCTTGGTGCCGCCTCCAGCGGCTATTCGGTCGCCGGCATGCTGGTCGGCGCGCTGCTCGGCGCCGTCGGTGGCGCCATCGCCGGCAGTATCATCGACGGCGACAGTGGCGCCGGCCGCGGCATCGAGGTGGTGGTCCAGCGCGACAATGGTCAAAAGGTCACGGTGGCGCAGCGCGACGACGGTGATGTACAGCTCGGCGACCGTGTCCGGATCGTTCAGGACCGCCAGGGCGTCGCCAAGGTCGTGCGTGACGGCTCGTGACCCCCCGACTGATCTGAAGCGTTCCATGTGATCGAGATCGTGTCCGAGAGAAGGATTTCTGGAATGTTCGGCAAGCTGCTCATGAGCCTTTTGATACCCGTGGCGATGATCGGCAGCCTCGGCGCCTGCACCGGCAGCAGCGGCGGCGTTCAACCCGGCGTGGTCAACACCTCGGCCCAAGGCAGCTATCGCGGCGAAACCGGCCGGGTGATGGCCATCCGTGAAGTGTCGGTGCGCGGCAGCAGTGGCTCGGGCATGAACGACGGCACGCTGATCGGCGGCGGCCTGGGCGCGGCGGGTGGTGCGGCCATCGGTGCCGCCACCACCAACTCCGTGGGCGGCGCCGTCGTGGGCGGCCTGCTGGGTGCGATCGGCGGCGCCATCGCCGGTACGGCCGTCGACCGCGGCAGTTCCAGGCGCGGCATCGAAGTGACGGTGCAGAAGGACAACGGCAGCCAGGTGAAGATCGCCCAGTATGACGATGGCGACGTCCAGATGGGCGATCGCGTCCAGATCGTCTACGACAGCAACGGCGTCGCCAAGGCCGTCCGCGACACCAGCCCGCGCCGCGACTAGCTGGCGGGCCTGTTGTGGCCTGATCGGCAGGCCTATATAGGCCCCGTCATGGCCCGCAATTCCCTCGATCTCGACAAGGCGCCCGGCGACACCCGCGTGGTGGTTGCGATGTCGGGCGGCGTCGACTCGTCGGTCACCGCCGCGCTCCTGAAGGAGCAGGGCTACGACGTCGTAGGCGTCACCCTGCAGCTCTACGACCATGGCGTCGCCGTCGGCAAGAAGGGCGCCTGCTGCGCCGGTCAGGATATCCAGGATGCCCGCCAGGTCGCCGAAAGGCTCGCTATCCCGCACTACGTCCTCGACTACGAAAGCCGCTTCCGTACCGAGGTGATGGACTCCTTTGCCGATGCCTATGTGCGCGGCGAGACCCCGGTGCCCTGCATCGCCTGCAACCGCACGGTGAAGTTCCGCGACCTGCTCAGGACCGCGCGCGAACTCGGCGCCGATGCGCTGGCGACAGGCCACTATGTCCAGCGCGTCCTGGGTGAGGCGGGGCCGGAGCTGCACCGCGGCGCCGATCCGGCGCGCGACCAGAGCTACTTCCTGTTCGGCACGACGCACGAGCAGCTCGACTACCTGCGCTTCCCGTTGGGTCACCTGCCCAAAAGCGAGACGCGGGCGCTGGCCGAGCGCTTCGACCTGCCGGTGGCCGAGAAGCCCGACAGTCAGGACATCTGCTTCGTACCCGGTGGCGATTATGCCGCCGTCGTGCAGAAGCTCCGGCCCGAGGCGGTCGAACCCGGCGAGATCGTCGACCTGCGGGGCCGCGTGGTCGGCCGCCACGACGGCATCGTGCATTTCACCGTGGGCCAGCGCCGCGGACTGGCCTTGGGCGAGCGCGACGGCACTGACAACGACCGACTCTATGTCGTGCGGCTCGACCCCGAAGCGCGCCGCGTCGTCGTGGGGCCGCGTGCCGCGCTCGGCCGGACAGAGATGGCGCTCTATGATCTCAACTGGATCGGCCCGGCGCTGGAGGGCCGTGTCCCGGTGCAGGTGCGCGTGCGCTCCAGCCAGGCACTGCGCCCGGCTGAAATCGAGCTTTTAGGCGATGGCGCCTCTGTCCACTTCGCCGAACCCGAGATCGGCGTCTCGCCCGGCCAGGCCTGTGTGATCTACGACGCCGCGACCGGCAGCCGCGTCCTGGGCGGAGGCTTCATCCGGCGCTTTTCTTGACAGGTCCCGGCCCCGCCGCTTAATAGCGCCCACCCATGGCTGGGTAGCTCAGCTGGTTAGAGCACGGCACTCATAATGCCGGGGTCGGCGGTTCAAGTCCGCCCCCAGCTACCAATTTCGGCCCCCGGTCGGCTTCGACCGGGGGCCTTTATTTTGTGGTTTCTCTTCGCCACCTTAGGACCATGGCCAACGGACATTCGCACCAGACCGACGTCGTCATCGTAGGCGCGGGGCCCGTGGGCCTGTTCGCCGTGTTCGAGTGCGGCATGGTCCGGCTCAATTGCCACGTCGTCGACGTGCTCGACGACGCCGGTGGCCAGTGCACAGCGCTTTATCCCGAAAAGCCGATCTACGACATCCCGGGCTTCCCCCGCATCGAGGCCGCCGAGCTGGTGGTCCGGCTGAAGGCGCAGGCCGCGCCCTTTCGGCCCGTCTACCATCTCGGCGAACAGGTCCAGGCGCTGGAGGCGCTGAGCGGCGGATTCTGGCGGGTGACGACCTCGAAGGGCACGGTCATCCAGGCCCGGGCGGTGATCGTGGCCGCCGGCGTCGGCGCCTTCGGCCCCAACCGCCCGCCGCTGCCCGACATCGAGACCTACGAGGGCAAGAGCGTCTTCTATTACGTGACGCAGCGCGAGACTTTCCGTGGCAAGCGCGTGGTGATCGCGGGTGGCGGCGACACCGCCGTCGACTGGGCTTTGTCCCTGGCCGAGGTTGCGGCCCGGGTGTCGGTGATCCACCGACGCGACAAGTTCCGCGCCGCACCCGAGAGCGAGGCGAGACTGAAGGCGCTGGCCAAGGCGGGAAAGATCGATCTCGTCGTGCCGTACCAGCTCCATGGGTTGGAGGGCAACGACGGCCGGTTGAAGGCCGTTACCGTTGCCACGCTCGATGGCGCGACCAAGCGGATCGAGGCCGATGTGCTGCTGCCGTTCTTCGGCCTGTCGATGTCGCTGGGCCCGATCGCCGACTGGAGCCTCGCGCTGGAGCACAACCAGATCGCGATCGACCCCTCGACCGCCGCCACCAGCAAGCCCGGCATCTTCGCCATCGGCGACGTCGTCACCTATCCCGGCAAGCTGAAGCTGATCCTCACCGGCTTTGCGGAAGCCGCCATCGCGGCGCGCTCGGCCTATGCGCTGGTCCATCCCGAGACGCCGCTTCACTTCGAATATTCGACGACCGCGGGCGTACCTGACGCTTAGGCGGCAACCGCGAGCTTACGCAGCGCCGCCAGACGGCGGGCGTAGGGCGGTTCGTTCTCCGGTACGATCACCGGCGGCACGATCGTCTCGGCGTAATGGCATGCAACGATCTGGCCTTCGTCTCCCACGGCGCGCAGAGCGGGCTCCTCGATGCGGCAGCGATCCTGGGCGTGGGCGCAGCGCGTATGGAAGCGGCAGCCCGGCGGCGGATTGAGCGGGCTCGGCACGTCGCCTGTGAGCCGGATGCGGGCGCGCTGGGCGGAGGGATCGGGCACCGGCACCGCCGACAGCAGCGCCTGGGTGTAGGGATGGCGCGGCCTTGCGAACAGGCTGCGCTTGGGCGCCAGCTCGACGATCTTGCCGAGATACATCACGGCGACGCGATCGCTGATGTGGCGCACCACGGCGAGATCGTGGGCGATGAAGATGTAGGAGAGGCCGAGCTTGCGCTTGAGGTCCTGCAGGAGGTTGATCACCTGCGCCTGGATCGATACGTCGAGCGCCGACACGGGCTCGTCGCAGACGATCAGCTTGGGCTGCGAAGCGAGCGCGCGGGCGATGCCGATCCTCTGGCGCTGGCCGCCGGAGAATTCGTGCGGGTAGCGCAGCGCATGCCAGGCCGACAGGCCGACCTCGGTCAGGAGTTCGTCGATGCGCTGGTACAGCGCGGCGCCGGAGGCGAGGCCATGCAGGCGCAGCGGCTCTCCCAGGGTCTGGCCGACCGTAAGGCGCGGATTGAGGGAGGCGTAGGGATCCTGGAAGATGATCTGCATGTCACGCCGCAAGTCGCGCAGCGCGCCGCGATTGAGGGCGCGGACGTCGCGGCCGGCGAAGCGGATCGAGCCCGATGTCGCCTCGATCAGGCGCAGGATCATGCGGCCGGTGGTCGACTTGCCGCAGCCCGATTCGCCTACCAGCGCCAGCGTCTCGCCCGGCGCCACGTCGAAGGAGAGGCCGTCGACAGCACGCACCGTGCCGACGGCGCTCTGGAAGACGATGCCGCGCTTGACCGGGAAGTGCTTGGTGAGGCCGGTGACGGAAAGGAGGGGTTCGGTGTTCACGAGGCGGCGGCTCCGGCCAGCGCGACGTCGAGCGGCGCCTTCCAACAAGCGGTTCGATGACCGCGACCGAGTTCGCGCAGCTCGGGTGCTTCGCGGCGACAGTGATCGTCGGCCAGCGGACAGCGCGGGCTGAAACGGCAGCCGGGCGGCAGGGCGTAGGGATTGGGCACCACGCCCTCGATGGCGATCAGGCGCTCGTCGCCGTCGCTGCCCAGCCGCGGGATCGAGCCCAGGAGGCCCAGCGTATAGGGATGCTGCGGGTCGGAGAACAGCAGGTCGACCGGTGCCTCCTCGACGATGCGGCCGGCATACATGACCACGACGCGATGCGCGATCTCGGCCACCACGCCGAGATCGTGGGTGATCAGCATGATGGCGGCCCCGGTGCGCTCGCGCAGGTCGCGCAAGAGGTCGAGGATCTGCGCCTGGATGGTGACGTCGAGCGCTGTCGTCGGCTCGTCGGCAATCAGGATCTTGGGATCGCAGGCCAGCGCCATGGCGATCATCACGCGCTGTCGCATGCCGCCCGAGAGCTGGTGCGGATATTCGTCGAGCCGCGTCTCGGGCGAGGGGATCTTGACCAGCCGCAGCATCTCCAGGGCACGGGCGCGCGCTTCGGCGCCGCTCACCGCGCGGTGCAGCCGGACAGCCTCGATGATCTGCTCGCCCACGGTCTGCACCGGGTTGAGGCTGGTCATCGGTTCCTGGAAGATCATCGAGATCGCATCGCCGCGGATGGCGCGCATCTCGGTCTCCGGCAGCTCCAGGAGATTGCGGCCCTCCAGCCGGATCTCGCCCGCCGCGATGCGGCCTGGTGGATTGGGCACCAGCCGCATGATCGAGAGCGACGTCACCGACTTGCCGCAGCCCGATTCTCCCACGATGCCGAGCGTCTCGCCCGGCGCCAGCGAGAAGCTCACGCCGTCGACGGCCGCGAACACGCTGCCGCCGGAGCGGAATTCGGTGCGCAGGTTTCTGACTTCCAGAAGAGGTGCGTCGGTCAACGGCGGTTGCTCACGTCACCGGCCGCGTCTGCGGCAGGCGTTCCTTCGTGCCGTAGACCGGCGGCGAGAGCTGGTCGGCGGTGCGGCCGGCCCAGTCGCGCTGGCTGACGGTTTCCAGGCGCTTGCGCTGGCCCTCGATGAGGCCGGCGGTGGCCGCCTCGACATCGACCGTCAGGACCTTGCTGTCGCGTACCACCTGTGCGCCGTCGACATAGACATGACGGATGGCGCGTTCGCTCGCCGAATAAATCAGGCTGCGCACCGGCTCGTGCGCCGGCTGCATGTAAGGATGGCTCATGTCGACCAGCGAGAAGTCGGCCTTGCAGCCCGGCGCCAGCCGCCCAAGGTCGGGGCGGCGCAGGATCTTGGCGCCGCCGACGGTGGCCGCCTCGAAGGCGTGCTGGGTCGTGCCCATCTTGTAGTTGCCGGTATAGACGCGGGCCAGGTAGCAGGCGAGACGGATCTCATCGACCATATTGTGCGGGAAGGTGTCGGTGCCGATGCCGACCGTGATGCCGGCGTTCATGTAGCGCCCAATCGAGTTCATGGTCATGCCGCGCCGCGCGAACACGGTCGGGCAGTGCGCCACCGCCGCGCCAGAGTCGCGCAGCATCTCGAAGTCATGGGCATGCGGATAGTGGATCTGCGGATGGTCGTTGAGGAAGATGCCGTGGCCGATCACGAGGTCCGGCCCCAGCACGCCGATGGAATCGAGCCACTCGATCGGCGTCTTGCCGTGGCGATGGACCATCTCGTAGAACTCGACGACGGCCTGGCAGGCGTGCGTCTGCATCGGGATGCCGCGCTTCTTTGCTTCCTGCAGCGCCTCCTTGAAGAAGCCCTCGCGGCAGGTGTCGATCTGCGCCGGGCCGGCCATGGCCGAGAGCCGGCCGCTCGGGTGCTTCATGGCGGCATCGATGGTCTTCATCGAATTCTCGAAAGCCTTCTCGCCCGCCTTCTCGTCCCAGGCGTACTCCACCGTATGGCCGTTCTTGGTGTACCAGACGCCCTGGCGCATCATCGGACAGACGACGGCGCGGATGCCGGTGGCGGCGAGGTCGTCGACCCAGCCGTCGCGCGACATCGAGAGGTCGGTGATGGTCGTGACGCCGCTTTTCAGCAACTCCGACAGCGCCACCTTCGTCGAGGGCCCGGCATCCTCGGGATTGAGGCCGAACACAGTCAGATATTCGTAGAGGGAGCTCTGGCCCAGCTTGTCGCTGCCATATTCCTCGGTCAGGCCCTTGTTGGCGGGCTCCGAGAAGGGATGACTGTGCACATTCACGAAGCCGGGGATGACCATCATCCCCTTGCCGTCGATGGTCGTGTCGACCGGGCCGGCAAAGCCCGGCCCGACATGGACGATCTCGTTGCCCTTGAACACGAAGTCCGCGTTCTCGAGATAGACGTGCCTCTGCTCGGCCTCGTCCCACGCGACAACGTGGTCGAGGCCGGCGATCTTGGTCGTCTTCATTGGACGTTTCTCTCCCATTTACTTGAATGCGAGGCCGAGGCCCTTGTAGAGCGCGCAGCCGTAGTTGCCGTGCGCCTTGGCCGGCTTCAGCTTCGCCCCGGTCACCAGGAACAGCGGCTCGTGGTAGAGCGGAATCCAGACCGCCGCGTCGTGCACCTTCTGCTGGACGGCGGCGTAGGCGGTGGCGCGCGTGGCGGCGTCGAGTGCCTGCGAGCCCTTGTCGAGCAGCTCGTCGGTCTCCTTGTCCTTCCAGTTCATGCGGTTCGGTGTCGGCGTGTTGGCCGACCGGAAGTAGAGGTTCAGTGCATCGCCGGCGCTGACATAGGGGAAGCTCATGCCGAAGGCGTCGAACTCCTGGGTGGCGAGCTTGCCCCAGGCCACGGTCGAGTCGAAGAGCTGGATCTGCAGGTCGATGCCGACCTTGCGCAGCTCGCCCTGGACGGCCTCGGCGATCTCCTTGAAGGCGCCGGAGATACCGTAGACCAGCGGCGCCAGCTTCTTGCCGTCCTTGTAGCGGAAGCCGTCGGCGCCCTTCTTCCAGCCGGCCTCGTCAAGCAGCTTCTCGGCCTCCTTGATGTTCTCGCCATAGATCGCACGGTCGACCTTCGCGTTGAAGTCGAGCACGGTGGGATTGAGCATCGTCGAGGCGGGTTCGGCCAAGCCGAAGGTGACGGCCTCGGTGATCGCCTTCTGGTCGACGGCAAGATTGATGGCGCGGCGCACGCGTACGTCGTTCACCAGCTCCTTGTCGATCTTGAAGCCGATGAAGTAGGTCCAGAAGAAGTTCTCGGCCTTGCTGACATGGAGCTGCTTGTTGGCCGTCAGCTCCTTGATCGACCAGTAGGGCACGTACTGGCTGGCGTCGGCCTGGCCGGCCTGCAACGCCGTCACCCGCGTGTTCTCTTCGGGCACGACCTTCCAGACGACGCGGTCGACCTGTGCTTCGGTGTAGTCGTAGATGCCCGGCCCCCAGTTGTAGCCCTTGTGCTTGACGAGCACCGTCTGGTCGCGCGGCGTCCAGCTCTCCAGGCAGTAGGGGCCGGTGCCGTCGATCGCCTTGATGCCGAAGTCGGCGCCAAGTTGCTTGGCCTGCTCGATGTTCAGGATCGTGTGGAAGTACTGTGTCATCTGGTAGAGCAGCTCGGAGAACGGCTTCTTGAGCTTGTACTCCACCGTGAGATCGTCGGGCGCCGAGATCTTGTCGACGTCGCCCATGCGCCACTTCACCAGGCCCTTGGTCTCGGGATCCAACCAGCGCTCGTAGGTCGCGACGACATCCTTGGCAGTCATCTTCTTGCCGCTGCAGAAGCTCACACCCTCGCGCAGCTTGAAAGTGTAGGTGAGGCCGTCCGGCGACACCGTCCAGCTCTTGGCGAGGCCGGGCTTGAGTGTCTTCATGTCGAAGTCGAGATTCACCAGCGTGTCGCCGATCATGTACATGACTTCGGCACCCGACCGGGCGGTCGACTTGTGCGGATCATACCGGTCGGTATCGATCTCGCGGATCACCGTCACACTCTTCTGTGCGACCGCAGGAGTCGCGATGCCGATCGCCGCCACCGCGGCAAAGGCCGTCCACATCATCCGTTTGCTCATGACCACACCTCCTATTGTCTCAGCTTTGGATCCAGGGCGTCGCGCAAGGCATCGCCCAGGACGTTGAATGCAAGAACGACGAGAAAGATCGCAGCACACGGGATCGTCGAGACGTGCGGCGCGATCGACAGGAACTTGCGGCCGTCGGCGGCCATGCTGCCGAGTTCGGCGGTCGGCGCCTGGGCACCGAGGCCCAGGAAGGAGAGGGCGGCGCCCAGCAGGATCGCCTGGCCGAGCTGCAGGGTCATGTAGATCAGGATGGTCGGCCAGCAGTTGAGCGCCAGGTAGCGCCAGATCAGTGCCGCGTCGCCCAGGCCCACGGCGCGGCCGGCCTCCATGTATTCCTGCTGCATGATCGACTGGGCGGCACCGCGGGCGATGCGGGCGATCGACGGCACCGCGGCGACGCTGAGGGCGATCACCAGCGAGGTGAGGCCGGTGCCGAGCACCGCGGCGATGGCGAGGCCGAACAGGATCGAGGGGAAGGAGAGCAGGACGTCGATCAGCCGCATCAGGGGCTGGTCGAGACGCTTGAAGTAGGCGGCGCTGAGACCGATCAGGGCGCCGAGGCCGCCGCCGATCACGACCGCGGTCACGCCCATGCCCAGGGTGGCGCGCAGGCCGAACAGGACGCGGCTCACCATGTCACGGCCCTGGTTGTCGGCGCCCAGCAGGAAGTCGGGACAGCGCGCGCCGCCGATCGGGCAGAGGCGCAGCCGCATGTTGTTGGCATAGGGATCGAACGGGGCGATCCAGGGCGCCAGTATGGCGGCGGCGACGACGGCGAAGAGGAAGATGGCTGCCGCTGCGGCCGGCGGATCCCTGAGGATGCGTCGCCACACCGCGTTCTTGCGCCGGAGCGCCCCGATGGCGCGCTGGTCGGCCGCGTTTTGCAGGGAGAGGGCCGCGTCCGTCATGCGTTCGCTCTCATGACCGGGCGATCCGCGGATCGAGGTAGGCATAGAGCACGTCGACGATCAGGTTCACGAGCATGAAGCCCACGGCCAGGATCAGGATGGCGCCCTGGGCCAGCGGAAAGTCGCTGGAGGTGATGGCGCCAACCGCCATGCGGCCGACGCCCGGCCAGGCGAACATGGTTTCCGTCACGATCGAGCCACCCAGGAGGAAACCGATCTGGAGTCCGACCAGGGTGACCACCGGGATCATGGCGTTGCGCAGCGCGTGTCGGATCGTGACCCGCCAGTCGGAAGCACCCTTGGCGCGGGCAGTGCGGACATAGTCGGCACCCAGGGTTTCGAGCAATGACGTACGTGTCATGCGTGCCACCGGACCCACGAACACGGCGCCCAGGGTGACGGCGGGCAAAATGATGCTGTGCAGACCGTTTGCCGTCCAGATCGGTCCGTTGCGCCCCTGGAAAGGCAGGAGGCCGGCACCGCCGACATACTGGATCAGCAGCAATCCGACCCAGAACACCGGCACCGACACGCCCATGACGGAGAGCGCCATGATGGCGCGATCGATCAGGGTGCCGCGGCGGCGCGCGGCCAGGGTACCCAGCGATATGCCGAGCGGCACCGCCCATATCAGGCAGGCCAGCATCAGTTCGACGGTCGGCCAGAAGGTGAGTGCGATCTCGTCGACCACCGGTCGGTTCGAGATCATCGAGCGGCCGAGATCGAGCTGCAGAACGCGACCCAGATAGCCCGCGAATTGTACCCACAGCGGCCGGTCGAGCCCCATCTGCTCGCGGATGGCCTCGACTTCGGCCTTGGTGGCACTGGGGCCGGCCACCACGGTCGCCGGATCGGTCGGCACGACCTGCAGCAGCAGGAAGCCGATCATCAGCACTCCAAGCAGCACCGGTAGCGAAATCATCAATCGATGGGCGATATGCCGCGCCATATTCTGCGAAACCTGCTCCCGTCCGGGACTAAACACTGGCCCACGCGGTGATGCTCGACAAGCGCCACGCGGGTGGCATGATCGCTGCAAGAACCGCGCCGAGGAGCGTTGCCATGACCGAACAGAAACTCAGTGAAGCCGCCAAAGGCGTCTACATCATCGCCGCCACGCCGTTCACCGACGATGGCGCGCTCGATTTGCAGAGTGTCGACACCTTGACCGATTTTTATTTGAGGTGCGGCGTACATGGATTCACCCTGCTCGGCATCATGGGCGAGGCGCACAAGCTGACATCAGACGAATCGCTGGCCGTCGTGAAACGAGTCATCGGCCGCGCCCAGGGTCGGCAGGTGATCGTGGGCGTGAGCCATGCCGGCCTCGAGAATGTGCGACGGCTCGCGCACGAAGCGATGATCGCCGGCGCTGCGGGTGTGATGGTGGCGCCGCCTGTGGGCCTCAAGGGTGACGACGGCGTCTATAATTACTATGCGCAGGTCTGCACCGCGCTCGGGCCCGACATTCCGCTGGTCTACCAGGATTATCCGCAGACCACCGGCGTCTATCTCTCGCCGCAAGTGTTCGAGCGCATGGTCGACGATTTCAAGCAGCTCGTCATGCTGAAGCACGAAGATGCGCCAGGTCTCGCCAAGCTGACGCGCATCCGCGAAGGCGAGAAGAAGCCGGGTCGGCGGCGCGTGTCGATCCTGGTCGGCAATGGCGGCATCTACTATCCGCAGGAGATGCGCCGCGGCGCCGACGGTCCGATGACGGGCTTTGCCTGGCCCGAGATGCTGGTGCAGGTCTACGACCTCTTTGCCGCCGGCAAGGCGGAGGAGGCGGAGGACCTGTTCGATATCTATCTGCCCCTGGTGAAGCACGAGGTCCAACCGGCCGTTGGCCTGGCGCTTCGCAAGGAAGTGCTGTTCAAGCGCGGCGCGATCAAGAGCCCGAAGCAGCGCGCGCCGGGCTCCTCGCTCACCGCCACGGACCATGCCGAGTTGAACGCCCTGATCGCACGGCTCGACCGCAGGCTCGCAGCTTCTGGCCATGGCCGCAAAGTCGCGGCGGAGTAGAGAATGGCCGACTACGATCTCGTCATCCGCAACGCCAAGGTCGTCACCGAGGATCGCCAGCTCGACGGCGACATCGCCGTCAAGGACGGCCAGGTCGTGGCGCTCGAACCGGCGATCGCCGGCAAGGGCCGCCGCGAGATCGACGCCGGCGGCAAGTTCGTTCTGCCGGGCGGCGTCGACAGCCACTGCCATATCGAGCAGAAGTCGGGCTTCGGCATCATGTGCGCCGATGACTTCTATACGGGCACTGTTTCGGCCGCGTTCGGCGGCACCACGACGGTGATCCCCTTCGCCGCCCAGCATCGCGGCATGTCGCTGCGCCAGGTGGTGAAGGACTATCACGAGGCGGCGACGCCCAAGGCGGTGATCGACTATGCCTTCCATCTGATCGTCACAGATCCCAGCCCGCAGGTGCTGGGGCAGGAGCTGCCGGCGCTGATCAAGGACGGCTACACCTCGTTCAAGATCTATATGACCTACGACGCGATGAAGGTCAGCGACTACCAGATGCTCGACATTCTGGCGCTGGCGCGGCGCGACGGCGCGCTGGTCATGGTGCATGCCGAGAGCCACGACATGATCAACTGGCTGGCGCATCACCTGGTCGACCAGGGCCATGTCGCGCCCAAGTTCCACGCTATCGCCCATGCGCGGATTGCCGAGGCCGAAGCCACTAACCGCGCGATCTCGCTGGCGAGACTCGTCGATGCGCCGCTGCTGCTCGTGCACATGTCCGAGATCGAGGCGATCGAGACGCTGCGTCAGGCGCAGGAAAAGGGGCTAAAAATCTTCGGCGAGACCTGCCCGCAGTATATCGCGCTTACCGCCGACGACATGGACAAGCCCGGCGTCGAGGGCGCGATGTGGTGTTGCAGCCCGCCGCCGCGCGACTCCGAGGCGCAGGAAGCGGTGTGGGCGGCGCTGAAGGACGGCACCTTCCAGACCTTCTCGTCCGACCACGCACCCTATCAGTTCAACGCCGGCGGCAAGATCCCCAAGGGCGACAAGACCACTTTCAAGGAAATGGCCAATGGCGTGCCGGGCCTCGAAGTGCGCATGCCGCTGCTCTTCTCGGAAGGCGTGCAGAAGGGCCGCATCACGCTCCAGCAGTTCGTGGCGCTGACGGCGACCAATCACGCCCGGCTCTACGGCCTCTATCCGCGCAAAGGTACGATCGCCGTGGGCTCCGACGCCGATTTCGCGATCTGGGATGCCGACAAGGAAGTGACGCTCGACTGGAAGATGCTGCACGACAATGTCGGCTATACGCCCTATGCCGGCCGCCAGATCAAAGGCTGGCCCATCACCGTCGTGAGTCGCGGCCGTGTCGTGGTCGAGGGCGGCAAGCTCAACGCCCAGCGCGGCTCGGGCCAGTTCCTGCCCTGCGCCTCGCCCGATTCATCCAAGCCACTCGGCCAGACCTCGCCCGAGCTCCAGGCGATGTCACGCTTCGGCGCCAAGCCGCTGTTCTAGAGGAGAGTGAACGTGTCCCGTCGTCTGAAAGTGTCCTCTGCGCAGTTGGGCCCGATCAATCTCGCCGACAGCCGGGCGAGTGTGGTCAAGCGCATGGTCGAGATGCTGAAGGAAGCCGATTCGCGCGGCTCGAAATTCGTGGTCTTCCCGGAGCTCGCCCTCACGACCTTCTTCCCGCGGTACTGGACGGAAGATCAGGCGGAGGTCGACAAGTATTTCGAGAACCAGATGCCCAGTCCCGAGACGGCGCCGCTGTTCGAGCTGGCGCGCTCCAGGGGCATCGGTTTCTACCTGGGCTATGCAGAGCGCACCGAGGAAGAGGGGGCGACCCACCGCTTCAACACCTCGATCCTGGTCGGACCGGACGGCCGGCTGATCGGTAAGTATCGCAAGGTCCATCTGCCGGGCCATGACGATCATCGGCCGAACGTGCCGTACCAGCATCTCGAGAAGAAATACTTCGAGGTCGGCGACCTCGGCTTCAATGTCTGGAAGATGTTCAAGGACGAGGTGATCGTCGGCCAATGCATCTGCAATGATCGCCGCTGGCCCGAGACCTTCCGCGTCATGGGGCTGAAGGGCGCCGAGATGGTGGTGCTGGGCTACAACACGCCGACCGACAATGTCTATGCGCCGCACGAGCCGCCCTATCTGCGCGTGTTCCATCACAATCTCTCGCTCCAGGCCGCAGCTTACCAGAATGGCATCTGGGTCGTCGCAACGGCCAAGGCCGGCAAGGAAGATGGCTACTGGCTGCATGGCGGCTCCGCGATCGTGGCGCCCACCGGCGAGATCGTCGCCAAGGGGACGACCGAGGAGGACGAGGTCATCTCCTACGACTGTGACCTGGCACTCGGCGAATACATCCGCAACACCACCTTCAATTTTGCCAAGCACCGCCGCCCCGAACATTACAAGCTGATTGCCGAGCGTGCGGGTGTGAAGCTCGAGACGTCAAACTGAGGAATCACAAAGTGCAATACGCTGTCGCCGACGTGAACCATCACGACCGCTACAAGATCCTGACCGCCTTCGTCCTGCCGCGCCCAATCGCCTGGGTGACGACGCTCGGGCCAACCGGTGTGGTCAATGCAGCTCCCTTCAGCTTCTTCAACGTCTTCGCTGAAGATCCACCGCTCTGCATGTTTGCCGTCAACAAGCGCCCGGACGGGCGCCTGAAGGACACGTGGCTCAACATCCAGCGCACGGGGGAATTCGTAGTCAACCTGACCGACGAGCCGCTGGCGCGGGCGATGCACGATTCGAGTGGCGACTTTCCGCCCGACGTCGGCGAGGCAGACTACCTCGGCCTGAAGACCGCGCCCTCCGTCGACATCAAGCCGCCACGCTTGGCCGATGCGCCATGGGCGATGGAGTGCAAGACCTGGCAGGTGATCAACGTCAAGGAGGACCGCCAGCTCATCCTGGGTGAGGGCCTGCGTTTCCATATCCGCGACGAGCTGTGGGACGCCAAGGCGATGCGCGTCCACATGGACAAGTACCATCCCGTGGGCCGCATGTTCGCCGACCGCTATTGCCGGACCGACGACCGCATGGAATTCCCGGCGGCGCCGGTCGTGAAGGCCGAGGCTGCGGAGTAGTCAGCGTCGCGAGGCGCGACGTGGCCGGGCGGACTTGTATGCCCGCCCGAGGTGACCACCTTTGAGCAATGACTGCGCGTTCCGTTGAAGGCTGGCCGCGCTGGCTGGCTGCCCTGTTGATGGGCTTTCTATTGGTCCTGGCCCTGCTGATCGGGTCGTGGCTGCTGCGGACCTGTGCGCCGGTCGAGCCGTCGGCCAGGGTTGTCATGCTCGAAGCCGAACCGTCCCCGCCGCCACCGCCGGCGCCTCCCGATCCCACGCCGGTGCTGAAAGCCTCGCTCGACGATGCCGCAGCCGACGGCAGGAAGCTTGCGGCCGAGGTCGCTGCGCTGGAGGCGGACATCAAGCGGCGTCTGGCACAGTGCAAGCCGGTCGAGCCGCCGAAGCCGCCGCCGCCCAAGCCGCCGCCACCGCTTCCGGCCGACCGATGGGCGCAGAAGGACCTTACCCTGCTGCAGGGCTGCTGGCGGCTCGGGCGGGACACGCGCGGCACCCTCGAGCTCAGCGGCCGGTCGGAAGCATGTGACATCAAGGCGGGCCGCATCTGCTTTGGCGCCAATGGCGGCGGTCAGCGCAGCTCGACGGCCGTTTGTCCGAGCACCGGCACCATCACCTGTGCCGCGTCGATCACGGCGAGGTTCGGCAACGACAGCACGCTCGGTACGACCCAGCCCGCCGTCCCCTGCAATCCGCCCAAGGCGAACTGGAATGGACCGCCCAACAGCCTGACCTGCCGCCGCATCGACGACACGCTGGCGCTCTGCCGCGACAAGCTCAACTTCGAGTACGAGTTCCGCCGCGAATAGGCGTACGTCTCAGGCCGACCAGCCGAGGCGTGCGCGGCCGATCGCCATCGAGACGGCGGCCTGGCTGGGCTCGACGACGGGCAGGCCGACGTGGCGCTGCAGGCGGTCGCGGTAGCGCGCCATGCCGGCGCAGCCCATGATCAGCACGTCGGCGCCATCCTCGTCGCGCAGCTCGGCCGCGACCTCGGCCATGCGGGCGAAGGTGGTGGCCTCGTTGCTGAGCTCGACGACGCCGAGGCCGATGGCGCGATCGCCCGCCATGCGGTCGGCCACGCCCATCTGCCCGACATAGCGCAGGTGGCGCGGGATCGACTTCTTCAGGATCGAGATCACGCCGAAGCGCTGGCCGAGCGTCATCGCGGTCAGGATGCCGCACTCGGCAATGCCGAGGACCGGCTTGGTCGTGATCTCGCGCGCCGCGTGCAAACCCGGATCGGAGTAGCAGGCGATGACGAAGGCCGAGCAGTCGTTGTCGCGCTTGGTCACCATCTTGCCGATCGGTCCCACCACCTGCTCGACATGGGCCTGGTTCTCGATGCCGGGGGGGCCGTCCTTGAGCGTGATGCATTCGATGACGGGGCCGCCATTCATGCGCAGCGGCTCCATGGCGGCATCGATGCCCTTGGTGACGGCTTCGGTGGAGTTGGGATTGATGACGAGGATGCGGTCGGACATGGCGCCAAAGATGGCCCCTAAATTGCTATTCAACAATGCCTGATCTAACGTCCGTGCTTGGGGATTTCTTTGGGAGGCTCGACATGATGAAACGTCGCTATGCCGCGATTGCCGCGGCCATTCTGCTGTGCGCAAGCCCGGCACTCGCACAGGACAAGAAGCCGCCGCTCCGGACCGGCGTCGATGGCACCTTCGCCCCGCACGCCATGCCCAAGCTGGGCGGCGGCGTCGAGGGATTCCAGATCGACGTCTTCACCGAGGTCGCCAAGCGCATGAAGCGCGACATCACCATCGATGCCGTCAGCTTCTCGACCCTCATCCCCGGCATGGCGGCCGGCCGCTACGACTTCATCGCCGCGCCGACCACCGTCACCAAGGAGCGGGCCGAGAACATGCTGTTCACGGCCGGCTATCTGTGGACCGCCTTCCAGTTCGGCATCAAGAAGGGCTCGGCGCCGATCAAGGGCTGGGCCGACCTCAAGGGCAAGGCGGTCGCCGTCAACAAGGGCACGCCCTACGAGACGCTCGCCAAGAAGATGGGCGAGGAACACGGCTTCACCGTGCAGGTCTACGACACCCAGCCCGACGCAGTGCAGGCCGTGCTCTCCGGACGTGCCTACGCCACGCTCGGCGGCAACACCGTGATCGTCTACGCCGCTTCCAAGAACCCGCAGTTCGTGGCCGACCTCGAGCTCAAGGAGACGCGCGCTCATTGGGCGGCGCCGGTGCCGAAGGACAATCCCAAGCTGCGCGCCGAGCTGCAGGACGCGCTCGACTGCATGAAGAAGGACGGCACGATGGCGAAGTTCTACGAGAAGTGGTTCAACAAGAAGCCCGGCGCCGACGACCTCGCCGTCGTCATCACCCCGGGCTATGGCGTTCCCGGCATGCCGGGCTACGACCCGACTCCGCATGAACTGAAGTGCGGCGGCTGACCTGACCTGATGACACCGCAGCCCATCGTCGATGCGCGCGCGATCCACAAGCATTTCGGCGCCCTTCATGTCCTGAAGGGCGTCGATCTGAAAGTGGCCGAGCGCGAACTGGTGTTCGTGATCGGGCCCTCGGGCTCGGGCAAGTCGACCCTGCTGCGTTGCCTCAACCGGCTGGAGGAACCGTCCTCCGGCTCGATCGTGGTCGACGGCATCGACATGCTCGATCCACGGACCGACATCAACCATGCCCGCCAGCGCATCGGCATGGTGTTCCAGTCCTTCAACCTCTATCCGCACATGACCGCGCTCGGCAACGTGACGCTCGCCTTGCGCAAGGTCGCGGGCAAGTCGCGCGCCGAGGCCGACGCGCTGGGCCATGCGGCGCTGGAGCGCGTGGGCCTCGCCGACCGCGCCGAGCACACGCCGGGCCAACTCTCGGGCGGCCAGCAGCAGCGCGTCGCCATCGCCCGCTCGATCGCGCTCGAGCCCCGCGTCATGCTGTTCGACGAGCCGACCAGCGCGCTCGACCCCGAGCTGGTGGGTTCGGTGCTCGCGGTCATGCGCTCCCTGCGCGAAAGCGGCATGACCATGATCGTGGTCAGCCACGAGATGGGCTTCGCCCGCAATGCCGCCGACCGCGTGGTCTTCATGGACGACGGGCTGATCGTGGAGCAGGGGCCGCCCGCCGCCATCTTCGAGACGCCGGCCCACGAGCGCACCCGCGCCTTCATCGGGCAGATCCAGCGCCACTGATGACCACCTGGGAGCGTTTCCTCGACACGTTCTTCAACGGCAAGGTCATGCTGAAGTACCTGCCGGACATTCTCTCCGGCATGGTGGTCACGATCGAGCTCGCGCTGCTGATCGTCTTCTCCGGCCTCGCCGCCGGCCTGGCGCTGGCCCTGATCCGCAGCCTCGCCATCCGGCCGCTCAACTGGCTGATCATCTTCATCGTCGATCTGTTCCGCTCGCTGCCTCCTCTCGTGATCATCGTGCTGATGTACTTCGGCCTGCCCTATGCCGAGGTCTCGCCCTCGGGGTTCGTCTCGACCTGGCTATCGCTGGCGCTCGTGCTGATGGCCTTTTCGGAAGAAATCTTCTGGGCCGGCATCACCTCGGTTCACAAGGGCCAGTGGGAGGCCTCGCGCTCGACCGGCCTCTCGTTCGGCCAGACGCTGATGAACGTCGTGCTGCCCCAGGCGCTCCGGCTCACCATCCCGCCGCTCACCAACCGCACCATCGCCATCACCAAGGGCACCGCGCTCGGCACCGTGGTGGCCGTCACCGAGATCCTGGGCGAGGCGAGCTCGGCCGTCTCCAACTCCTACAATCCCTCGCCGCTGATGATGGGGGCCGCGGCCTATCTCGTGCTGTTCCTCCCCGTCGTGGTCCTCGCGCGTCGTCTCGAGAAGCGCTTCGCCTGGAAACGATGAGGGCGAAGCGATGATCCAGACCTTCTTCAACGTAGAAATCATCGCGGCGGCTTGGCCGATCGTGCTGTCGGGACTCCTGAACACCGTTCTGTTGTCGCTGATCGTGGTGCCGCTGGGCCTGTTTGGTGGCCTGATCCTGGCGCTGCTCGCCTCGGTCAAGAGCCCTTGGGTGCGCTGGCCGTTGATGGCCTGGGTCGACTTCTTCCGCGCCTTCCCGCCGCTGGTGCTGCTGATCCTCCTGTTCGCGGGCCTGCCTTTTGCCGGACTGGAACTGGGCGGCTTCGCCTGCGTCGCCATCGCCTTCTTCCTCAACACCGGCTCGTACTACGGCGAGATTTTTCGCGCCGGCATCGAGTCGGTGCCGCAGGGCCAGGTCGAGGCGGGCCGCTCGACCGGCCTCAGCCGGCTGCAAGCCATGGGCTACATCGTGCTGCCCCAGGCGGTGCGCAACGTGCTGCCCGATCTCCTTTCCAACACGCTGGAGGTGGTGAAGCTCACCTCGCTCGGCAGCGTCGTCGCCGTCCCCGAACTGCTCTACCAGGCGCGCCAGGCGCAGAGCCTGACCTACAATCCGACGCCGATCGTGGTGGCGGCGGTGATCTACTTCCTCATGCTGTGGCCGCTGGTCCGGCTCTTGAGCCGCCTCGAAAATCGCGCGCTGGCCGGCCGGCGATAACAGCACTCCTTTTCATCTTTCATATCCCTCTCCCCTGTTAGGGGGAGAGGCCAGGTGAGGGGGCCGCGATATCTCTTTCAACCCCCTCACCCAAAGGGCGAAGGTTACTTCGCCCGATCTCCCCCTAGCGGGAGAGAGGAGCGAGAAATCAATTCCATTCCTCCAGCATCCGCCCGTCGGGCAGGATGGTGACCTTGGTCGGCACGCCGCGGGGGCGGGTCGGCACGGCGTCGCGGCGGGTCTCGGCCTTCCACGAACCGTCGTTCTTCTGCTCCAGCCGCTGCACCTTGTAGCCCTGCGACTGGATGCGATCGCGCGACAGCGACTCGGTGTTGGGATAGTGCGCCCCCGCCGACGTGCCGCCGGGGGGCACGGACGGCGCCGGCGCCGGCATCGAGGGCGCCTGCGAGCCGATCGAGGTGACCGGCGGCAGGCTGGGATTATTCTGGGCCGCGGCCGCGCCGGCGATCAGGGCCACGAGAAGGGCGGGGGCGAGGAGGGGGGGACGCATGCTTTCGATATGGGCGCGCCGCGCGGGGCCGGCAACCGGACCTCCACGACCCGTGGAGGTCGGATGTCCCACCGAACCGGCCTCAAGTCCCTGATCCGGAAGAACAATCACCGGGTGGCCGGGAACGTCGCGTGCGCGGCAGAAGCGTGCATTTTTGAAATCGCCGTTGCCCGCGCGGCTTCCCGTTGGTGCGGCGCCGGTGGGGCTGTGGGCGGGCAGGCAGACGCGCATCGATTCCTCCTTCCGGCAGGAAGGATAGGAATTCTATACGATCCTGTCAAGAGGGAGGGTCGTTCTCCACCGCCGGCGGCGGCGGATCGTCCTTCAGCTCCTCGTCGGCCAGCAACTTGGCGACGTAGTCGCGCGTCGCGTCGTCCAGCGTCGGGCCGGCCAGCAGCTTGCGATAGTGCACGAGGTTCTTCTGGTGGATGAGGTCCTGCATGACACCCTCCCGGCGCATGACCCGGCGCCAGAACAGAGCCATCGGGGCCTGTTGCGCCACCAAGGTAACGCTCCCGGCCGCCTATCGTTCCTTACGCCGGCCCCGCCGGGACGGCGCGCCGCCTTGCCCACCACAGCCAGGCCGCCGCCACGATCAGCAACGCGAAGGCGATCGGCCCGTGCGGGCTCGCATGCGCGGTCTGCAGCTCCCAGCCGAAGCCCAGCAGCGGGATCATGTTGGGCCAGCCCGCGCGGCCCGACTGGAGCAGGGCCGCGGCGACCAGGACCGAGACCGCGAAGGCCGCCCACGAGGCCGTCTCGCTCACGAACGAGCCGACGCCGCCCACCACCGGATCGACCCACAGCGTGTTCAGCAGCAGCACGACGCCCTCGAACTGCTGCGGGCTGAGCTTGCCCGCCGCCACCATCTGCTGGACGACGAGGATGGTGCGGCCGAGCCCGATGCCGCCGATGGCGTCGAGGATGGTGAAGTAGAGCGCGAAGACGAAGATCGCGACACGCGCCAGCCAGGCCGAGACCCTGGCGGCGGTGCCGTCCCTGGCGCCGATGCCGTCCACCATCAGCCACAGGCCGACGGCCACGAGCCCGACCATCGGCGTCTGGATCATGTGCAGCACGAACCACCAGTGCGGCCCGAAGTAGGCTAGCGCGGAGTGCTCGGCGTGCGGCTCGGCGTGGGAGAGGAACTGGTACATGCCGGGCGAAGCCGTGAAGCCGGCGGGATGGAACAGCTCGACGGCGATCAGAACGGCGGGGGCGACGAAGAGGCAGAGCCACCAGAGGAAGTTTTTCACGATGCTATCCTGATCTGCTGCTGCCGAATTCTCCCCTCTGCATAGCACTAACCTAACTACTCCGTCGCGACCCGCCCTTCCTGTCTCTGAAAGTAGTCACGGTTGTCGGCGGCCGACCAAACGATAAGGTCGGTGTCGACGCCCATCCACTGCAGCTGCTGGATCACTTCGTCTCTCAGACGATCGTGCAGGGTCTCCTCGAACCTGCCGGAGCGCATATGGCTGATGTTGGCGGCGCGGGTGCCGTCGAGCGAGCGGCCGAGCTCGGTCTCGATGGCCCGGAGGTGCTCGCGCCGCGCGAGGCGCACGGCGTGGTGCAGGTTCCGCCAATCGCAGCGGGCCGTTCCCTGGAGGTGATTGAGGAGATCGGCCAGGATCTCGACCGGCCGGTCCATCAGGTGTTCATAGGGCACGAGCCGCACCAGGCCGCGATGCCACGCGGCCATGGCCTGGAATGAGACGAACTGCTTGGCCCAGGAGGGCAGCGCGCTGCCGAACAGATAGTCGCGGAAGGGCACCCGGGCGAGCGGCTGGCCGTCCAATGTGTTGTAGGCGCGATCCGGGTGGCCGACGCAGTAGCGGAAATAGGAGGCCGCCTGGGCCAGCGGGTTGCGATAGACCAGCGCCATCGGGGCGCTGCGTCCGACTGCAGCGGAGCGATCCAAAGCCGGCACGGACAGCGGCGTGTAGGCGACGTCGTCGGCCAGATCGATCGGCGTCCAGGCGTAGTTCAGCCCTTCGTGCAGGTAGTCGTAGCCCGGAACGTGGAAGGCGGTCTTGCCCCACCAGCCGAGGTCGGTCACGGACCCGGCAAAGCCCGGGCACACGGTATGGCCGATGAAGAGGTGGTCGTGCGGCATCGAGTGCTGCGCGTGGAAAAGAGGCCCACCCCGGAAGCCGGGGAAGTCGAAGGGCAGGCCCGACGGCCGGCCGACGACTTCGCCCGTGAGGCGATCCTTTACGCACCCGCCGCGGTCGAGATGGATCAGGAACGACACGGCGTAGCGCAGGAACCAGGTCCCCGAGCGCGGAATGGTGGCCAGGATGGGCAGTTTCTTGATCGCGGGCATTCGATGTCTCCCTACAGGAGAAGCGCGTCCAATCGGCTTCGGTGCCCCCGAGTGTCGTCCGGGGCCGTTGCCGGAGCGCGATGCCAGCGTTCGCGGATCGTGATTTCCGCAGCGATTCACAGAAAATCGGCCGATTCTTCGGCCTCAGTACACCGACTCGAGGATGGGCACGATCTCCTGCGCGCCCTCGATCTTGCGCGGGTTGCTGAAGGTCCAGTCGTCGAGCATGCAGTTGGTGGCGATGCGCGGCAGGTCCTCGCGTTTGACGCCGACGTCGCGCAGGCGCCGGGGCAGGCCGAGCCCGCTGATGAAGCGGTCGAGCACTTCCGAGGCCGGCTGGCCGGCCGCACCCAGGGCGGCGCTGATCTCGGCCTGGCGGTCGGCATTGACCGTGGCGTTGAACGCCAGCACGGCCGGGAGCATGACGCAGGAAGTGTAGCCGTGCGGCACGCCGGCGCTGCCGCCCAGCACATGGCCGATGGCGTGGCTCGCGCCCATGCGCGTGCCGGTGACGATGGCGGCCATGGAATTCCAGGCGCCGATCTGGCAATCGAGCCGCGCCTCGAGGTCGGCCGGATCGCGCTTCACCGCCGGCAGGCCGTGGCCGAGCAGGCGCAGGGCCTGCAGCGCGGTCGAGTCGGTGTAGGCGTTGCCGTCGATCGAGCAGAAGGTTTCCACCGCATGATCGACGGCGCGGATGCCGGTCGAGAGCCACAGCCATTCCGGCGTATGCACGGTGATGGCGGGATCGAAGATCACCACCAGCGGGATCAGCCCGGGATGGATGTAGGCCTGCTTCAGCCGCAGCCGGGGTTCGGTGACGCCGGCGCGCGCATTGAACTCGCCGCCGCTGAGCGTCGTCGGCACGCAGATCTGCCGGACCCGCGGCGCGCGATACTGCGGGAAATGCCGCTTGCCGGTGATCTCGTCGACCACGGTGCGGAAGGGTTCGAGCCCATCCGGCGTGCGGATGTCGTGTTCCAGGCAGATCGTGACGGCCTTGCCACCGTCGGTCGTCGAGCCGCCGCCGACGCTCACCAGCAGGTCGCAGCCGGCCTCGCGCGCCTTGTTGGCGCAGGCGATCACCGCGTCGCGCGGGCTGTGCGCCGGCATCTCGTCATGCACGCCGACGTAGCGGTCCCCCAGCGCCTGGGCGATCCGGCGGACCGCATCGGTTTCGCGGTTGAGGGTGCTGCCGGCCAGGATGAACACCCGCCGGGCGCCCAGCCGGTCCGCGGTTTCGGCCACGGCCCCGGCGGCCGGGCGGCCGAACACCACGCGTTCCATTGCCGTGAAGACGATCTCGCCTGCCCGCATGGGATCAGACGCTACAGGCTGGCCAAACGCAGGGGAAGGCGGTCATGCTGGGGGCTAGGCGACGCGCTCCCAGAAAAACTCCGTCGGGCTCTCGTGTCTGACGCCAACCACCGGCAGGAGGAACCTTGGCCAACTTCGAACGACTGACAGGCGCGCTCGACGGCAACCCCGGCCTGCAACGGCGCGCGACCCTGGCGGCGCTGTCGCTCACGGTGCTGAGCGGCGGTCAGGCCACGACCGTGAAGGTCGGCGCCCGCATCACTGTTGCCCCCGGCGCGGCGTCGGACGCCGCCTTCAGCCTCGCCACCACCGCCGCGAACTGGGCCGAGTTCGCCAAGCCGGTGCCGGCCGTCGGCTTCCAGAGCCTGGTCGGCATGCAGCGCATGGGTCATCTCAAGGTCGCGGGCGACTTGGTCGCCTATGGCCGCAACCTCATCTTCCTCGAACAACTCTTCGCCGCGGTTCGTCCCGCGGCGCCGGCCGAGCGGCATGAGCCGGTCGGCGAGCCCGTGATCGAGCCGGCGATCGGCCGCTATCTCAGGCTCGATCTCAATGGCCAGCCGCATCGGATTTATTTCGAGGAAGCAGGCGAGGGGATCCCGCTGGTGTGCCTGCACACCGCGGGCGCCGACGGGCGGCAGTATCGCGCACTGCTGAACGACGACGAGATCACCGAGCGCTTCCGGGTGATCGTGTTCGACCTGCCGTGGCACGGCAAATCCTCGCCACCGCCTGGCTTCGAGCGCGAAGCTTACAAGCTCACCACCGATCTCTATGTCGACACGGTGATGGCGGTGTGCCGGGCGCTGAAGCTCGAGCGGCCCGTCGTCATGGGTTGCTCGATCGGCGGCCGCGCGGTGCTGCATCTGGCGCTGCGCCACGGCGATTATTTTCGGGCGGCGATCGGGCTGCAGTCGGCGACCCACGCCGAGGCCGGCGCCGACACGCGGCTGCGCGATCTGGGTGTGCTGTTCCGGCCCGACGTGCACGGCCAGGAAGCCGCCGCCGGTACGGTGGCCTGCCTGATCTCGCCGACCTCGCCTCAGTCCGAGAAGTGGGAGACGCTGTGGCACTACATGCAGGGCGGGCCCGCGGTCTTCATGGGCGACCTGCATTACTATTTCACCGAGGGCGATCTCAGGAACGGGCTGCTGGACGGGCTCGACACAAGGAAGTGCCCGCTCCACCTGCTGACCGGCGAATACGATCTCTCAGCCACGCCGGCGCTGACGGCGGAGCTGGCGAAGCTGGTGAAGGCCACGTCCTTCCAGGTGATGGAGGGGCTCGGCCACTTCCCGATGTCGGAAAATCCGGAACAGTTCCGGCGCTATCTGCTGCCGGTGCTCGATCGCATCGCCGGGTAGCTGCAGGGACCCTGCGTCCGCAAAGTTGCCCTGAAGTCATCCGACAGTTAAGCACTTCTCCAATCAACTGTGGGCGACGATGCGAAACGATCGGACGATATGGGGCAGAGGCCTGTCGAGTTTGGCGGCCACGGCATTGCTGAGCGGCTGCGGCTGGTTCGACAGCAGCACGCCCCCGGCAAACCTGCTGGGCGCGCGCCCGGGCGCCGATCGCCTGGCGCCGGTGACCAAGGCGCTGCCGCCGCCCGACAGCGGCCGCCCACATGAGAACGGCGTGGCCCCGGCCGACGAGACGCGTAGCGCGCAGCCGGGCGCGGCCGGCGCCATCGTGAGCGGCAAGGGCGGCCAGAAGGTCCAGAAGGAAGAGGCGGAGAAGCAGGCCGTCGAGCAATCCAGGAAGGACCGGGAAGCGCGCGAACGCGAGGCCGCCGCGCGCAAGGCAGGGTCGCCGGCAGACCAGCCATCCAGCGGGCAGCCATCCGCCGGCTCGCCGCCCACCGAGCAGTCGCCCGCGCCCGCGAAGGATTGACCGTCCGCCGCCAGATGAACAGTCTTCTCGCGCGCAAGCCGGTTGCCGACATCGTCGCCACTGCCGACCGGCGCATTCCCAAGGTCCTCGGTCCCGTCAGCATCACGGCCATGGGCATCGGCGCCATCATCGGCGGCGGCATCTTCATCTTCACCGGCACGGTGGCGGCGCTCAATGCCGGGCCGGCCATCGTGCTGTCCTTCGTGCTGGCCGCGATCGCCTGCGCCTTCGTCGGCCTTTGCTATGCCGAGCTCTCGACCTTCCTGCCGGTCGCCGGCAGCACCTATACCTACACCTATGCCACGCTGGGCGAGTTCGCGGCCTGGATCATCGGCTGGGACCTGATCCTGGAATATGCCATCGGCGGCGCGGCGGTCGCCGTCGGCTGGTCGGGCTACTTCGTGAGCCTGCTGCAGGCGATGGGGCTCGGCCTGCCGCCGCGGCTCACCGCGGCGACGGGGCAGGCGGTGACGCTGGCCGACGGCACGACCGCCACCGCCATCGCCAACCTGCCGGCCGCCGCCATCGTGGTGCTGATCACGGCGTTGCTGGTCGGCGGCACGAGAGAGTCGGCGCGGCTCAACAACATCATGGTCGCGGTCAAGCTCACGGTCGTGCTGGCCTTCATCGGCCTCGGCGCCTTCTACGTGAACACCGCCAACTGGCACCCCTTCATCCCGCCCAACAGCGGCACCTTCGGCGCCTTCGGCGTGAGCGGCATCGTGCGCGGCGCCGCCGTCGTGTTCATCGCCTATGTCGGCTTCGACGCGGTCTCGAACTGCGCCCAGGAGGCGCGCCGGCCGCAGCGCGACATGCCCATCGGCATCCTGGGCTCGCTCGCCATCTCGACCGTGCTCTACATCGCCGTGGCCGCGGTGCTGACCGGCCTGGTGCCGTATCGCGAGTTGAACGTACCCGATCCCGTCGTCATGGGCCTGCGCGCCGTCGGCCAGGCCTGGTTCTCGCTGTTCATCGACCTGGGCGCGTTGATCGGGATCACCACCGTCATCCTGGTACTGCTCTACGGCCAGAGCCGGATCTTCGCCACCATGGCTGCCGACGGGCTGCTGCCGCCGGTGGTCGCCCGCATCCATCCGAAGCTGGGCACGCCCTGGATCAGCCAGATCACGATCGGAGCCGTCGTGGCCGCCGTCGCCGCCGTGTCGCCGATCGACGTGCTGGCCGAGCTGGTGGGCGTGGGCACGCTCTTCGCCTTCGTCCTGGTTTGCGCCGCGGTCATCTATCTGCGCCACCTCGAGCCCCTTGCGCCCAGGCCCTTCCGCGTGCCGCATGTGCCGTGGGTGCCGCTGCTCGGCATCCTGTTCTGCCTCGTGCTGATCGGCGGCATGACGCCCGCGACCTGGGTGCGCCTGGTGGTGTGGCTGGCGATCGGGTTGGTCATTTATTTCGGCTACAGCCGGCATCACTCGCGGCTCAACGCCGGCAAGTGACTCCGCTCGCCGCCTATGCCGGCCTGTTCGCGGCCTCGTTCCTGGCCGCCACGATCTTTCCCTTCCAGTCGGAACTGGTCCTGCTCGGCCTGCTGCTGAGCGGCGACTACCCATGGCCGGTGCTGCTGGCGGTGGCGACCATGGGCAACGTGCTGGGCGCGGTGGTGAACTGGGGGCTCGGCCGCTTCTTCGTCCACTTCAGGGATCGGCGCTGGTTCCCGGTGAAGCCTGCGACCTACCTCAGGGCCGAGCGCTGGTACCGGCGCTATGGTGTGTGGTCTCTTCTGTTCGCCTGGCTGCCCATCGTCGGCGATCCGCTCACGGTGGTGGCCGGGGCATTGCGTGCGAACCTCGCGCTGTTCGTCGTGCTGGTGACGGTGGGCAAGCTCGGCCGCTACGCCGTACTGGTGGCGGCGACGCTGCCATGAGATAGTCGGTGCGCAGGGAGGATCGCTATGTCGGGCAGGTCCATTCTCATCGCCATCGACCTCAGCGGCTGGCTCCTGGCTTCCATCGCCGCCTTCATGATCGTGGCCTACGCCAGCTTCTTCGGCATCGGCGTGATCGGCCTTCTGATGTGGTTCATCTGCACCATCGTCGACCTCGAAGTGGACGGCGCCGTGGGCAGCGGCATCTCGCCCGGCTTCCTGGCGCACCAGGTCAAGGCGAAGGTGGAGATCTCGCGCGCCGAGCGGGCGGCCCGGTTCGGGGAGAGACTGCTGGAGGTGCAGTCGGCCCGCTTCTTCAAGCGCCTTGGTGCGGCGCTGGCGCTGTTCGGCTTGGGCGGCTTCCTGCTCTTTCAGCTCTGATCTGGTCAGTCCTCGCGGTACCAGACACCCAGGAGGAACCGTGTGTGCTTGCCGCGCGCCGGTCCGGCCTGCTCCCGGACGTCGTTCGGCGTGGCACCCTTCCGGGCCATCCAGCCGTCGATCAGCTTCTTGCCGGTGAAGCCCAGGACGAAGAGGGCGGCCAATTCAATGGCGCACCGCGGCGACCGGGCCGGCAGCGGTCGTACCAAGCCAAGGGGCTTCCGAAGAACAGGGGTGAGGGCCGTCATATGCACGGCCCGTCAGGCCGTCTCGCCCACCGACTTGCGGAAGCGGGCGAGGGCCAGGCCGAAGAGCAGGGCGCCGATCACGGCGATGGCCACGAAATGCGGCCACACCGTCTCGAAGCCGGCGCCGCGGAACAGGATTGCCTGAGCCAGCATGATGAAATGGGTGGTGGGCGCGGCCAGCATCAAATACTGGATGACGAGGGGCATGCTCTCGCGCGGTGTGGTGCCGCCGGACAGCATCTCAAGCGGGATCAGCACCAGGATCAGCAGCAGCCCGAACTGCGGCATCGACCGCGCGACGGTCGCCAGGAAGATGCCCATCGACGTGGTGGCGAACAGGTGGACTGCGGCGCCGGCCAGGAACAGCGCGACCGATCCTTCGATCGGCACGGCAAGCAATCCCTTGACGACGAACAGAAGCGACAGCGTGCAGGCCGCGAGCACGACCAGCGCCATTGACCAGATCTTCCCCGCCATGATCTCGAGGGGCGTCACGGGCATGACCAGCAAATGCTCGATGGTGCCGTGCTCGCGTTCGCGGATCAGGGCGGCGCCGGTCAGAATGATCGAGAGCATGGTGATGTTGTTCACGACCTCGATGACCGCACTGAACCAGGAGATCGTGAGCGTCGGGTTGAAGCGGGACCGCAAGGCGAGCTCGACTGGCGCCGGCGTGTAGGCGCGGTAGTGCCGCAGGAACGACTCGATCTCGCCGGCCACGATGCTCTGCACGTAGCCGCTGCCGACGAAGGCCTGGTTCATGCGGGTGGCGTCGACGTTGAGCTGGATGGTCGGCCGGCGGCCGGCCAGCAGGTCGCGCTGGAAGTCGGGCGGGACGTCGAGGGCGAAGATGTCGAGCCCGGCATCCATTCGGCGGTCCACGTCGGGTTGCTCGATGAGGGTCGGCGGCAGGAAGAAGGGCGGGAAGAAGGCGTCGACGATGCGCGTGGAGAGCGGCGAGCGATCCTCGTCGACGATGGCGATCGGCGTCTTGTTGAGCTGCTCAGGCATCGCCGTCGACGCGGTGTAGATCGATATCGTGAAGGCAAAGACGATCAACGCCAGCATGCCCGGATCGCGGGCGAGGCCGCGCAGCTCCTTGAGTCCGAGATTGAGGATGTTGGCGGCGTGCATCGCTCAGGTCTCCTGCTTGCGCAGCAGCAGGGCGCTGAGCCCGATCAATACCGGAACGGCAATCAGCAGCGGCGCGAACGAGGCCTGCAGATCGGCGAAGCCCAGCGCCTTGGAGAAGGCGCCGCGCGAGATCGTCAGGAAGTGCGTCATCGGATAGGCTTGGCCGATCGCGGCTCCGATACCCTGCAGCGACGAGACCGGGTCGATCATGCCGGAGAATTCCATGGCCGGCAGCAGGGTGCCGATGGTGGTGCCGAAGATCGCCGCCGACTGGCTGCGCATGAAGGACGAGAACACCAACCCGATCGACGTGGCAGCCACGACGTAGATGAAGGCGCCGGCGGCGAGGGCGGCGAAACTGCCCTTGAGAGGCACGCCAAAGACGGTGACGGCGAGCAGGGTGAGCAGCAGGAAATTCACCATGCCGAGGGCGACATACGGAAGCTGCTTGCCGATCAGGAACTCAAGCCGGCTGACCGGCGTGACATAGAGGTTGACGAGAGAGCCCAGCTCCTTTTCGCGCACGATGCTGAGCGTCGTCAGCATCGACGGGATCAGGAGCAGCAGCATCGGGATCACCGCCGGCACCATCGCGACCAGGCTCTTGACGTCGGGGTTGTAGCGGAACCGGACCTCGATGCCGGCAGGTGCCGGCGCGACGGCGGTTGCGGCCAACCAGGCGGCGTGCATGCCGAGCACATAACCCCGCGCGGTTTCGGCCCGCATCGGCATGGCGCCGTCCAGCCAGGCGCCGATCTCGACGGTGCGGCCGCGCGCGATGTCGCGGGCGAAGTTGGCCGGGATCTCGATGGCGAGGCTCAGCTCTCCCGTCCGCATGCGGCGGTCGAGCTCGGCGTGACTGAGGATCGGCGGGCGCTCGACGAAATAGCGCGAGCCCGCGAGGTTGAGCGCATAGTCGCGGCTGGTCGTGGTCTCGTCGCGGTCGAGGATGGCGAAGGTCAGATCCTCGACATCCATGTTGATGCCATAGCCGATGACGAACATCAGCAACACGCTGCCCAGCAGGGCGAGCGTCGCGCGGATCGGGTCGCGTGCCAGTTCGATCGTCTCGCGAAGCGAATAGGCCAGCATGCGCCGCACGTCGAACAGGCCACGGCGGCGCGGCGGCGCGGCATTGCGGACCGCCGGGGCGGCAGCGGCCTCCCGCCCGGGATCGGTGCCGGCGCCGGAGGCCTCCTGCAGCCAGGCCACGAAGGCCTCCTCCAGCGTGCCAGCGCTGCGCCTGGCAACAAGGGCGGCAGGCGTGTCGGTGACCAGGATGCGGCCGGCATGCATCAGCGAGATTCGGTCGCAGCGCTCGGCCTCGTTCATCAGATGGGTGGAGATGAAGATGGTGACCTGCTCCCGGCGCGCGAGATCGATCATGATGCGCCAGAATTCGTCGCGCGCGATCGGATCGACACCCGATGTGGGTTCATCGAGGATCAGCAGGCTGGGCTTGTGGATCATCGCCACCGCCAGCGACAGGCGCTGTCGCCGGCCGAGCGGCAGGGTGGGCGGGAGCGAGTCCAGCACGTCGGTCAGCTCGAAGCTGCGCGCGACCTCCTCGACCCGTCCGGCGATCGATGCCTCGGGCAGCCGGAAAAGGCGGGCATGCAGCTCGAGGTTCTGCCGCACCGTCAGCTCGCCGTAGAGCGAGAAGGATTGTGACATGTAGCCGACCCGGCGGCGGGTCTCGAAGTCCTGCGCATCGAGCGGCTGGTCGAACAGCCGCGCCTGGCCATCGCTGGGCGGCAGCAGGCCCGTCAGCATTTTCATGGTGGTGGTCTTGCCGCAGCCATTGGAACCGAGAAAACCGAAGATCTCGCCGCGGTCGATGCGGAGGTCGACATGGTCGACGGCGACGAAATCGCCGAAGCGCATGGTGAGGCCCTGGGCCTCGATCGCGACCTCGCCGTCGCGCTCCGGATCGCGTGGTGGTATCTCGACGGGGCGATAGCCGTGGCCGCGCTGGCTGGGCAGCAGGGCAATGAAAGCCGCCTCGAGCGAGTGCGTGCCGGTCTGGGTCAGCAGTTCCGACGGACTGCCCGTGGCCAGCACGTGACCGGCGTCCATGGCGACCAGCCAGTCAAAGGCCGCGGCTTCCTCCATGTACGACGTCGCGACGACGACGCTCATGCCCGGCCGTGCCGCGCGGATGCGGCCAATCAGGTCCCAGAACTGGCGCCGCGACAGGGGATCGATGCCGGTCGTCGGTTCGTCGAGGATCAGCAGGTCGGGATCGTGCACGAGGGCACAGCACAAGCCGAGCTTCTGCTTCATGCCGCCCGACAGCTTGCCCGCGGGACGATCGACGAAGGGCGCGAGGCCGGTGGCCTCCGTCAGCTCGGCAATGCGCCGCTCGCGTTCGGCACGGGCATGGCCGAACAGGCGGGCGAAGAAATCGATGTTCTCGGCCACCGTGAGCGTCGCATAGAGGTTGCGGCCGAGGCCCTGCGGCATGTAGGCGATGCGCGTGCAGACGCGGCGGCGATGGCGGCCGCGCGCCATGTCGCCGCCCAGCACCTCGACGCGGCCGGTCTGCAGGCGGCGCGCACCGGCGACCAGCGACAGCAGGCTCGACTTGCCGACACCATCGGGGCCGATCAATCCGACGATACCTCCGGCGGGCAGATCGAGGTCGATGGAATCAAGCGCTGTGACGGGACCGTAGCGCAAGCCGACACCGTGCAGTCGGGCGACGAAGCCGGCCTGCTGCGGGGCCTCCATCATGGCGGCAGCTTTACCGCCAGACTGGCCGGCCAGTCGAGCTTGGGATCGGTTCGGACATAAGCCACGCCCGGCAGCCCGGTCTTCACCTGCCCGAGATTCTTGTCGAGCAGGGTCTTGTCGATGTTGGCCTTGATGCGGAACACAAGCTTCAGGCGCTCGCTGGAGGTCTCGACCGTTTTGGGCGTGAACTGGGCGACGTCGGCCACGAAGGTGACTCGGGCGGGCAAGACATACTGGGGCGCAGTATCGAGAATGAGACGAACCTCGCTGCCGATGGCGAGCCGGCCGGCGGCCGCGGTCGGCAGGAAGAACGTCATGTAGACGTCGCCCAGATCGACCATGTTCAGCACCTTGCCGCCGGCGCCGAGAACCTCGCCGGGCTGAGCCACGCGATACTGGATGCGGCCGTCACGCGGCGCCTTCAGGGCGCTGTCGTCGATGTCGGCCTGGATGCGCTCGATGGTGGCGAGGGCGGCCTCGTGCGCCGCCTGCGCGCCGATCACCTGGGACTCGGCCGTTCCGATCGCGGCTTCGGATGCCGCGAGCTGTGCCTCGGCGGCGCTTGCTGCGGCCTTGGCGCCCTCATAGCGGGCGCGATCGTCGTCCAGCACCTGCAGCGGCGTGTTGCCTTTGGGTGCCAGCTCCTCGGAGCGGGCCACGCGTTTGCGCGCCGCTTCGACTTCGGTCTGGCGCTGCGCGACCAGGGCGAGGGCAGCCCGCTTCTCGGCCCGTCGCTGCTCGACGTGCGAGCGGGCCGTCACGATGCCGATTCTTGCCTGGTCGAGCGCCGCGCGGGTCTCGCGCAGCTGCGCCTGGAGGACCCTCGTGTCGATATTGGCAACGACCTGGCCTGCCGTCACGAAGTCGCCCTCGTTGACCAGGATGTCCTTCACGCGGCCCGGCAACTTGGCCGAGATATCGATGTCGACGGCCTCGATGCGGCCGTTGCCGCTGGCGAAGCCGACAGGCAGGGACGGCGGGGTCAGCCACTGCCACGCGAGATAGCCCGCGGCGAGGACGACCGCGGCGACAGCGAGCCTCGACAACCAGGCTTGTGACGACGTCATGGTTTGCTTGTAGGGCGAATTGCGGCGAGGAAGTTGACCTGGATCAACAGGCCGGGGCGTTCTGCGCGGTGCGGCCGCCCTAGTAGTCGAGTTCTCCTACGACCGGCCAGCGCGGCACCTCGTTGATCGAGGTCTTCGATTTGAAGTCGGCGAGGCCGCGGGGCGTCGCCATTTGCTCCAGCCCCTGGACTTCCCAGAAGTAGAGGAACGGCCCGTCCTTCGCCTCGGCGGTCGGCGGACGCCGGGCGGGGTCGGGACACTTGCCGGCGCGCGGGCCGCTGGGGACGGCACGCACGACGGAGCCCAGCGTGCCAGTCCAGGAATACTGGCCCGGCCGGAACAGCGCGTGCGGCGGGATCGAGGCATAGATGAACACCGGCACGCCTATGGGCAGCGGTGGGTCGGCCTCGTGGCTGCTGCCGAAGAACACGCTGGCGCCGAGGCCGGGCACGCTGCTGGCAGATTCGAGATGCACACATGGCACCGGGGCCAGGACAACAGGCCGGATCATTGAGTTTTCCTCCCCCAAGAGCCGACACAGTGAACCATCGCCGCTCCGCGGCATAGGGGAACCATCGCCGTGCCGCCGCCTAGGAGCCACCGACGCCCTGGCGGGCAAATTCATCGGCGATGTCGGCCTGGATCGCCTTTGCCGCGGCGATGTCGGCGTCGCCACTGGCCGGGTCGCCCGTCCGGCGGCGGGCGATGCCGCGGCCATAGAGGGCGTTGGCTGCCTCGGGCGCGGCCTTGAGCACCAGGTCGAAGTCGGCAATCGCGGCGTCGGGCCGGTTGAGCCGAAGCTGGACGAAGCCGCGGGCCTCGAGGGCGGGCAGGTCGCCGGGTTTGAGCCGCAGCGCCTCGTTGCAATCGGCGAGGGCGGCCGCAAATGCTGCGGGCAGCCGGCCCACGATGGCGCGGGTGGCGCAGCGGCCGGCCAGCGCGATCACATTGCCGGGCCTGGCGCGCAGCACCTGATCGTAGTCCTGCAGTGCGCGCTCGACCTCGCCCTTGCGCTGCCAGGCGGCGCCCCTGCTGGCGATTGCGTCCAAATCGTCGGGTTGAAGTCGAAGTGCGGCATTGAATTCGGCGATGGCGCGATCGTACTGGCGGAGCCCGGTGAGGGCGAGGCCGCGATTGTAGAGCGCGTCGACGTCGTCGGGCCGGAGCCGCAGCGCCTGGTCGAAATCCTCCAGCGCGCGCGTCTCGTCGCCTTTCAGGCGCCAGGCGATGCCGCGGTTGTTGTAGGCGTCGGAGAGATCGGGCCTGAGCCGGATTGCCTGACCGTAGTCGTCGATGGCGCGATCGAGCTGGCCCTTGGCTGCCAGCGCCAGGCCGCGGTTGTAGAAGGCGGTGCCGGTGTCGCGCGGCGTCTCACGCGCCCAGCGGATGACGGCGTCGCAGCCCTGGATGGTCTGGTCTGCGGTGGCCTCGCCGTAGCACCAGCGGTTGAACTGCTGGTAGCTCTGCGCATTGGCAGGCATGAGGGCAGGCACGCCGACGGTCGCGACCAGCAGCAGCGAACCGAGGGCGAGCGTGCGGCGCATCGGGCCCCTAGCGCACCGCGACGCCGATCAGCGTTTCGTGCAGCCAGAACACCGCGACATAGGCCACGGTGCCGATGATGACCACGACGGCGTCGGCGGCCTTGAAGCCGTCGACCGCAGCCGCACCCGGGTCGCCCCGGCGTTTCAGCGCGATGCGGTCGTAGACCGCCCAGGCGAGCAGACCGCCGAACAGCAGCATGGACCCCAGGTCGCCGTTCACCAGCAGGTGGGAGAGCGCCCACGCCTTGACCGCCACCAGCATGGGATGGCGCAGCACTGCCTTGATCCTGCCGGGCGGCGCATAGGTGGCGGCGAGCGCCACGAAGGCGAACCACAGCAGGAAGAGGGCGATGGGATGGAAGATCGCCGGCGGGTCCCAGACATGGAGATAGCCGGCGCTGCGATAGCTCGCGAAGCCCCAGACGATCAGCACCAGGCCGGCCGCCGAGACCAGTGAATAGAGTCCCTTGTAGGGGCCTTCGCCCAGCCGCCCGATCACCGCCGCCCGGGCGGGGCGAAGTGTCGTCAGCGTGTGGGCGCCGAGGAAGAGGACAAGGCCTAGGATGAGGAGGGACATGGGCAGATTGTATCACAGAGCCGGGTCAACCGAGGTCTTCGGTCGTGGCCCTGGGGTCGTAGCCGGCGTCGCAGCCCAGCACCTTGGTGAAGGTCTCGTCGACCAGGCGGGCCACGTCCACCGGCTCGTTGCCGGCAGTGCCAACGGTGGCGAAGGCGTTGGCGTCCCAGTCGACCAGCTCCAGCTCCATGTCCTCGAGCTCTTCCAGGGCGCCGCTCAGTTCCAGGCGGGTGAGCGGCTCCTCGCTGTAGGGATAGGGCGAGATGTTGATCGAGTCGGCCATGACCTGGATCGACACGTCGGTGCCGCCGGCGTTCACCGCCTCGAGGGTGCAACAGAGCATGCCGCTCTCGTTGGGCGCACCGTAGATGTCGGCGATGGCCGCCACGATCGCTTCCACCTGACGCTGAGCCATGTCTGTCGTCTCCCGGTTGTCGGCTACTCCTGCTGGCGCATCATGGTTTCGGATACGAAGCCGGGCAACCATTCCGGTGAAACCGGCGTTACCTCCCTGCCATCCATTGTGGCGGACCCGAGGCACATCATGCGACGGCTACGCGTCGTTTTCCTTGCCGCTGTGTTACTCGCCGGCACGCCGGCGGTGGCCCAGCAGCTCGCGCTCAGCGCGGCGGTGCAGCCTTGCGCGCCGGAGGAGCCCGATTCGGTGCAGATCAGCTGGACGGCGCCCTGTGAAGGGGACGGCTGGCTGTTCGACACCGAGGCGGGATGCCGGATGTGGGACTGGCATCCGGGCCCCGAAGACAAGGCGGTGTGGAGCGGCAGCTGTCGCGACGGCCTGAAACACGGTGCCGGCGTCGTGCAATGGACCGAGCACGGCCAGGCCATCGACCGGTTCGAGGGCGCCTACCGCTTTGGCCGGCGCGAGGGTTTCGGCCGCTACACCTGGAATGACGCCCATCGCTTCGAGGGCAACTACGCCGACAATGTCCCGGACGGCTACGGCACGTTGCAGATCGCCGGGCAGACGCTGGCGGGGAACTGGCACAACGGCTGCCTGACCGTGGGCGCGCGGGTGGTGGCGATCGGCGTGCCGCGGGCGTCGTGCATGGCGGGCGAGGAGCGTCCCCAGAGGTCGGCGCGGCAGTAGGTCAGCCGGAGTTCGGCACGTCGGCGCGCCCGAAGGATTTGACCCTGCCGTCGTCGTAGCAGACGACGTAGCGATTGGTCATGGTCCACGGGGTGCGGCTCCAGAAGTCCTTCAGCACCGTGTAGTAGGAGCACTGACTCCCGGGCGCATGCGCGACGGTTTCAGGTTCGCCCAGGATGGTCTGCACCTGATCCGGGCTCATCCCGGCGCGGACCTCGTCCACGTTCGAGGCCGTGACGCAGCCGACAAGCAGATTTGCCATCAGCAAGATCAACGTAGCGCGCAGCATGAGCAGCATTTTACGCCGAAGCCGCCGGAGCAGGAACCCCTTCCTTAGGGAGTATTTGGCTAACGTCTAGATCATATAGGCAGCGAGCCCGACCAGCCCGCTCGCCACGATCGGGATGGCGGGGTTGATCTTGGTCAGCATCAGCAAGGCGAACACGCCGGCCGCGAGCGCGATCATCATCAAGTCGGTCAGCGCGCCGCGGGCCAGCACGATTCCGCCGGCCAGTACGAGGCCCACGGAGACCGATCCCAGGCCGCGCTGGATCGAGGCCCGCCATGGCCAGTTGGCGAGGCGATTCCACAGCCGGCCGATGCCGAAGGTGAGGAGGCCGGTTGGCAGGATGAAGGCCACGAGCACGACCGCGGCGCCGGGCAGTCCCGCGACCTGGGCACCAATCGAGGCCACCATCATCATGTTGGGCCCGGGCGCGAGCTGGCCGAGACTGTAGTAGTGCATGAGCTCGGGAAAGGTCACCCAATGGTAGGTGTCGACCGTGAGCTGCTTCAATTCCGGGAACGCCGCCATGCCGCCGCCGACCGTCAGCAGCGAGATATAGCCAAAGACAGTGGCCAGATCGATGAGCTGCTTCATGACGCAGGATCGTTCGGCTGGGGATCCGTGGCCTTGTGCGGGCCCGTGCTCCGAGGCCTGTGCCACCAGATGGCCAGCGCACCGACACCGATCAGGGCGTAGGGCACGGGCACATGAAACAATGCGACCAGCACCGCGGTCAGCGCCACGAAGACATAGTCGGCAATCTCGGTCAGCATCTTGGCGCCGAGCTGCACCAGGACCACGGTGATGAGGCCGACCGCGCCGGCCGCAATCGCGTGCAGGAAGGCTTTCGACACCGGATCGTCGCCGCCGATGCCGTAGGCGAAGGCGGCGGCGGTCATGATCGACGCGCCGGGCAGGCACATGCCGAGGGCGGCGACGAGGGCCCCCGGCCAGCCGCGCAGGCGGTCGCCGGCCAGGATCGACATGTTGGTGGCGTTGAGTCCGGGCAGGCTCTGGCTGATCGCCATCAGTTCGACGAAGGTTGCATCGTCGAGCCAACGGTAGCGGGTGACCAGTCCGGTGCGGAGATAGGCGATGACGCCGCCGCCGAGGCTGGTGGCGCCCATCATCAGGAAGCCGAGGAAGAGCCGCCACAGCGAAGGGGGTGGCGCCACCGGCGGGGCGACGGCGGGAGACTTGCTCATTCGTGGGCTTGCGGCGGGTTGCCCTTCAGGCGGTAGACGGCGCCCGTCTTGGTCGTTGTGAGCGCTACCCAATCGGCGGAGATCTGCTGCAGCTCGAGGAAGAAGCGTTCGCAGGCCTGCAATGCCTTGTGGCTGATGTCGGCGGGCCCCGCGAAGCGAAGCTGATAGGCGAACTCGCCGACGAAGGCGTGGTGATCGCCGCGCGAACGCCACAGGCCGAGATTGGCGGTGGCGGCCGTGTGATGGCCGAAATCGAGGACGCAGATGTCCTGCAGCAGCTCCTCGACGATGGTCTGATTGACCAGAGAGACATCGGAAGGACCGTCGGCCGAGATCGCCGACAGGGCCGGGAAGATCTGGGCGAGTTCCGGCAGCGACATGTGTCCGAGCGACGACATCACGATGCGCGCCGCCTCGGGCGCCTGGCTGAGGCCAAACTCGACATTGTGCGACAGCAGGCGACGGAGGCCGCCGATCTTCTCCTTGAGCGGCATGACCTCGAGCTTGAACTTGATCTTGTACTTGCCGTCGATCCTGGGCCGGACGTCGATCGCCTGGGCCTTGGCCATGTCGTCGCTGCGATACTTGAAGACGATCTCGGGGTCGCCGATGGCAAAGCCATCCTCGTAGGCGATGCGGCGGCGGCAGATGAACGAGTTGTTGTAGAGGTGGTAGTCGCCGGTATCGAGGAACAGCACTTCGCGCACTTCGGGCCGTTGCTGCGATTTCGGCGTGTGCTGGAACCCGATGCCGGTGGCTTCGGCGGCGCGTCGCACCAGCGCCGCATATTCCTTGAAGACATGCGCCGACGTGAAGCGCTCTGGCTTGAGGATGATCTTGCACTGCAGGTAGCCCAGTTCGTCGCAGCGGCGGCCGTCGGCGTAGACGCCCGCATACTGCTCGGCCAGCCAGGTCTGCAGCATCGATTCTTTTGTGCCGTTGGACATGGATACTCCCCAAGGTGGAGGTTAACGCTTCGCAATCGCGCTGTCATCTGACCACAAAGGTGACGCACAGAGCTTCTCCGTGGCGGCGGAATGGCCGTTGCCCGTCAGGTGCCGAACATTGATCATGTGACGATGTTCGCCAATCTCGCGCTTGCGACCTTCATGGTCAGCCTCACCGTGTCCATTCATCTCGGCGGCCTGCTCGGCCTGCTGTGGATCCTGCGCGACCGCGCCCACCGCTTCCGTGCCCACGAAAGCCGTCCCGCCCAGCTCGGAGTGATCCTGTTCGTCGTGCTGGGCCTCGTCGCCATTCATAGCGTCGAGATCTGGCTCTACGGAGCCGCGTTCTGGGTGATCGGCGCCGTCAATGATTTCGAATCGGCGCTGTACTTCTCGACCGTGACTTTCACCACGCTCGGTTACGGCGACATCGTGCTGGACGGCAAGTGGCGGCTGTTTGGCGCCATCGAGGCCGGCAACGGGCTGATTCTGTTCGGCTGGTCGACGGCGTTCCTGCTCTCCGTCACCAGTCGGCTCCGGATGCTCGAGCACGATTGGCTGGAGGACCCCGACGGCCGCTGAGGTGCCGCAATCAAGGCGCCTATGAGAAAGTCTAGGTCTGTCCGGCTGGCATTGCCGGGAACGATGCGCTAGTCGGAGACCATGCAGACCGACAATCGTTTCCTCCCGCCGGGCCTCACAGCGTCGCTGAGCGGCCCCATCGGGAACTTGCCCGAATCGCCGATCTCCGACGTTGCCATGAGCGTGTTCGGCGATCCCGACGTCGTGCCGCTGTGGTTCGGCGAGGGCGATCTGGTGACGCCCGACTTCGTGCGCGACGCGGCGGCCCGGGGCCTGCAGGCGGGCGAGACTTTCTATACGTGGCAGCGTGGCATTCCCGACCTGCGGGCCGCGCTCAGCGCCTATACCGAGCGGCTCTACGGCATCAAATGCCCGATCGACCGCATCAGCGTCACCACCGGCGGCATGCAGGCGATCCTGCTCTCCTGCCAGATGCTGCTCGATCCCGGCGACAACGTCGTGATCGTCTCGCCGATCTGGCCCAACATAACCTCGGCCACCAAGCTGATGCGCGGCGTGCCGAAATACGTGGCGCTCGACCGCACCACGCTCGGCGGCTGGAAGCTCGACCTGCAGCGCGTGTTCGACGCGGTGGACGAGCGCACGCGGGCGATCTTTGTCAACTCGCCGGGCAATCCGACCGGCTGGGTGATGTCGTCCGACGAGCAGCGCGCGCTGCTGGAATTCGCCCGCAAGCGCGGCATCTGGATCATGGCCGACGAGGTCTATGCCCGGCTGATCTACACCAAGCGTCCCGACGGGCGGCAGGTGGCGCCGTCGTTCCTGGAGCATGCCAGGCCCGACGATCCGCTGATCGTGCTCAACAGCTTCTCCAAGCCGTGGGCGATGACCGGCTGGCGGCTGGGCTGGCTCACGCACCCGGCACAGCTCGGCGACCAGATCGCCAAGCTCGTCCAGATCAACACCTCGGGTGCGCCGGCGTTCCTGCAGCGAGGCGCGGTCGCGGCGATCGAGAAGGGCGACGATTTCGTGGCGCAGATGGTCGAGCGCTGCCGTGCCGGCGGCGAGCAGGTATTCCAGCGCCTCTCGGGCCTGCCCAAGGTCACCATCGCGCGGCCGGAAGCGGCGTTTTATGCCTTCTTCTCGGTGGATGGCGTCGAGGACACCATGGCCTTCTGCAAGAAACTCGCGAAGGAGCACAAGGTGGGGCTGGCGCCCGGTGAGGCCTTCGGTCCGGGCGGCACCGGCAACATCCGCCTCTGCTTCGCCTCCGGCGCCGAGCGGCTGAGCAAGGGCCTCGACCGCATCGAAGCCGCGATCAAGGCGCTATGATGCCGTCATGCCCGACAGCCCCTCCCTCAATGTCCGGCACCTGCGCAAGGTGTACGGCGAGATCGTCGCAGTCGATGATCTGACCTTCACGGTGCCGCGCGGCACCGTGCTCGGGCTGTTGGGCGGCAACGGCGCCGGCAAGACCACGACCATCGCCATGCTGCTGGGGTTGCTCGAGCCGACGGCCGGGCAGATCGAGGTGCTGGGCATCGACATGCTGAAGCGACGCTACGCGGCGCTGCCGCGCATGAACTTTTCGTCGCCCTACGTCGACCTGCCGCATCGCCTTACGGTGCGCCAGAACCTCGCCTTCTACGGCAGGCTCTATGGCGTGAAGGATCTGAGCGTCCGGGTGATGGAAATCGCCGAACGCATGCAGATCGCCGAGTTCCTCGATCGTCCGTCCGGCAAGCTCTCGGCCGGGCAGAAGACGCGGGTGGCGCTGGCCAAGGCGCTGATCAACCGGCCCGACGTGCTGCTGCTCGACGAGCCAACGGCCTCGCTCGATCCGGATACCGCCGACTGGATGCGCAGCTACCTCAAGGAATATCAGGGCGAGACCCACGCAACGATCCTGCTCGCCTCGCACAACATGAGCGAGGTCGAGCGGCTGTGCGACGACGTGATCCTGCTGCAGGCCGGCCGCGTCTTCGAGCGCGGCAGCCCGCGCGAGCTGATCGAGCGTTTCGGACGCGAGGACATGGAGGAGGTGTTCCTCGACATGGCGCGCGGCCGCGGCCGAGGCCTAGATGCGCTGAAGAAGGGCGAGGCGGCGCAATGAGCGGCTCCATCGAACGCATCTATGCCCTGGTGATGCGCCATGTCTGGATCTGGCGCAGCTCGGTGATGCGGCTGGTCGATTCGATCTACTGGCCGGCGGTGCAGATGGTGATGTGGGGCTTCATGACCCAGTACCTGCTGCCGCAAGCCTCGTTCGTTGCCCAGGCGGCAGGCGTACTGCTGTCGGGCCTGCTGCTGTGGGAAGTGGTGGTGCGCGGCAACCTCTCGCTCTCCATCGCTTTCCTCGAGGAGATGTGGTCGCGCAATCTCGGCCATCTGTTCGTGAGCCCGATCCGATCCTGGGAGATGGCGACCGGCATCATCATCGCAGCCCTCCTGCGCACGCTGCTGGGCCTGGTCCCGGTGTCGCTGATGGCCTGGGTCTTCTTCGGCTACAACATCTACTCGCTCGGCCTGCCGTTGGTGGCCTTCTTCGCCATCCTGCAGATGTTCTCCTGGTCGATCGGGCTTGCCATGTCGGGGATGATCATGCGGGTCGGGCAAAGCGCGGAAAGCTTTGCCTGGGCGGCCGTCTTCATCCTGATGCCGGTGAGCGGCGTCTATTATCCGGTGTCGGTGCTGCCGCAATGGCTGCAGGTGATCTCGTGGGGGCTGCCGCCGGCCTACATTTTCGAGGGCATGCGCGCGATCCTGTCGGAGAAGACCGTGCACTGGGACATGCTCGCCATCGCCTTCGGCCTGTCGGTGGGCTACCTGGTCGTCGGCTTCCAGATATTTCAGTGGTTCTTCCGCGCCTCCAGGCGCGCCGGTACGCTGCTGGACCAAGGTGAATAGAAGAGGAAGAAGCAAGCGATGACGACCCGGACACTGTGCTTCGTTCTGCTCGCCTCGGGTGTGGCCGCCTGCACCACCACTGGCCTTACGAGCAAGCCTCAGCCGAATCCACCGATCTGGTCGGCGGCCTACAATGTTCCCTACACGGTCATGACGAACTGCCTCGCCGCGCGTCCCATCGGCGGGTTCACCGGAGTCCCGCGAATCCAGGCCGAGGATGGCGTGGCGACGGTGACGCTCACGCTGGGCGATGGCACGCAGATGGCCATCAACTACATCATACGGCGAACCGGCAGCGGCGCGAGCGTGGTGGAATGGCGGCGCTCGTTGACGGTCGGTGGATGGGAGCCGATCGACTCGGAAGCCCACGCCCGAGCTGACGCCTGCGGGAGCCCTTGATCCGCGCTCAGCGCGCGTTCAGCACTTGCTGGCAGGCCGGCGGCAGCTTCGGCCGATAGGGCTTTACCGGAGTACCGGGAGGCGGCGGCGTGATCGGCGCCTTGCGGAACCACGAGTCGAGGGCCTCGCCGCACCCGTCATCGTCCGAGTAGGTGGCCTGCGGCTGGCATTGCGGATTGCCCGGCGGGCAATGGAGCCGGACGTGGAAATGCTCGTCGTGGCCGTACCAGGGCACGAGTTTGCGCAGCCAGGCGCGATTGCCCGTGGCGGTGTTGCAGACTCGTTCCTTGATCCACTTGCTCACGAACATGCGGTCGACGCCCGGCGTGCTCGCCGCCATGCGCAGCAAGGCCATGTGCTGGTCGGTGAATACCGCGTCGTCGATGCCGCCGTCGTCGGCGCGTACCAGCGAGCGCAGCCTCGGGTTCTCGCGGTCGGCCGGCGCCCGGCGCGCGCCGGGCTGGCGCTCGAACCAGATGTCGACGTCGAGGCCGACCTGGTGGCTGGCGTGGCCGAAACTCATCGGACCGCCGCGCGGCTGGCCGATGTCGCCGATATAGAGCTGGCTCTGCCCTGCGGCGCGCACCTGGTCGGAGAAGCGCTTGATGAAGTCGAGGGTGACGGGGTGGCCCCAGTTGCGATTGCGGCTGAGGCGGATCGCTTCGTAGCCCGGCCCTTCGGTGGGCAGGGCCTGCGCGCCCTGGATGCAGCCCGCCGAGTAGAATCCGATGACCTGGGTCGGGCCGGGCGACGGCGTCGACACCTGGCTCCATTCCTGTGCCGAGGCGGAGGAAATCATCAGGATCGCTGCGAGCAGCGGAACCACGAAACGCGTCATCTTGTTGCCCGCATACCCGCCCGGTAAGACATTAACCATGATCGGCCGAGTCTACACCACGATCGACCTGTCGCGCGACGGCGCGGTGGCGCATCTCAGGCTGAACAGGCCTGAGCGGCGCAACGCGCTCACCCACGACATGATGCTCGAACTGGAGGATGCCTTCGCCCGGGTGCGCGACGATGCGACCTGTCGCGTGCTGGTGCTTCGTGGCACCGGCGGACATTTCTGCGCCGGCGGTGATCTCGACGCCATGGCCGACATGCCGCCGACGCCGGGCAAGGGTGCCAAGGATCCACTGGTGCCTGCGTACCGCCAGTTCGGCGATGCGCTGCTCGCCCTCGATGCCCTGCCGCAGGCCACCATCGCGGTGGTAGAGGGCTCGGCAGTGGGCGGCGGCTTCGGCATGGCCTGTTGTTCGGACGTGGTGATCCTGCACGACAGCGCCAGGTTCGGCCTGCCCGAGCCCAAGGTGGGCTTCATCCCATCACAGGTCATCCCGTTCGTGGTCCGCCGCCTGGGCGAGGGGCCGGTGCGCGACCTTGCGGTTACGGGACGGGTGATCGACGCCACCGAAGCCCATCGCCTGGGGATCGGGCGCTACCTCTGCTGCAGCGCGGCGGAAATCGATGCGACCCTCGGGGCTCTGCTCGACGATATCCAGAAGATGGAGCCGCAGGCGCTGGCGACCGCCAAGCGTCTGGTGCTGGCCTCCGCCACGGGGGATGATCGGGCAGTGCTCGACGACGCGGCGGAAAGCCTGGTCGGCCTGTTGCGCCGTCCCGAGGCAGCGGAGGGCATCAGGGCCTTCAAGGCCAAGACGCTACCCGGTTGGACGAAGCGTTGAGCGGAGGAGACATGATGCGCAACTACCGCCACATCGAGGTGCGGCCGATCGCCGGCGCGCTGGGCGCTGAGGTTCTTGGCGTCGATATTTCGCGGACGCTCGACGACGAGGTCGCAGCCGAGATGCGCCAGGCATTCCTCGACCATCTCGTCATCTTCCTGCGCGACCAGAAGGCAACGCCGCACCAGCAGCTCGCCTTCGCTCGCAAGTTCGGCGATCCGATCGAGTACCCCCAGCTGAAAGGCTTGCCGGAATTGCCGATGATCACGGCGGTCGTGAAGCTCGAACACGAGCGCAACAATTTCGGCGGCATCTGGCATTCCGACACGACCTACCTGGCGGAACCACCGATGGGCAGCATGCTGCTGGCGCGCGAGGTGCCGCCCTACGGCGGCGATACGATGTTCGCCAACCAGTATCTCGCCTACGAGGCACTGTCGGACGGGCTGAAGCGGACGCTGGAAGGCCTTGTCGGGGTCAGCTCTTCGATCAAGGCCGAGGTCACCAAGACGCGGGAGGACCGCATGAAGGCGGCCGGCGTCGAGCACAAGACCTTTTCGGCCGAACACCCGATCGTGCGCACCCATCCCGAGACCGGTCGCAAGGCGCTGTACACCAGCGAGGCACACACCGCGCACATCAAGGACTGGACCGAGAAGGAGAGCCTGCCGCTGCTCCGTTTCCTGTGGGAGCATCAGGTGCGGCCGGAGTTCACCTGCCGCTTCCGCTGGGAGGTGGGGTCGGTCGCCTTCTGGGACAACCGGGCGGCGATGCACAACCCGATCAACGATTACCACGGCCATCGCCGCGTCATGCATCGCATCACCCTGGCCGGGAACAAGCCGCGTTAGAGCCGGGCCGGGCGGCATCTGCAGGAGAATAGGGCATGTTCGAATTCGGCGGCCTGTTGGCCGTTTTTCTGCTTGTTGCCGCCAACGGATTCTTTGTCGCGGCCGAATTCTCGCTCGTCGCCGTCCGTCGTAGCCGCGTGGTCGAGCTGGTTGCCGACGGAAGGATGAACGCCAAGGCGTTGGAGCGCGCGCTGGAAAATCTCGACTCCAATCTCGCCGCCACCCAGCTCGGCATCACCATTTCCTCACTGGCGCTGGGCTGGATCGGCGAGCCGGCGATCGCCCGCCTGATCGAGCCCGTGCTGGCCGGCAGCTTCGGGTCGCTGGTCGGTATCAGTTCCTATGCCATCGCGGTCGCCCTCTCGTTCGTCCTCATCACCGCCCTGCATATCGTGCTGGGCGAGCTGGCGCCCAAGAGCCTCGCTCTCCAGCGCAGCGAGGGCACGGCGCTGTGGGTGGTGCGGCCGCTCGGCCTGTTCCGCTGGCTGCTCAGTCCTGCGATCACCGTTCTCAACGGCCTCGGCAATCTCGTGCTTCGCCTGTGCGGCCTGCAATCCGGGACGGGCGAGGCCTCGCTGCATTCAGCTGGCGAGCTGAAGCTCCTGGTTACCGAAAGCCAGGAGGCGGGCCTGCTGCAGGAGACACAGCAGGAAGTCGTGGTGCGGGCGCTCGACATCGGCAACCGTCGGATCGGCGACATCATGACGCCGCGCACCGAAGTCGACTGGATCGACGCCGACGACGATCGCGAGGAGGTCCTGAAGACCATCCTCGAGAGCCGGCACGAGCAACTCCTGCTCGCGCGGGGCGGCATCGACGAACTGCTGGGCGTGGTGGCGAAACGGAACCTGCTGGGCCAGGTGCTGGGCGGCGGGGCGCTCGATCCGCTGGCCGTGGTCGGTCAGCCGCTCCTGGTTCACGAGACCATGCCGATCTTCAAGGTGCTGGAGCAGTTCAAGCAGGCGCCGGTCCGGCTGGTGGTGGTCGTTGACGAATATGGTGGGCTGGAAGGGATCGTCACTCAGTCCGATCTGCTGGAAGTGCTGGCCGGCGATCTGCCGGACCTCGACGGCGGGCAACCCGATATCGTCGAGTGCGACGACGGCGCATTCCTCATCGACGGCATGGCGCCGGCCCACGACATCTTCGATCGGCTCGGCTGCAAGCTGCCGGACAAGGTCCGGTTTCATACAATCGCGGGCTTCGCGCTGGGCGAGTTCGGCCGTCTGCCCAAGGCGGGCGAGTCGTTCACGTACCAGGACTGGCACTTCCAGGTCGTCGACATGGACGGCCGGCGCATCGACAAGCTGCGGGTGAGCCGGCCTCAGCCATCCGCCCCGCCGGCGTGAGCGTCAGCGCGACGGCGGCGCCAGTGTCAGCGTGCCGATGGCGGTACGGGCGGCCTCGGCGCGGGTGCCGCTGATCTCGATGTAGCGCAGCGCCTGCCAGCGATCGACGAAGTTGCGCGCCCACGGCGACAGCATGTTGCCCGATTGGCCGAGTGGAATGGCGAAGCGGCTGTTGTCGAGGTCGGCAAAGTCGTAGACGGCGCGATAGCCGGCGCCGTGCACGGCATCGAAGGGCCGCGGCCCGCGATATGAGGGTTGGGCCCGGTTCAGGGTCTGCGCGCCGCCGTCGGACGGGAAGCGCACCGAGGCGAGGTCGCGCAGCAGCGGTACGCCATCGAACAGCGGGTGGCGATGGACCGCGAGATGCGCGCGACCCCACTGCCATTTGTCGGGGTCGGCACCCTGTTGCTGTGCGATGCCGTCGAGCGCGCGGTCGAGTGCCTGCGCGATCGCATCGTCGCAGGTCTCGGTGACGCGCGTGCCGCCGTCGTCGCACCAGCCCGGTTGTTCGCGCAGGATGCGCGTCATCAGCGCCACGTTGGGCGCGGCGAGGGACTTGTAGAGTTCGTCGCCCAGTTCGTCGGCAAGCAGGCCGCGCTGCAGTTCGGTAATCCAGGCCGTGTAGATCAGCGGCTCCGGCCGGCTCGTCAGCATGAAGTGGTTCCATTGCCCCAGCAGGGCATGGACCCTGGCGGCCCGCTGGTTGCGCGGCGCCGATTTCAGCAACAGCGGC
>NZ_SCVH01000077.1 GCF_004296935.1 Reyranella sp.
GCGGGATGCGAGCGGTCCGGAAGAACCCGAAAACGGAGTCCGAACCTCAAGTCATCCCGCTATAGGGCACGGGGGCGGCCACGCGCGGCGGCGCCCTTATGAATTCCACAGGCGCGGCGAGCCGTAGACCATCACCTGGCGGCCTTTAGGCGTGATCGCGGGGCGGTCGTCGCGCAGTTCGAGCAGGTCCGATCGCAGGAGCTGTTCGACGGCGGCGCCGCAGAGGCGGCTGGGGTCGGGAGATGGGGCGCCCAGCGCCCGCAGGGCGTCCCATTGGAAGCGGTCCAGGGTGTCGGCGATGTCGATTGGCTGCATGGCGCCATTGAACACCCCCGGCCTTGGCGACGCCATGAAGACTCTGTGACAACATCATGATTTCATTCGTTTTTCATGGACCCATCTTCGCCCCGGATTCGCAGGGGAAACGCAACCCGGCCACGCCGGCCCCTGCTATTTGACCGTAATGCAGGAGTGATGCAGCACGCCGTCCTGATCGGCGCGGATGCAATCCCTTCCCGTTGCGCAGGTATCGCTCGGCGCGAGCTTGCCGCCCAACCCCTTGCATTCGGCGTCGGTCAAGGGCAGCGCGGTCAGCCCTCCCGGCGCCCGGGACGGCCGGCCCGGGCCGGTGGGTGCGGTCGTCGTTGCCGAAGGCGCCACCGTGGGTCCCAGTGTGGTTCCTGACGTCGTCCCCGCCGCACCGGCGGGCTTGGTCCGATCCGCCTGCGCGAAAACGGAACCCGAGACAGCCAACGTTCCAGCAAGGCAAACCGCCGCAAGAGTGTTCAAGCGCATGTCATCCTCCCTGATCCGATCCGGTATCGCATTCCGGTCACTGCTTCGTAATGCAGACGGCATGGACCTGCTTGTCCTCGCCCGTGGTCTGGCAAGCCTTGCCGCTGAGGCAGGCGTTGACGCCGCCGATTACGGAACCGCCAAGGTTGCCGCACTCGCCTTCCGTCATGGGCGTTGCCACCTGTGCGCCGGTCGCCCGAGGCGGCCGGGTCGTGCCGGAAGGCCTGGCCGTCGTTGTCGAGGGTGCTGCCGTGCCGGCTTGTGGCGTCGTATCCGCGGTGCCGGCGGGCTTCGTTCGATCGGTCTGCGCGAAGGATGATGTCGAAGAGGCGAACGCCAGAGCCAGACATATCGCGGCGAAATGAATCACGCGCATATGGACCTCCCTTGGTTGCCGAAGCTTCCGACCAAATGACTGCGCGTGGCACGTGGTACGCGGCACAGCCCTTCCCGGAAACCGCTCTTGAGACGACCCCAGAAGTGCAGCGGAATCAAGGGACACCGCTTTCAGCCTCGCTGAAGCCAACTCTTGCGGTGGCGGAAGGCTGCCAACACCAAGCGCCGGCCGCGCATCACCCAACTCCTGGAGCAAGAGCAAGGCGGTGAGTACCGCAGCCTCGCCTGCCGGCACCTCCGCGAAGCCGCGATCGACGCCCATGACGCGGCATGTGCTGGCCCCCCCTGCTGACCGCGGACCGCTCACACCCCTGTGATCCCGCGTGTCCCGTCCGTCGGGCGGTGCGCGCCGTACCCTGGAAGCGATCCTGTGGTCCTGGCGTAAAGGGTATGGAGATGAGGCAGTCCATCGTCGGAGGCTTGTCGGCAAGCCTGCTGTTCCTGTGCGTAGCCGCGGCGCAGGCCGCGGACATCGAGGTCAAGACAGGGCCGGGCCCCGGCCTCGCGGTCATGATCCGACTGCAGGGACCCTTCAGGCAGGGCGACGCCGACGCGATGCGGCAGCTCCTCGCGCGCCTGAAAGGCCAGTCGAAGGTGTCCCCCGACGCGCCGCTGGCCACGGTCGAGCTCTCCAGCCTGGGCGGCGACCTGAACGAAGGCCTCAGGATCGGCTACCTGTTTCGCGACTACAATGTCGCCACCGTCGTGCGCAAAAAAGACATCTGCCTGTCGGCCTGTGCGCTCGCCTTCCTCGGCGGTACCTCGACACATGGATCTTCCGAAAGAACGCCGAGCCACCGCCTCGAAGTCGGCGCCAAGCTGGGCTTCCACGCCTTCTACCTCAACCCCAACAGCGCCCAGGCGCCGACCACCGACGATCCGTTGCAGGGCCGGCGCCAGGGTTTCACCGAAGCCCGGGCCGCGACCACGGCGGTAATGCTCTATGCCGCCGACCTCGGCATCGATCCCCGGTTTGTAGCCGCGATGATGACCAAGCCGCAGGACGCCTTCGCCTATGTGAACACCACCGAGGAATTCCTCACCCTCAAAGTATGCCCCATCGCCCTCGCCCGCCCCGCCATCAGCGCGGCCGAGCAGGCCATCAACATCTGCAACCACTCGACCGGCTGGACCGATCCGTCGGCGCCCGCGCAGGTGCGGGCGCTGACGCCGCGGCAGGCCAAGCGCTACATGCTGGAGAACATCCAGCAGAACATGTCGTCGCTGAAGGTGAACGGCGCCCTGTCCGACCAGTTCGCCTCCTACCCGGTGATGCGCGACGAGCGCGCGATCGACAGGCTCTACGCCGATCTCCGCGCCGCCGGCGTGCGCCTACCGGAGATCGTGGGCCCGGTGTTCGAGGTGAGCGGCTACCGCAGCGGCGGCGAGGACATGCAATGCTTCGTCAGCCTCTCGCCGGACGATCCCAACAAATACGCCGTCGCCATCCGGCGGCCGACCAAGTGGTCGCATCCCAACTGGTCGGCGCCCAAGGACTGCCGCGGGCTCTACCTTCATGACAGGGAAGCGGTGATCAACCCGCGGCCGTGACGACAACGGCGCGAGCCGACGCCCCAAGCAGCGGCCGCTCTTCCTCTAGTCCGGTTCAGAGACGATCGTCAGGGCGAGGACGAGACGTCGAATGATCGGTGCGGCAAGGAGCACGATCGGAGCCATGACGGTCCAGGCCACCAACCACGAACCGAGCCAGTGGATCACGAAAGTGGAGTCGTCGAGAAATGGCGCGCTCGCGATGGCGGCGGCAATGGCGGAGGTCATGCCGGACTGGATGACAGCAAAGACGAAGTGTCCATAGCGCCTGGGAATGCCCAACATCCTCTGTCCTCTCGATCACCCGGGAGACGCCGTGACGCGGCGCGATGAGCCGTCGCCTCGGCACCGCAGACGTCGAACAGCAAGCATTATGCCATGATGACATTCCAGTTTTTTGTAGCGAACGCTCTAGAATGATGATTAGTTCGCGGAATGGGCCGCCTGAAGGAATTCGACCAGGACAAAGCCATCGACGGCGCCGTCGACTGCTTCTGGGCGCGCGGCTATGAGGCGACGTCGGTGCGCGACCTGGCGGCGCACATGGGCATTGGTGGCGCCAGCCTCTACAACGCCTACGGCGGAAAACGCGCCCTGTTCGTGGCGGCACTGGAGCGCTACGCCAACCGCTCGTCGCGCGAGCGCATCGCCAGGCACGAGGCGGCCGGCCAGCCCAGGCAGGCGATCGAAGCCTTTCTCGCCGAGATCATCGACCGGTCCCTGAAGGACCGTGCGCGCAAGGGTTGCCTGCTGGTCAACTCGGCACTCGACGTCGCCCCGCACGATGCCGAAATCGGCAAGGTCGTTGCCGGCTACCTCGAGGAAATCCGTGCCTTCTTCCAGCGCAACATCGAGGCCGCCCGCCGCGCCGGACAGGTGCCGCGCGACATCGATGCGGCAGGTGTCTCGGCCCATCTGCTGGGCATCCTGCTGGGGATCCGGGTACTGGCGCGCACCAGACCCGACCGCGCGCTTCTCGACAGCGTCGTCCGCCCGGCGCTCGACCTGTTGAACGTGCCGGCAATATCGAAAGCCTGAAGGCAAGCCATGAACGACCGTGTCGCGACCGTCGAGCATCTCAATCTGGAGGCCCTGTCCGCCCTGCCGGACGACGCGCCGGTCGTCATGCTCAACCTGATGCGCTTTCGCGAACGCTCGCTCGACGGCAACGGCACCGGTTGGGACGCCTACCTGCGCTACAGCGCGCTCGCCATCAGGACGATCAAGGCCCAGGGCGGCACCATCGTCTGGACCGGAACGGCAGAGGCCGTGGCGCTCGGCCCGGCAAAGGAGAACCAGTGGGATTACGTGGCGCTGGTCCACTATCCGTCGCGAGCCGCCTTCATCGCCATGATGACATCGGCCGACTACGCGAGGGCCAACCTCGAGCGCGAGAACGGCTGCGCCGCGCACACGATCCTCGCGATCCGCGAGACCTACAACAAGCTGACCTCACCCCGAACGAAGGAGTAGATCATGTCCCTGGCAGACAAGCTGGCGGAAACCCGCGCGGCGAGCGCGGGACGGATTCCGCCCGAGCGGGCGGCGATCATGCATCGCGCGACGGACGATCTGCGGAAGTCCGGGATCCTCGACCGCATCGTGCCGGTCGGCAAACCTGCGCCCGCCTTCGAACTGGCCAACCACGACGGCCGCCGGGTCTCGTCGGTCGAGCTTCTCGCCGGCGGCCCCCTGGTCCTGTCGTTCTTCCGGGGATCGTGGTGACCCTATTGCAGGCATGAGCTGGACGCTCTGCAGACCATCTACGCCGACATTGCGGGCATCGGCGCCTCGCTCGTCGTGATCTCGCCCGAGTTGCCGGCGCGCACGGCGGACATGGCCGCCAAACAGAAGCTCACCTTTCCCATCGTCTGGGACGAGAAGTCGACGGCTGCCGAGGCCTTCGGCCTTGCTTTCGTCCTGCCCGATGATCTCAGGGCGGTGTATCTCGGCTTCGGCAACGACCTCGCGGTTCGCAACGGCGATCCGTCGTGGCGCCTGCCGGTTCCGGCGCGGTTCGTCATCGACGGCCACGGCTTCGTGCGATTCGTCCAGGCCGACCCGGACTACCGGTACCGGCCCGAGCCGGAGACGACGCTCGACGCATTGCGCAAGGTCGCCGCGGAATGAGCAAGGCAGCCAGGGCCGATCGAGTCACCACCCGGAACGACTCGATCAGCCTCTGCCGGGACCAGCACGCCGGACTCTACACGCGGGACGGCGCGTTGCGTCTGGTCGTGGATCATCCGTCCAATGCGCCGCTGCTCGGAGCCCACACCGGCGCCGTTCTGGTACGGGCAGCGGAACTGACCGTCGAGACGGGCGACGGCTGTGTCGTCGTCTATGTCAGCCGGGGCGGCACCGCGTGTCGCGTCGCGGCCGCCAGGGTCTTGCCGCAGAAGGGCGGCGGCGTCAGCCTGACCGACTGGCAGGTCGAAGCGGGCTTCGAGCATGCAGCCATCTCGGAGGATGGTGCCACGACCCACCGGATCACCCGGCCAGCCTGAGCACGCTCCGGCCAGACCGGTCCGCCCGCGCACGAGCCACGAACCAGAGGAGACAGCGATGCCGTTCGACGCCGATCTGGCCGACCGCATGCGCGGTGCGATGAAGCGCCGCCGCGGCATCTCCGAAAAGAAAATGTTCGGCGGCATCTGCTGGATGCTGCGCGGCAACATGATGTGCGGCGTTGAGGTCGGACGCTACATGTTCAGGGTCGGCCCGGCGCTCGAGACGGAAGCGCTGTCGCGGCCGGGCGCGCGCCCGATGGATATCACCGGCCGGCCGATGCGTGGTTTCGTCTGGGTCGACGCCAGGACCGCGCCCGAGGCCGAGCTGCGGCGCTGGATCGATCTCGCCACCCGCTTCGTGGGCACCCTGCCACCCAAATAGCCCGCCCGCGCGCAGACGACTCGCTCGACTCTTGAGCTCTCGCGATCATTCTTGCTCGTGCCTCTGCATGCACTGCCAGCACTTCAGCGCCTCCGCGAAGCCGCGATCGACATCCATGACGCGGCATGCGCTGGCTGCTCCTCCTCTTGGCCGGCGTGGCGCTACTCGTCCCGCGTCCGGGATCGGCGGAAACAGCCGGACCGTTGTTGCGGGTGCTCGACGGCGACACCTACGAGTTGCTGCTCGAAGGTTTTCCGACGCGCGTGCGATTGGCCAACGCCGACACACCGGAAACCGGCTCGCGGGCGCAATGCGCCCAGGAGCTGGACTGGGGCAACCGCGCCACCGACTTCGTGCGCGAACAGGTGAACACGCGCACGGTGGCCGTGTTCCCGACCGGCAAGCTCGACAAATACCGCCGCGTGCTCGCCACCGTCACGATCGACGGCGAGGATCTGGGTGGGCTGCTGGTGAGGAACGGACTCGCGCGGTGGTATGGCGGCGAGCGGCGGCGCGGGTGGTGTGAGGAGCGGTGACAGGCATGCGTGCCATGCGCCGCACGAACGCCATGGCCGGCGCATTTGCCGCGTTCCTGACGCGCGTGCTAGCGTTTGCGCGATCGCAGGTCCGGAGGTCGAGCGATGCTGACAGCCATCCATTCCGCCGCAGGTGTGCCGGTGAAGCCAACGATGATCGGCGGCGAGATTCCACTGATCGATGTCGCGGACTACCTCGCCGGCAAGCCGGGGGCTGCCGAGCGCGCCGCCGTCGAATTGCGCTTTGCGTTCGAGCATGTCGGTTTCTACTATCTATCCGGCCACGGCGTGGCGCGGAAGATGATCGACGACACCTACGCCGCCGCGGCGCGCTTCCACGCCATGCCGACCGAAGCCAAGCTCGCGGTCAAGGTCGACGAGCACAATATCGGCTTCATGCCGATCGCCAGCGAGGCGCCGCGCAACGCCGCCACCCAGGGCAAGAAGCCCAGTCAAAACGAGGCCTACTTCCTGCGTCGCGAGCGCCCTGCCGACGATCCCGACGTGCTGTCGGGCCGGCGTTTCCACGCACCCAACAAATGGCCCGCGGACCTGCCCGGCTTTCGCGAGACGACGCTGGCCTACATCGCCACCCTGGAAGCGCTCTGCCAGAGACTGGTGAAGCTCTATGCGCTGGCGCTCGACCTGCCGGAGAGCTTCTTCGACAGATGCTTCGCCAAACCGCACATGATCCTGCGCATGTCGCGCTATCCGCTGATCGACGGCGCCGACGAGAGCGTCGAGAGCTTGGTGCCGCACACCGACTCAGGGTTCATGACGCTGCTGCCGCCCAACAAGGTGCCTGGCCTGTCGATCCTGCTGCCCGACGGGCGCTGGATGGACGCGCCGGGCGTCGAGGACGCCTTCGTGGTCAATGGCGGCGATATCCTCCACCGTTGGACCAACGAGCGGTTCTTGTCGACGCCGCACCGCGTGCGCAACGTCTCGAGCCAGATCCGCTACGCCATCCCGTTCTTCTGCGACCCCGACCACGACACGATGATCGAGTGCCTGCCGTCCTGCCAGTCGGTCGTGCGGCCGGCGAAGTATCCGCCGATCAGGTTTGGCGACTATGCGCTGTGGTTCGCGGCCCAGCGCTACAGCCACATGGCCAAGGTGCCGGTGCGCTCCGAGGACGAGATCGCGCCCGGCGCGCGCGCCACGTCACGCTGGCAGGGGTGATTTGACGCACACGCCAAAGCTCACGGAAGCCTGATTTGCGCCGCCAGACTCCCGGGCAGTAGCGTTGCTCAACCTAGGAGTCTCCCATGCGTCTTCGCCGCCGGATCGCCGCCACGCTGGCCGCCATGGCCGCCCTGCCGGCCCTCGCCCTCGCCGCAACAGTCGGCGGCGCCTATTACGCGCCGCAGTACGACTATCGCGAGTTCTGGTCCGCCACCGACAACAAGCCGTTCCAGGTCGTGCTGGCGGGCAATCCCTTCCCCAATGTCGATCCAGCCACGGTGGCGGCCACGCTGCTGCCGATGATGCAATCGGCCAAGCCGCGGCCGGCCCTCACCTTCACCTACGACCGGCCCTCGCCGCCGCCCAGCCCCGACTACCGGCTGGTGCTGGTGTTCGATCCGGCGCTCAACCTCAACGCCGATCCGGTGTGCGCGGGCGAACCGGCGCGCTTCCGCCCCGGCAAGCCCGGCGTGTTCTACGTCTATGCGATCTATTGCCGGAACGACCGCATGCTGTCCTACACCACGGCCTGGACCGACGCCTCGGGCCCGGGCGATCCGCGCATCGAGCGCCTGTTTCGCGAACTGTTCCTGGTCGTGTTCAAGGAAGGCCAGTCGCGCTGGTCGGAACTGGAAGACCGGTTCCGGTAGGCACGGAACGCGGCGGCGCTTGACGGTTGAGGCAGGGCAAGCGCTCCGGTAGGGAGAGCCATGATCCCCACCGATCTCGCGTCCCTGCTCGACATCATCCGCCACCACGGCGAGGCGGCGTACAGCTTCATGTTCGCCTACGCCGCCGCGCACATGCTGCTGGTGGCGATCTTCGCGGGCTACGCGGCACAGGGTGGCGCCTTCGAACTGGGGCCGCTCATCGGCGTGTGCTGGGCCGGCAGCTTCGCAGGCGACATCGTGCGCTTCTGGGTCGGGCGGCGCTTCGGTACCCGCTGGCTCGGCCGCTGGCCGCGCGTCGAGCGTGCGGTGCGGCTCGTGGCTCGGCTCGCCGACCGGCACTATGCCTGGATGGTCCTGGTCCACCGCTATCCCTACGGCATTCGCGGCATCGCGGGCTTTGCCTATGGCGCCTCGAGCCTGCCATGGCCGCGCTTCCTGGCGCTCAACTTCGTAGCGGCGGGGGTGTGGTCGGCCGCCACTGTCGGCAGCGGCTATGCCTTCGGCTTCGTCTCGGAGAAGACGCTCAGCAACGCCTCGTCGGGCCTCGGCGTCGGGCTGCTGCTGGTGTTCCTTGTATTGGCCTGGGCGCTGAGCCGGCGGCTCGAGCGGGTGATCGAGCGGGGCTGACTCTCCTTCGGGTTCCCCTTCATGGGGGAGAATACAATGAACAAATTGCGCGAGGAATGCGCGCCGAAATGTAATGCAACCCGTCCCGCGGGACGGCGTTTGCCCCATAGTCCGCGGCTGACCGCGGACGCCACACCAAACCCAGGAGACTGAAGCATGGCAGACGCCACCACGATCACGTCGGGCACGTTGATCGCCGCCGAGAAGGTGAACGGCACCAACGTCTACAATCCCAAGGGCGACAAGCTGGGCAGTGTCGAAGACATCATGATCGACAAGGTCAGTGGCAAGGCGATCTATGCCGTGATGTCGTTCGGCGGCTTCCTCGGCATCGGCGACAAACACCATCCGCTGCCGTGGTCGAGCCTGAAGTACGACACCAGCAAGGAGGGCTATGTCGTGAACCTCGACAAGAAGACGCTCGAAGGCGCCCCGAGCTACGACAACGACTTCTCGTGGACGCCGGACTACGGCCGCAAGGTCGACAAGTACTACGGCGTGCCGACTTACTGGCTGTAGGCGGTCCACACCGCGGACTGCGACGGGCGCTCCCTCGGGGGCGTCCGTTTCGCTTGCCTATGCCATAGTCGAGCGATGACTCCGCCCAACACCCGCCGCCTCATCGCCGCCGGCACGATCGGCAACGTGCTCGAGTGGTACGATTTCGCCATCTACGGCTATTTCGCCGCCACCATCGGCCGCACCTTCTTTCCCGTCGAAAGCCCTGTTGCGCAGATGCTGGCGGCGTTCGGCATCTTTGCCGTCGGCTACCTGATGCGGCCGCTGGGCGGCATCGTGGTCGGCCACATCGCCGACCGCTTCGGCCGCCGCGCCGCCCTCACCTTCTCGGTGATGGCGATGGCGGTGCCGACCTTCCTGGTGGGCGTGCTGCCGGGCTACGAGGTGCTGGGCGTGGCGGCACCGGTCCTGCTCACCCTGCTCCGCGTGGTGCAGGGCCTGTCGGTCGGCGGCGAGGCCACGACCGCCTTCGTGTTCCTGGTCGAGCGCGCCGGGCCCGGCCGCCGTGGCGCGATCGGGGCGCTGGCCTCGTGCGGCGCCAACCTCGGCATGCTGTCGGGTTCGGCGGTGGGCGCGCTGCTGGCGGCGGCGATGCCGGCAGCGGCGCTGGAAGCCTGGGGCTGGCGCCTGCCGTTCCTGCTGGGACTGCTGGTCGGAGTGGCGGGCTATTTCCTGCGCCGCCACATCGTCGAGACGCCGCGCGGGGCGTCCGCCGTGCACGGCGCGCCTCCCCTGGTCGAAACGCTGCGCCATCACGGGCGGCTGGTGGCGCGGCTGGCAGGGCTCGCTGCCTTCAACGCCGTCGGCTTCTACCTGGCGTTTCTCTATGTCGTGAGCTGGCTGCAGAGCGTCGATGGGCTCGCGCCGGCGCAGGCGCTCGGCTTCAACACCGTCAGCATGCTGCTGCTGCTGCCGGTGATGTGGGGCATGGGTTGGCTCTCCGACCGAATCGGCCGCAAGAAGCTCCTGCTGGCGGCCACGGCGGCGGGTTTCGTCGGCGCGCTGCCGCTGTTCTGGCTGATGCACCATCCCCAGCCGGCGATGATCCTGCTGGGCGAGGCGGGCCTGGTGCTGATCCTGGGCACGGTGCTCGGCATCATGCCGGCGATCATGGTCGAGGCGACTCCCGAGGGCGTGCGCTGCACCGCGATCTCGCTGGGCTACAACATCGCCTTCGGCATCATGGGCGGGCTGACGCCGCTTGCCGCCGCCTGGCTGATCGACCGCACCGTGATGGACCTGAGCCCCGCCTTCATGATGATGGCGGCGGCGGCGATCTCCTTCGCCAGCATCCTCACGTTTCGCGAAAGCTACCTCGACAAGTAGTCGCTAGGCCGCGCCGCCCTCGACGGCGCGGCCCTCGGCACGCCAGCGCAGCATGCCGCCGGGCAGGTTGGCGAAGTCGGCAACCCCCGCCTTCTGCAGGATCGCGGTGGCATGGGCCGAGCGGCTGCCGGCACGGCAGACGGCGACGATCGGCTTGTCGCGCGGCAGTTCCTGGGCTCGGGCCGCGAGCTCGCCCAGCGGGATCAGGGTGGCGCCGCGGATGTGGCCGAGCGGGCCGGTGAACTCCGCCGGCTCGCGCACGTCGAGCACGCGCACCTTCGAGAGATTCTCCTCCAGCCAATTGGGCTCGACTTCCCACACGCCCGAGAAGGTGAAGCGCAGCGGTGCCCACGCCGGATCGTCGGGCAGCGCACCGGCCTCGTTGCCCGGCCGCCCGCAACGCAGGTTGGCCGGCACCGCCTCGTCGATCTTCTTCGGGTGCGGCAGGTCGAGGTTCTTCATGTAGCCGGCATAGTCGGCCTCGGCGATCTCGCCGCCCAGCCGCGGATTGAATTTCTTCTCCTCGGCCACGCTGGTGACGGTGAGGCCGCGGTAGTCGTGCGCCGGATAGAGCAGGCAGGAATCGGGCAGCGAGAAGACGCGCGCCCGCACCGAGCGGTAGAGCGCACGGGCGTCACCCTGCTGGAAATCGGTGCGGCCGGAGCCGCGGATCAGCACGCAGTCCCCGGTGAAGGCCATGCTCTCGTCGTCGAGCACGTAGGTGACGCAGCCGTTGGTGTGGCCGGGCGTGGCGCGCACTTCGAGGCTCCGCTTGCCGAAGGCGATGCGGTCGCCATCGGCCAGCAGACGGTCCGCACCTTCGGCGCCGCTCTGGGCCGAGAGCGCGATGCCGGCGCCGAGCTTCTTCTTCAGGAGCCAGGCGCCGGTCACATGATCGGCATGGACGTGGGTGTCGAGCGTCCACAGGAGTTTCAGCCCGAGTTCGGCAATGAGGGCGGCGTCGCGCCTCACCTGCTCGAACACCGGATCGATCAGCACCGCCTCGCCCGAGACACTGCACCCCAGAAGATAAGTGTAGGTCGACGAGGTCGGATCGAAGAGCTGGCGGAAGACGAGCATGCGCCGCTCCCGCCTCAGGCCGGCGCGCTTGCCTTGTCGAGGGCGGCGACCGACTCGGGATCGAGCTTGATGCCGGGCGAGGCGATCAGGTCCTTCAGCTGCTGCAGGCTGGTGGCGCTCACGATCGGCGCGGTGATCGACTTCCTCTGCATCAGCCAGGCCAGCGCCACCTGCGTCGGGTTGGAGCCGGTCTTCTTCGCCGCATCGTCGAGCGCCTTCAGCACCGCCATGCCCTTCGGGTTGATGTACTTCTTCACGCCGCCGCCGCGCTTGGCGTCGCCGACATCGGCCTCGGAGCGGTACTTGCCGCTCAGGAACCCGCTGGCCAGCGAATAGTACGGGATGACGCCGATGCCCTCCTTCAGGCACTCGTTCTCGAGCTCGCCCTCGAACAGGCCACGTTCCATCAGGTTATAATGCGGCTGCAGGCTCTCGTAGCGCGGCAGGCCCTTGGCCTTGGAGATGGCTGCGGCCTCGGCCAGGCGCTTGGCGTCGAAGTTGGAGGCGCCGATGGCGCCGAGCTTGCCCGCCTTCACCAACTCGCCGTAGGTCGAGAGCGTCTCCTCCTGCGGCGTCGCCGCATCGTCCTTGTGCGACTGGAAGAGATCGATGCGGTCGGTATTGAGGCGCTTCAGGGACGCGTCGACCGACTTCACGATGTGCGCGCGCGACAGACCTTGTCCCACGGCAGGCATCTCCATGCCGCACTTGGTGGCGATCTGGACTTTCTTGCGCTTGGCCGGATCCTTCTTCAGCCAGTTGCCGATGATGGTCTCGGACTCGCCACCCTTGTGGCCCGGCACCCAGCGCGAATAGACGTCGGCGGTGTCGATGAAGGAGAAGCCGGCATCGACGAAGGCGTCGAGCAGTTTGTGCGAAGTCGCCTCGTCGGCGGTCCAGCCGAAGACGTTGCCACCGAAGGCGATGGGGGCGAATTCGATGCCCGACTTTCCGAGTTTGCGCTTTTCCATTTCATCTCTCCATTGCTCGTGCGTGATCTGCTATTCGGCGGCCTTGGCGGCCGGCGCCGGTGCTGGCGCCGGCGGGGACTGCGGCGCGAACGCCGCCGGCATCTGGAACGTGGTTGCCTGGGCGAACTGGATGCCGAGCCCCGGGAATGTATCGTACATGCGGCGGACGGCGACGCGCTGAACGATGCCGGGATTGTTCGGCCGCGCCATGTACTTGAAGCGCACGATGACGCTGCTGTCCTTGATGTCGACGACGCCCTGCATCTTGAGCGGCTGCATCAGGACGGATTTGAACGCCGGCTCCGCCATCATGTCGAGGCCCATTTTCTTCACCGTCTTGCGCAAGAGCTCGATATCCGTTCCCTGCATGAAGGCCAGGGTGAACTTCACCACCGTCCAGTCGCGGCTGAAGTTGGTGATGTGGCCGACCTGGCCGAACGGCACGATGTGGAGCTGGCCGTTCTGATGGCGCAGCCGGAGCGAGCGGACGCTGAAACCCTCGACCGTGCCCTTGACCTTGCTGCAGTCGAGATACTCGCCGATGCGGAACGAATCCTCGGCGAGGAAGAACACGCCCGACACGACATCACGCACCAGCGACTGGCTGCCGAACGACACCGCGAGGCCCAGCACCGAAGCGCCGGCGATCAGCGGCGTGATGTTGACGCCGAGCTCGGACAGCACCAGCAACGTACCGATGATGGCGATGACGCCGCCGGAAACGGCGCGCAGCAGCGGCATCAGGGTGCGCAGCCGCGACGCCGCCACCTGGGCGTCGTCCTCGGACTCGCCCGGCGCATCGGCCGACGGCAGCGGATTGGAGGCGATGTAGGAGTCCATGCGGTAGCGCAGGAAGCGCCACAGCGCATAGATCGCCACCGCGCTCAACGCCGCGATCTTGGCGCCGCGATCATGGACCGCCCACTCAGCCGCGGTCGAGGCCGCCAGGACCTGCACCATGAGGGCCTGGACGACGACGATGACGGCAAAGAGCCTGATGGCCAGTCGCACGCAGTCGGCGACCACGTCGCCCGCCATCGGCAGTTCGGACACGATGTGGCGGGTGATGCGGTGCATCAGCGTCTCGAACAGCAGGAGCGCGATCACGGCGCCTTCGATCACGTCGAGGCCGCGCGGTGCGGCTTCGTTGCCGGTCAGTTCGCCGTAGAGTTCGGCCACGCCGGTCAGACCGTAGAAAACCAGGCCGCCGATCCACCAGTTGCGGGCGATATCGAGCTTGAGCTGGCGGGCGAATCCGGCTTCCGGCACCATTGCCGTCAACCAGGCCGCCATCTCACGATGCCAGCGCCAGACGACGCCCATCAGCGCCACGGCGATAACACCCACGTAGAAGAAGTCGGCGACCTGGACCGCGTCGGCGGTGGCGCCGGTCGCCAGCAGCATATCCCCGAGCTTGTCGGCGCTGAGCGGCAGCACGACCATCAGGTTGAGGCCGATCAACAGGCCGCGCGCGGTGACGTCGTCGACCGGTGCGATGCGGCCGGCCGCCGCGCTGGGCCGCAGCCAGGCGAGAAACACCAGATTGAACACCCGCCAGTAGATCAGCGCCATCAGGAGGATCTGGCCGAGCTTTCCGCCGACGCTCTGGCCGCCGCCGCCGATTTGGCCGAGCACCAGCCGGGCGGCCACCCAGAACGCCGCCACGGCGAGGGCATCGAACAGCACCGCGCGCCAGAAGCCATGCAGGGCCGAGCCGGCGGCAAGGCGTCCGAACCCGCGGAGCCGCACGCCCTTGAGGAGGTAGCGCACGAGGTACTCGGCCGCCAGGCCGGCGACGATCATGCCAATCAGCAACAGCGCCGTGCGGCCCCCGACGATCTCCGGCAACCGCGCCAGATGGGCGGCCAGTGCCGGAAAGTGCGAGATCGTGAGTTCCAGGCGGCCGGTGATGACCTCGAGGAACGTTGCTCCGCCGCCGCTCGTCTTGGCTTCGGCCACCTCGGCAGCGGCCGTGAGCCCCCAGACGGTGACCAGGCTGCCCATCACAACTGCGACACCCCGTATTGACCGCATCGTGTATTTCCCCCCAAAGGATGGCCCACAAGCCTAAGGCAATTGCCGACGGCCCGCCAGACGACCCCCACTAGGAGAGACGTCCCGATGCTTGGCCTCATGCAGGACCG
>NZ_SCVH01000078.1 GCF_004296935.1 Reyranella sp.
GCTCACCTACCGCGATGGCAGCCGCTACGACGGCCAGTGGCTCAACGACCAGCGGCAAGGCAGGGGCGCGTTCATTTGGCCGAGCGGCAACCGCTACGACGGCGACTACGCAAAAGACAAGAAGACTGGTCGAGGCGTGCTCACCTACCGCGATGGCAGCCGCTACGACGGCCAGTGGCTCAACGACCAGGCACACGGAGAAGGCACGCTCACCCTTGCCAACGGCACGACCTTGAAGGGGACATGGACCAACGGCTGCTTCCGGCAGGGCGGGCGCAACTACAAGGTCGGTTCCGGCGTAAAGGACTGCGGTTGAAGCAGGTGAGCGGGCGGGCATCCCCCGCTCACCACCCTTACATGGCGCGCATCACATCGCGCGCATGAGGGCGGCGCCCTTGTCGAGCAGCGGCAGGACCTTGTCCTTGGCCTCCGAGGGCACGCCGAACACGGCGCGGTCGACGCCGGCGTCGCGGGCGCGCTTCAGCGCCTCGCCGTCCATGGCTGTGCCGAACAGCGTCACCGGCACCTCGTCCGGTTTGCGGCCCGCCGCCACCAGCATCTCGCGGAACGGCTGAAGCATCGCCAGCGTGTCGCCGCCGCGACCGCCGATCGGCATCCAGCCGTCGGCATAGGCCACGGCGCGGCGCGCGCCCTGCGGGAAGCCGCCGCCGACGATGATCGGCGGATGCGGCTTCTGCACCGGCTTGGGCCACTGCATCATCTCGTCGAACTTCACCAGCTCGCCCGCGTATTTCGGCTTGGCGTTGCCCCAGATCGCCTTCATCGCCTCGATGCGCTCGCGCATCAGCTTGAAGCGCGTGCCGAACGCCGTGCCGTGGTCGGCCATCTCCTCTTCGTTCCAGCCGCCGCCGATGCCGAACAGCACCCGGCCGCCCGACAGGCGATCGACGGTAGAAACCTCCTTGGCGGTGTGGATGGGATCGCGCTGGATCACCAGGCAGACGCCGGTGCCGAGCTTGATCTTCTTTGTGACGACGGCGGCGGCGCCCATCGCCACGAAGGGATCGTAGGTGTCGTAGTACCATTTCGGCAGCTCAGGCCCGCCCGGCCACGGCGACTTGCGGCTGGTGGGAATGTGGCTGTGCTCGGGGAACCACAGCGATTCGAAGCCGCGCGCCTCGGCCTCGACGGCGAGCTCGTGCGGCGGCACCGCGTAGTCCGTCGGAAACATCGTGATGCCGATCTTCATGCTCGTTCCTCCGGTTTCGTTGGCGCCTGCCGTTTGCCCCAGTCTACGCTATGGTGTCGGGAACGGGGGAGGCAAGACTTGAGTCGAAAGCTGTTCGACAGCCATTGTCACATCATCGACCATCGCTTCCCGATCGTGGCCAACCAGGGCTACATCCCGCCGCCCTTTCCGCTCGAGGCCTACCTCGCCGAAACCCGGCCGCTCGGCGTGGCGGCGGGCGCGGTCGTGTCGGGCTCGTTCCAGGCCAACGACCAGACCTGGCTGATGGACGTCCTGCCCAAGCTGGGCGCCGGCTGGGCCGGGGTGACGCAGATCGCGAACGACTGTCCCGACGTGGAGATCGCCCGACTGGACGGCATCGGTGTGCGCGCCGTGCGCTTCAACCTGTTCCGCGGCCGGCTCGACAGTGTCGACGACATCATCGCTCTGGCAACCCGCGTCCATGCGGTCGCTGGCTGGCACGCCGAGATCTATGCCGATGCCGCGGCATTGGCGCCGCATGTCGAACGCTTGTCGAAGCTGCCGCAGCTCTCCATCGACCATCTCGGCATGACCGACGCGGGCGTGCCGGTGCTGCTCGACCTGGTGGCCTCCGGCTGCAAGGTGAAGGCGACCGGCTTCGGCCGCGTGAAGCTCGATGTGCCGGCGACACTCGAAGCGATCGCTACGAAGAGCCCCGATGCGCTGATGTTCGGCACCGATATTCCGTCCACGCGCGCGGCGCGGCCGTTTCAGACGACGGACATCGATCTGGTAGAGAAGGTTCTGGGACCTGACTTGGCCCAGAAGGCGTTTTGGGACAATCCGGTCGCGCTTTACGGGAGAAGATCATGAAGGCTGCTTACATCGAGCAATACGGCGGACCCGAGGTCCTGAAATACGGCGACCTTCCCGATCCCTCGCCCGGCCCCGGCCAGGTCGTGGTCGATACCGTTGCCGCGAGCGTCAATGGCGCCGACTGGAAGGTGTGCGCCGGCGAATACAATCATCCGAGCTTCCCGGTGATCCTGGGCCGCGATTTCTCCGGCGTGGTGAGCGCGGTGGGCGCCGACGTCAAGGATCTGAAGGTCGGCGACGAGGTGTTCGGCGTGCTGGAAGCGGGCCGCGACGGGACCTACTGCGAAAAGATCGCGATCGGCGCCGCCATCGTGGCCAAGAAGCCGGCGGCGCTGTCGCATGTCGACGCAACCGCGCTCGCCCTCACCGGTCTCACGGCGATCCGTGCGGTCGAGGACACGCTCAAGCTGAAATCGGGCGAGACGATCCTGATCCAGGGCGGCGCGGGCGGCGTCGCGAGCTTCGCCATCCAGCTCGCCAGGCATATCGGCGCCCGCGTGATCACCACCGCAAGCGCCGGCAATCTCGCCTGGATGCGCGAACTCGGCGCCGACCAGGCGATCGACTACAACGCCACCGACTTCCGCAAGGTCGTGAGCAACGTCGATGCGGTGTTCGACACCGTGGGCGGCGATGTGGCGATGCAGTCCTTCGCCGTCCTGAAGCCCGGCGGACGGGCGGCCTTCATCGCCTCGGGCCCGCAGGCGCCCAAGCCCGATCGCAGCGACGTGATTTCCCTGCGCCCGGCCGTCGGCCGCGACCGGCCGGCGCTGGAACGCATCGCCGAGCTCGTTCGCGCGGGCGCCGTCAAACCGCCGCCGGTCCGGCTGTTCAAGCTCAGCGACGCGGTGGAAGCCGTCGGCATCAGCAAGGCGCGTCACCTGAAAGGCAAGCTGGTCTTCAAGCTGAAGTGAGTGCCCCTCACCCGCCCGGCGGCACCTTGACCCGTTCGGCGATGAATTTGGTCAGCACCGGCGCCAGCAGCAGGACCGCGATCATGCGGACCGTCTGCATCGCCATCACGAAGGAGACGTCGCAGTTGGTCGAGGCGGCGATGATGGCGATGGAGTCGGAGCCGCCCGGGCTGGTGGCGAGGTAGGCGGTGAGCGGATCGACGCCGGCAACGAGAACGAAGAGTGCGGCGATGCCGCCGCAGATCGCGATCAGGATCAGGGTGCAGACGAGGATGCGCGGGAGCGCGCGCGCGGCATGGACGAGCAGCGGCCGCGTGAAGCGGAGGCCGATGTTCCAGCCGACCAGCGCGTAGCTCGCCGCCAGCAGCCACGTCGGCAGCTCGATCGTCATAAAACCGAGATGGGCGAGGACGATGCCGGCGACCATCGGCACCAGGAAGGCGCCGGCGGGAATGCGCGCCACGCGGGCGACAGCGGGGCCCACGATGGCGAGCGCCAGCGTCTCGCCCAGCGACAGCCAGTGGACCTCGGGGAACCACAGGATCGCCGCGGCGCCGTAGGACGAGCTCACGCCGAACACGCGCGCCACCAGGGCCGCGATCCCCGCCACCAGGAAGATCCGGAGATACTGCATCAACGCCACCAGACGGATGTCGGCGCCGTAGGCCTCGGCCATGAAGGTCATGACCGAGGCGGCGCCCGGGCTGATGCCCCACAGCGCCGTGGTGCCGGGCAGGATCTGCAGGCGCGTCATCAGCCAGCCGAGCCCGCAGCTCGCGACCAGGACGGACACGACGCCGGTCGAAAAAAGCACCCAGTGGCCCAGGATGTCGCCCACGATCGACAGCGGCACCATCTTGGCGATCAGACAGCCCACGATGCCCTGGGCGACGGCAAAAATGGACACGGGAGACCGCACCTGGCCGCCCCACGAGGCGAAGGCGATGCCCGCCACCAGCGGGCCCAGCATCAGCGCGGCCGGCACGTGCAGCCACAGCAGCAGCGCCGTCACCGGCACCGTGAGCGCGATCAGGATCGGCCAGGCCATCCCCCTCACCTAACCTCTCCCCCAAGGGGGGAGAGGAACATGAAAGCTCATTCTCATGCTCTCAGGCTCCTCTCCCCCGCTAGGGGGAGAGGTTGGGTGAGGGGGCGAGAAACATCATCAGGTAACGAACTCCTCCGCCTCGCCGTTCATCGTCCGCAGCGTGGCCATCAGCTCGCCGGCGGCAACGGCCAGGCGTGCATCATCCGTGCCGCGCAGCACCAGCGAGACGCTGGGCTTGCCGTTGCGAAACGCCGGGTAGCTGCCGATGTCGAGATCCTCGTAGCGCTTCTGCAGCGCGCCCAGCGGCTCGGCGATGATGCCCTCGGGCAGATTGGTGCGCACCGTGCGCGACAGCACCGGGTCGCCGCCGACCAGCCGGTGCTTCATCGACTGGAACATCGCCTCGGCGACCTTGGGGATGCCGGCGAAGGTGAAAACGTTCTCCATCTGGAAGCCCGGCGCCACCGAGACCGGATTGTCGACCAGGAGGCCGCCGTGCGGCACCCGCGCCATGCGGCGGCGGGCCGGCGTGAACAGCGCCACGTCGCCGTAATGCTTGGTCATGCGGGCGACCGCCTCGGGATGCTCGGAGATGCCGACGCCGAAGGCCTTGGCGATGCAGTCGGCGGTGATGTCGTCGTGGGTCGGGCCGATGCCGCCGGTGGTGAAGACATAGTCGAATTTCCGGCGCACCTCGTTCACGGTGGCCACGACGGTGGCCTCGATGTCGGGGATGACCCGGCATTCGCGGACCTGGACGCCGAGCTTGCCCAGTTCGGTGGCGAGGTACTGGATGTTGGAGTCCCGGGTGCGGCCGCTCAGGATCTCGTTGCCGATGACCAGGATGCAGGCGGTGACGACTTTTGCCGGTTCGGTCATGGGAGCCCTGCGTGATTTTCCTTTGGTTTCAGGACATTAGCGGAGCGGGCGAAAATGACCAAGCTGCGTCCACGGTCTTGTTACCGCCCATATCGCATGCCAAATAAGGGGCCATGAATGGCCCACGCGACTTCGTCGACGACAGCGACGACTATTGGCGGCGCGACGACCGCACCATCAAGCTTCACGGCCCCGAGGGCTTCGAGGGCATGCGCCGGGCTGGCCGGCTGGCGGCCGAAACGCTCGACTTCATCACGCCCCACGTCGTGCCGGGCGTCAGCACGGGCGAGCTCGACAAGCTCTGCCACGACTATATCCTGGACAACAAGGCGATCCCCGCCCCGCTCAACTACCGCGGCTTCCCCAAGTCGATCTGCACCTCGATCAACCATGTCGTCTGCCACGGCATCCCGGGCGAGAAACGGCTGCAGAGCGGCGATATCGTCAATATCGACGTCACCGTCATCCTCGACGGCTGGTACGGCGACACCAGCCGCATGTTCTTCGCCGGCGATGTCGGCGTGAAGGCGCGCCGGCTGTGCGACATCACCCACGAGGCAATGATGCGCGGCATCGCCGCCGCCAAGCCGGGTGGCCGGGTCGGCGACATCGGCCATGCCATCCAGAGCTACGTCGAGGCCCAGCGCCTCTCGGTAGTGCGCGATTTCTCCGGCCACGGGCTTGGCCGCATCTTCCACGACGCGCCCAACATCCTGCACTACGGCAAGGCCGGCACCGGCCCGGTCCTGAAGCCCGGCATGTTCTTCACCGTCGAGCCGATGGTGAACGCCGGCACCTGGCAGGTGAAGGTGCTGAGCGACGGCTGGACCGCCGTCACACGCGACAAGCAGCTCTCGGCCCAGTTCGAGCACTCGGTCGGCATCACCGAGACCGGCGTGGAGTTCTTCACGCTCTCGCCCAAGGAACTGGCCAAGCCGCCGTACGATCTCGAGGCGGCGAAGACGCCAGAGACCGCGACGGCTTAGATTCCGACCCCCTCCGTCAGCGTAGGACGCTGACACCTCCCCCGAAACGGGGGAGGAGAATGATCTCTTCTCTCTCCTCCCCCGTCTCGGGGGAGGTGTCGCGCTCATCGCGCGACGGAGGGGGTCATGATTCTCCGGCCGCCCACGTCAGCCGCTGGATGCCGGCGCCGGGCTCGGGCGACAGCAGCACCGTGCCGGCGAGCCGGCCTCTCTCGCAGGCCAGCGTGAAGCGGCCGCTGAGCGCGTGGATGCCGTCGATCTTCTCGATCCGGCCCTCGCCCAGCTTCTGCTTCAGCTCGGCCAGCTCGCGATCGCGAAAGTGCGCCGGCATGTCGGGCAGGAAGTTGACGGCGAGGACCGGCTTCGCGACTTCGATGCGGCCTGCGTTGTAGGCCATGACGATCGCCTCGACCGCCCGCACCACGGCGCGCGATGCCACGGGCGGCGGCCGGACCGGCAAGGTCGGATGAACGACCCGCGCCAGACGTCCGGTCAGGGACGACATCGGCGCATAGGTGCGGTTGCCGAACGCCATGATGCCGACGCCGTGGTCGATCATCATCAGCACGTGCGAGCCATAGCCCGGCAGGCCGCCCGCGTGATGCAGCAGGCGGCCGAGCTGCGGGTCGGCAGTGTTGTTGAGACCGTAGCCATAGGCGCTGGGCGGCGCCGGCCTCTCCGGATCGGGCGTGAAGGGCGGCGCATGGAACAGCCCCATCTCGCGCACGCTCGACCGGCGCACCGGGCCGGACTCGGGATCGTCGCGCGCCGGCCAGGCGCTGAGCAAAAAGGCGACGTAGCGCGCGTAGTCCGGCACCGTCGTCGCCAGCCCGCCCATGGCGCCGACCTCGCCGTCGGGCTCGATGCGCTCGCGCGACCATTGGCCGTCGTCGAGTCGATAGGGCCACGCGTAGTCGCCGCGCGAGGCCGCGGGCGCGTCGAAGGTGGTGCGCGTCATGCCGAGCGGCTCGAGGATGGTGCGCGTGATGAACGCCTGGTACGGCATGCCGGCGACGTTGGTGATGACCCGGCCGATCAGGCCGTAGCCGGTGTTGCTGTATTCGAAGGCGACGCCGGGCGGCCGGGCGAACAGGTTGCCGTCGGCCATCAGCGCGTCGAGCTCGCGCGGCGTCATGCCGAGCACACGATCGCCCCACGGGTCGTCATAAACCTGGCCGCCGAGATGGCTCAGCAGATGGCGCGGCGTGAGCGGCGGGCTGTCGCGCGTCGGCAGCGGCACTTTCGCAAACTGCGGCACATAGGTGGCGATCGGCGCGTCGAGCGCGAGGCGGCCCTGGTCGCGCAGCGCCAGCACGGCGAGCGCTGTCATGTTCTTGGTCATCGAGGCGATGCGGAAGCAGGTGTCGGGCCCGACCTTGCGCGCCGCTTCGATGTCGGCGAGGCCTCGCGCCGTCACATGGACGAGCTGGCCGCCCTGCACGATCCCGGCTGCGAGGCCGGGGATCTGCTGCTCCTCGGCAAAGGCCGCGCAGGCCGCGTCGAAGGCTGAGTTCATTGCGCTCAATGCCGCGCCAGGAAGTGGAGCACGTTCTCGTTGAACTGCCTGGGATCCTGCAGGAACGAGAAATGGCTGACCTCGGGCTGGATCAGGAGGCCGGCATCGGGGATCTCGGCCGCCATGTATTCGGTGTTCTCGCGCTTGATCGCCTCGTCGTGGTCCGCATCGACGATCCAGGTCGGCGTCCTGATGCCGTTCAATTGCGTCGCCGTGTAGTTGGGCTGGGTCGCCCACATCCTGCCGATCTGCTTCAGGAACGACTGGTACTGGCCGGGCGTCGGCGACAGCGCCTCGTATTCCTTCGCGGCCCTCGCGATGAAGGCCGTGAACACGGGGCTCCTGTCGACGTCCTTGACCGCGCTCGGGTCGGAGTTGGCGGCGAAGGCGAAGAGCCTGGTGAGTCGTGCCGGATGACGGATGGCGATCTCGAGGCCGAGGATCGCGCCGTCGCTCCAGCCGACCACGGCGGCCTTGGGGATCTTCAGGAAATCCATCAGCCCGAGCACGTCGGAGGCCATCAGCTCGTAGCCGTAGGGCCGCTCGTCGCGTGTGCTGCGGCCGTGGCCGCGGCTGTCCATCACGATCACGCGGTAGCGCTCGGCCAGCGCCGGCACCTGGTGGCCCCAGTAGTTGGCATTGGCGAGCCCGCCGTGCAGCAGGACCACCGGATCCCCTTTGCCGAAAGTGGCGTACCAGATCCTTATGCCGTTCACCGGCGCCAGTCCGCTCTCCTCGGCTTTGGGGAGCGTCGGCGTCGGCGGCAGGGTGAGCCACTGCGGCTCGGCACGCACGGTTGCGACCACGAACAATGAAGCGATCAGGCAGAAGACGAGGTTGAAGACACGCATGGCCGCATCTTCAAACAGGGCGCCCGACCCGTCCAGAGGACTCAGCTCATCGCCCCCGCCATCTGCGTCAATCCCAGCGCGACCGACAGCAGGTCCGAGCCGCGGGCCAGACGGGCGGCCATGCGCGCGGAGGGGGCCGCCCGCCCGATCGCGGCGCGCACGGCCGGCACACGGCTCGACCCGCCGGTGAGAAAGATCGTGTCGATGGCGGCGGGACCGAGGCCCGCCGCCGCGATGCAGTCGCGCGCCGCCTTGTACAGCCGATCCGTCCTGGCTTCGATGGCGCGCTCGAAGTCGGCACGCGTCGCCGTGATCGCGAGGCCCGCCTCGAGAAAGGCCAGGGGCACGTCTGCCCGTTCCTCGGCGCTCAGCACGATCTTGGCGTCCTCCACGGCAAACGCCAGGCGATGTCCGAGCCGTTGGCGCACCACGGCCAGAAGACGCCCCACTTTCACAGGCTCGCAGGCCAGCGAGACCAGCTCGGCGAGCGCGCGCTCGTTCCTGTAGGTGTACGCGAAGTTGATCGTCGGCCAGGTGGCGAGCTCGTGGTAGAGCGCGTTCGGCATCGGCAGGTTCTTTTCGACGAGTTCCGTGCCGAGGCCGAGGTGCGGCATCACCGCCGCGAGGCTGAGCGCGGTGTCGAAGTCGGTGCCGCCCACGCGCAGGCCGGCGGTCGCGAGCACGTCACGATTGCGATCGGCGGGACCGCGATCGGCGCGCTCACGCTGCCGCGGGTCGACGCGGATGACGGAAAAGTCGCTCGTGCCGCCGCCGATGTCGGCGATCAGCGCCAGCTCCTCGCGCTGCGCCGTCTGCTCGTAGTGATGGGCAGCCGCGATGGGCTCATAGACGAACGCGACGTCGCGAAAGCCCGCCCGCCTGGCAATGGCCTCGAGCACCTCCTGCGCCCGCGCATCCGCCCGGTCGTCGCCATCGACGAAGCGCACCGGCCGGCCGTGCACGACAGTCGTGATCTCCTGTCCGGCGAAGGCTTCGGCCTTGCCTTTCAGATGTCGCACGAAGATCTCGACGACTTCCCGGAGCGGCACCTTGCGGCCGCCGAGGCTGGTCTCCTCGTCGATCAGGGGAGAGCCCAGGATCGACTTGAGTGCGCGCATCAGCCGGCCTTCGGTCTGCCCGACATAGGCCGAGATGGCCTCGTTGCCGAACAGCACCCGGCCCTTGGTTTCCCGACCTTGGGCTTCGTAGTCGAAGAACACCGCGCTCGGCATCAGTGTGCTGCTGGCTTCGATCGGCGCAAGCGCCGCTGTCCCGTCGCGCGCGACGCCGATCGCCGAGTTCGACGTCCCGAAGTCCAGTCCGCAGGCGATCATCTCTGTCCCCGTCAGGTGCGAAGGGGCTCTCATCTATACGATGCACCGAAAGTTGCCAGACTGTTTCTTTTTGCGTAAACTTTCCTCGATAGTGGGATGTCCGGGAAATCGGGCGTCCCTTTTTCATTGGCACTGCCCGGGCGCCCTTTCAGACATTCCTTTGCCGTGTTTCCGCCGCGGTTCCGGTGGACCGTGGACGCATGGGGAAGGCTAGGCGGGCAACTCCTGATCCGGCGACAAGCGATGATGCTCTGGGGGACGATGCCCTGGTGGCATTGCTCGCCGCCGGCCTTCGCCTGCAGGCCGCCGACAATCTCTGGCGCGTGAGCGGCAATACGCTCCCCCACCGGATGCTGCTGCGCGAGGCAGGCGGCGTGTGGAACCGGCTGGACCAATGCTGGGAATTCACCGCCGAGGACCCGACGGCGAAGATCGTCGCGGCGCTCGCCACCCAACCGCCCGCGGCCGGCCACAACAGCAACGACGCCGAGGCGCCGCGACCACATTACTTCGGTCATCGCGCGCGGGTGCGTGAGCGCGTGCTGAAATCGGGCGTCGAGGCGCTGGCCGACTACGAATTGCTGGAGCTGCTGCTGTTCTATTCGATCGAGCGGGTCGACACCAAGCCACTGGCCAAGGCGCTGCTCGACCGCTTCGGCACCCTGGGCGACGTGTTCGCGGCCGAGCCGGCACAGCTGCGCGAATTCGAGATCGACCAGAGGACGCTGGTGCACTTCAAGGCGATGCGCGAAGTGGGCCGGCGGCTGGCCGAGCGCAAGGTCAAGGACATGCCGGTGTTCACCAACTGGCAGCAGCTCATCGACTATTGCCACGCAGCCCTCGCGCACGAGAAGACCGAGCAGTTCCGCATCCTGTTCCTCGATCGCAAGAACGTGCTGATCGCCGACGAGGTGCAGCAGCGCGGCACCATCGACCACACGCCGGTCTATCCGCGCGAGGTGGTGAAGCGGGCGCTGGCGCTCAACGCCGCAGCGCTGATCCTGGTGCACAACCACCCCAGTGGCGATCCCAAGCCGTCGCGCGACGACATCGAAATGACGCGCGAGATCAGGACAGCGTCAGAGGCGCTCGGCATCACCATCCACGACCACCTGGTGATCGGCCGCAAGGGCCATGCGAGCTTCAGGAGCCTGGGGCTATTGTAGTCGCCTCGCGGTCCGCGTCCCCTGTCGAGGCGGCAGGGACCAGAAATCCGGCAATATCGGTGCTTCCGGCGTCACGCGTGGGCTGGAAGCTGCTTCGACAAGGCATCGTCGAGCTGCGCGGCATTCGGACAGAAAGCACGGCACTCCGTTTCCTCGATGCTGAACAGCCATTCGCGGCACTGACGCTTGTTCGGGCACGTCGTGCAGGTCCATGTCATGTCGCGCAGGCAATCGAGGGGCAGTTGAGCGGCATCGACGCCGAGCCGGGAAAGCATCTGCTCCAGCAGCTCGCCAGAACCGTCGCATCCTGCGATCAGAGACTCGACCTGCGAGCGCACGAGGCCGACGTCCGCCAGGACGGCATCGAGGGACCCCATGGCCGCGAGCTGCGCGAGTTCGCGTTTCAGCTGCCGGCGCTTGCGCCCGGCATCGATGCGGTGAGAGATCGCTCGCCGGAAATCCTGGAGCGTCATGACACTTCTCCCCTTCGTCGAGGCGCCGCACGAGGCCACGGTTGAAGAAGGCCGGCGACGAAGCCATT
>NZ_SCVH01000175.1 GCF_004296935.1 Reyranella sp.
TCTATTCCAATCCCGGGTTCTCGGTGACCGGCTTCGGCCGTGCCCTGCGCGACAACGTGCTCGGACGTGACAGCGCGGGCGGCGGTTCCACGATCACCCAGCAGTACGTCAAGAATGCGGTGGTCGGCTCCGAGCGGACGTTGACGCGCAAGATGCGGGAGCTGGTCATCTCGTCGAAGATGGCTCGCCAATGGTCCAAGGACGACATTCTCGCGGCGTATCTGAACACCATCTATTTCGGTCGTGGCGCTTATGGCATCGCTGCCGCGTCGACGGCGTACTTCGGCAAATCCGTGGATCAGCTCTCGGTCGAGGAAGGCGCAGTACTGGCTGCGACCATCCAGCAACCGTCCGGACTCGATCCGGAAGTCAACCCCACCGGTGCTCAGTCGCGGTGGAATTACGTGCTCGACGGCATGGTCTCGCAGGGCCAGCTCGATGCGACTCAGCGTGCGGCGATGCAGTATCCGCAGTGGGTCCCCATTTCTCAGGTCGATTCGGGTGATGCCGCCGACGCAGGTCCCAACGGTCTGATCAAGGCGCAGGTACTGCGTGAGTTGTCGGCTGTCGGGGTCAGTGATCAGGATCTGAACACCGAGGGTCTGCAGATCACGACGACGATCGATCCGAGGGCGCAGGCCGCCGCGGTCGAGGCCGTGGACAACAACCTGCAGGGTGAGCCGTCGGAGCTGCGCACGGCGTCGGTGTCGATCGATCCGCGCAGTGGCGCGGTCCGCTCGTATTACGGCGGCGCGGACGGGCGCGGTTTCGACTTCGCGCAGTCCGGGTTGCAGACCGGATCGTCGTTCAAGGTGTTCGGCCTCGCCGCTGCCTTGGACCAGGGCATTCCGCTGTCGAAGATGTACGACAGTTCCTCGCTCGACGTCAACGGTATCCAGATCAGCAACGTCGAGGGCGAATCCTGTGGCACGTGCACCATCGCCGAGGCCCTCAAGCGGTCGCTGAACACGAGTTTCTACCGCATGATGCTGGGCATGGACAACGGCCCGCAGGCGATCGCGGACATGGCACACAAGCTCGGTATCCCGCAGGAGATCGAGGGCGTCGGCCCCACGCTGACCGAGCCCGACAACGCGGGCCCGAACTACGGAATCGTGCTCGGCCAG
>NZ_SCVH01000079.1 GCF_004296935.1 Reyranella sp.
CCTGGAAGACCTCTACAATCTCGTGAACGTGCCGCAGGCGATCTGGATCGACGAGCAGGGCAGAATCGTGCGTCCGCCGGAGACCGCGGGCTCGACCGACCATTTCCGTCGCATGGATCTCAAGACCAGGACCATGACACCGGAGGACCAGGCCGAGCGGCTGGCCGCCCGCCAAGCCTATCTCGATGCCGTGCGCGCCTGGGTGACGACAGGAAAGCATGCGCTGGCCGCCGACGCCGCGCGCGCCGGGCTGCCCAAGGTGACGCCCGAAATCGCCGAGGCGCGGGCGCGGTTCCGGCTCGGCGTTTGGCTGCGTACGAATGGTCGCGCCGCCGAGGGCGATCGCCAGCTCGAGGTCGCGAGCCGGCTGCATCCGGAGTCGTGGAGCATGTGGCGCCAGGCGGCGGATCTCGACGAGGTCGGCAAGGCGTCCGGCCCCGAGTTCTGGAAGCGCGTGCAGGCGCTGGGCGATCAACCGTACTATCCGCCGCCCAAAATCTAGGCGGTCGTCAATCACACCTCCGTGAAGGCGATGCAGTTGCTATGCGGCGTGTGCCGCCTCGGCTAGGCTGCCCGACATACTCCAAACAACGGGAGACCGGGTTGGCTGTGCTCAACGTGAACGGCAAGGCGCTCAATCACAACGCCGATCCGCGTACCCCGCTGCTGTGGGTGTTGCGCGAGCAACTCAAACTCACCGGCACGAAATATGGCTGCGGCATTGCCCAGTGCGGTGCCTGCACGGTGCTGATCGACGGCGTGGCAACGCGCTCCTGCCAGGTGCCCGCGAACTCGGTCGGCAACCGCAAGGTCACGACCATCGAAGGTCTCGCGGCAAACGGCCAGCTGAACAAGATCCAGGCCGCCTGGGTGGCGGTCGATGTGCCCCAGTGCGGCTACTGCCAGAGCGGCATGGTGATGGCGGCCACCGCGCTGCTCGCCGCCAAGCCCAAGCCGACCGACGCCGACATCGACGCGGCCATGACCAACATCTGTCGCTGCGGCACCTACCAGCAGGTGCGTGAAGCGATCCACGCCGCGGCCAAGGCCTGAGGGGAGGACGCATCATGACGATTCATCAGACGTCTCTCGGCCGTCGCGGTTTCCTGGTCAGCGGCGCCGCCGTCGCCGGTGGTTTCTCGCTGGGCTTCCACATCCCCTTCGAGGACGGCGCGGCGCATGCCCAGACCGTCAAGGAACTGAACGCCTGGGTGGTGATCCATCCCGACGACAAGGTGGTGATCCGCATCGCCCGCTCCGAGATGGGGCAGGGCACGCTTACCGGCCTCTGCCAGCTCGTGGCCGAGGAACTCGAGTGCAACTGGAGCAAGGTCACCTGGGAGTATCCGACTCCCGCCGAGAACGTCGCGCGCAACCGAGTCTGGAAAAACTTCTCGACCGGCGGCAGTCGCGGCATCCGCGAGAGCAACCAGTATGTCCGCGAAGGCGGCGCCATGGCGCGCGAGATGCTGATCGCGGCGGCGGCGGCACAACTCAAGGCGCCGGCCGCCGAGCTCACCGCGTCCAATAGCGTCATCACCCACAAGGCTTCGGGCAAGACGGTAACCTACGGCGCGGTCGCCGCGGCGGCCGCCCAGCTCGAACCGCCCAAGGAAGTGAAGCTCAAGGATCCCAAGGACTGGAAGATCGCGGGCAAGCCGGTCAAGCGGCTGGACACGGTCGACAAGGTTACGGGCAAGCAGATCTATGGCATCGACCTCGTGCTGCCCGGCATGCTGGTCGCCACCGTGCGTGCCTGTCCGGTGATCGGCGGCAAGCTCAAGAGCTTCGACGCCGCCAAGATCGAGAAGATGCCGGGCGTCAAGAAGGTGGTGGCAATCGACGGCAATGCCGTCGTGGTCGTGGCCGACACCTATTGGAACGCCCGCACCGCGCTCGCCGCGCTCCCCACCGACTGGGACATCGGCGAGCTCGGCAAGGTCTCGAGCGAGACCATTACCCAGATGCTGACGGAGGGGCTCGTCGCGCAGGAAGCCTTCGTCGGCAACAAGGTGGGCGACGCCAAGGCCGCAATCGATGGCGCCGCCAAGAAGGTCGAGGCGATCTACAGCTTCCCCTACCAGCACCACGTCACCATGGAGCCGATGAACGCCACCGCGCGCGTCACGGCCGACAAGTGCGAGGTCTGGTGCGGCACGCAGAACGGCGAGGCGGCACTCGCGGCCGCCTCCGAGGCGTCCGGCCTGCCGGTCGCCAAGTGCGATGTCTTCAAGCAGCTGCTGGGCGGCGGCTTCGGCCGGCGCGGCCGCTCCGACTACGTCCGCCAGGCCGTGCTGGTCGCCAAGGAGATGCCCGGCACGCCAATCAAGCTGATCTGGTCGCGTGAAGAGGACATGACGCACTGCCAGTATCATCCGATCACGATGTGCAAGCTCACAGGTGGCCTCGATGCCCAGGGCAACCTGGTCGGGTTGCGGGTCCGCATCTCCGGCCAGTCGATCCTGGCCTCGCTGCTGCCGGGCAACCTGGTGAACGGCATGGATCCCGCGACGTTCCAGGGCCTGATGGCGAGCGGCGTCGAGGCGGCCTATGGCTACAACGTGCCGAACCTGCTGATCGACCATGCGATGCGCAATCCGCACATCACGCCGGGCTTCTGGCGCGGCGTGAACGTGAACCAGAACGCCGTCTACATGGAATGCTTCATGGACGAGCTCGCCGACGCGGCGGGCCAGGATCCGCTGGCCTTCCGCATGAAGCTGCTGAAGCCCAAATGGGCGGCGGTGCTGAAGGCGGCGGCCGACAAGGCGGGCTATGGCAAGCCGCTGCCCGCCGGCCACTTCCATGGCTTGGCCCAGGTCATGGGCTACGGCAGCTATGTCGCGGGCGTGGCCGAAGTCTCGGTGAGCGCCGACGGCCACCTCAAGATCCACAAGATCACCGCCGCGACCAATTGCGGCCACGTGGTCAACCCGGCGCAGATCGAGCGCCAGGTCGCGGGCTCGTTCGCCTACGGCCTGTCGGCGGCCCTCTACGGCGAGATCACGGTCAAGGACGGCGCCGTCGAGCAGACCAACTTCGACAGCTACAACATGCTGCGCATCGACGAGATGCCGAAGGTCGAGACCGTGCTGGTCCCGACCGGCGATTTCTGGGGCGGCGTCGGCGAGCCGACCATCGCCGTGGCCGCGCCCTCGGTGCTGAATGCGATTGCCCGGGCGACCGGCAAGCGCGTGCGCAACCTGCCGCTGATGCATCACGAGCTGAAGAAAGGCGCGTAGATGGGCCGAGTTCTGCTGCCGGTGCTGGCCTCAGCGTTGCTGCTGGCCGGCCCGGCGCAGGCGGCCGATGCGCCACCTGGTGCGAGTTCCTGCACCGGCTGCCATGCCACGACGAAGATCGCCGACTCGGTGATCCCGCGCATTGCCGGCCGCAAGGCCGCCGATATCGTCACCTTCATGCGCGAGTACCGAAGCGGGGCGTGGCCCTCCAGCGTGATGGGACGTATCGCCAAGGGCTTCGACGACCAGCAGACCAACGCCATCGCGGCCTGGTTTGCCGCCCAACCCGAATGAGAGGGGAGTAGCGCATGACGACGCGGCGCACATTCCTCAAGGGCGCGGCCGTGCTGGGCCTGGCGCCCGCCATCGCCTCCGCGCAGTCGACGGCCGGCAAGGTCGTGGTGATCGGCGGCGGCTTTGCCGGCGCCACGGCGGCGCGCACGCTGAAGGCGCTCGCGCCCAGGCTCGACGTTACCCTGGTCGAGCCCAACCCGGTCTACACTTCTTGCCCGTTCAGCAACTCCGTGCTCGCCAACCTGCGCGAGATCTCGCAGCAGGAGTTCCGTTACGATGGCGTCAAGCGCGCCGGCGTCACCGTGGCTGAGACCAGCGCCACCGCCGTCGATGCGACGGCCAGGACGGTGACGCTCGCCGACGGCAACCGCCTCTCCTACGACCGGCTGGTGATGTCGCCCGGCATCGACTTCAACTGGGGCGCCTTGCCGGGATATGACGAGGCCGCCGCCCAGAAGATGCCGCATGCCTGGAAGGCCGGGGCCCAGACCGTGCTGCTGCGAAACCAGCTCCAGGCCATGGACGATGGCGGCCTGGTCGTGATGTCGGCGCCAGCCAATCCCTACCGCTGCCCGCCCGGCCCCTACGAGCGCGCCAGCCTGATCGCCTACTGGATGAAGATCTGGAAGCCCAAGTCGAAGCTGCTGCTGCTCGACGCCAAGGACGCCTTCTCCACGCAGCGCCTGTTCCAGAATGGCTGGGCCGAGCTCTATCCCGGCGCGATCGAATGGGTGCCCTTGTCCAAGGGCGGCAAGGTGACCTCGGTCGATCCTGCGACGCTCACCTTCACGACCGAGTTCGGCAGCCACAAGGCCGCCGTCGCCAACGTCATCCCGCCGCAGCGGGCCGGCGCCATCGCCGGCCAGGCGGGCGTCGCCGACCGCACCGGCTGGTGCCCGGTCGAGCCGGTGGCCTTCGAATCGACGCTCAGGCCCGGCATCCATGTCCTGGGCGATGCCGCCATCATGGGCGGCATGCCCAAGTCCGCCTTCTCGGCCAACGCCCAGGCCAAGGTCTGCGCCGCCGCCATCGTCGCGCTGCTGGCTGGCGTCAAGCCGCAGGACCCGATCCTGATCAACACCTGCTACAGCCTGCTGGCCGCCGACTACGGCATCTCCGTCGCCGGCGTCTATCGACCGGACAAGGGCCAGCTCACCGATGTGCCGGGTGCGGGCGGGGTGAGCGCACTCGAGGCCGTGGGCGGCCTGCGCGGCCAGGAAGCGCTCTATGCCGCGAGCTGGTTCCGCACCATCACCGCCGAGACCTTCGGCTGACGCCGTGCGGGCCTTGCTTGCCGCCGTTCTGGCTTTCCTTGCGCCCGCTGCTGCCGCGCAACAGGTCGTGGGCGACGCCATCCCGGCCTCGCTTACCGGCCAGCCGGGCGATGCCGGCCGCGGCCGGGCGATCGTCGCCAACCGCAGCGTCGGGCTCTGCCTGCTCTGCCATTCCGGCCCGATCGCCGAGGAGCGCTTCCAGGGCGATCTCGCGCCCACCCTGGCCGGCGCCGGATCGCGCTGGTCCGAGGGACAATTGCGGTTGCGCATCGTCGACGGCGCGCGTCTCAATGCCGACACGATCATGCCGCCCTACTATCGGGCGACCGGCCTGCAGCAGGTCGCCCGGAATTTCGAAGGCAAGACCATCCTGTCGGCCGCGCAGGTCGAGGACGTCGTGGCCTACCTCGCAACCCTGAAGGATTGAATGGATCGACGTCGTTTCCTCGCCGGCACTGCGGCCATCGTCGTCCTGCCGTTCGGTCCCGCTTCGGCCACGCCCGAAGCCATGGCCGAGGCGATCAGGAAGGTCGTGGGCGATGCTGCCGTCACCGAAGGCCGGGTCACGCTCGACCTGCCGCCGCTGATCGAGAACGGCAATACCGTGCCGCTCGTGGTGTCGGTCGAGAGCCCGATGACGGTCGCCGACCATGTGAAGGCGATCCATGTCTTCAACGAGAAGAACCCGCAGCCCAATGTCTTTTCCGCCAGGCTCTCGGCCCGCAATGGCAAGGCCACGGTCGGCACGCGCATCAAGCTGGGCGACAGCCAGAAGATCGTGGCCATCGCCGAGACCAGCGACGGCAAATTCTGGAGTGCCAGCGCCGACGTGATCGTGACGCTCGCCGCCTGCCTCGAGGAGTCGACCTGATGGCCAACGTCCTCGTCAACGCGCCCAAGACGGCCAAACGCGGCGCCGTCGTCGAGATCAAGGCGCTGATCCTGCATCCCATGGAGACCGGCTTCCGCCCTGGCACCATGGGCAAGATCATCCCGCGCAACATCATCGAGCGCTTCACCGCGACGTGGAACGATGCGGAGATCTTCAGCATGGACATGTCGCCCGCGATCTCTGCCAACCCCTTCGTCTCCTTCTTTGCGATGGCGGCCGAAAGCGGCACCGTCCGCCTGCGCTGGACCGGCGATGAAGGCCTCGTCGTCGAGGAGCGGGTCGCAATCGCCGTCGAATGAAGCTACTGCGCATCGCCTTCGGCCTCGTGATCGTCTTCGCGGCCTCCTGGGCGGCGGCGCGGGTCGCGACGGACAAGCGGCGTTCCGGCCATCAGGACATGGGCGAGGCGCTGCAGAAGATGCAGGACGACGACACCGCCAACCCCGGCATGCTGTTCGTGCAGCTGGGGGGCCAGTTCTGGGCGAAGGCCGCCGGGGCCGCCGACAAGTCCTGCGCCGATTGCCATGGCAGCGCCGCTACCAGCATGAAGGGTGTGGCCGCGCGCTATCCCGCCATCCCCCAAGGCGCCGAGGCGCCGCTCGATCTGGAAGGCCGCATCAATCTCTGCCGGACCGAGAACCAGAAGGCCGAGCGTCTGCCGCCCGAGAGTCGCGAGCTGTTGGCGCTAGAAGCCTATGTCGCGCACCAGTCGCGCGGCATGCCGATCGCGCCGCCGGCCGATCCGCGGCTTGGCGCCTTTCGCGCGCGCGGCGCGGAGATCTACCGGGCGCGCCAGGGCCAGCTCAACCTGTCCTGTGCCATCTGCCACGACGACAATGCTGGCAAGAAGCTCGCCGGCGTGACGATCCCGGAGGCCCATCCCACCGGCTATCCGATCTACCGGCTGGAATGGCAGGCGCTGGGCTCGCTCAAACGCCGCCTGCGCAATTGCCTCGTCGGCATCCGGGCCGAGGCTTATGCCTACGATGCGCCCGAGTATGTCATGCTCGAATTGTTCCTGATGGACCGGGCCAGGGGCATGACCCTCGAATCGCCCGGCGTGAGACCTTAGGATGAGATCATGCGCCATGTCGGACGCCGCCCGCTGCTCGCCGCCCTGCCGGGACTTGCGCTCGTGAGCGCGACTGCGGGCGCGCAGCAACTACCCCTCAAGCTCGGCACGGCCACCGCCGGCGGCGGCTTCCCGGTCTATGGCGCGGCCTTCATCAAGGCGATCAAGGCGGTCGATCCGACGCTCGTCATCGAAGAGGTCAACACCAAGGGCAGCACTGAAAACGTACCGCTGCTGGAGGAAGGCAAGCTCGACCTCGCGCTGGTCCAGGGCGAGGTGGCGCAAAGCGTCTTCTTCGCCACCGACCGGCCGCCGACCACGCTCAAGGTCGTCACCGCGATGTATGCCTCGCCCGGCATGTTCGTCGTGCGGGCCGACAGCCGCTATCGCAGCATCGTCGATCTCAAGGGCCAGGCCATCGCCTGGGGTGCGCGCGGCTCCGGCCTCGTCATCCTGGGCCGTACCGTGGTGGATGGCATCGGTCTCGATGCCGCGAAGGATTTCGAGCCGGTCTATCTCGAGCGCGCCGGCGACGGTCCGGCGATGGTGATCGACGGCCAGGTCGCCGCCCTGTGGGGCGGTGGCGTCCGCTGGCCGGGCTTCGTCGCCGTCGCCAACAGCGTTCACGGCGCCCGCTTCATCGTGCCCACCGCCGGCGAGATCGACCGCATCGTGGCCAAGCATGGCTTCCTGCGGCGCCTGACCCTGCCGGCCGGCATGTATCGCGGCCAGGACGAGGCGCTGCCCACGGTGGGGTCCTGGAGCTTCGTGCTCGCACGCGCCGGCCTGCCCGACAGTGTCGGCCGTCGCCTGGCTGCCGCGCTGGACAACGTCGAGCGCAGCGGCGCGCACGCCCAGCAGCTCTCGGAAACGACGGCGAAGAACACGCTGGCGGCCCTGCCGCGCCCCGACACGCTGCAGCCGGGCGTCGCGGCCTACTACAGGGAAATCAAGCTTCTGCCCTAGCGGCCGGACCCTAGGCCTTCGCCTTCGGTCGCGTCTTTGGCCGCTCGGTCCGTGGTCCGCGGCGGTTGGCCTCGGGCTTTGCCTTGGCGTCGCGGCGCTTGCCGGCTTCGGCCTCTGCCCGGAGTTCGGCCCGGCGGGCTTCGATGAGACGGTTGGTCGGGGCCATCGCGACATGCCTCCGCTGGTGCGTGGTCGGGCTCTCGCGGCCGGGCCCGTATTTGCCCAAGCGTAATTCAGCCGTTTCGCGCCGTCACCGCCGGCAGACAAAAATTCTCCCGTGGGCCGGACATGGAGTTTTTCCTCCTGCGCAGCGGGGCCAATTCGGCCGCCGGTTTCATTGCCTGCGTGCTGCGGCGGCCCCTAGAGTCGGGGCATGCTCGACCTTGCCAGCGATATCGTCGCCCGCGCGACCCGCCTGCTTTTTACGGACTGCGATGAGCCCGCCCTCTGGACGATTTCGGTCGGAGGCCGTGTGGTCGGCACGCTGTTGTGCGAAGCCGGCGCCCGGCGGTTGGCCTGGTTCAACGGTGCCGATCCTCGGCTCGTCGCCTATGCCGGCCCGCTGGACGGCGACATCGAGGCGCTGGCCGCCACGCTCGGCCTCAGGCTGGGTTTCCCGGTCCGCCTGGAATCGCTGCCGACCTGAACCACCTGTTGAGATTTTGCCTGGTTGAGATTTGAGGCGGCAGGTCCGACAGTGGGCCGGCTGCTCATCATGGGTGCTTGAAAAATGGATGCGATCGACCGGAAGATCGTGGTGCTTCTCCAGGAAGACGCCAGCCTGTCGCTGGCGCAGATCGCCCATCGCGTCGGGCTGTCGCAAAGCCCGTGCTGGAAGCGCATCCAGCGCCTGGAGAAGACCGGCGTCATCCTGAAGCGCGTAGCGCTGATCTCGCCCGAATCGATCGGCGTCGGCCTCAGCGTGTTCGTCTCGATCGAGACCGGCGATCATTCCTCGGCCTGGCTCGCGAAGTTCGCCCAGACCGTTACCGCCATGCCCGAGGTGATGGAGTTCCACCGCATGGCCGGCGACATCGACTACATGCTGCGCGTGGCGGTGCCCGACATGCAGGCCTACGACGCCTTCTACAAGCGCCTGATCGACACCATGCCGCTCAAGAACGTGACCTCCCGCTTCTCCATGGAGCGGGTCAAGTCCACCACGGCCTATCCGCTCCCCGCCGAGCCGCGTAGCCCGGCCGCGGCCAAGAAGAAGCTCTGACCCCTCGCCACGCGGCCCAAAGCCCTTCCGGCGGGGGCTCTCCGGGGTTACCGTTCGCAACCATTTTCCACCCCGGAGCGTTACAATGACCGTGCACGCCCTCAAGCCTTCGAAAGTCGCCCATCTCAGTTCGAAGGTTTCGCCGGAGGAGTGGCAGGCCCGCGTCGATCTCGCCGCCTGCTACCGCCTGATCGCGCACTACGGCATGTCCGACCTGATCGCCAACCACATCTCGATGCGCGTGCCGGGCGAGCCCCATGCCTTCCTGATCAACGCCTACGGGCTGCTCTACGAGGAGATCACCGCCTCGAGCCTGCTCAAGATCGATCACGAGGGCAATGTCCTCGCCAAGCCCGAGTTCCCCGACGGCCTCGACTACGGCGTCAATCGTGCCGGCTTCGTCATCCACTCGGCGATCCACATGGCCAAGCCCGAGGTCAATTGCATCATCCACACCCACACCTACGCCGGCATGGCCGTCTCGACCCTGGAGTGCGGGTTGCTGCCTAACACCCAGACCTCGATGCGCTTCGCCAAGATCAGCTATCACGACTACACCGGCGTGGTGCTCGACACCGCCGAGCGCGAGGCGCTGGCCAAGAGCCTGGGCGACAACAATGCGCTGATCCTGCGCAGCCACGGCCTGCTGACGACCGGCGCCACGATCCCCGAGGCGTTCAACGCCATGCACCGGCTCGAGCTCTCGTGCAAAACCCAGATCGCCGCCATGTCCTGCAACACGCAGATGGTGCGTGTGCCGGAGAAGGTGGTCGAAGACACCTACACCATGTACCAGCCCAAGACGCGCCGGCCGTTCGGCCTGCTCGACTGGCCGGCCTTGTTGCGCAAGCTCGACCGTATCGACCCCAGCTTCCGCGACTAATTTGGATACGCCGCACAGCTCGGTACGCGCTTTTGCGGCCGTTGCCAGCGGCTACTGGACCGCGCCCGGATATCGCCTCGTCGCCTGGGGCTTGACCGGCGGCATGGTGTTGCTCGGTGTCGTCAATGTTGGCATCGCGCTCTGGCTCAACATCTGGAATCGCGATTTCTTCAATGCGCTCGACAAGAAAGACACTGCGCAGCTCATGCAGCTGCTCTGGGTGCTGGCTGCCATCGTGGCTTCAGCGGGCTTGGCCGTCGCCATCCAGCTCCACGTCAAGCGCCGGCTGCAGATCAACTGGCGGTCCTGGCTGTCGCACGTCACTGTCCGGCGCTGGCTGAATTCGGGCCGCCAGTACCAGCTCGGCATGCTGGCCGAGGAAGTCGACAATCCCGACGGCCGCATCGCCGAGGATATCCGCGTCTCGACCGAGCTCGCCGTCGAGTTCGCCCAGAGCATTCTCCAGTGCGTGCTGCAACTCTTCACCTTCCTCAGCGTCCTCTGGATCCTGTCGGGCACGATGCCGATCAGGATCGGTGGTCTCGAATTCGATCTGCCGGGCTACATGGTCTGGTGCGCCGTGGCCTATGCCCTGATCGGCTCGCTGCTGACCTATGCGCTGGGCCGCGGCCTGATCCATGCCGGCAACGTGCGCCAGAGCCGCGAGGCCGATTTCCGCTCCGGCTTGACCCGATCGCGCGAGCATGCCGAGGGCATCGCCCTGATGCGCGGGGAGGATGACGAGCGTGAGCGGCTGCGCGGCTCGCTGTTCGACCTGCGCGCGGCATGGAACGTCCAGACACGCGGCCAGGGCAACCTCTCCCTGCTGACAAGTTCGTTGGCCTATCTCGCTCCCATCGTGCCGCTGATCGTGGCGCTGCCGCGCTATCTCGGCGGCGAGATTGCGCTGGGCGGCCTGATGCAGACGGCACAGGCCTTCTCCAGCGTGCAGTGGGCGCTGTCGTGGTTGATCGACAATTTCCCCAGGTTCGCCGATTGGCGCGCTTCGACTGATCGCGTCGTGCATCTGCACGTGGCGCTCACCGACCTGGAAGAGGATGCCGAGGCGCCGGACGATGCGCGGATCGTCGTCCATCCGGCGGGCGAGTCCGATCTCTTGATCATGCGCGAACTGGGTGTCGCCAGGCCCGACGGCGAGATGCTGGTGGCGGAGGCCGAAGTCACGATTCAGCGCCCCGAGCGCGTGTTGATCCGTGGCCAGTCCGGCAGTGGCAAGAGCACCATCATGCGGGCCGTGGCCGGAGTCTGGCCGTGGGGCCGCGGCGCCATCCACCTGCCGACCGGCGCGATCACCTTCATGCCGCAGAAGCCCTATTTCCCGCTCGGCACCCTGCGCGACGTCATGCTCTATCCCACTGCACCGGAGGGCATCAGCGACGAGGCGCTGAAGGACATGCTGCACAAGGTCGGCCTCGATCACCTGCGCGACCGGCTCGACGAGACCGAGCGTTGGGATCACATCCTGTCGGGTGGCGAGCAGCAGCGGGTCGCCTTCGCGCGCGTCCTGGTCCACAAGCCCGACTGGATCTTCATGGACGAGGCGACCTCGGCGCTCGACGAGGCCGGCCAGGAGAACGTCATGAAGCTCCTGATCGAGGAGCTGCCCGAGACATCGGTGGTGAGCATCGGCCATCGGCCCGGTCTCGAGCTGTTCCATACCCGCGAGCTGACCCTGGTGCCGGGGACGGAGGGCACCAAGCTCAGGGCCCAGGCCGGCACGCGCTCGCTGGGCGACCTCTACCGCAAGATGGCCGCCGCCAGCCGCTCGACACCGACGACACCGGGCTTCTGGGCGAACGTCAGGGCGAACTTGCTGGGGCGTTAGGGTTCGTTCGACCCCCTCCGCCCTGCGGGCACCTCCCCCGCTTCGCGAGGGAGGAGAATATTTTTCAAACTCCTCCCCCGTCTGCGGGGGAGGTGCCCCGTCTTACGGGGCGGAGGGGGTCTTCACTTCTGGTAGTTGCGGTCCGTGCGTTGGACCACGCGGACCAGCAGCGCCGTCGACCAGCCGAACATCAGCATGCCGACTGCCGATTCGACGGCGCCGGCGATGCGATGGCCGTTCGAGAGAGTGAGGTCGTTGGCGCCCAGCGTGGTGAAGCTGGCGAGCGAGAAGTAGAACGAATGGGCGAAGCTGCCGAGTTCGCCCCAGTCGTAGTAGAGCACCGCCCACATCGTGACCTGGAGCGCGTGGCCCGCCATCAGGACCAGGACGGCCAGCACGCTGTGCAGGATCATGTAGGAGGTCTGGTGCGTCGAGAGCTTCGGCGTCGGGATGATATCCATTAGGCGGCTGAGCGCGAGCTGCGCCATCACCTGCACCGTGCCGGTGGCGATGACCATGGCGACGCCGCGCAGGACGCGGCCGAGCGGGGAGAGGTCGTCCATCAGGCTGCTTTCGGCTTGCCCAGCAGATGGTCGGAGATAATGCGCTGCTGGATTTCCGACGTGCCCTCGAAGATCTTGGTGAGGCGGGCGTCTCGCCAGTAGCGCTCGACGGCGTGCAGGGTCGTGTAGCCCGCGCCGCCGAACACTTGTAGCGCCTCCGACGTCACGCGCTCGGCCATCTCGGAGGCGAAGAACTTTACCATCGCCGCTTCCTTGTCGCAGCGCCGCTTCTGGTCGATCTCGTCGCAGACGAAATACATGAGCTGGCGCGCCGCCTCGATCTCGGTCGCCATGCGGGCGAGCCGGAAGCGCGTGTTCTGGAAGTCGCCGATCGCCTGGCCGAACTGGCGGCGCTCCTGGGCATAGGCCGTCGCATCCTCCAGCGCGCCGCGGGCGAGGCCAATGGCGCGGGCCGCGGTGTGGGCGCGGGCGCGCTCGAGCCCGGCCGAGATGTAATAGAAGGCGCGGCCTTCCTCGCCGATCAGCGCCGAGGCGGGCAGGCGGCAGTCGTCGAAGGCGAGCTCCCAGGTCTTCCAGCCGAAATAGCCGATCTTCGGGATCGGTGCGCCCTTCACGTCCTTGGGGAGTTGGCCGCGCGGCTTCTCGATCAGGAAGGAGGAGAGGCCGACATGCTTGCGCTTGGGATCGGGCGAGTCCGAGGTTCGCGCCACCAGCATGATGTAATCGGCACCATCGGCAAACGTGCACCAGTACTTGTTGCCGTTGATCACCCAATCGTCGCCGTCTTTCTTGGCGCGGCAGGAGATGCTGCCGAGGTCCGAGCCGACGTTGGGTTCGGACATGGCCGCGGCGCCCAGGAACTCGCCGCGCGCGGCGCGCGGCAGGAACACCTTGCGTTGCGCCTCGGTCATGCCGCGGCCGGCCGAGAGGCCGTTGCCGCGGGCGATGAGGGAGGCCACGCTCATCCAGGCCCGCGCCAGCTCCTCGGTGATCAGGCAATATTCGAACACGCCCAGGCCCATCCCGCCGTGCTCCTCGGGGATGACGATGCCGAAATAGCCCATATCCGCCAGTTTCTTGATCAGTTCCTGCGGAATATCGCCCTTTTCGGGATCAAGTTTGTTCGCGATCGGCAGCACCTCCTTCATCGCGAAGGCGCGCGCCGTCTCCTGGATCATGCGGCGCTCGTCGGTCATGTAGCCCATGGCGTTTCCCTCTGCGTTGCCGCAGCATAGTATCCAAATCACGGAGCATTAGGAGACACGCATGCTGAGACTTCTGCTGGGCGCGTTCGCGCTCTTCCTCTCTGCGGTTTCGGTTCAGGCGCAGGCGCAAGGATCCGATTGGCCGGCCAAACCCGTCACCATTCTCATGGGGTTCCCCGCCGGCTCCGGCGTCGATGTGGTGGCGCGTATCCTCCAACCCTCGCTCGAGAAGTCACTCGGGCAGCGGCTGGTCATCGACTACAAGAGCGGTGCCGGCGGCAACGTCGCGTCCGAGGTCGTGGCCCGCGCGGCGCCCGACGGTTACACCTTCCTGCTCGGCACGGCGGCGACGCACGGCATCAATCCCGCGCTCTACACGAAGCTGTCGTTCGACGTCGAGGCGGACTTCACCCCGATCACGACGCTCGCCGACATTCCGAACGTGCTCGCCATCAATCCTTTGGTGATCGACGCCAAGGATGTGAAGGACTTCATCGCCAAGGTGAAGGCCGCCCCCGGCAAGTACAGCTACGGCTCGACCGGCAACGGCACGGGCACGCATCTCGCTTTCGCCGCCTTCGTGAAGCAGGCCGGCCTCGACATGGTGCACGTGCCCTACAAGGGCGGGCCGGATGCCACCAACTCGCTGATCAAGGGCGAGACCTGCTGCAGCTTCCCGCTCCTGCAGGCGATGCTGCCGTACGCCAAGGCAGGCCAGGTCCGCTTGCTCGGCGTCACGACTCCCAAGCGCGTCGCTGTCATGCCCGACCTGCCGACCATCGCCGAGGCGGGCCTGCCGGGCTACGAGAGCTACACCTGGTTCGGCATCTTCGGGCCGAAGAACCTGCCGCCCGCCATCGCCCAGAAAATGAACGCCGCGCTCAAGACCGCGCTCGAGGATCCCGAGGTCAAGGCCAAGCTCGTCGCGCTCGGCAATACGCCGCGCTATGAGACGCTCGAGCAGTTCAAGGCGACGGTGAAGGAAGGCCGCGCCAAGTGGGCCGTGGTGGTGAAGGCCGCGGGCGCCACGGTGGACTAAGATTCTCCTCCCCCGCGAAGCGGGGGAGGTGCCCCACAGGGGCGGAGGGGGTCAACTCTCGGAAGCCGAAGACCCCCTTCCGGCAAAGGCGCTGTAAACAGCGCCGACCCGCGCCGACTTCCCCCGCAAGCGGGGGCAGAGAAGAGTTCGGAGGAGAAGCCAATGCGCCGCAGCGACGATCGCATCCTCACCACGCACGTCGGCAGTCTGCCGCGGAGCGCGGAGCTCAGCGATCTCCTGATCCGCGACGAGGCGGGTGAGGCGATCGACCAAACGCGGCTGGCCCGCCTTGGCGAGGAAGCCGTGCATCATGTCGTGGCCGAGCAATGCGCAGCCGGGATCGACATCGTGAACGACGGCGAGCAGCCGCGAGTCGGCTTCCAGACCTATGTCGCCCAGCGCATGAAGGGCTTTGGCGGCGAATCGAAGCGGCCGTCGCCGACCGACTACGCGAACTTCCCGATGTTCGCCGCCCAGTGGGCCCGCAACGCGCCCCGGCGCACCAAGGTCCGCAATGCGCCGCAGGCCATCGGCGAAGTCGTCTATGACGATCTCCGTTCGGCCGAGGAGGAATGCCGCCTGTTCAAGGCCGCACTCGCCCAACAGGCCGGGAAGCCCGTCGAGACGTTCATGACGGCGCCGTCGCCCGGCATCATCGCCACCACCCTGTTGAATGCGCACTATGACAGCCACGAGGCCTATGTTTTCGCCCTGGCCCGTCAGATCGCCAAGGAATACGAGCTGATCGCGCGCGACTTCATCCTGCAGATCGATGCACCCGACCTCGCCATGGAACGCACCACCCTGTTCCAGGACAAGAGCACGCCCGAGTTCCTGAAGATCGTCGACATGCATGTCGCGGCGCTGAACGAGGCGCTCGCCGGCATCCCGCGCGAGCGCGTCAGGCTTCATTGCTGCTGGGGCAACTGGGAGGGCCCGCACGTCGACGACATCCCGATGCACTACATCCTGCCGGCGCTCTACCAGGCCAAGGTCGGCGCGCTCTCCATCGAGTTCGCCAACCCGCGCCACCAGCACGAGTACGCCGCGCTCAAGAAGAACAAGCTGCCCGACGGCTTCCTGCTGCTGCCCGGTGTGATCGACTCGACCACCAGCTTCGTCGAGCATCCCGAGGTGATCGCCAACCGCATCTGCGAGGCGGTCGACGCCGTGGGCGACAGGAGCCGCGTCATCGCCTCGAGCGATTGCGGCTTCTGCACTTTCGCCGGTGGCGAGATGGTCACCGAGGACGTGGTCTGGGCCAAGCTCAGGAGCTGCAGCGAAGGCGCCGCCCTCGCCACGCGCCGGCTGTGGGGCGCGAAGGTCTAGCGCGCGCGTTTGACCGGCTGGCGCAGGATGGTCCTCAGTTTGGCGGGCGCGGTCTTGCGGGCATCGCTCAAATAGATTTCGTGGTGGGGGCCGGCAAAGGCGAGGCCCCGCGACGGCATCTCCTGGTCGTGAAGCCGCGCCAGGACAGGCCCTTCATCGTCGTAGCTGCCGACGTGCAGGATCTGCAGCGCGGTTCCTTCCTCCAGCCTCTCGAACCGCAGGCTGGCGGGCGGGGCGCCGAGCTTCTTCTTCGATTTTTCGACGGCCGCCTCGAACAGCGCCAGGTCGATGAACTCGGGCGCCATGATCATCATGGTCCAGCACCAGCGTTCCTTGCGGCGCGCGACGAAATCGGCGGGATCGTCGGCCCACCAAAGGCCTTCGAGTGGCGGCACCACATAGTCCTTGCCCTTCGCTGCCTTGGCCGCGAACTTCATGGCGTAGCTCACCGCATAGAGCCACTCGATCGCCTGCTTGTACGTCGGCGCCGTGTTGGGATCGCCCTTGCCGTCGACCTTGACGAACTGCATCGCCGGAACGTCCACGGACACGAAGCGATCGACCGGCGGCTTGTAGAGAGCCGGCAAGCTCTTCCTGAAGTCTATCTTTTCCACTGTCGATCGCCCTGGCCCATGGTCGATGAGGCTCTATTCTACCGCATCGTCGGGGGCAAAAAGACTATGTAGTAAAAGTTGCAAGTTCAGCAGGTTTTGTGATAGATTTCTGCTACAGTCGGAGCCTCTGTGCAGGCACTGCTGGCAACGCCCGAACGGTCTCCGTTCCGGGCGTTTTTCTTGGTCCATTTCCGGCTGTTTTGGCCGACAGCAGCGGCACTCTCATCCCGGCGAAGGACGGGCGTCGGTGGCACAGGTCATCGGGGGGTGATTGGACAGCTGGATCAAGGGCTTGACCCTGCTTTTTGGCACAGGCAGCGGGACACCGCGTGGCACAACGACGTGTGCCAAAAACCGGTCCAATCCGGCTCAGGTCCTGGCGTCCTCAGCGATCATCGCCGCGCCCTTCTCGGCGATCATGATGGTGGGAGCGTTGGTGTTGCCGGTGGTCAACGTCGGCATCACCGAGGCGTCCATGACGCGCAGGCCCTCGATACCGCGCACGCGCAGGCGGGAGTCGACGACGGCGCGCGGGTCCTCGCCCATGCGGCAGGTGCCGACCGGGTGATAGAGCGTGTTGCCGGCGCGGCGGGCATAGGCCAGCAGGTCGGTGTCGCTCGTGATGTCCGGTCCGGGCTGGATCTCGCCGGAACTGTGCTGGGCGAGCGCCGCCGCCGCAAAGATGCGACGGACGTGGCGGACGCCACCCAGCAGGGCGAGCTCGTCGGTGTGGGTGGTGAGGTAGTTGGGCTTGATCGCCGGCCGGGCGAAGGGATCGGCGGAGGCCGCCATGATGGTGCCGCGGCTGTCGGGTTTTACGACGCAGACGACGCAGCTCATGCCGGGTTTCTCGTCGAGCTGGCCGAATTTCAGCGGATGGGTGCTGCCCGGCGTGAACAGCAGCTGCAGGTCGGGCGAGGCGAGGCCCTCGCGGCTGTCGCAGAAGACCTGCGAGGTGGTGACGCCGAAGGTGAGCGCGCCCTTGCCGGTGAAGAAGAAGCGCAGGATCTCCGGCAGCACGCGCGGGAAGCGGGCGATCTCGTTCACCGTCTCGGCATCGTGCACGCGATGGACGACGCGGATGACGTAGTGATCGATCAGGTTGGCGCCGACGCCGGGCAGGTCGTGCACGACGGGGATGCCGAGCGATTGGAGGTGCTGGGCGGGGCCGATGCCCGAGATCTGCAGGATATGCGGCGAGTTGATGGTGCCGCCGCTCACGATCACCTCACGATTGGCGCGCACCTCGTGGAGCTGGCCGCCGCGCTGGAAGGTGGCGCCGACGCAGCGCTTGCCCTCGAACAGCAGCTTGCCCGCCTGGGCGTTGGTCTCGACCCTGAGGTTGGGCCGTCCCTTGGCTTCGCGCAGAAAAGTCTGGGCCGTGGAACCGCGGAAGCGGCCGCGCCGCGTCATCTGCGAGTAGCCGACGCCCGCGCGCGTCTTGCCGTTGAGGTCGGGATTGAAGGGGAAGCCTGCCTGCTGGGCGGCTTCGACGAAGCGGTGGGTGAGGGGCAGGACGGTGCGGTAGTCCTCGACCTTCAGCGGCCCGCCCTGGCCGCGTACGGTGGGATCGCCGCCCTGGATATAGTCCTCGGACTGCATGAAGTAGGGCAGCACGTCGTCGTAGCTCCAGCCGCGGCAGCCCATCTGGGCCCAGCCGTCGAAATCAGCCGGGGCGCCGCGGACATAGAGCATGCCGTTGATCGAGCTCGAGCCACCCAGCGTGCGGCCACGCGGCCATTCCATGCGGCGATCGCCGGTGCCCTTCTCGGGCTCGGTGGTGAAGTTCCAGTTGACCAGCGGGTTGCGGATCAGCGAGCGCATGCCGGCCGGAATGTGGATCATGGGATGCCAGTCGGAGGGGCCGGCTTCGAGCAGCACCACCGAGGCGCCGGTCTCCGACAGGCGTGCGGCCGCGACGCAACCGGCGGAGCCCGCGCCCACGACAACGTAGTCCGCCTGCATCGCGTTCTCCCTAGAGGGTGCCGGCGCGCTTGTCGCGCGGCACGAAGTAGTTGGTGGGGGCAAGTTCGGGGTCTTCCACGGCGTGCATGTTCTGCACATGCCGTTCGATGTCCGCGGTGAAGAGCGCCTGCGAGAGCGCCTGCACCAGCCGCGTGGCGCCGACATGGAGGCCGGGGATGTCGCCTGCGAGCGCCCCCTGGCTCAGGATGCTGCCCCAGTTGAAGAGATGGATGTTGTCGAGGCCCGGCGTCCGGCCCGGCACCTTCTCCTCAAGCTCGAAACCGCGGCCGAGGTAGGGATAGCGCGCCGCTTCGGCGTTGGCTTTCACCTCGTTGGCGCTGCGCACATCGGCCCACAGTTTCACGTTGGCGGTGAACGCCGCGATTTCCTTGACGCGGCCCATGTCGATGTCGAAGCCGGTGCCGAACAGCACGACGTCGAAACGCTCGGTGCCCTTGGTCGTCTTCACCGTGACGCCGTCCTCGTCGACGATTACGTCGCACCACGGCTCGGCGAAGCGGAAGGAAAAGCCCGGCAGCTTCTGGCCGCGCAGCACCGATTCATGCGGCGGCGGCGAGCCGGCGGCCAGCATGTAGGTGTAGATCTTCCAGCGCCAGTCGTCGTCGAGCATGCCCTGGCCGCGCTGGAAGCCGGGAAACGACACGCCCTTGGACTTGTTGACCTGCGGCAGGTGGGGCCGGCGGGCAAAGCACACCGCCTCGGCGGCGCCCGCTTCGAGTGCGGTGCAGGCGTTATCGATCGCCGTTGCCAGCACGCCCAGCACACCGATGCGCTTGCCCGCGAGCTTGGCGAAATCGATGTCCTCCAGCGTATGGAACACGCGGCCGCGGCGGATGGGACTTTCAGGATCGAACGAGGGAAAAGACGCCCAGCGGAAGCCGCCCGAACCGTCGCGGCCGTTGGCCAGCACGACCTTGCGGGCATGCACGGTTTCGCCATTCGAGAGATCGGCGCGCAACAGATCGCCCGCCGGCTCGACCTTGAGCAGGCCGACGCCGTTCTCGACTCTTAGGCCCACGGCCTCGCGTACCCACAGGAGATAGTTGAGCCAGTCGAGACGTGCGATCTTGTAGAGCTTCTCCCAGCCATCAGCGCCATGCTGAGCCTCGTACCAGGCGCGAAAGGTGAGGGAGGGGACGCCGAGATCGGGGCCGGTCAGGTGCTTTGGCGAGCGCAGGATCGGCATGCGCGCCGTGGTGTTCCACGGCCCCTCGCGGCCGTGCGTCTCGCGTTCGATGACGCGGATATTGCCAATGCCCTCGCGCAGCAGGCCATAGCCCACGGTTTGGCCGCACATGCCGGCGCCCACCACCAGCACGTCGAGGACCCGCGTGCCGTCGGGCCCGGCGCGTTCGGGCACCCAGTTGGCCGCCGGGTAGTTCAACCGGGCGAGGTCGTGGCGCGCGGTCTTCCGCAGCGCGGCTAAGCCTTGATCACCCTCGACAACACCATCCATGCCGTGCTTCTCACCTTCTGCCCTCTCAATAGCAGGGCCTACTCTGCTGAGAAATGCCCGGGGAGAATATGCCATGCGCGGTCGTCAGGTCTTCTTCGAGACGCTGCTCAATCACGGCGTCGATCGCATCTTCGGCAATCCTGGCACGACCGAGAGCCCGTTGCTCGACTCGCTGCTCGATTATCCGCAGATCCAGTACATCGTGCATCTGCACGAAGGCGTGGCGACCGGTGCGGCGAACTTTTATGCCCAGGCGAGCGGCAAAACGGCGTTCGTGAACCTCCATGTGGCGCCGGGCCTCGGCAACGCCGTCGGCATGATCTATGGCGCACTGAAGAACAATTCGCCGATGGTGGTGACGGCGGGGCAGCAGGACACGCGGCTCAGGTTGCGTGATCCCGTGCTGGGCCACGACCTTGCGGCCATCGCGGCGCCCGTCACCAAATGGAGTGTGCAGGTCGAAACCGCCGACGAACTGGGCCCGATCCTGCAGCGCGCCTTCAAGATCGCGAACGAAGCGCCGGCCGGGCCGGTGTTCGTGGCGCTGCCGATCAACGTCATGGAGCAGGAGACCAGCATCCCCGCCGGCAAGCCCGGCCATTCCTTCGCAGCGACCCGGCCCGATCCGGCGGGCATCGCCGCCATGGCGAGACTGCTACTGGCATCGACGAGCCCGGCCATCGTCGCCGGGGACGATGTCGCGCGGGCCGGCGCCGGAGACACGCTGGTCAAGCTCGCCGAGAAGCTCGGCGCCTCGGTGTGGTTCGAGGGGCTGCGCGGTCGCAACTCCTTTCCAACCGACCATGCTTCCGCCCGTGGCACGCTCGCCTTCGACGCCCCGGGCGTCGCCAAGCAGTTCGCCGACAACGATCTCGTGCTGATGGTGGGCGGTCCGTTTTTCGAGGAAGTATGGTACGCGCCGGGCTCACCTTTCCCTGCGGGCTGCAAGGCGCTGCAGATCGAGGCCGCGCCCTCGCGTCTCGCCTACAATTTTGCCCTCGATGCCGGCGTGGTGGCCGACGTCGGCGCGGGCCTTGCGGCGCTGGATGTCGCCCTGGCGACGGTCGCCGGCAAGGAGTTCGACGCCGCGGCCGCCAAGCGCAACGCGGCATTGCAGGCGCTCAAGGAGTCCGAGGCCGCGGCCCAGAAGGCTCGCGTCGAGAAGGCCTGGGCGCGCACGCCGACGTCGATGGCGCGTGCCATGGCGGAGATTCGCGCCGGCACGCCGGAGAATGCGATCATGGCGGACGAGACGATCACGGCCAACCTCGATCTCTTCAAGACCTTCACCTTTGCGGGCGCCGACGACTACTTCAGCGGCCGCGGCGGCGGCATCGGACAGGGGCTGGCGGGCGCCATCGGCGTGGCGGTGGCCCAACCCAAGCGGCCGGTGCTCTGCCTCTCGGGCGACGGCTCGTCGATGTATTCCATCCAGGCGCTATGGACCGCGGCGCACCATGATCTCGCGATCGTGTTCGTGATCCTGGCCAACCGCGAATATCGCGTGCTGAAGCACAACATCGACGCCTATCGCGCGCGCTTCGACGTAAAGTCGAACAAGCCCTATATGCACATGGATCTCGGCAGCCCGACCATGGGCTTCGTCGACATGGCCAAGGGCATGGGCGTGGCCGGCACTTACGTCGCCAAGGCCGACGACATCAAGGCCGCCGTGGCGGCTGCCTTCAAGACCGGCAAGCCGCACCTGATCGAGATCGAGATCGAAGGGAAGCGCTAAAACTACTTCTTTCGCATCTTCTGGAACGCGCGAACCTTCGCTTGGTGCGTGCGGGCGGCGTTGGTCAGCATGGGCAGGTCGTTGCCGGCCAGCAGCAGCTTCATGCCCTTGCCGATGTAGAGTTCCAGCAGCTCTTCGCTGTAGGCGCCGCCCATGCCCGGCCATTTGCCGTGTTTCTTGCAAGCCGCGATCACCTTGTCGACCGCGGCCTGGACCTTCTCGTGTCCGGTCTGGCCGGGGATGCCCAATTCCATCGATAGGTCGCTAGCGCCGACCAGCAGGCAGTCGATGCCCGGGACCGCCGCAATCGCCTCGGCGTTTTTCACCGCCTTGGGTGTCTCGATCATTACGGTGATCAGCGTATTGGCGTCGCTCCGCTTGGTCATCTCACCCATCGGCATCGGTGCATAGTCGAACTGCGCCTGGCCACCGCCGACCGAACGATGACCGTTCGGCGGGTAGCGCAGGCGGTCGGCGATTTCCTTGGCCTCCTCGGCGGTGTCGACATGGGGGATCACGATGCCCAGCGCGCCGCCGTCAAGGACGCGCGTTGCCATGGCGAGTTCGCCGTAGGGCACGCGCACGATCGGCGCGATACCGGAATCCTGGGCGGCCACCGAGATCTCGCAGGCCGTCTCG
>NZ_SCVH01000080.1 GCF_004296935.1 Reyranella sp.
GAGCCTTGGCCAGCATGGTGTTCAGCTTGGCGATGTCGCCTTTGGCCAAGGCTTCGAACTTCGCCACCTCGCTGTCGACCTTGGCGATGACCTCGCGCGAGACCTCGCGTGTCTGGCTGGTCGGGGCGGCGTCGCCGACCGTCGTCATCTGGACCATGTCGAACAGCGTGTCGTTGAGGCCCGCCGGATTGCGCAGCACGTCGCGCACCGACTTGCGGTGAGGATCGACCATGACCTTCTCGATCTCCGACAGCTTGCGGCCGATGGCGATCGCCTTGGAGCGCAGGGCCGCCTGGCCCTTGCCGGTGCGCTGGCCGATGTCGTCGAGCTGGCGCTTGGCCTTGCGCAAACGGTTGACGGCCGACTTGAGCTTGGAGAGTGACGCCACCAGCTCCCGGTGGAGTGCGTACTGGGCGGCGTACTGTTCGGGCGTCGTGGCCAGCCGGGGATCCTTCACGACGGCGAACTTGGCCGACCGGGTCTTGCCGTCCGCCGTGAAATCGACGCCGTAGGTGCCGGGCACCACCGTGGGGCCCGGCGGATTGTCGGGATCCGGCGCGAGCGGCTTCGGCCGCGTCGGTGCCAACGAGTAGTCGAGCTTGGTGGGGCCGGGATACTTCAGGTCCCAGACGAAGCGGTTCAGCCCACGCTTGGTGCCGGGCTTGCGATGCGGGGCGGCGTCCTTGTCGTCGCTGGCGAAGCTCGCGATCTTGCGACCCGAGCCGTCGCGGAAGGTAAGCGTCACCGGCTTCTTGGCGTCCTCGGCCAGCCAGTAATAGACGACGGCGCCATTCGGCGGGTTCTCGCCGACGTCGAGATGCTCGCGCACGCGGACGCCGCCTTCCTTGTCGACCATCACCGTGCTGCCGTCGATGCCGAAGGCGGGGCCATAGGCGATGCCGGTGCGCACGTTGGCGCCGGCGCTCCAGTGCAGCTTGGTGCGGATCGCGGTGCGCGGCGTGAACAGCTGGTTGCCTTTGGCGCCTTTCGCCAATCCGCGCAGACCGGTCACGTCGTCGAGAATCCAGAACGAGCGGCCGTGCGTTGCCGCCACCAGATCGGCGTCCTTGAGCTTCAGGTCATAGACCGGCACGATCGGAAAGCCGCCGGCCATGCGCGTCCAGTGCGCGCCGTCGTCGAGGCTGAAGAACACCCCGGTCTCGGTGCCGACATAGAGCAGCCCCTTGGCGACAGGGTCGGCCCGGAGGACGCGCGTGATCTCGCCCTTGGGCAGGTTGCCGTTGATCGACTTCCAGCTCTTGCCGCCGTCGCTGCTCTTGAACAGGTAGGGATTGTAGTCGGCGAGCTTGTAGCGCGTGGCCGCGACGTAGACCGTCCGCGCATCGTGCGCCGAAAGCTCGACACAGCCTACATAGGCGAGCTTGGGCAGCGCCTTGGGTGTGACGTTCGTCCACTTCCTGCCGTCGTCGCGCGTCACGTGCACCAGGCCGTCGTCGGTCGAGGCCCAGATCTCGCCCTTGTGGTGCGGCGATTCGACAACGCAGGCGCAGGTGGCATGGACTTCGGCGCCGGCGCTTTCGCGGGTGATGTCGCCGCCGGAATGCTGCTGGCGCGAGCGGTCGTTCAGGCTGAGGTCGGGCGAGATCTTCTCCCAGTCCATGCCTTCGTTGCGGGTGCGGAAGACGCAGTTGCCGCCGACATAGAGCGTGCCGGGGTCGTGCGGCGAGAACACGATGGGGAAGGTCCAGGCGAAGCGGTATTTCAGGTCCTTGGGCGAGATGCCCGTCGATTCCTCCGGCCACACATTCACGAGCTGGATCTGGCGCGTGCGATGATCGTAGCGCTGCAGTGCGCCGGCGCCGCCCGGGCTCGAGCCGATGGCGCCGATGTAGACGACGTTGTGATTGCGCGGATCGACGGCAATGAAGCCCGATTCGCCGGTGCCGGGGTAGGTGCAGTCGGCCAGCGTGATGACGCCCCATTCCGAGGCGCTCGGCACCGAGATCGAGGTGTTGTCCTGCTGCGTGCCGTAGACCCGGTAGGGGTACTGGTTGTCGATGTCGAGGCGGTAGAACTGCGCGGTCTTCTGGTTGTAGACCGTCGACCACGACGCGCCGCCATTGAGCGAGATGTTCGCGCCGCCGTCGTTGCCCTCGATCATGCGGCTGGCGTCGTTTGGATCGATCCAGAGATCGTGATTGTCGCCGTGCCGCGTGGTGACTTCGCTGAAGTTCGCGCCGCCGTCGGTCGATTTCCACATCTGCAGATTGGTGACGAAGACGGTGTCGGCGTGGCCGGTGTCGGCGAAGACGTGGGTGTAGTACCAGGGCCGGTGCATCAGGTCGCGATTGTGCGACATCGCCACCCAGCGCTCGCCGTAGTCGTCGGAGCGATAGAGCCCGGTCTTGTCACCCTCGGCCTCGACCAGCGCCCACACACGGCCGGCCTTCACCGGCGAGACGGCGACGCCGATCTTGCCGAGCGGCCGCTCGGGGAAGCCAGTCTTGCTCGAGACCTCTTCCCAGCTGTCGCCGCCATCCTTGGAGCGGAAGAGGCCACTGCCGGGACCGCCGCTCGAGATGTTCCAGAAGTTGCGTTTGGCCTCCCAGACGGCGGCGAACAGGATGCGCGGGTTGTTGCGGTCCATCGAAATCTTGACCGCTCCGGCAACGTCACTGCGATAGAAAACCTTCTGCCAGTTCTTGCCGCCATCCTTCGAGCGATAGACGCCGCGTTCCTTGTTGGGGCCGAACACGTCGCCGAGTGCGGCGACATAGACCAGGTCGGGATCGGTCGGATGCACGACGATGCCGCCGATGAACTTGGTCTCTTTCAGGCCGATATGGCTCCAGGTGCGCCCGGCATCCGTCGACTTGTACATGCCGTCGCCGTAGGACACGTCGAGCCGGATTTCGGTTTCGCCGGTGCCGGCGTAGATCACGTTGGCATCCGAGGGCGCGACGGCGATGGCGCCGACGGCGGCCGAACTCATATAGCCGTCCGACACGTTGCGCCAGAACACGCCACCGTCCTCGGTCTTCCAGATGCCACCGGCGCAGGCGCCGAAATAGAACACCATCCTGTTCACGGGGTCGCCCGAGACGGCCACGACACGACCGCCGCGCGACGGGCCGATGCAGCGCCATTTCAGCGAGTCGAAACCCGACGAGGCGGGCGGCTGGATTTTCTGAGCCATGGAGAGGGGCGCCGATCCTTCAAAGTGGACGTCGGCGCGGACGGTAGGTCAGGTTCGTGCAGCGACGCAACCGCGTCGCTGCGGGCGAGGCGCTCAGTGCAGCTCGTAGAGGCCCGATGCAAACTTGAATTCGGCAGGCTTGATCAGGGCGGCGTTGGCCACCCGCACGCGGTGCAGCCTGCCGTCGATATTGCGCTCCCAGTAGTCGAGGAATTTGGTGAGGGCCGGAAATCGGGGGGCCAGATCGAGGTGCTGCCAGATGAAACTTTGCAGGACGTGATTGTGATCGGGCATCCAGTAGAGGATTTCGGCTGTCGTGATCCGGTAATCGTTGAGCTGCGCAACAAAACTCCGGTCCATTGAGCACTCCTTGACACTACACAGGTAAAGGAATAGTCACTCCGCCTTCGCAAAAAATCAATATTTGCCATGTATAACAATAGGTTAGCAGCACCATGCTCGGATTGCTGCTAGTACGAAGCGACTTTTCGCGCTCACCTTGACTCACTCCACCAACAACCCTAAATCCAGCACGCCTTTGGCACTCGCCGCTGGAGAGTGCTGATAGCAAGTCATTCGGCGCGGTCCCTGTGGGTCGCGCAAGCCCAATAGCGAATACTGGAGGAAGACCTATGAAGTTCCGTCCGCTCCATGACCGTGTCGTGGTCAAGCGCGTCGAAGAAGAAGGCAAGACCAAGGGCGGCATCATCATTCCGGACACCGCCAAGGAAAAGCCGATGGAAGGCGAGATCGTCGCCGTTGGCCCGGGCGCCCGCGATGAAAGCGGCAAGCTGGTTCCGCTCGACGTCAAGAAGGGCGACCGCATCCTGTTCGGCAAGTGGTCGGGCACCGAGATCAAGCTCGATGGCGAGGACCTCCTGATCATGAAGGAGTCCGACATCATGGGCATCATCGAAGGTTCCGCCGCGATGAAGAAGGCCGCTTAAGCGCCTTCCCATTCATCCCAATCAACAGAACATCCAAGAGGAATAGAAAATGGCAGCCAAGGAAGTCCGTTTTAGCGCGGATGCACGCGAGCGCATGCTGCGCGGCGTCGACATTCTCGCCAACGCCGTCAAGGTGACGCTGGGGCCGAAGGGCCGTAACGTCGTCCTCGACAAGAGCTTCGGCGCTCCGCGCATCACCAAGGACGGCGTCACCGTCGCCAAGGAGATCGAGCTCGCCGACAAGTTCGAGAACATGGGCGCCCAGATGGTGCGCGAAGTGGCCTCGAAGACCAACGACATCGC
>NZ_SCVH01000081.1 GCF_004296935.1 Reyranella sp.
TCGAGGTCGAAGCCTTGAGCTCCGATCACGTCATCGCCTCCATCAGTACCTTGTCGAGGCCGTAGTAGGCGGCGCGCGGCAGGAAATGAGGCCGCAGCCCGGAACTCTTGAAGGCACCGCTCAGCTTGCCGTCGAGGGCTTCGCCGCGGAACTCGTAGGTGAAGAGGTCCTGCGTGACGACGACTTCGCCTTCCATGCCCATGACTTCGGTGATGTGCGTGACGCGGCGCACGCCATCGCGCATGCGGCTGATCTGCACGATCAGCTGCAGCGAACCTGCGATCTGGGAACGGATCGCCTTGGGTGGCAGGTTCGAGGCACCCATGGTGACCATATTCTCGAGACGTGTGAGCGCCTCGCGCGGCCGGTTGGCGTGCAGCGTCCCCATGGAGCCGTCGTGACCGGTGTTCATCGCCTGGAGAAGGTCGATCGCCTCGGGGCCACGGACCTCGCCCAGGATGATGCGGTCCGGCCGCATGCGAAGTGCATTCTTCACGAGGTCACGCATCGTGACCTCGCCGTTGCCTTCCAGGTTCGCCGGCCGCGTCTCGAGGCGGACGACATGGGGCTGCTGCATGCGCAGCTCGGCGGCGTCCTCGATGGTCACGACGCGCTCGCCGTTGTCGATCATGCCCGACAAGGCATTCAACATGGTCGTCTTGCCCGATCCGGTACCGCCCGACACGACGGTGTTCAACCGGCAGCGCGAGGCGATGCGCAGTACCGTCGCCATGGCCGGCGAAATATTGCCCTGCTGCGCCATCTGGTCGAAGCCGATCTGGCGCTTGCCGAACTTGCGGATCGAAACCGAGGGGCCATCGATCGCCAGCGGCGGGATGATGATGTTGACGCGACTGCCATCCTCCAGGCGCGCATCGCAGATCGGGCTGGATTCGTCGACGCGCCGGCCGATGCGACTGACGATCCGGTTGCAGATATTGAGCAGGTGGGCATTGTCCTCGAACGTCACCGACGTGAGGTCGATCTTGCCCTGACGCTCGATATAGATCTGCTTGGGGCCGTTGATCATGATGTCGGTAATACCGTCGTCCGCGAGCAGCGGCTCGAGGGGCCCGAGGCCCATCATGTCGTTCACGAGCTGCTGGACGAGGTCCGTCTGCTCCGGCCGGTTGAGCTGGATGCGATGCTCGGCGAGCAATTCGGCGGCAAGCCCCTCCAGTTGGTGCACCAGTTCGCTTCGCGGCATGCTGACGGCCGCGGCGAGATCGATCCGGGTCATCACCATGGGCTGCACCGCCCGCCGTGCCTGATCGACCTTGCTTCGTGAAAGTTTGCTCGAGGAATTATCGCCCAGTTTTTCGCTGGGTTCCGACTTGACCAGCGATTCGGCCTGGACGGCCGCCGAGCGCCCGGAGAACCCGGTCTTCACCGCCGCCGGCGCCGCTTGCGGTCGCCCGGACAGGACCGGCACCTTTTCACGAGACCCTTCCTCGACGGCGTTCGTCGGATCGGGCGGCGGATCCACCACAAGTTGGGGCGCCGGAGTGCCGAAACTCGTTGCCGGAAGAATCGGTCGCAGGACGTCGGCGACGTGATGGCGCAGTTCGAGCGGTGCCAGTACGACGCCGTGACTGCGGAAATGGGCCTGCGACAGCGAGCCAGCCTGGCGCGTCACCTCGCCAGCCGGAGTGCCTGCGTCGACCAACGTGCGCAGTCGCGGAGCGACTGCGTCGCGCAGGCTGGCGGACGCCGCCGTCATGCGTGCATCGCGGTCTGCGGGACCAAGGTCGGGGCGAGGTTCCGTGGGCGTGCGGCGGTCGATCCGGTCGAGCGGGCCGACGGTGGCAACTTCCATCTGTTCTGGCTTCTTGGTCCGCAATCCGAACATGGCCGCCTACTTCTTCTTCAGGCCGCGTCCGAAGCGCTCGAACAGGCTCGCCGCCTTGCCGACCTTGCCTGCCCCCTTCTCACCACCCGGCGAGTCGAGGCCGGCAACGAACGGCCGCAGCGCCTTGACGATGCCGCTGGCCGGCGCCGCCTCGGAGAGGGGTTTGCCGACATTCACGGCCGAGAGCGCCGCCGCCGTATCGGCGGGTATCTGGCAGTCGACCTTGTGCTTGAGCGTCCGCTCGACGTCCGACACCTTGACCGCCGAGCGGCGGGCCTCGATTGCGCCGCCGGTGGCGATGTACAGCCTTGCACTCGGCGCCACGTCGTGGACGAGCTGCTGGAGGCGCATGGCATCCCGGACACCGGGCAGCGACAGGTCGGTGACGAGCAGAATGTCGGTCGATGCCTCGATCACCTGGCGCTGCATCACCGGGTCGCCGCGCGGCACATCGGCCACGACCCAGCGGAATCGGCGATGAATGGACCTCAGGAAGTCGCCGGCGGCATGGGGCCGCGCCTGGAAGCCGTTGGTCGGCGCCTCCTCGGCTCCCATGGCGTAGAGGAATTCGCTCTTCTTCTGCGCCACCTGCTGGATGAACAGGGCGTCGATCCGATCCGGCTGGTCCAGCGCTTCTCGCAAGGCATCGATCGCCTCGAGGTCGAGGGCCAGCATGAGCGAGCCGTAGTGCAGGTCGAAGTCGATGAGCAGGACCTCTTCCTTGAGGCGCGCGCCCAGCATGGCCGCGATTGCGACTGCCGCCGTCGTGGCCCCGACGCCACCACGCGCGCCGATGACCGACAATGTGCGCGGCACGGCGTCCTTCGGCGGCGATTGACCGGATGGCACGGCCCCGCCTGTCCGCTGACGAAGGTCGAGTGCACGCTCGACAGCCCGTCCCATGGCGCCCTCGGCGAACGGCACGGCCAGATAGTCGTTGAAGCCGACCGCAAGCAGGTCGCGGAACAGGGCCACGTCGTTGATGCGACCGACGCCGATCACTATGCAGCTGCCCGGAACGGCGGTCTTGAGCGCCGCGGCATCGGCAATCGGGTCGGCGGCGTCGGCGAGATCGACGATCAGGAGATCGAGATCGCGCGGCCACTCGCCGATCGCCAGGGCGGCGTCGATCGAGCCTTCCCGGATATTGGCCTTGCCGAGGGTCATGTTGAAGAGATCGGCCGACACGCGCGACAGCGTCACGGTGTCGGAGATGAAGGCCATCGTGCTGAGACCGGGCTTGTCGTCTCGAGACGTCGACGTCAGGACTTGGGCGCTCGCCGCAGCAGACATCTTTTGCGCCTCAGTTCGTCGCCGGCGGAGCGCTTGCGGCACCTCCACCAACGCCGATCATGCCGGTCGTGTTGAGCGGACGGACCTTGCCTTCGCGATAGCGCGCGACTGCTTCGGCATTCACCGTGCCGTCGGCCGGACCGGGCGGCCGCCCAACCGCGGCATCGCGCGGCCGGGCCAGCATCTGGCCCATGTTGTAGGCATCGGCACAGCCAAAGCCCGGCATGGCGGCCTCGTTGGGGTTCCACATGGCCGCCGGCGTGTAGTTCGGACACCGGTTGCTGGCGATCAAATACTCCGAGCGCACAACGACCACGGAATTCGGACCCATCGCCATGGCCGGCTCGACCGCGGTGGTCACCCAGCGTGCGCCGGAGTCCGACAGGTTCTGCGCGACGCGCTGGGCCCGCATCTTCTGCACGGCCCCTCCCGAGCCGTCCACGACGACGGCGAATTCGTCACGCTGGGCGCGCCTGCCTGCTGCGACCATCGCCTTGAGCGCATCGAGCTGCGCGGCATTGAGCTGGCCGGCACCCGGCGCGAAGTTGACGGCGACCATCGTGTCGGATCGGACCGCGTCATGGACCGTGTCGACGGTGGCCTGCTGGGCGACCGGATTGTCGCAGGCCGCAAGGCCGCTCGCCGCGAGGAGCACGAAGATGACGGAACGCATGACCACTCCCCTATTCAAGTTTGAAGCCGGCCGTCGGCCCGACGTTCTGCTCCCGGCCGACCGCGACGCGGCGCGGCGGCGTCGGATGGTTGAGGCGCTGATAGACGAGACGGTCGGCGTCCGTCGGCGGCACGCGATCGGTGAGCGGCGTGCGCAGCTTGCCGTTCGTCGGCTCGACGAAATACGGCGTGATGATGATCACCAGTTCGGTTTCGCCACGCTGATAGGCGTCGGACTTGAACATCGTACCGAGAACGGGGACGTCGCCGAGCCAGGGAATCTTTTGGACATCCTGTTGCGACGTCGACAGCAGAAGGCCGGCGATCGCGAAGCTCTGGCCGCTGCCAAGCTCGATCGTCGTGCTCGCCTTGCGCGTCTTGATCGCGGGTATCGTCACCACCGAGGTCGCCGTGAGCGGCACGCTCACCGAACCTTCGGTCGACAGCTGACTGACTTCAGGTGCGACCTTGAGGTTTATGCGCTCGCCGATGATGGTGGGGGTGAAGGCGAGGCTGACGCCGACCTGCTTGTAGGAAACCGCGACCGTGGCAACACCCGTGCCACTCTGAGGCACGATCACCGGAATTTCGCCGCCCGCCAGAAAGCTCGCGGTCTCTCCCGACATGGCGATCAGGTTCGGCTCGGCAAGGATGGTCGCCTGGTTCTGGGTCGCAAGAAGGTCGATGAAGGCGTTCAGGTTTCCCGACTGGATCGCAACGGCGCCCGTGGCGGCGCCGCCGATACCCGTTACGGTTCGGACGGCCGCACCCGTGCCAATGCCAATGCCGAAGATATTGGCGGCGGACAACGCAAAATTATTGATGTTCTGCCAATTGATGCCGACGCGCTTGAGCGCGTCGCGGCGGACTTCGGCGACCTTGACGCGCAATTGCACCTGGGTGGGCGCGTCGATCCTGACATTGCTGATGACCTTCGTGGCATTGCCGTTGACGTGCTGCAGCGCCAGTCGACGCGCATCCTCGGCGACGACCGCCGAGCGGACGGTGCCGGTCATCACGATGGTCTCACCCTGGTTGTCATAGCTGATGCCGTTGGCCGGATGCAGCACATCGAGCGCACCCTTCATGCGGCTGACCGGCGAGGTAACGCTGACAATGGTGTTGAGCAGGACCCGATCCTGGTCGTCGACGGCATAGAGCACGGTGTCGCCGGGCTTTTTGGCGAAGACATAGACCATCGTCGGCGAGCGCACCTGGACATCGGCGATGTCGGGTGCAGCCACGAACACGGTGGCGGCGGGGCCGGGCAACTTGATCGCGGTGCCCTTGTTGATTTCAAGGGTGAGCGTCGGCGGCTGGGTCGGCACGACCTGGCTCTGCCCGAAGGCGCGGCTCGGTGCGCCACCGCCAATCTGGGGCGTGCGCGGCGCGCCGGGCGCCGTGGCGGGAGGGATCGGCACCGGCGCCGGCGCAGGAGCCTGCGCTTGCGTCTGGGCGAACTGCCCCTCACCACGACCGGCGGCCGGCGCGACGGCCATCGGCGCCGGGGATATCGCTTGTGTCGCCTGGGGCATGCCGACATCCGGTGTGAGCGAGGCGCTGACGATCGGCGCCCGCGGCGGAATGGCGGCGACTGTGGGCGGCAGCGCCGGGGCCGATCTGGTCTCGGCCGGCGGCACGGCCACGCTCGCCAGCGGCGCGTTCACCGCCGGCGGCGATGTCATCGTGCGCATCATCTGCTCGACGCGTGCCGACTCGCGGCGATTGAGATCTTCCGAGACGTTGTCGGTGGGGTCCTTCTTGCGTGCCGGCTTCTTCGCCGCAGTATTGGCGTTCGGGTTCTTGGCCTTCGTCTGGACCTTGGTTCCACTGTCCGGCTCGACCGACTGCGCCAGCAAGAGCGTGGGATGCGTTGCGAACGACAGGGCCGCGGCGAGCGCCAGCGACGAGCCGACGCGACGCCAGATCGACGGTTTGGGCGCAAAGGCGAATGACTGGCTCATTGCGGCACACTCGGGAAGGTATTGGTTGAGGTTGTGGTCCGAGGACCCGGCTTGGCCGAATCAGGCGCCGGCGGGGCAGACGGCTCGGCGGAAGTACTGCCGTCGGGCTCTTGTTTGGTGCGGGCGCTGCCGCGCAACAGGTAGATGGCGCCACGCGCGACCTCGGGCGGCGGCGTGGCCGTCGGACTCTTGATCAGGCGGCTCACCTGGCTGTCGTGGGTGTAGCTGTAGCCGAGATCGGCCGGCGATTCGTCGACCAGGGCCTGATCGCGCTCGGCCTCATCCGGGTCCTGCAGGCTGCGCAGGACCAGAGACAGTTCGCCCATCTTGACCGCCAGCGTCACGATCTCGGTCTGCTTGGGCGTGAGTTCGAGCGTTGCCGTCTTGGCAATGTCCGGCTTGTCGCCCGGCGCGAAGTCGAGCTTCTGATCCATGGCGATCACGCGGGCGTTGCGCAGGATCGTCTCGGTGGCGCTGTGCTGGCCGCCGCCACTCGAACTGGTCAGCACGTGGGTCAGCAGCACATCGACGCGATCGCCGGCGTAGATGAAACCGGAGACCGCGCTGGTCGCCGTGGCCGGAACGCTGACGGCACGCATGCCAGAGCGCAGCACCGCCGCCAGGAAGCCGCGTGAGCCCGGCATGACGATCTCGACCTCGACGATCGGCTCGCCGATGTGGAATGAACTGCGCGCCACCGCGCCGACGAAATCGGAGATCGGCCGCCTGCCCTCGACGATATACGTCGGCGGCAGTGCCCCTTGCGGCCAGGGCTGCCAGCGCAGATCGTCAGGCTTGATGATCTGGCCGGTGCGGATCGCCGTACGCGCGACCAGGACCTGGACCGCCGGCTTGGCCTGCGCGACCGGCCGCTGGCTTGCCGCCTGAGCAACGATCGCCGCGCGTTCGGCCTCCAGCCAGGCGCGGGCCAGGAAGGCCGTCGCGCCGGCAACGAGAACCGCCAGCAAGAGAAAGGCGACGCGCTTGCTATTCATGATGCCGCCGCCCCCTCACGAGGTCGCCAGCGATACGGCGACCCACAGGCCGCCGGCGGCGATCGCCGGACCGTAGGCCAGGCTGCCACGCATACGCCCAGCGACAGAGGCATCGCCAACCGAAGCAGCCGGACCGACCCGTGCGCCCATGAATGACGCCAGCCCCAGCACACCGCCCGCCAGCGCCGTGACCATCAGAAAATCGGGGAGCAAGGCGGGCCCGGCGAAGAGACTGGACGCGGCCAGCAGCTTGACGTCGCCGCCCCCCAATGCGCCGACGGCGAAGCCCAATGTGCCGAGCGCGAACACCGCCACGGCACAGCCAGTCGCAACCCCGATCCTGATGAGCGTCGTGTCGCCGGCTGAAAGGCCGCTCAACACCCAAACGCCGAAAACCGCGACGATCGCCAGCGAGACCGCGTCGGCGATGCGCATGGTGCGCAAGTCCTGCCAGGCCGCCACGACAAGCAGCAGCGCGAAGCCAATCAGACAAACGAACTGGAGAAGGACAAGCAGCGACATCCGACACCATCTGACCCGTCGGTGCCGCGTAGCACCGCAAAAGGACCCTTCGATGATCCGATCAGCGTCGCCTTGAGCCTTCCAGCTCGCCGCGCCATGACCGGAAGTCCCGCTGTCCTGACGATCTACTTGTGTGGATTCGCTTGTGCCGGGCTACGCACGGCGGCCCTGAACATGGCCAGAAATGGAAAACTTCCAAACGAATGCACAAATAAAAATCGAACAAAGACTGCAGATAAGAACGTTACAAAGGATATTTTGTCTAATAACTTAAGTCAAGGAGTTAGTGCATTATTTCTAAAGGGAAAATTGGCATTTGACACCGCTAATAGCGGGTCAAATACATCGGGCGGCCCATCGCTGGGGCACCCCTCCCAAGCTGCCTGCCGTCGACGCCTCAACTCAT
>NZ_SCVH01000082.1 GCF_004296935.1 Reyranella sp.
GAGGAGCGCGCGAACCCGCGGGCGGCCGCGGGCAGGTCTTGCCGGAACAAACGAAAGAGGCCGGCGCAATCCCCGCCAGCCTGACAGAAAACATGGCATAAACCTGCTGAACTTGCAACTTCACCTTCGGCCCTGCTCAAACCAGTCCCAGGGTGAGTTGAGGCGGTGCCGTGGCCTCGTCCCGCCGGTAGAGATTGTGCAAAGACACGCCGAGCAACCGCACCTTCTTTTCCAGGGGGAAAATCGAACGCACCAGATCGACGCTGACACGCTCCAGGGCGGCCTTGTCGGCCGGCGGCTCGAGCAGCGTGCGGCTGCGGGTCACGATCTGGAAATCGGCGTACTTGATCTTCACCGTCACCGTCCGCCCGGCGATACCGTTCTTCTCGCAATAGCTCCAGACGTCTTCCAGGACAGAGGCGATGCCGGCCTCCACTTCAGCCGGGCGGCCGAGATCCTGCATGAAGGTCGTCTCCGAGCCGACCGACTTGCGCGGCCGGTTGGGCACCACCTGCCGGTGGTCCTGGCCGCGGGCGATGGCATGGTAGTAGGGCCCGGACTTGCCGAAATACTCCTGCAGGAACTCCATCGTCTGCGCCCTGAGATCGGCGCCGGTACGGATGCCGAGGCGCTTCATCTTGGCTTCCGTCGCCGGCCCGACGCCGTGAAACCTTCCCACCTCGAGGCTTTCGACGAAGGCCGGGCCCTTCTCCGGCGGGATGACGTACTGCCCGTTGGGCTTGCGCTGGTCCGAGGCCAGCTTGGCCAGGAACTTGTTGTAGGAGACGCCGGCCGAGGCGGTGAGGCCCGTCTGCTCGAGGATCCTGGCGCGGATTTCGCGCGCGATCTCCGAGGCGAGCGGCATGTCCTTGAGGTTGGTCGTGACGTCGAGATAGGCCTCGTCGAGCGACAGCGGCTCGACGAGCGGCGTGTACTCCAGGAAGATGGCGCGGATCTGGCGCGACACGTCCTTGTAGATGTCGAAGCGCGGCTTCACGAACACCAGCTCGGGACACATCCGCTTGGCCGTGGCCGAAGGCATGGCCGAGCGCACGCCGAAGGTGCGCGCCTCGTAGCTTGCCGCCATCACCACGCCGCGCTCCCGCCCGCCCACCGCCACGGGACGGCCGCGCAGCGCGGGATCGTCGCGCTGCTCCACGGACGCGTAGAAGGCGTCCATGTCGACATGGATGATCTTGCGGATTGCTGGTTCCGCCATGGCTCGATCCTAGATCGCCGTCAGCCGCTGCAGAAGCCTACCAGAGCTTCCACCACGCCTTGGTTGCGGGGGCGCTCTGGGCGGCGGGCGTTGTCGACGGGCTCTGCGGCGTCGCGGGCTTGGGCGTCTGCTGGGGCGTCTGATCGAGGCCGCCGATCGGTGTCGGCGGCGGCAGGTCGCTGGCGCGCCAGCCACCGCCTATCGCCTTCACCAGGTTGGCACTGGCAATCAGGCGATTGAGCCGGATGTTGAGCAAGGTCTGCTCGGCCTGCAGCGCCGACGTCTGGGTCTGCACGACGGTCGTGTAGGGAATGGTGCCGATCCGGTATTGGTTGAGCGACAGCCGCTCGGCCTCGCGCGCCGCGGCGACGGCGGCGCGCTGGACCTGCTCCTGCTGGACCAGGAGGCGCTGCTGGACAAGGGCGTCCTCGACCTGCTGGAAGGCGGTCAGCACGGTCTGGCGGTACGTCGCCACCGTGTTGTCGTAGCCGGCGCGCGCGCCCTCGACCTGGGCCGCACGCGCACCGCCGTCGATCAGCGTGGCGGCGAACTGTGGGCCGAGCGACCAGACCGACGAGCCCAGCTGAAACAAGGTGCCGAATCCACCACTCAGGAAGGTGATGGCGCCGCCCAGCGAGATGTTCGGATAATAGGCCGCCTGCGCCACGCCAATCCGGGCGTTGGCCGAGGCCATCTGGCGCTCGGCCGAAGCGATGTCGGGCCGCCGTTCCAGCAGCACCGACGGGATGCCGGCGTCGACCGTCGGCACGTTCTGCGGCGGGACACCCGGTTCCAGGTTGAACTCGGCGGGGGCCTTGCCGATCAGCACGGCGATCGCATGCTCGAATATGGCGCGCTGGATCCCTTCGGCCACCAGAAGCGACCGCGCCTGCTGGTAGAGGGTCTGCGCCTGGGTGAGGTCGACCCGCGAGGCAATGCCGGCATCGACCTGGTTCTGCACGATCTGCAGCGCGCGCGCGTAGGCCGCCACCGTCTCCTGGTAGAGCCGCGTCCGCTGATCGGAAACGCGCAGCGAGAAATAGTTGATTGCGACATCGGCCTGGGCCGAGAGCCGCGCTGCCGCAAGGTCTCCGGCGCTGGCCTGGGCCGCCGCCGAATCGGCCTCGATGGTGCGGCGGATGCTGCCCCAGACGTCGATCTCCCAAGTCAGCGCGCCGCCCACCGAATATTGGCTCGCGCTGCTGGTGACATTGCCGCTCTGGTTCGTGGTCGTGATGACCGCGCCGCCGCCGCGCAGCGTGCCGGTTCCGGTCTGCTGCGTGCTGCCAGTGGCGGTGATCGTCGGATAGAGGCCCGACTGATCCTGGCGGACCAGCGCGCGCGCCTGGCGGTAGGCCGCTTCGGAGGCCTTCAGAGTCTGGTTGGAGATGTCGACCTGGGCGGCCAGTCGATCAAGCGTCGGATCGCTGTAGATCTGCCACCACGGTCCGCGATCGACCGCATCGCGAGGCATGGCCAGCCGGAAATCGACTCCCCCTTCCTTGAATTCGGCCGTCGGCGGGCTGGCAGGCGGCGGCCGCTGGTAGTCGGGACCAACCATGCAACCCGCCAGGGACACTGCCAGACAGAGCAGCGTCGCCCTCCGCCTCAGACCAGTGCCGCTCATGCCCAACGTTGTCGCATATGGCCTTTCTTCTCCTCCCCCAGACATGCCTTCGTAGGCATGTCTGGGGGAGGAGAAGAAAGGCCGGAGGGGGTCAGGGGCGAACGCATGAGACTTCTGACCCCCTCCGCCCTTCGGGCACCTCCCCCGCGCGGACGCGCGGGGGAGGAGAAGAAAGACCAGGTGCGATAACCCTGCTCTCATGCCCGGGCCTCCATGCCACCCATGGCGCGGGCAATGCGGCTGGGACGGTCGCGATCGCGGCGACGGAAGCGGTCGAGATAGAGGTAGATCACCGGTGTCGTATAGAGGGTCAGGATCTGGCTGACGATCAGGCCGCCGATGATCGAGATGCCGAGCGGCCGGCGCAATTCGGCACCTTCGCCGAAGCCGAGGGCCAGCGGCAGCGCGCCGAGCATGGCCGCCATGGTCGTCATCAGGATGGGCCGGAACCGCAGGAGGGCTGCCTCGTAGATGGCGATGCGCGGGTCGAGCCCCTCGTTTCGCTCCCGATCGAGCGCCACGTCGATCATCATGATGGCGTTCTTCTTGACGATGCCGATCAGCAGCAGCACGCCGATCATGGCGATGATGCTGAACTCCACCCCGGCGAACCTGAGCGCCAGCAGCGCGCCGATGCCGGCCGACGGCAGGGTCGACAGGATGGTGATCGGGTGGATGTAGCTCTCGTAGAGGATGCCGAGCACGATGTAGACGGCAACGAGTGCCGCCAGCACGAGCAGGAGCTGATTGGTCGTCGATTGCTGGAACGCCCGCGCCGTGCCCTGGAACGAGCCGTGGATGGTCGCCGGCACGCCGATCTCGCTCATCACGCCGTTCACGTAGGCGATGGCATCGCTCAGCGTCTTGTCTGGCATCAGGTTGAACGAGATCGTGCTGGCGACAAACAGGCTCTGATGATTGACCGCAATCGGCGTGGTCCCGAACTCGTATCGGGTGAGGGAAGAAAGCGGCACCATCGTTTCCGGCGTGGTGCTGACGGCCGCCCCGGTCGAGGCCGAGCCGCGACCGCTGACGGCGATCTGGTTCGTGCGCTGGTTCCGGACCGCCTGCGCCAGATCTACGGCACCGGGTTTCAGCGGCGCCGCCGAGACGATGGCGCCGGTCGCCTGGGCACCGCTGATCGCCCCGCCCGAGGTGCTGACGTAGATGTCCTTCAGGCCCTCCGGACTTGCCCAGTACTCGGGCGAGACCTCCATCACGACATGATACTGGTTGAGGGCGTTGTAGATGGTCGAGACCTGGCGTTGGCCAAAGGCGTCGTAAAGCGTGGCGGAAATGCTGCGGGTCGACACGCCGAGCCGGGCCGCGGCGTCGCGATCGATGGTGAGATTGACCTGCAAACCACGCTGCTGCTGGTCGGAATCGACGTCGGTGATGACCGACGAATCCGCCTTCAGCGCCTCGGTCAGTTTTGGCCCCCATGTGTAGAGATCGGGCAGCGAATCGGCCTGCAGCGTGAATTGATACTGGGCGTTGGCCTGGCGGCCGCCGACCCGGATGTCCTGCACCGCCTGGAGGAAGAGCACGGCGCCAGGCACCTGCGCCAGACGCGGCCGCAGGCGGGCGATCACCTGGTCGGCCGATTCCTTGCGTTCGCTGAGCGGCTTCAAAGTGGCGAAGACGAAACCCGAGTTGGTCTGGAAGCCGCCGGTGAAGCCCGCGACGCTCTCGATCGCCGGATCGGCGCGGATGATCTCCATGAACTGTCGGAACTTCCGGCGCATCGCCTGGAACGAGATGCTCTGGTCGGCGCGGATGCCGCCGACGATGCGGCCGGTATCCTGCTGCGGAAAGAAGCCCTTGGGAATGGTCACATAGAGGTGAATGTTGAGCAGCACGGTAGCGAGAAAGATCAGCATCGTCAGCAGCGGGTGGCGCAGCACCAGCCCGAGGCTGCGCCCGTAGAGCGACTGCAAGGCAGCGAAGGCACGTTCGTTGGCGCGGAAGAACGGGCCCGGCGTCCGGCCGTCGTGGCGGCGCAGCACATAGGCACACATCATGGGCGTCGTCGTGAGCGACACGACCATGGAGATCAGGATCGCGATCGAGAGCGTGACGGCGAATTCGCGGAACAGGCGTCCGACGATGCCACTCATCAGCAGGATCGGGATGAACACCGCGATCAGCGACAGGCTCATGGAGACGACGGTGAAGCCGACCTCGCGCGCGCCCTGCAGCGCCGCGTCGACCCGCGACATCCCCGCCTCGATGTGGCGCGATATGTTCTCCAGCACGATGATGGCGTCGTCGACGACGAAGCCCGCGGCAATGGTCATGGCCATCAGCGACAGGTTGTTGAGGCTATAGCCCAGCAGATACATGGCGCCGAACGTGCCGATCAGCGACACCGGTACCGCGACCGCGGCCACGAAGCCGGCGCGGGCCGAGCGCAGGAACGCGAAGGTCACCAGCACCACGAGGATCACGCTCACGATCAGCGCCTGCTCGACCTCCCGGAGCGAGGCCCGGATCGTCGTGGTGCGGTCGCTGACCACCGTGAGATCGACGTCGTTGGGCATCGCCGCCTGGAGCTCGGGCAGCAGCGCCTTCACCTGGTCGACGGTTTCGATGATATTGGCGTTGGGCTGCTTGTAGACGATGACCAGGACCGAACGCTTGCCGTTGGCCTGGCCTTCGTTGCGGATGTTCTCCGTCGAATCGATGACCTCGGCCACATCCGACAGCCGCACCGGCGAGCCGTTGCGCCAGGCGATGATCAACGCGCGGTACTCGTCGGCCACCCGGGCCTGGTCGTTGGCGTAGATCTGGTAGCGCCTCTCGCCGACCTCGAGCGCGCCCTTGGGCGCGTTGGCATTGGCGGCGGCGATGGCGGCGCGCACGCCTTCGAGCCCGATGCGATATTGCGTCAGGGCGCTGGGATTGACCTCAACTCGCACCGCCGGCAGCGAACTGCCACCCAATGTGACCTGGCCGACACCCGTGACCTGCGACAGCTTCTGCTGCAGGACGTTGGAGGCAGCGTCGTAGAGCCGGCCCTGGCCCAGCGTATTGGAGGTGAGAGCCAGGACCACCACCGGCGCATCGGCAGGATTGACCTTCCGATACGTCGGATTGCTGCGCAGGTCGGCCGGCATGTCGGCGCGCGCGGCGTTGATGGCAGCCTGGACGTCCCGCGCCGCGCCGTCGATGCTGCGTGAGAGGTCGAACTGCAGCGTGATGCGCGAATTTCCGACCGAACTCGACGAGGTGATCTCGCTGACGCCGGCGATCGCGCCCAGCCGCCGCTCGAGCGGCGTGGTGACGCTGGTAGCGACCGTTTCGGGCGAGGCGCCGGGCAGCGAGGCCGTGACCTGGATGGTGGGAAAATCGACCTTGGGCAGCGGCGATACCGACAGGCCGGTGAAGGCCACCATGCCGGCCAGCGCCAATCCGACCGTCAGAAGGGTCGTGGCGACGGGCCGGGCGATGAAAGGAGCCGACAGGTTCACGGAAGGCGACCCTCGGCGACATCGACGCCGGGAACGACCAGAGGATGGCGCGGCGTGTCGAGCGGCATGCCGCGCAGCCGCCGGCCGAGCCGATCGAAGGCAAGGTAGATCACGGGCGTCGTGAACAGCGTCAGCACCTGGCTCACGATCAGGCCGCCGACGATGGTGAGACCGAGCGGATGGCGCAGCTCCGATCCCGTGCCCGAGCCCAGCATCAGCGGCAGGGCGCCGACCATTGCCGCGACCGTCGTCATCAGGATGGGGCGGAAGCGGAGCAGGCAGGCCTGGTGGATCGCCTCGCGCGGCGTCTTGCCCTGATGGCGTTCGGCGTCGAGGGCGAAGTCGATCATCATGATGGCGTTCTTCTTGACGATGCCGATCAGCAGCACGATTCCGATGATGGCCACGACGCTGAGGTCCGAGCCCGCCAGCAGGAGCGCCAGCAGCGCGCCGATGCCGGCCGACGGCAGGGTCGACAAGATCGTGATGGGATGGATGTAGCTCTCGTAGAGCACGCCCAGCACGATGTAGACCGTGACGATGGCGGCCAGGATCAGCAGCAGCTGGCTGTTGAGCGACTTCTGGAAGGCAAGCGCCGCGCCCTGAAAATGGGTGGTGATCGACCGCGGCATGCCGATCTCGCTTTGCGCGGCGACAATCGCGTCGACCGCATGCCCGAGCGAGGCGTCCGGCGCCAGGTTGAACGAGATCGTCGTGGCGGGGAACTGTCCGAAGCGGTCGAGCCTGAGCGGCGCTGTGCGCTCCTCGAAGGTGGCGATGGCCGACAGCGGCACCTGCTTGCCGCTCACCGAGCCCGGCAGGTAGAGGTTGGAGAGCGAGTCGAGCGAGCCGGCCATCGTCGGATCGACTTCGTAGATCACCCGGTACTGGTTGGACTGGGTGTAGACCGTCGACACGATGCGCTGGCCGAACGCGTCGTAAAGGACATTGTCGATCGTGGCGGTGGTGACGCCGAAGCGCGCCGCCGCATCGCGGTCGATCTTGATGAACATCGACAGCCCCTTGCCCTGCAGGTCGCTCGTGACATCGACGATCTCGGGCAGCTTCTGCAGTCGCTCCATGAGGCGCGGCACCCAGACCTCGAAGTCTTCCGGCCGGGCGCTCTCCAGCACGAACTGATACTGGGTGCGGCTCACCGTTGAATCGATCGTCAGATCCTGCGCCGGCTGCATGTAGAGCGAGATGCCAGGCACCGACGCTGTATCGCGCTGCAGGCGCCTGATGATCTCGCTGGCCGTCGCACTGCGGACATGGCGCGGCTTGAGGTTGATCAGCATGCGCCCCGAGTTGAGGGTCGGATTGGTGCCGTCGACGCCGACGAACGACGTCAGGCTCTCGACGTCGGGATCGGCCAGGATCGCCTCCGCGAGCGCGCGCTGGCGCTGGCTCATGGCGGCGAAGGACACGCTTTGCGGCGCCTCCGTGACGGCCTGGATGAGGCCGTTGTCCTGCACCGGGAAGAAGCCCTTGGGCACCGCGACGTAGAGCATGACGGTCAACACGATCGTGCCGACAGCGACCAGGAGCGTGAGCGGCTGGTGGCGAAACACCACGATCAACCAGCCGTCGTAGAGGTCGATCAGTCGCGCGAACCAGCGCGCCCCCAGCGCCTGCGCCTCGGCATGCTTCTCGATTTCGCCCGCGGGAGTGGCGGTCGGGACGGCCGGGCGCCGCTTCAGGAGATGGGCGCACATCATCGGCACCAGGGAGAGTGACACCAGGGCCGAGATCAGGATGGTAACGGAGAGCGTGACCGCGAACTCGCTGAACAGGCGGCCAACCACGTCGGCCATGAAGAGCAGCGGAATGAGCACGGCGATCAGCGACACCGTGAGCGACACCACGGTGAAGGCGATCTGCCGCGAGCCCTTGAGCGCCGCCGTCTTGGGATCGTCACCGCGCTCGATGTAGCGGGCGATGTTCTCGATCATGACGATGGCGTCGTCGACGACGAAGCCGGTCGCGATGGTGAGTGCCATGATCGACAGGTTGTTGAGGCTGAAGCCTGCGAGGTACATCACGGCCAAGGTGCCGACCAGCGACAGCGGCACCGACAGGCTCGGGATCACGGTGGCGCGCGCATCGCCCAGGAAGGCGAAGATCACGGCGACGACGAGGACCACGGCGAAGGTGAGCTCGATCTGCACGTCGCGCACCGAGGCGCGGATGGTGAGCGTGCGATCGGTGACGATGGTCACGTCGAGCGCGACCGGCAGCGAGCCGCGCAACTGCGGCAGCAGCGCCTTGATGCGATCGACCACCTCGATGACGTTGGCGCCGGGCTGGCGCTGGACGTTCACGATCACCGCCGGCGTGCCGTTCACCCACGCCGCGATGCGGTTGTTTTCCTGGCCCTCCTCGACGGTGGCGACGTCCTTCAGCCGGACCGGGGCGCCGTTGCGGTAGGCAACGACGACGTCGCGGAAGATGCCCGGATCGGTGATCTGATCGTTGGCGTTGATGGTGTAGGCCCGCGCCGGCCCGTCGAAGTTGCCCTTGGGCGTGTTGACGTTGGCGTTGGAGATGGTGGTGCGCAGGTCGTCGATATTGAGCCCGTAGGCGGCCAGCGCCGTGGGGTTGGCGCGAATCCGGACGCCGGGCTTCTGGCCTCCTTCGAGGCTGACCAGACCGACGCCGGCGACTTGCGAGATCTTCTGCGCGAGCCTCGTGTCGACGAGGTCGTGGACCTTGGTGAGCGACTCGGTCTTCGACGTGACGGCAAGCGTGAGAACGGGCGCATCCGCCGGATTGACCTTGGCGTAGATCGGCGGCGCCGGCAGGTCGCCCGGCAGGAGGTTGCCGGCGGCATTGATGGCGGCCTGCACCTGCTGCTCGGCGATGTCGAGACCGAGCGCCAGGTCGAATTGAAGTGTGATCGCCGAAGCGCCGGCCGAGCTGGTCGACGTCATCTGGTTGAGACCGGGCATCTGGCCGAACTGCCGCTCGAGCGGAGCCGTGACCGACGAGGTCATGACTTCGGGGCTGGCACCGGGATAGAGCGTCAGCACGCGGATCGTCGGATAGTCGACCTGCGGCAGCGCCGACAGCGGCAGGAACTTGTAGGCGATCATGCCCACCAGCATGATCGCCACCATCAACAGCGAGGTGCCGACCGGCCGTTCGATGAAAAGCCGCGACGGATTCATGTCGCGGCCGGACTACTGGTTCGACCGTGCCGGCCGTCCTGCGCCGCCGCCCGCTGGCGCCGCCGCGACGGGCGAACCGGACGTGCCTCTCGGACCGGCCGAAGGCTTGCGAATCCTGGCGCCCTCGCGCAGCCGGTCGGTTCCATCAATGACGACCTGATCGCCCACTTGCAGGCCTTTCGTCACCGCTACCCTCTCGCCGTCGGTCGCGCCGAGCTCGACGACCCGGATCTCGACGGTGTCGTCGGCCTTGACCAGATAGACGAAGATTCCGGGCTGGCCGCGCTGGATGGCGGCGACCGGGACGATCGTGGCGTCCTTCACGGTGTCGACCAGCAGGCGGACATTCACGAACTGGTTGGGGAACAGGCTTTCGTCCTTGTTCTCGAAGATGGCGCGGAGTTTGACGGTGCCGGTGGTCACGTCGATCAGGTTGTCGGTCGTGTCGAGCTTGCCTGCGCCCAGCTCGACTTTTTGGGCGCGGTCGAGGGCCCGCACCTCGAGCGACGCGCCGGCCCGCAGGCGCTCGCGCACCGCCGGCAGGGAATCCTCCGGAATGGTGAAGATCACGGAGATCGGCTGGACCTGGATGATGACGCAGATGCTCGTGGCATCGCCCATGGTCACGTAGTTGCCCTTGTCGACCATGCGCAGGCCGATGCGGCCGGTCAGCGGGGCGATGATCCTGGTATAGGTGACGTTGAGCCTGGCGGCGTCGACCAGCGCCTGGTTGATGACCAGTGCCGCCTCGTACTGGCGCACCAGGGCCTGCTGGGTGTCGAGCTGCTGGCGGGCAAGAGAATCCTGGGCGACCAGCTTCTTGTAGCGTTCGAGATCGGTCTGGGCATTCTTGAGCAGGGCCTCGTCGCGCTGCATCTGGCCGATGGCCTGCTGCAGGGCGACGTCGTAGGGCCGCGGATCGACCACGGCGAGCAGGTCACCCTGCTTCACCAGCTGGCCTTCCTTGAGATGGACCTCGGTGAGCTGGCCGGTGATCTGCGTCTTGACGTTGACGGTGGCGAGCGGCGTTACGGTGCCAAGCGCCCGCAGCACCACGGGAATGTCGCCCTTGGTCGCCGTGGCGAGTCCAACGGGCACGGCCACACCCGCCCCAAGGCGGCCTGCCGGGCGCACAGCCGGCGATGTTCCGTTCTGCGAAATATACCAGCCGGCGCCTGCCACCACGGCAAGCCCCAAGCCGATCCCGAGAAGGGTCCGCAGCCGTTTCATCGTCTCCATACGCCTCAAATAAATACAGTTCGTCTGTAGTACGAACCGAACCGCCGGAGTCTCCCCCGACGGTCGACGCGGCGCAAGGCGCGGAGACTTGCCGGCCCCAAAGCCCCCGAATCACGAGCGATTCGGGGCCAAATGAGCCCGAAGGTCAGTCCGCCGCCTTCTCGGGCACATAGAGCGCGTTGCCGCCGGCGCGGAATTTCTCGCTCATCTCGTCCATGCCCTTCCTGGCGTACTCGCGGATGTCCTGGGTGATGCGCATGGAGCAGAACTTCGGCCCGCACATCGAGCAGAAATGCGCGGTCTTGTGCGCCTCCTTGGGCATCGTCTCGTCGTGGAACTTCTCGGCCGTCGCCGGATCGAGCGAGAGGTTGAACTGGTCCATCCAGCGGAAGTCGAACCGCGCCTTGGAAAGCGCATCGTCGCGCAGCCGCGCCGCAGGATGCCCCTTGGCGAGGTCGGCGGCGTGGGCGGCGATCTTGTAGGTGATGACGCCCACTTTCACGTCGTCGCGGTCGGGCAATCCCAGATGCTCCTTGGGCGTGACGTAGCAAAGCATCGCCGTGCCGAACCAGCCGATCATGGCGGCGCCGATGCCCGAGGTGATGTGGTCGTAGCCCGGCGCGATGTCGGTCACGAGCGGTCCCAGGGTGTAGAACGGCGCCTCGCCGCACTCCCGGAGCTGCTTCTCCATGTTGGCCTTGATCTTGTGCATGGGCACGTGGCCCGGGCCTTCGATCATGACCTGGCAGCCCTTGTCCCAGGCGACCTTGGTGAGCTCGCCCAAGGTCGTGAGCTCGGCGAACTGGGCGGCGTCGTTGGCATCGGCGTTGCAGCCCGGCCGCAGACCGTCGCCCAGCGAGAACGACACGTCGTACTTGCGCATCAGGTCGCAGATGTCGCCGAAGTGCTCGTAGAGGAAGCTCTCGCGGTGCTCGGTCAGGCACCATTGCGCCATCATCGAGCCGCCGCGGCTCACGATGCCGGTGACACGCTTGGCGGTCAGCGGCACGTGCGCCAGGCGCACGCCGGCGTGGATGGTGAAATAGTCGACGCCCTGCTCGCACTGCTCGACCAGAGTGTCGCGGAAGACCTCCCAGCCGAGCTTGGTCGGATCGCCGCCGACCTTCTCCAAAGCCTGATAGATCGGCACGGTGCCGATCGGCACCGGCGCATTGCGCACGATCCATTCGCGCGTGTCGTGGATGTTGCGGCCCGTGGAAAGATCCATGACCGTATCGGCGCCCCAGCGGATCGCCCACACCATCTTCTCCACTTCTTCCTCCATCGAGGAAGAGACCGCCGAGTTGCCGATGTTGGCGTTGATCTTCACCAGGAAGTTGCGGCCGATGATCATCGGCTCCAGTTCCGTGTGGTTGATGTTGGCCGGGATGATGGCGCGGCCGGCCACGATCTCGCTGCGCACGAACTCCGGCGTGATGAAGGCCGGCAGCGCCGCGCCAAAACTCTCGCCGTCGGCCAGGCTCTCCTCGGCGCTCGCCAGCATTTCCTTGCGGCCGAGATTCTCGCGCGCCGCGACGTAGATCATCTCCTTGGTGATGATGCCGGCGCGGGCGAACTCGAACTGGGTGATCGGCTTGCCGTCGAGCCCACGCAGCGGCCGCTGCGTGTTGGGAAACGGTTGCAGCGCCGAGGCCTTCACATTGCCGTTGTCGATCGGCGCGATCGGCCGGCCGTCGTATTCCTCGACGCCGCCGCGCTCAATCACCCAGGCCCGACGCGTGCGCGCAAGGCCCTTGCGCACGTCGATCGTCACCGCCGCATCGCTGTAGGGACCCGTCGTATCGTAGACGCGGACGGGCGGCTCCAGGGCACTTGAAAGCGTGATCTCGCGCAGCGGGACCCTGAGGTCGGGCGCGGCCTCGGGCGAGACGTAGATTTTGTGCGAGGACGGCAGCGGCCCGGTGGTGACCTTGGGCTCCGGTGTCGAAACGATCGTGTCCATGACGAGGATCTCCCGTGGCTAGAAGGCAGACGGAGACCCGGCGGTGTCGTGCAAAGGAGATATATCCAGTCCCTTCGCCGGCATGACCCGGATCAGGTTCAAAGGGTCACCGCGCTGACGCCAAATCTGGCGACCGTCGGTATCTCAGCCCCTTGTCGGGACCCCCCTTGGACGAGGCCAACCTAGCCCCCCGTTCGCGACGGTCAAGTGGACCGTTTCGTGGCACACCTCGTTGTGCCACGGGTTGTTCCGCTGCCTGTGCCACATTTCGCCTCCAAGCGCTTGAGCACACAGGCGAATCGCCCCCTGATCTTCTGTGCCATCGAGCCCGATCACCCGGCGTCATCGGATTTCTCCTTGTTGCGCGCAGCCTGGGCGCGAATCTCGGCCTCGTAGACGGCCACCCGTTTCTCGCCCTCGTCGAGCCGGCGCCTGAATTCGGCATCGCGTTCGCGCTTGGCCCGCAGCTCGGCAGCGAGCGGACCGTAGGTCTCTGCTTGCACTGCTTGCAGCAGCTTCCACAGCACACGGTGGTCCGGCACAGACATCTGATCGACGATCCGGCCGTCATGCCATACCGGGCGCTCGGCGCCGATGAGGCCGCGCTCCATGACCTCGTCGCGCAGCCGCTCGACGCCGCGTCGCGGGCGGACCCCCAGCGGGCGCGAAAGTCGGCATCGGCGTCGCGCCAGTTGTAGACGGTGCGCCGCGCGAGGCCCGCGGCCCGGCAGGCGGCGGAGACGGAACAGGTGCGCGCGAACTCGCGCAGGAAGCGGCCCTGCGGCCGCCAGCAGCGTTTGATCCGGGTCATTTGAAGGTCCTGTTTGGGCAAAGAAAAACGCCCGCGGATCGGTCCGGCGGGCGTTGGTTGGAGCGGGTGCAAAGATGCCCACTCTAGATGTTTTTATAGCAGAGACCTGCTGAACTTGCAAATCGACTTTGCCGTATCAATTCAGCAGAAACGAAGAATCGACACTTCAGCTAGTTACTTTCTCTTCGCAAAACTCCAGTCCATGTCAGGGCCGCAAACGCCACGATGACCCAGCCCAGCACCGAATAGACTGCGCGCAGAATACGCCAACCCCACCTTTCCTCGGATATCTCGCACTTATCGACCATATGGAGGCCAACCACCGGGAGCATTGTATCCAAGGCATAGAGAACAGGGGTGATATCGGTGCAGGGAACATCTCGAACCGCGACAGGTGGATGCTGGCCATAGCGCACATTGCCATCTTCCGCACGATCCCTAAGCGGATTGAACGCTGGCGAGCGAATGCTTGTATCGGGGTCGGCCAGAGATCGGACGATCTCCACGCCGACAGTTGCTTTCACCAACGCAGGATCAGGCAGCTTCATTGCAAGATTAACTCCTATCCAGCCGATGAAGACCCAAAGCGCTACGGCGCCTACCGCTCTGCCGGGACGATGGCCATAGCCAAAGAATAAGCCGAAAAGCGTCATCAGGATTCGGATGCCAGCGCCATTGGCGCAGCATCGATTCTGATGATCAAATTTATTGATGGAAATGCTTCTCGAGTCCTCATCGTGTCCAGAAAGACGCAATACCCTCGCGAGCTGCTCATGGGGCTGGGGGAAAAAATCATACTTACTAGGACGCTGCCCTACGTATTGCCGTTCCAGCCATTGAATTCGATCATTACCAATGACCCCATGATTGCCCTCGGGAGTTGCCACCCGGTCGTAGACAAAGCCATCCAGATTGAGAAGAACACCCCTCAAGCGATTGCCGACATCTCGCTCGGGCATTGGCCCCCAAGCAGGCCCACCGCCGTCTCGCAATTCACTGACATGAGTGCCAGTCAGCAGCATGCGGCCCGATGTCCAGGTTCGATCCAGTTCGATGATGAGTGCGTCGTGAATGGATGCACGACTCAAGTCTAGGGCTGTCTCAAAGTCATCCCCGGAGGCCCCATTGCCTACGCCAGAGACAAGACAAGCGTGGCTAAGGTCGACATCTCCGCCGATTTTCGCACCTATCAGCTTCACTGTACCCACAGCTTCAAAAGGGAGTTTGCCGTCGCCCCGCAAGAAAACATCTCGTGCAACCGTTATTCCGTCCGCTGCAAGCGACGAGCCACGATCATTAAACAATTTCGCACCCTCAAATTCGAGGCTTCCACCAACCTTCGCCTCAAAGAGGCTGATTTCACCGGTTACTTCGAACCGACAAGCGCTGCTTGATTTGAGTGATATGGAACCGTCGACATTCGCACTGACAAGCGAGATCGCAACGTCTTCTAGACGGTCTATGCGCGCACCAAAGCATACGAAGCTTCCTCCGATATGTACTCCAGCCGCATCAATCCCGCCGACGAATTCTGTGCGTCGACGTCCCCTAGCGTTCAGAGATACATCGCCTCCGACGTGAGCGTTCCGAAGAGACAAGGCGTTGGCTTTCGGTGAAAAAACATGCGCACCACTAAGTCGAAGAGATCCTTCTATCTTTGAACTTCTTAAATTAAGCTCACCTCTCGCTTCAAACTCTCGGCCGTGTCGACTTCGGAAGTGCACATTCCTGCCAATTGTCGCACCCTCGAGCGACAGCGCCGACCCTGAATTGCTTTCCAAGACAACACCAGAACACGAAAGCTGCCCTCCCACCTCTGCCCCAAGAAGCCGGACGCATCCTCGAGCTTCGAAAGGATATTTCTGCGATGCCCGAAGAAACACGCTGCCGCTGATTTCCGCGCGCTCCATTATCAGTGCGTTATTGTTGGAACCTTCGAGCAATGCACCTTCGAGGGAAAGCGCCCCCCGAATCTTTGCATCAGTGATGTTCACAGTTCCTCGAACAACGAAACGACGATCGCCCGTTGAAGAGAGACTCAGTCCATTGCCGATATCACAGTCGACGAGTATCAAAGCAGTGTGGCCAGGTGCATTTATGTGCGCACCTATCATCGAAAGCCAACGGCCGACCTTCGTTCCCAATAGACGTACGACGCCTCGCGCCTCGAATTCATGCCCGCCATAGGCGGACATCATTATATTTCCCGATACACTGGCGCCATCCAACGAAAGAGCTGTTTGGTCATTGTTCGATATCAATGAACCACTAAGAAACAGGCTTCCTTGAATACGGCACTGTCTTAAGTCGAGCGTGCAATTTGCAGCGATGGCTGTGCCACCGGCTATTCCACGTCCAAGGCCCCAGAGTTCCACGTCGGCGCCGGCCTGAAGCTCTTGCAAATCGACATTGACCTGTCCTGGGGAGCCAAATTGCAACTCTCCAGCACGAAGACCGCTTTCCAGGCGCATTCGCGCACCAACCAATCCGTTCAATGATGTTCCTTCAAGAACTACGGAACTCCAGCATGAATCGGTCAGGTCCAGCGTACCTTCCAGATCACAATGCGAGAGCTCGAGAGTCGGCAGTGGATTCGTCGAGGTGCCGAAATTGCGAAGGTCGAGATTACCTCGAATTTTTGCGCCCGTGATAACGAAGCCAAGAGGCGCAATCGCAGGATCCAACAGGCGCGCCAGAATTATCTTTCGTAGAAAGTCGGCACCAACTGATCGATCTGGCCCTTGCCGATCGAAAGTCGCTCGCTGACCTTCCTTTAGGCATTCCGTGAGGTGAATTTCTGCGGCCGTTCTAGGAATAGGTGCTATCGCCATTGCAAAGGGCCTCTGTCGCACCATTCCAGTCAATGGGCGTTCGAGAGTAGCAACTATGGCGATCAACCCATAGGCACACAATTCCTAGGGTTGCGTCCTTGAGGACAGTTAGACGACCTTGGCCGCGCGCATTTCCGCGACTTCGGCCGGGGAATAGCCCGCCTCGCCCAGCACCTCGTCGGTGTGCTCGCCCAGAGTCGCGGGCGAACGCTCGACCGAGCCGCCGCCGTGCTCGAGGCGGAAGCCCGAGCCCACGACCCTGATCGGGCCATGCGGCGTGTCGACCGACTGCAGCACCGTGCGGTGCTGGAAGAGGTCGAGCTGGACGGTCTCGGGAATGCTCAGCACCTGGCCGGCCGGAATGTCCGACTTGGCAAAGCGCGCCGTCCAGGCGGCGGAGGTCTCGCGCTTGAGTGCCTCCTCGATGATCTCGTGCAGCGCCGTGTTGTTCTCGATGCGCGTCGGCCAGTCGACGAACCTGGGATCGGCCAGCGCATCGGGGCGGCCCACTTCCTTCATCAGGCGCTGGAACTGCGGATCGGTCATGACGGCGAGCACGATCCAGCCATCCTTGGTCTTGAAGAGATTGCCCGTGGGCTTGCGCGTCACCGAGAGGTTTGCGGCCTGGCCGTGCACGCGGCCGGTCACCAAGTGCTCGGTGAATTGCTGGGCGAGATAGCCCATCACGGCGTCGATCATGGCGACGTCGACGAGCTGTCCCTTGCCGGTGTGGGTGCGCTGGAACAGCGCCGAGGCCACGCCCAGTGCCGCGGTCGCGCCCGACATCACGTCGGCGCCGGCGAAGCCCACGCGCGTCGGCCCGTTGTTCTCGAAGCCGGTGATCGACATCAGCCCCGACATCGCCTGGATCATGCCGTCGAAGGCCGCCGTCTTGGCCTGCGGGCCGACCTGGCCGAAGCCCGACACCGCGCAATAGATCAGCTTGGGATTGAGAACGCGCAGCGTCTCGTAGCCGATGCCGAGATTGGTCATGACACCGGGGCGGAAATTCTCGATCACCACGTCGGCCTTGGCGACCAGGCGCTTGATGGCCTCGATTGCCTTGGGCTTTTTGAGATCGAGCGTGATCGAGCGCTTGCCGGCATTGACGGCGATCCAGGGGGCGGCGAGCCCGCGCTTCTCCCACTCGTTGGCGCGGTTGCCGTAGCGCATGTCGTCGCCTTCGCGCGACTCGACCTTGATGACGTCGGCGCCCAGCAGAGCCAGCTGGTACGAGGCATAGGGCCCCGCCAGCACGCGCGTGAAATCGAGAACCTTCACGCCCGCAAACGGCTTACTCATGTCGACACGATCCCTAGGCGACGCCCGCCTGCTTGCGTTGGCTGAGTGCGACCTGCTTCACCTTGTCGAACTCGGCGCGCCGCTTGGCGACCTCTTCCGGCGGCATGCGGGCAATGTTGTTGTAGTCGTTCTTCCAGTCGCCATCCTCGGTCCAGCGCAGCGGCGATTGCACCGTGGTGCGCGGCCCGATGGCGCTCTCGAAGACTTTCAACGCCAGGTCGAGGGTGAAGGCCTGCGTATCGGGTTCGTGCGGCTTGCCGCAGGAATTGCCGAGCGGGAAGTCGCTGAACAGGAAGCGCGGCACGCCGGCATATTCGACGATGTCCTTCGCCGCGCCCATGACCACCGTCGGGATGCCGTTCCGTTCGAGATATCGGGCGACCAGACTCACGGTCTGGTGGCAGACGGGTCAAGTAGGCACCAGCAGCGCCGCGTCAACCTGGTCCTGCCGGCAGCGCGCCAGGATTTCCGGCGCGTCGGTTTCCAGCGTCACGCGCTGGCTGCGGTTGGTCGGCGCGCCATGGAAGCGCTGCGCGAGCGTGAAGCGACCCTGCGCAGCGAACTCGCGCATCAGCGGCAGCGGGAACCAGGTGTTGCTGTCCTTGGCCGTGGTGTGCCTGCGGTCGTAGCCGATGTGGCTGATGCGCGTGTCATGATCGACCGCGGTGTCGCCCGAATAGACCGTGTAGAACTTGGCGCCCGCGTTATAGAGCGCGCCGGGGCCCTGATCGCCCTTGTCGGGCTGGTAAGGCGCCGCCGTCGTGATCAGTGCCAGCGTGCTGTCCTTCAGCGGCTTCTTCAGCGGCTGGAAGGGGGCATCCACATAGTGCGCCCAGCGATAGGGATTGTCGTAGCCGAGGGCCAGGTAGTAATCGCGCGTGCGCCGCATGTAGTCGAGCGGGACGTCGTATTCCGGCGCGAAGTTCATGGTGTCGGTCATAAGCTAAACCTGAGACGCGCCCGGCACGAAGTCAAACCTGGAGACCGACAAACCCGGGGTCGAGTTTCCCACTGCGGACGGATGGGCACCTGCCCCCGAGGCCCGGGACTGATGACAAGGCGGCATCCGATACGTAACGTCGCGACAAGCCTGCAGGGAGGGCAACAATGAACAAGATAAACCGCCGCACCGCGCTGGGTGCCGTCGCGGCGTTGGCCGTCACGCCGCGAGCGTCGGCGCAAACCTGGCCCGACAAGCCGCCGCATTTTCTCGTGCCCTACCCGGGCGGCGGCATCGTCGACATCGTCGCACGCTCGCTCGCCGATCCCCTGCAGACTGAACTCGGCCAGACGGTCATCGTCGAGCCCAAGCCCGGCGGCAATTCGACCATCGCGACGGCGCTCGTGGCCCAGGCCCCGGCCGACGGCAACACCTGGCTGATGGCGACCATCTCGCATGTCGTGGCGCCGCACCTGCAAAAAGTCTCCTACGATCCCATCGCCGACTTTCAGCCGGCCGCCTTCATCGCGGTCGCCACCTCGGTCGCGACGGTCCATCCCTCGGTGCCGGTGAAGTCGCTCAAGGAACTGGTCGAATACGGCAAGGCCAATCCGGGCAAACTGCACTACCTCAACCCGGGCAATGGCTCGTCGATCCACCTCTCGGCCGAACTGCTGAAGAGCTATGCCAAGTTCGATATGGTTTCGGTTCCCTACAAGGGAATCCCGCCGGGAATGCCGGACCTGCTGGAAGGCCGCCTGCAAGTCGGCCTCCTGCCCGGGCCGCTGGCCCATCAGCACGTCGCAGCGGGCAAGCTGCGGGCGCTCGCCGTCCTGGCCGAAAAGAGGCTGCCACAGCTTCCCGACGTTCCGACCTTCGCCGAAGCGGGTTTCGGCGATGCCCAGGTGACGAGCTGGTATGTCATCGCGGTTCGCGCCGGCACGCCGCCGGCCATCGTCACCCGCCTGCACGGTGCGGCGATGAAGGCCCTTCAAAGCCCGGAAACGCAAGCGCGGCTTGCCAAAGCCGGTTGCTACGTTCCCGCCGCCCGCTCCCCCGCCGAGGTCCTGGCGATGTGGAAAGCCGACTACGCGCGCTACGGCAAGCTGGTCAGGGACGCGGGGATCGCGACCCAAGGCTGACAGTGATGTAACCCGGCGGCCATAGTGCGGCCCAACTCCGGCACGCTATATATAGGGTGTGGGAACTGGCTGACTTTGGGAGCGCATCGGATGGCGATCGGACGGCGCGGCATACTGACGGGCGGTGCAGCCCTCTGGGTCGGCGGATCGAGCATCGGCGGACCGGCAATCGTACGGGCGCAGACCTCTTCCAAAGTGAACGTGAGCCATGGCTTTGCCATGCACGGTACGCCGAAATATGCCGCCGACGCGGGCCCGCCCGACTATCTCAATCCCAACGCCCCGAAGGGCGGAGCGGTCAAGCTGGGCGCGCGCGGAACGTTCGATTCGCTGCATCCGTTCATCGTCAAGAGCCAGCCCGCGGCCGGGATCACGTTGAATTGGGATACGCTGTGCTGGAATTCGCGCGACGAAGCCTCGACCGAATACGGGCTGATCGCGGAGACCATCGAATGGCCGGAAGACCGCTCCTGGGTGGCGTTCACGCTCAGGCCACAGGCGCGCTGGCACGATGGCAGCCCGATCACCGTCGAGGACGTGATCTTCACCTTCGACATCCTGAAGGCCAAGGGTTCGCCCAACTATGCCTTCTACTATCACGACGTGCTGAAGGCCGAGAAGGTGGGCGATCGCAAGGTCCTCTTCACCTTCCGTGACAACACCAACAAGGAGCTGCCGCTGATCCTGGGCCAGCTTCCGGTGCTGCCGTCCAAATGGTGGGCCAGCCGCGATTTCGAGAAGGTCTCGCTCGAGATTCCACTCGGCAGCGGGCCCTACCGCGTCGACACGTTCGACGTCGGGCGTTCCATCGCCTACCGCCGGGTCGAGGATTGGTGGGCGAAGGATCTCTGGATGAATCGCGGGCGCAGCAACTTCGACGTCGTCCGCTACGAATACTATCGCGACGTCACGGTTCAGTTCGAGGCCTTCAAGGCGGGCGAACTCGACATCCGCCAGGAGAACATCGCGCGCAACTGGGCCACCGCCTACGACATCCCGCCGGTGCGCGACGGCCGCATCCAGCGGGCCGAGATCCCGCACGAACTGCCGACCGGCATGCAGTGCTTCGCCTTCAATACCCGCCGCGACTATTTCAAGGACCGGCGCGTGCGCGAGGCGATCGCCACGATGTTCGACTTCGCCTGGACCAACAAGAACCTGTTCTACGGAATGTACAGGCGCAACGTCTCGTTCTTCGGGAATTCGGAACTCGCCTCGTCCGGCCTGCCGACGCCGGCCGAACTGAAATACCTCGAGCCGTTGCGCGGCAAGATCCCCGATGAGGTCTTCACCAGGGAGTTCAAGCTTCCGGAGTCGGACGGAACCGGCAATGTCCGCGATCTCGCCCGTCGGGCGCTGGCGCTTCTCAAGGAGGCCGGCTGGGAGATCAAGGACGGCAAGATGACGGAGACGAAGTCCGGCAAGAAGCTGGCGTTCGAGATGCTGCTGAGCGACGCCAGCTTCGAACGCGTCGTCCTGCCCTACAAGCAGAACCTCGAGCGCATCGGCATCGACATGAACGTGCGCACGGTCGACACGGCGCAGTTCAAGCGCCGAGAGGACGAGTTCGACTACGACATGATGGTCGAAGGCTTCGGCCAATCCCTGTCGCCGGGCAACGAACAGCGCGATTTCTGGGGCTCGAAAGCCGCCGACACGACGGGCAGCCGCAACTCGATCGGCATTCGCAACACCGCCATCGACGCGCTGATCGACACGCTGATCGCCGCACCCGACCGCGAGAGCCTGATCACGGTGACCCGCGCCCTGGATCGCGTGCTGCTGTGGAGCCACTTCGTCGTGCCCAACTGGCACAACAACAAGGTGTTCGTGGCCTACTGGAACCGATTCGGGCGGCCCGAACAGAGCGCACGCTACGCCCCCTTTGCCTTCGACACCTGGTGGATCGACGAAGCCAAGGACCGAGCCCTGCAACGCGGCGAGAGGAAGTAGGCGGCAGGCACCCCATGCTGGCCTACATCCTGCGCCGTCTGATGCTGGTGGTGCCGACGCTGTTCGGCATCATGGTGGTCAATTTCGTCATCATCCAGGCGGCACCCGGCGGCCCGGTCGAGCAGATGCTGGCCCAGATCCAGGGCACGTCGATCGACGCCACGGAACGCTTCTCCGGCAGCTCGAGCGGCGGCGAGACGCTCAACAAATCGGCCACCGACAGTTCCGGCGGCGGCGCCTATCGCGGCGCCCGCGGTCTGCCCAAGGAGCTCATCCAACGCATCGAGAAGATGTACGGCTTCGACAAGCCGATCGGCGAACGCTTCCTGCTGATGATGAAGAGCTATCTCGTGTTCGATTTCGGCGAGAGCTTTTTCCGCAACAAGCGCGTCGTCGACCTGGTGATCGACAAGATGCCGGTGTCGATCTCGCTCGGCCTGTGGACCACGCTGCTGATCTATTTCATATCGATCCCGCTCGGCATCGCCAAGGCGGTCCGCGACGGTTCGCGCTTCGACGTGTCCACTTCCACCACGCTGATCATGCTGAACGCGATTCCCGGGTTCCTGTTCGCGCTGCTGCTCGTCGTCGTGTTCGCGGGCGGCAGCTACTTCAAGTGGTTCCCGCTGCGCGGGCTGGTATCGGAGGACTGGAGTTCGCTCGGCCCGATCGACAAGGTTCTCGACTACTTCTGGCACATGGCGCTGCCGATCGGCGCCATGGTGATCGGCGGCTTCGCGACCTTGACCTTCCTCACCAAGAATTCGTTCCTCGAGGAGATCAACAAGCAGTACGTGCTGACAGCCCGCGCCAAGGGGCTGGTCGAGCGCCGCGTGCTGTACGGCCACGTGTTCCGCAACGCCATGCTGATCGTGATCGCGGGCTTCCCGGCCGCCTTCATCGGCGTGCTGTTCACCGGTTCCCTGCTGATCGAGGTGATCTTCTCGCTCGACGGCATCGGCCTTCTCGGCTTCGAGGCGGCGCTCAATCGCGATTACCCGATCATGTTCGGAACGCTTTATTTCTTCGGCCTGATCGGCCTCGTCATGGGCATCCTGGGCGACCTCATGTACACCCTGGTCGATCCGCGCATCGACTTCGAGGCGCGCTCCTGATGAGCCCGCTCGGTCGCCGTCGCCTTGCTGCTTTTCGCGCCAGCCGGCGCGGCATGGTGTCCCTCGCCGTCTTCGGTCTTCTCTTCTTCGTGTCGCTGTTCGCCGAACTTCTCGCCAACAACAGGCCGATCCTGATCCGCTACGATGGCGCCTTCTACTCGCCGATACTCAGGGACTATCCGGAGACGACGTTCGGCGGCGAGTTTCCGACCAACGCCGTCTATTCCGACAAGGAGCTGCTGAAACTGATCGAGGAGAAGGGCTGGATCCTGTGGCCGCCCATCCCCTATCGCTACGACACGGTTCTAAAGGGCGAAGAGCGGAAGGCCCTGCTGCCACCATCGTGGGCGCATCTGCTCGGTACCGACGACCAGGCCCGCGATGTCCTGGCCCGCCTGATCTACGGCTTCCGGATCTCCGTCCTGTTCGGCCTCGCCCTCACCATCCTGAGCACGATCATCGGCATCGCCGCAGGCGCCTTCCAGGGCTACTTCGGCGGCCTCGTCGACCTGGTGTTCCAGCGTTTTCTCGAGATCTGGTCGAGCATGCCGACCCTCTACCTGCTCATCATCCTGGCGAGCTTCATTCAGCCGAGCTTCTGGGTGCTGCTCGGCATCATGCTGCTGTTCAGCTGGATGGCGCTGGTCGGTCTGGTGAGGGCGGAGTTCCTGCGCGGGCGCAACTTCGACTATGTGCGGGCGGCCCGGGCGCTGGGCATGCTGGACGTTCGCATCATGTTCCGGCACATCCTGCCCAACGCCATGACCGCGAGCCTCACCTTCCTGCCCTTCATTCTGGCCGGCTCCGTCACCACGCTGACGTCGCTCGATTTCCTGGGCTTCGGCCTGCCGGTCGGCTCGCCGTCGCTGGGCGAACTGCTGCTGCAGGGCAAGAACAACCTCAATGCGCCATGGCTGGCCTTCACCGGCTTCTTCATCATCGCGCTCATGCTGTCGTTGCTGGTGTTCATCGGCGAGGCAGTGCGCGACGCCTTCAATCCGCGCAGGGTGCCGACATGAGCGACGACACCCTGCTCCAGGTCCAGAACCTGTCGGTGACCTTCGGCACCGGCGACAATGCCGTCCGGGCGGTGAAAGGCGTCAGTTTCGACGTCCGTCGCGGCGAAACCGTGGCCCTGGTCGGCGAATCGGGGTCCGGCAAGTCGGTGACGGCGCTATCGGTCCTGCAGCTACTGCCGTATCCGGTGGCGACGCATCCCACGGGCAGCATCCGCTTCCAGGGTCGCGAGCTGGTCGGCGCGCCGCCACGTGAGTTGCTGAACGTGCGCGGCAATCGCGTGTCGATGATCTTCCAGGAGCCGATGACGTCGCTCAACCCGCTGCACACGATCGAGCGGCAGGTGAACGAGGTGCTGGTCCTGCACAAGGGCCTGTCGCGGGACGCCGCGCGAAAGCGCACCCTCGAGCTTCTGGAGCAGGTCGGCATTCCCGAGGCCGCCAAGCGGCTCGATGCCTATCCGCACCAGCTTTCCGGCGGCCAGCGCCAGCGCGTGATGATCGCCATGGCGCTGGCCAACGAGCCCGACCTGCTGATTGCCGACGAGCCGACCACGGCGCTCGACGTCACCATCCAGGCACAGATCCTGAAGCTGCTGAAAACCCTGCAGGCGCGCTACGGCATGGCGCTGATGTTCATCACCCACGACCTCGGCATCGTCCGCAAGATGGCCGACCGGGTCTGCGTCATGACCAAGGGCCGCATCGTCGAGCAGGGCCCGGTCGCCCGGGTCTTCGACGACCCGCAGCACAGCTACACCCAGCATCTTCTGTCGGCCGAACCCAAGGGCCGGCCGGTCGCGGCCGATCCCGCCGCGCCGGAGATCCTGCGGCTCGACGACATCAAGGTGCACTTCCCGATCAAGCGCGGCGTCCTGCGCCGGACGGTTGGACATGTGAAGGCTGTCGACGGTGTCAGTCTTGCCTTGCGCGAAGGACACACGATCGGCCTGGTGGGTGAATCCGGTTCGGGCAAGACGACCCTGGGGCTTGCCCTGCTGCGACTCGAGAAGAGCCAGGGCGGTATCCGGTTCGATGGACGGGACCTGCAGACGCTGGGCGCACGCGAGCTGCGGTCGCTGCGCCGGCAGATGCAGATCGTCTTCCAGGATCCCTTCAGCTCGCTCAGCCCGCGCATGTCGGTGGGCGAGATCGTGGGCGAAGGTCTGGAAGTCCATCGCATCGGCAGCAAGGCCGAACGCAGCCGGATGATCGACCGGGCGCTCAGCGAGGTCGGGCTGGAGACGGCCGCCCGCGAACGCTATCCGCACGAATTCTCGGGCGGGCAGCGCCAGCGCATCGCGATCGCCCGCGCCCTGGTGCTGAAGCCGCGCTTCATCGTGCTGGATGAACCGACATCGGCGCTCGATATGAGCGTACAGGCCCAGATCGTCGACCTGCTGCGCGACCTGCAGGCTCGCCACAGGCTGGCATATCTTTTCATAAGCCATGATCTAAAAGTCGTCCGGGCGCTTGCCGACGAAGTCATCGTGTTGCGCCACGGCAAGGTCGTCGAGCGCGGGCCGGCAAGACAGGTCTTCGAGGCGCCCCAGACGCCCTATACCCAGGCGTTGATCGCCGCCGCGTTCAACCTTGAAGCCATCGGTGCCGAAAGCCAGGTGGTCGCCGTCTGACGGTCTGATATGCGGCGGCGCTGTGGACTTGGCCGCGGAATCCGGCGACCCTGTGAACACGATAGAAGGGAGGAGTCCCGAGATGACCGGATTCCGTCGCGGCCTGTCGGCCGCCGCCATCGCCTTCGCGGTCACGACAATTGCCGCCGCGACCACCGCCGTCGCTCAGCCCGTCGCGATGACGCTCGGCACGGCGTCGCTCGGCGGCACCTATCTTGTCTATGGTGGCGTCACCGCCGATCTCCTGACCGAAAAGGCCGGCATCCAGGTCACGCCCCGACAGACCCAGGGCCCGAACCAGAACGTGATCCTGGTGGACGAGAAGAAGATCGAACTCGGCATGACAACCATGGGCGTGGCGCTGCAAGCGGTGCAGGGCTCCGGCGCCTGGACGAAGGGAAAGAAGTACGAGAACATTCGTGCGCTGTTCCCCATGTACGACACGCCGCTGCAGTGCGTCGCGCTCAAGAAGTCGGGCATCGAAGGCTTCCGACAGCTCGACGGCAAGACGGTCGGCACCGGGCCGAAAGCCGGCACGGCCGGAACCTATTTCCCGCTGATCTTCGATGCGCTGGGCATGAAGGCGATGGTGCGCAACGGCCAGAGCGGCGACATGGGCATCCAGCTCGGCGACGGCATCATCGACGCCTTTTGCTTCGGCGCCGGCACGCCCGTTCCGATCTTCAGCCAGCTCGATGCCGAGAAGAATGTCGTCTTCTTTACCTGGACTGACCCCGACGTGGCCGAGATCCGCGGCAAGCTCAAGGAGTTCTCCGAGTCGCTGATCCCGAAGGGGACTTATCGGCAGCAGGCGGCCAGCCAGAGGACCGTCGGCCTCTACAATTTCGCCATCACCCACAAGGACCTGCCCGACAGCGCCGCCTACGCGATCACCAAGACCGTGCTCGAAAACAATGCACGACTGGTCAAGGGTCACCCCGCCGCCAAGGAGACGATCGCAGCCAATGCGACCCGCAATTCATTCCTGCCTTTTCATCCCGGCGCGGTGCGCTACTACATGGAAAGAGGCGTCAAGCTCGACCCGGCAACGCTGGCGAAGTAGACGGCAGGCTTGCAGTCCAACTGCACTCCCCATATGAGTCGAAAAGTAAGGTGCTCGCCGCATGAGCGAGCCCAGCCATCAGGGAGGAATGATCGCATGAAATATCTGCGCCGCGGCCTGATTTCCGTTGCCATCGCCGTTACGGCGACGGCCGCCCTCGCACAACCGAAGACCATGACATTGGGAACCGCCTCTGTGGGTGGCACCTACTTCGTCTATGGTGGTGTGGTCGCCAAAATCCTCACGGACAAGACGGGTATTCAGGTTTCGACCCAGCAGACGCAGGGTCCGAACCAGAACGTGATTCTGGTCGAGGACAAGAAGATCGAACTTGGCATGACGACGATGGGCGTCGCCCTGCAGGCCTGGACGGGTACGGGTGACTGGACCAAGGGGAAGAAGTACGCGAACATCCGCGCGCTGTTTCCGATGTACGACACGCCGATGCAGTGCGTGGCGCTCAAGAAGTCCGGCATCACCAGCTTCAAGCAGCTCGACGGCAAGACCGTCGGCGTCGGGCCCAAGGCCGGCACGCCCGGCACCTATCTGCCGCTGTTCTTCGGCGCACTCGGTCTCAAGGCCACCATCCGCAACGGTCAGGGTGCCGACATGGGCAGCCAGCTTGGCGACGGCATCCTTGATGCCTTCTGCTTCGGCGCCGGCCTGCCAATCCCGATCTTCTCGCAGCTCGACGCCGAGAAGGAGGTCGTCTTCTTCACCTGGACCGATGCCGAGCGGGACGCGATCCGCAAGAAGATGCCGGAATTCTCCGAGGCGGTGATCCCCAAGGGCACCTACAAGACCCAGACTGCCGACCAGAAGACCCTGGGTCTCTACAATTTCGGCATCGCCAACAAGGACATGTCCGACGACGTCGCCTACCTGGTCACCAAGACCATCCTGGAGAACAATGCGGCGATGGTTCAGGGCCATGCTGCGGCTTCGGAAACCATCGCGGCCAACGCCAGCCGCAATGCCTTCCTGCCGTTCCACCCCGGCGCGGTCCGCTACTACAAGGAAAAGGGCATCGCGCTCAATCCCGCGACCCTGCCCAAGTAAACGGCACGATCAGGTCGAACGCCCGCTCCCTTCGGAGCGGGCGTTTTGCTATTCAGGGGGCGGGAAGGCACGCCCGCGGTCGACTGGAACGGCAGCCCGCGGCGGCACAGGGGAACGATCAATGGCAGCGGCAACCAGCCAGGCGACAACAGCCGACGCGAACGACGTCGGCCGGGTCGATGTCGAGGACCTCGAGTATTCCGGCGGCCGGCGCGAGCAGCGACCCTGGGAGCAGAAGCTGTTCTTCTGGCTGTGTGCCGGCTTCTCCGCCTTCCACCTCTGGGTGCTGGTCGGGCCCGTCGTGGTCAAGGAGATCGACACGGCCCTTGGACTCGGACAGGTCTTTTACCGCACGGTCGCGGCCAACATCGATCAGGAGCTGTTCCGCGCCATCCACCTGGCGTGGGGCGCCACCCTGGGCTTCGGCTTCTACAGCCTGGCCAAGGGCCGCGGCACCAAGGGCATCCCCTGGTATGACTGGCTGCTGATGCTGGGCGCGCTCGCCTGCGCCGTCTACATGTGGCGCAACCTCGACGACCTGCAGATGAACCAGGGCGCCGTCTATGAAACGCCCGACCTCGTCTACAGCCTGGTCGGCCTCGTCGTGGTGTTCGAGTTCACGCGCCGCACGGCCGGCAATGCGCTCACGATCATCGTCGGCGCCTTCTTGCTCTACGCAATGTTCGGCCACGTCTTTCCCGAAGGTTCGCCGCTCTACCACAACAAGTCCCTGACCGACGTGTGGTTCGTCTTTCCCTACCTCTACAGCAACCTCGGCGTCTTCGGTACGACGCTGGAGGTGTCGTCGACCTTCATCATCATGTTCACCGTGTTCGCCGCCTTCCTCGGCCGCTCCAGGGCCGGCGACTATTTCAACGACCTGGCGGTATCGCTGGTCGGTTGGGCGCGCGGCGGTCCGGCCAAGGTCGCCGTGCTCTCGGGTGTCATGTTCGGTTCGGTGAGCGGCTCCTCGGTCGCCAACGTCGTGGCGTCGGGCGCGGTCACCATCCCGATGATGCGCCGCGTCGGCTACGACCGGAACACCGCCGGCGCCATCGAGGCGACCTCGTCGACCGGCGGCCAGATCACGCCGCCGGTGCTGGGTGCCGCCGCCTTCATCATGGCTGAGGTGACGGGCCTCAAGTACGCCGAAATCGCGGCGGCCGCGATCATCCCCTGCCTGCTGTTCTACATCGCCTGCTACGCCCACTGCGACCTGCATGCGGCCAAGCATGGGCTGCGCGGCATCCCGCGCGCCGAACTGCCGCGCCTGGGGCCGTTGCTGATGCGCCTCTACATGATGGCGCCCATCGCCGTGCTGATCTGGGCCTTCATCACCGGCTACTCGGCCTTCCTCGCCGCCGCGCTCGGCATGACCCTGTGCATCGCCGTGAGCTGGTTCAATGGCATCCGATGGTCGAGGAACGGCGTCACCTGGCGCCGCGGCGACGACGTCATGGGCGGCCGCGCCGTCGTCGAGGCGCTCGAGATCGGCGCCAAGGACTGCATCCAGCTCGTCGCCGTCTGCGCCTCGGCCGGCATCATCGTGGGCGTGATCGCACTGACCGGCGTCGGCGGTCGCTTTGCCCAGATCATGCAGGCGATCGCCGGCGAGAACCAGTTGCTGGCGATGTTCTTCACCATGGTCATCGTCACCATCCTCGGCATGGGCATGCCAACCACAGCGGCCTACGCCATCGCCGCCGCGGTGGTGGCCCCCGGCCTGCAGCAGATCGGCGTGCCCAAGCTGGTGGCGCACATGTTCATCTTCTACTTCGCCGTCCTGTCGGCGATCACACCGCCGGTTGCCGTGGCCTCGTTCGCCGCTGCCGGCATGGCCAGGGGAGACCCATGGAAAACCTCGTGGATCGCCGTCAAAATGGGACTCGCCACCTTCCTGGTGCCCTTCATGTTCTTCTACAGCCCGGTGTTGCTGGGCCAGGGCACCTTCTGGGAGATCGCCCACACCTTCGTCACCGCCGCGATCGGCGTCTGGCTGCTGGCCTGCGCAACCGAAGGCTGGTTCACCGAGGCACTGTCTCTGGTGCCGCGCGCGGTCCTGGCCGCGGCCGCGATCTGCCTGATCACGCCGGGCGCGATCACCGACCTGGTCGGCATCGGCCTGGCGGCGGTCGCCTGGACCCTTCAACATTACATATTCCGGACACGCCATGCCTGACGCCATTGCCTACATCAGCCGTGACACCGACGGCGTGCTCTGGAAGAAGACGCTCGAAGCCGCCCTCGGGCCGCTCGATTTCCGCACCCTCGACAAGCTCGGCGACAAGGCCGACATCGAGGTGGCGCTGGCCTGGAAGCCACCCGCCGGCCTGATCGCCTCCTTCCCCAACGTAAAGCTGATCGTCTCGCTGGGCATGGGCGTCGATCACCTGCTGGCCGACGACAAATTGCCCGAGAGCGTGCCGATCACGCGCATCATGGACGATGGGCTGGTCGGCCAGATGAGCGAGTACGCGATCTACTGGGCGCTTCGGCATCACCGCGACATCGACAAATATGCCGCCAGCCAGCGCGCAAAGCAGTGGAAGGTCGAGGATTTCGTCGACACCCTCCATCGCCGCATCGGCATCCTGGGCCTGGGCACGATCGGGCAGGACACGGCAAAGAAATTCGCGGCGCTGGGCTTCCCGACCGCGGGCTGGAGCCGGACGCAGAAGACGCTGCCCGGCATAGAAACCTTCCATGGTGCGGACGGCCTCGGCCGGCTGCTGGCCCGGAGCGACATCCTGGTCAACGTCCTGCCGCTCACGCGCGACACCAAGGGCCTGCTCGACGCCAGGCTCTTCGCGGCGCTGCCCAAGGGCGCCTACCTCATCAACATGGCGCGCGGTGGCCATGTCATGGACGACGATCTGCTGGCCGCGCTCGACTCAGGCCATCTGAGCGGCGCGGCGCTGGACGTGTTCAACACCGAGCCGTTACCCCCGGAGCACCGCTACTGGACGCATCCCAAGGTGCATGTAACGCCGCATATCGCCGGCGCCACCAATCCGCGAACCGCGTCGCCCGGGGTGATCGAGAACATCAAGAACCTGCGGGCCGGAAAGCCCTTGATCAACACGGTCGACGCGAAGACCGGCTACTGAACCGGACAACTCCCGACGGTCATCGTCCGAGTCTATCCTCGATTGTCCGGAAGATGGCGCGCGCCGCCTGGGCCTCGCCGCCCTCGGGCCGGCCGGGCCGGCTGGAATTGTTCCAGGCCATCATGTCGAAATGTGCCCACGGCACGTCGTCGGGCACGAAGGCCTGTAGATAAAGCGCCGCGGTGATGGCGCCGCCGAAGCCGCCGGCCGAGACGTTGTTGAGGTCGGCCACCCGGCTGTCGAGCAGGCGCCGATAGCCCTGGAACAGCGGCATCCGCCACATCGGATCCGTCACTTCCCTGCCCGACGCCAGCAGATCGTCGGCCAGCTCGTCGTCGTTGCAGAACAGCGCCGGCAGGTCGGTGCCCAGCGCCACCCGCGCCGCGCCCGTGAGCGTCGCGCAGTCCACCATCATGGTGGGCTTCTCCGACGCGCCCTCATGCAGCGCATCGCAGAGAATGAGGCGCCCCTCGGCATCGGTATTGCCGATCTCGACCGACAGCCCCTTGCGCGTCGACACCACATCGAGCGGACGGAAGGCGTTGCCCGACACGCTGTTCTCGACCGCCGGCACCAGCACCCTCAGTCGCACCGGCAGCTTGGCTGCCATCACCATGGCCGCGACCGCCAGCACCGTGGCCGCCCCGCCCATGTCCTTTTTCATGTTCAGCATGCCGGCCGCCGCCTTGAGATCGAGACCGCCGGTGTCGAAGCACACGCCCTTGCCCACGAGCGTGACTTTCGGATCGCTCTCCTTGCCCCACACGAGATCGATCAGACGCGGCGCCCGCGTGCTGGCGCGACCGACGGCATGGATCATCGGATAGTTTTGCTTGAGCAGTTCGTCGCCCACGATCACCTTCACCCGGGCCTTGTGCGCCTTGCCGAGTTCCTGCGCCGCGGCTGCGAGCTCGGCCGGCCCCATGTCCGACGACGGCGTGGTGATGAGATTGCGGGCGAGTGAAATCGCCTCGATCATCGCCATCGCCCGTGCCTTGTCGGCGCTTTCCGGCCAGACGAAGCGCGGTCCCTGCTTGGCCTTCTTCGCCTTGTAGCGGTCGAACGTCCAGGTCCCGAGGCCGATCGCCACCATTGCATCGGTCATCGACACCGGCGCCGAATCGGATACGAACTTCCACGTGCCGGCCGGAAGCTTCGTCGCCAGCCCGCCGAAATCCCACAACACGGATGTGGCCGGAACGACCAGCACCGCCCCCGCCGCCTTGCCGTCGCGTCCCGGCAGCACGACGACATCGCCCGCCGTGCCCGACACGCCGGTCGACTCGATCCAGCCGCGCCGCGCCGCGGACTGTTCCCTGAGCCACGCCCGCCACTTCGGCTGGGCGACAAACTGCACAGGGAGCGAAGAAGAAGAGCGGTCGACGAAGGGCAACGACATGGCCATGCTCACCAATCTGTAATTCACTTGTTCGAGAGTGCCGGCCAAACTGCAGGGCTGGCAAGGAGGGCGTATGGCGGATTTCACCCTAGTGGTCGGCAACAAGAACTACTCGTCGTGGTCGATGCGCGGCGGCCTGATGGTCCGCATCGCCGGCATCGACGTCGAGGAGATCGTGATCCCACTCGACCGGCCGGAGACGCAGGCGGCGATCCGCAAGCATTCGCCGTCGGGCCGGGTGCCGGTGCTGCTGCACCGTGGCCTCGCGGTCTGGGAGTCGCTGGCGATCGCGGAATACCTGAACGACCTCAAGCCCGAGGCGGGTTTCTGGCCGGCCGCCGTGGCGGCCCGCGCCCATGCCCGCTCGATCTCGACCGAGATGCACGCGGGTTTCATGGAGCTGCGCACCCACATGCCCATGAACATCCGCGCCTCCTATCCCGGCAAGGGCATGACCCCCGGCGTCCGCGCCGACATCGAGCGCATCACCTCGATCTGGCGCGACTGCCGCAAGCGCTTCGCCGGCGCCGCCGCCAAGGACGACGGCTTCCTGTTCGGCAGCTTCGGCGCCGCCGATGCCATGTATGCCCCGGTGGTCACCCGCTTCCGCACCTACGGCGTGACGCTCGACGCCGATTCCGAGGCCTATGCCACGGCCGTGCTCGCCCATCCGGCAACCAAGGAATGGATCGACGCAGCCAGGAACGAGCCCTGGCTGATCGACAGCTACGAGCTCAAATAGGCCGCGCCCCCGACGCCGGCACGATCGAGCTGGCCCCTGAGGCCGATCACCACCAGCGTGCCCGGCGTCGCCCCGGCGGGCGCGGCGGTGATTTCGGCGCGGCGGCCGACGACCTGCAGGATCACCAGCCGGCCGCTCTCGTCCCGCAGGCAGCCCTTGGCCCGCAGCACGCCCGAGCCGGGCGCCGTGAGCGCGCGGGCCATCTGCCCGACATCGACGGCGCGATCGAGCGTCAGTTCGAGGGACTCGTAGAGCACCGAGGCGGCTACTCCGCCCGGCGTGCGCAGGACGTTCGACTCACGTCCCCCCGCGCCACCGTGCAGCCCGAGCACCAGTTCGGCCGGAACGGCGCAGCGTTCGGCCGGGACCACGCGGCCGTTGGGCGCCTTGCCCGCCACCCAGCGCACGGTCTCGTCGCGCGCCATGGCGCCCACCAGGTCGCAGCGGTTCAGGATCACGAGATCCGCGGCGGCGAGCTGGCGGGTGATGGTGTCGCCGATATAGGCGTCGGCCGCCTGGCGGCGCACCGTCTCGGCATCGGCCAGCACCACGATGCCGTCGAGCGCATAGGCTTCGAGCAGGCCGACGGCGCTCGCCACCATGCCGGGCAGCGCCACGCCCGAGGTCTCGATCAGCACGCGGTCGATGCCCGGCCGCCGCCGCGGCAGCTCGAGCAGCGCTTCCATGAGGTCGCTGCCGTAGCTGCAGCAGATGCAGCCGCCGGAAATCTCCAGCGTGTCGCCGCCATCGTCACCATCGCCGCCGACGATGAGGTCGCGGTCGATCGGCAGCGCGCCGAAGTCGTTCACCAGCACCGCGAGCCGCAAGCCATCGGCCGCGCGCAGCAGATGATTGACCAGGGTCGTCTTGCCGGCGCCGAGATAGCCGCCAATCACGGTCACGGGCACGGGCACGGGCACCGTCACGGATATCGCGACGCTCACACGTCGCCGGCGGCAAAGACGCGGCCGCCCTGCACCGTGCCCCAGATGCGCACGTCCTTGAGACGCTCCGCGCCGATCTCCAGCGGATCGTCTTCCAGCACCGCGAAGTCGGCGCGCTTGCCCGCCTCGACGGAGCCGATCTCACCGTCGAGGCGCAACGTGTAGGCCGCCCCCAGCGTGATGGTGCGGAGCGCATCGGCGACGCCGATGCATTCCGTGCTGCCGAGCGTCCGGCCCGATGCGGTGCGCCGGTTGACCGCGCACCAGGCAGTGAACAGCGGCCCGAGTGGCGTCACCGGCGCGTCGGAATGGATGGCCATCGGCACGCCGGTGCTGAGCGCCGTCGCGCAGGCGTTCATGCGCATCGCCCGCTCCGGCCCCACCGTCGTTTCGTAGTGCTGGTCGCCCCAGTAGAAATGATGGTTGGGGAACAGGTTCACGCACATGCCCAGCGCCTTCATGCGGCGGAACTGTGCCGCGTCGGCCAGCTGGCAATGCTGCAAGGTGAACCGATGGTCGCGCGCCGGCTTCTCCAGCAGCGCGCCTTCGAGACAATCGAGCGCCATCTCGGTCGCCTGGTCGCCGTTGGTGTGGCTGTGCACCAGCACGCCTGCCTCAAGCGCGAGCCGATAGAGATCGCGGATCGATTCCGGCGGCGTGTACCAGAGCCCGTTGGGCGCGCCGTTGTAATAGCCCGGCCAGCGCAGCCGGGCCGAAAAGCCCTGGATCGAACCGTCGACGAACAGTTTGATCTGGCCGAGCCGCAGCATCGCCGTCGATTTTTCCCGCAGGGCCAGCACATGCTCGACCGCCTGCCGGGCGGTGATGCCCTGGAAGCGGCGGAACGGCATGATGCGCACGGGAAACCCCGGCTCGCCGGTGACGCGCGTCATCATGGCGACGGCATCGTCGGGCAGCAGGTTGGCGAGATCGGTCGCCGTGGTCACGCCCTGCCGCACGCAGAGCCGGGCGAACTGGCGCAGGCCGGGCTCGTCGTTGGCCAGCACCTCGCGGTCGAAGCCGATGTGCTTGCCGACCAGCGTCATCGCATCCGGCCCTTTCAGCTCACCCGTCGGCAGGCCGTCGGCGCCGAGGGGCACGCCGGGATGGTTGACGCCGGGTCGCAGCAGCCCCGCCAGCTCGAGCGCGCGGCTGTTCACGTTGAAGATGTGGCCGCTCGCATGCATCACACCCACGGCCCGCGTCGTGGAAACCTTGTCGAAGTCCTGCCGCGTCACCCGCCGCGCGCCGTAATAGATCGGATCGAGCCCCCAGCCCGACAGCGACTCCGGCGAACTGCCCAATTTGGCGTCGCCCGCCTGCAGCCGCTCCACCACCTCCTCGACCGAGGCGGCGCCCGGCCACACCTTGCCGTCGGGATCCATGCGGTCGAAGCGGCCGAGATAGAGGTAGCGCCAGAAGGTGCCCTCGCTCACATGGCTGTGGCCCTCGACCAGGCCCGGCATCAGCACCTTGCCGGCGAAGCGCGTGTCGAGCGTGTGCGGCCCCCAGCCGGTGAGCTCATCGAGTGGCCCGACGCCCAGGATGCGCCCGTCGCGCACCGCGACATGCGTCGCCTCGGACCGGCTCGGGTTCATGGTCAGGATGCGGCGGGCACTGAAAATCGTCGTCAAGACTCACTCTACCTTTCGTTCGCCCGCGCTTGCCGCGCGCGGCGCACCCTAACGAAAGGCAATTGATGCGCCAATGGCCGGCCCCCTCCGCCCCTTCGGGGCACCTCCCCCGTAAGCGGGGGAGGAGAAGAAAGCGTTCATGACTCCTCCCCCGTCTTCGGGGGAGGTGCCCCGTCTTACGGGGCGGAGGGGGCGGGCACGATGAAGACCTCGACCGGTTGAGCGCGGCCCGGCACCTGGACCGGGCCGATGCCGCGGAAGCGCGCGGCGTCGAAGCCGGCCAACTCACTGGCGGCTGAAAGAGTCTCGGCGCTGGTCACGATCAGCGCGTCGTGCGCCCGCGAGAGATGTTCCAGCCGGCTCGCGACATTCACCGTGTCGCCGACGGCTGAGTATTCGAGGCGGTTGCGGCTGCCGATGGCGCCCATCAGCACCGGCCCGACATGGACGCCGACCGAGATCCGGACCGGCGGCAGGCCGCGCATCCGGCGGCCGCGGTTCCAGTCTTCGACCGCCTGCACCATGTCGCGCGCGCAGCCGAGCGCCCGGGCCTCGTCGTCGGGCTGGGAATCGGGCGTGCCGAAGGTCGCCATCACGCCGTCGCCGATGAACTTGTCGAGCGTGCCGCCATGGCGAAAGATGCACTCCGCCATGTGCTCGTGGAAGGCGCGCAGGAAGTTGATGGTGAGCTGCGGCGGCACGCCCTCCATCAGGCGCGTGAAACCCACGATGTCGACGAACAGCACCGTGGCCTTGCTCTCGCGGCCGGCCTCGAGATCGTGCTCGGCGCCGGCCAGGCGATCGACCAGGTTGGGCGAGAAATAGCGCGCGAGGTTGTTGCGCTCGCCTTCGGCCAGCAGGGTGCGGCCGAGATGGGCGCGGGCACGCCATACCGCCACCGCGATGAAGCCGGTGCAGATCGTCATGAAGATGAGCTGCTGGATGAGGAAGGCCTCGGGCGTCACGAAGCCGGGGCCGATCAGCCGGGCAAACAGCGGCCGCGCCGTCGGCCACAGATCCGCCCAGCGACCCGCCCACGGATCTGCCGCGGCCAGAAGGTCGACGCCGGAGCCCCGCGCCACGTCGAGGACGGTCCACACAAAGCTTCCGACAAGGGCCACGAGCGAGGCCGCGCCCGTCAGGATCACGGTACGCGCCGAGTAGCTGAGCGCGCTCGCGGTGAGATAGATGACGAGATAGAGGAAGAGCGTGCGGCGGCCGAAGACCTGCGTGAGCCAGAGGCCGCCGTCCGGCGCGCCGGGAATCGGCACCAGGGTCGCCATGGTGATCACGGTCACGTCGAGCAGGGTGACGCCGAGCAGGAGCGCCTTGGCATAGCGCGTGGCGCGCGCGGCATGGACGAGCCAGGCCGACGCCATCATCGCCACGCAGGCGCCGACGCCGACCCGCATCGGCCCGGCCGCGAACAACAGCCAGAGGGCGACCAGGCCGAGCGCCACCAGGCGGCCGCGGAAAGCGAAGAGCGATCCGTTGTGCTCTTCCTCGCGCAGACGAATGCGCAGGCGCGCATCGGCGCCATCAAGGGTCACGGCTGACATGGACGACCATGGTTGGTTGGGGGAGCGATGACTTACGCGATTTCCGCGCAAGGCGTGTTCAAAGAAATGTGAGCGGCGGGATGAATCTCATTCATGCCCCGGACCCCCCAAAACCTCATCCTGAGGAGCCGCGCGTAGCGCGGCGTCTCGAAGGATGGGAACCCGCACCGCGCCTGGGGCCCATCCTTCGAGACGCGCCCTTCGGGCGCTCCTCAGGATGAGGTTTTTTGTTAAGCTCCCTCCATGGAGCAGCGTTCATGAACGACAAGGTCGATGTCCTGATCATCGGGTCCGGGGCGTCGGGGGCCGCGGTGGCGTACAGCCTCGCGGACACGAAGATGCGGATCCTCTGCCTCGAGCAGGGCGACTGGGTGAAGCCCACCGACTATCCGACCAACGGAAGGGACTGGGAGGCGCGGCTGTTCGCCGACTTCGCCATCAACCCCAACCGCCGCGCGCGGGAGACCGACTACCCGATCAACAACGGCACCTCGCCCGTCCAGGTCGTGAACTTCAACGGCGTCGGCGGCAGCACCATCATGTACACGGCGCACTATCCGCGCCTCCACCCCAGCGACTTCCGCGTAAGAACGCTGGACGGCGTCGCCGACGACTGGCCGGTCGACTACGAGACGCTGGAACCCTTCTTCGCCGAGAACGACCGCATGATGGGCGTCTCGGGCCTGGCGGGCGATCCCGCCTATCCGCTGCACCACCCGCCGATGCCGCCGCTGCCCCTCGGCAAATCCGGCCAGGCCTTCGGCCGCGCGCTGAACAAGCTCGGCTGGCACTGGTGGCCTTCGGACTCCGCCATCGCCACCACCGAGTACGACGGCCGCGCCGCCTGCATCAACCTCGGCCACTGCACGCCGGGCTGCGCGCAAGGCGCCAAGGCCAGCACCGACATCACCTACTGGCCGGCCGCCATCCGCGCCGGCGTCGAGCTCCGGACGCGCGCCTGCGTCCGCGAGATCACCGTCGACGCCGACGGCCTCGCCACTGGCGCGATCTACTACGACGCCGACGGCAAGGAACACTTCCAGCCGGCCGAGATGGTGATCGTGGCCTGCAACGGCATCGGCACGCCGCGCCTGATGCTGAACTCACAGTCGGGCAAGTTCCCCAACGGCATCGCCAACTCGAGCGGGCTCGTCGGCAAGAACCTGATGTTCCACCCCTTTGCCCTCACCTACGGCTATGTCGACGAGCCGCTGGACGGCAACAAGGGCCCGCCGCTCAACCTCTGGAGCCAGGAATTCTACGAGACCGACCTCGCTCGCGGCTTCGTGCGCGGCTACACGCTACAACTCCACCGCGGCACCGGCTCGATCGTCGAGGCGATCGCCAGCACCGCCGCCGGCCGCCTGCCGTGGGGCGAGGACCATCACAAGGTCTATCGCCGCCTGCTCGGCCATCGCCTCGGCATGTCGACCATCACCGAGGACCTGCCCGAGGAACACAACCGCGTGACCCTCGATCCGGTGCTGAAGGATTCCCACGGGATTCCCGCGCCAAGAATCCACTACACGATGGGCGAGAACACGCGGAAGATGATGGACCACGGCATCGCGCGCTCGAAGGACATCCTCGCAGCGGCCGGCGCCACCGACATCGGCGGCGAAGCGCCGATCCTGAACGGCGGCTGGCATCTCATGGGCACCGCCCGCATGGGCACCGACCCGGCGCGCTCGGTGGTGAACGAATGGGGCCGCTGCCACGACGTGAAGAACCTGTTCATCGTCGACGGCAGCATCTGGGTGACCAGCGGCGGCGTGAACCCGACCTCGACCATCCAGGCCCTCGCGCTCTACATCGCCGACAGCATCAAGAAACACCTCGGCGACGGGACGCTGTTCGAATGACACTGGTTTACCGTCAGGTCTCGCCCTTCAGACTCCTCTCCCCCTTGGGGGAGAGGTTGGGTGAGGGGGTGCAACACGAAGGCGCCCAGCGAATCGAAGGAAGGAAGACCCACCTCACCCTCCCCGCTTCGCGGGTCCCCTCCCTCTCCCCCCGCTTCGCGGGCGGAGAGGGCTATGAGCGAGACGACGAGTAACCCCTGCAGGTAACCGACATGTCCACCCTCCCCCTCACCGACGCCGAAGCCCGTGACCTGCGCGCGCTGGCCGGCGTGATGATCCCCGCCAGCGACACCTACAAGGTGCCGGGCGCCGACGACGAGGCGATCTTCGCCGATATCCTGAAGAGCCTCGACCGCGACACCGCCGACGTGCGCACCGCCCTCGCCCATTTGGCGAAGCTCGCCGGCGGCGCCTTCGCCGACCTGGCCCCCGACCGCCGCCGCGACGTGGCCGCGACCTTCAAGCAGGAGGGCGGCGCGCCGCTCGGCGCGCTCAACCGTGTGGTGCTGCTCTGCTACTACCGCGACGACCGGGTGATGCGCTCGCTGGGCCAGGAACCGCGCTCGCCGTTCCCGAAGGGGCATGTCGTCGAGCAGGGCGACTGGTCGCTGCTCGATCCGGTGAAGAAGCGGGCGCCGATGTGGCGGCGGACCTCGTAGGAATGGATATCGTCTGATATCAACCGTCGTTGAAATTGACCGAGCGATGAGCAAAGAGAGAGATTCCTCGCTGCGCTCGGGATGACAAGATACGCTGAACTGGCGCAGTACACAGACATTGTCATCCCGAGCGCAGCGAGGGATCCTTTGCGACGCTAAGAGAATCGGAACTTCCGACGGTTGGTCCGAGGATCGGCGACTGGCGTGTCGTCTACACGCTGAAGCACGAGGTCCTGACGGTCGTCGTGATCCGGGTCGGACACCGAAGAGAGATCTACGAATGAGCAGACAGATCATCACCCAGGGCGGCAAGCCCGCCTTCGTCGTCATCCCCATCGAGGAGTGGCGACGCATCGAGGCGACGCTGGAGGACCGCGCCGACACCGCGACCGTGCGGGCCTTCCTGAAGTCTCCGGCCGAGACTTTCCCCGACGCCGTCGTGACCGCCATTCTGGACGGCACGCCGCCACTCAAGGCGTTGCGCGAGCACCGCGGCCTCACCCAGGCCGGGCTCGCGAAGGCCTGCGCCACCAGCGCCGTCTATATTTCCCAGATCGAACGCGGCACGCGACGGGCCGGCCGCACGCTCGCAGCAAAGCTCGGCAAGGCCTTGGGCGTCGAGGCGGGGCTGTTGCAGGACGACTAGCACCGGGATTTGGCGACAGGCCAAGGTCCGCCGACTTCCCGAAGAGCCATGTGGTCGAGCAGGGGGACTGGTCGTTGCTCGACCCGGTGAAGAAGCGCGCGCCGATGTGGCGACCCACTCGATAAGCTACAAAAGGAGGAGCTTTGTTGCCTCGAGTAGCCAGTCCAGGATGGCGATAAGGTTGGGGTATTCAACAAGCAGCTTGCGGAGCAAGGCTTCATGAGCGTGAGCCCACTGCACGACAACGAAGAAGCCACCGCCGATTTTCGCTTTGTTGCGTAGCGCCAATCTAAACGCTGACCGCGTAAAGTTACGCATCGTACCCAGCAGGAAGGCCAAGGCTCGGTCTGACGCGATTGTTGTGTTCTGAGCGACAGCCTCCGCATCTCGAAGAATGCTGATTGCGTCTTCTGTAGCCAGCTTCTCTCGTTCTGCACTGTCGATGGCACCCGTGAACTCGCCAGGCACAAATTGGGCTCGATTGCGTTCATCTGGACCGAGACGGCGCCTGTCCATCTCATCGAGGTAAGGATCGCAACCTACGTAGATGTTCCAAGCCTCAACCAGCTCCTTTAAGGAGCCAGCTATGCCCTCTGGCAATGGCGGATGGTCTGGGTCTTCTTTCCCTCGTCTTCTCTGATCGACCTCAAGATCGTTTCGAAGCGCGTTTCCTCGCAAGACAGCCGGGCCCGGCGACAGTGTGAGAGGGGAGCGTCCAAGACTGGAGCGGAACTTCAATATTGCTACGGCGAGTTCAGCAAGGGAGTTACTTGAGGCACATGCGGATTCGAGTTCTGTGATCCTTTCGATCAACTCCTGATGGAGGTCGTGGCTTAGCTGATCGTCTAGGAGAGACGACTGTCCAGCTTCGCTATCAAGATGGACTTGGTTAGCGTCCGTAATGGTGAAACTGACACTGGTTGTCTCTTGCGCATCGATGTCGTCGGGATTTGGCTCAAATGCGTCCGGGTTCACCGGCTCATACAGAGGCTGATCTTCGATTGATGGAGTGGCGCCCACTAACCAACCGTTTACCTTGGCTGCATCGGGCCAGAGGACGGCGGGAATAGTTGAGTAGTATCGACTGTTCAACTTGTAGAACTTCCCGCCAACGAATCGATCTCGAAGCCAAGACGCCCACGGACGCCAGCTCTCGCCTCGCGCCAATGCAGTCGCAACTACCTGATTCTGTGTCATTGCGCCGCCCCTTGACTGAAGCGGCATCGTCAACATGTCCACAGTAGATGCTTCAGTCATAGACTGCGAAGCAACACTGTCTGAATGAACTCCCTCATTTAATCGCGGATCGAGATTAAGAAACGCATCAAACGCGCGCCGAACGGCTCCAGTGTCGGAAAACCGAGAGTTGGCGGCCTCCAAGAAGTAGTCCAAGGCAAAGGCTACACGGCTGGCAATCTGCGATTTGTGTTCTTGTCTGAGTGTAGCCTGAACCAATGCGCGGAAGCGTCGAATTTCCGTATCGCTAAACCGGCCCTCGAAGCCAGCCCCGTAAGCATAGGCCGCAATTCCAAACGCCAGGACGACAAGGTTGTCGTCTTCCCTACGTGCAGACCGAGCCAATGGGATCAGGACACGAATAAGCGTCCTAATCAGGATTGCCATCAGTTGCGAAGAACTAAGCCGACGCATGATGTCGGCGGCCATTTGCTTGTTAGTGGGCACTCTAGCCACGCGGTCCTCGCGGGAGACTCAGGACGACGAGTTCAACGCAGCGGGGTACTCTGCAGCTGCCGCAAGGACCGGAGGCGACTTGCCTGACATAGATTAGTGAACCGGTTTCCATTTCCCGCTAGCTTCTAGGAGCTAACACGGTAGGCCCGGCCCATATTTTTAGAGCGATTTTGAATAGAGCTGCACCTCGATCTCGGATCGCGTTTTCGTCCCATTTAGATGCAATCATGAGAGCTCGATTTAGGTGTAGATTTGAGACTTCAAAGAATTTTGCACGCTTTTCGACGAATCCATGATGCTGTAGGGACCGATTCGCTCCGTAGTGGAGCAGCGTCAAATTTCCCAAGGTAACCTTCGCCGCTTCTCTAAGGTGAACCGATTCCAGCTTGGGGGTCATTGGTTGTCCTAAGACTCTCGCAGTATACGCCGCAGTGACGTCTGATGGCTGGCCGTGCGTTCCATCCGAAAGGGGCCAGTACTGAAACCAGCTACTCGGCAGAACGTGGTCGACATCCAAATTTTCCAGATTTGCTGGAGAAAGCTCCTCAGATTGGTTACTCCGCATCCCCGCTTCAACGGCAGCAAGGACGGACTTTGTTCGCTGCGCATCCATGTTTCCGGGGTAGACGGCACTATCCAGCCACGCTTTGAGAAACTCTTCATCCCTCGGCCACCGCGTCGCTTCGCCTTCCAGGCTGGAAAGGGCCGACCGCACGGCAGAGGCTGAATAACCATCTTCGGACAACTTCTTCAGCACCGAAGCAAAGATATTGTTGTAATTTTTGGTTGTCAGGCCGCAGACGGAGCGACGCACAAGATAAGATACGATATCGTTAAAGATGGAATTCTGTTCGACTTCCGTCAGTTTCGAACTAGCGATTTTGAGCGCTAGTGAATGAGTTGTAGATGCATCCCACGCTCGGATACGAAAGCCAAAACGAGCGATTGGTTCAGAACCGATCCCTGACATCAGTTTTTGATAATGACCAGCTAGGGTATTCAAAATTTCAAGTTGCTGCTTCGCCGTCTTCGGAGACTCTCCTGTCATCGCAAATTGACGATAAGAGACGTAGAGGCGACCAACATCGATCTCCCCAACTAGTTCAGCTTGCAGAGCCGAATGCATGAACCATTCAAGTCTGGGGCGCACCAAGCGCCCGCGACGCTGTTCTTCGACCCAGAACCCGCCCTCAAACGGACTCCATAGATTCTGGAAGAGTTCCTTGGCATCAGTTTCCCGATCTGCACGCATGAAAATGAAGTTACGAATGAGATCGATGGCATGTAGCTGCGCCCCATGCCCATTTAGCGTTTCAAAAATGACCTGAGCATCATCCTTCGGGCCCAGAGAGATCGACACGAGATGGATATCACTCAGTATCGCCTCAGTTATGCACGATAGGCGGAGTGAAATGTGCTCCTTGTCTCCCTGGCGAGCCCATTGATCCAATTCTGTTGCAAAGAACCATATCGCCTCCAGTGACGGCGGATGATCCATTCCGATCTTTCGCAGCGTTCCACTCTGAGTAAAACTTGTAGGAAAGCGCTCTCTCAAGTCATCGAGAGAATTGGCAGTCATGGCCAAACGATAGACATCTCGATCTCGAAATGTCGGCCAAACTTTGAACGCCTCAATTTCGGGGTCGTTCATTGTGGTTTCGTTACCGTTCCTCAAACATCCTTCAACGATAGTCAAAAGCCTTGTCTCAGCGAACGCGCGGAGACTGATCGCAAGCGCCGTCAGTACATATTGGAGTGTAGTAAGTCGCTGCTGCCCATCAATGACATGCAGAGTATCGACCCCTAGAAGGCCCTTCTTTAGCTGCGGTTCAACAACAGTAGCCCCTAAGAAATGGGGTGTAGTCTGATTACCGGCGATCCTCAGATCAGCTTTGCCGGAAATATCCGACCAGAGACGCTCCCATTGGTCATCACGATTCCAAACATAGTTGCGCTGAAAGAAGGGGATGCGAAATTGCCGACGATCCTGAAACAGTTTCTGTATTGATACGGTTTCTGATTCCAACGTGGCGCTCCCCCGCAACTTGTAGAGCTGTCGCAAGCTCACAGTCGCCAGTTCATGTTTTCTGACTAGAAAGATATGGTGAGAGCACCGAATGGTAGAGTCAATGCATCGATAGACAACTCGGCAAATTGGATTTTAGTACTTTCTAAATTTGCGGAAAGCTTTTCAGCTTCCGGCTCCCTCTCGCATACTGCTACGTTAGTGCGGCCCGACTGGAAGTAGCATAGCGGAATGAGGGGCGAGACTTCTCCAATGGCAACTCTGCTCCAAGAGCTCTCCTTGCTCACCTACCTTCCCCCCGCCGACATCATCGCCCACCCCGGCCTCCGCCTCGTCCTCGTGCGCGGCGTACCGAGCCCGTGGTCGCAGGCGGCCAAGGCGATCCTGGAGATCAAAGGCCTCCCCTATGTCGCCGCTCCGCTGGAGATCGGCGGCGCGAACGCGGAGATCGCGGCCTGGTCGGGCCAGAACAGCGCGCCCGTCGTCGCCTGGGGGACCGAGAAGCCGATCAACCGCTGGCTCGACATCCTGCTGCTGGCCGAACGGCTGGCGCCGGAGCCCGCGCTACTGCCGGCCGATCCGCGACAGCGCGCGCTCGCCGTCGGGCTCGGCCACGAGATGCTGGGCGAGTGCGGCATCGCCTGGAACCGCCGCCTGCAGATGTTCGCGGGCGCGGCCACCAGCGGCAACGCGGGACGGCTCGCGCCGCTGATCGACAAGTACGGTTATAACGCCGCGGACGCCGCGGCGGCGGGCGGGCGCATCGCGGCCACACTCAGGATGCTGGCGGCCGAGCTGAAAGCGCAGCAGGCGCGCGGCGTGCCCTTCTTCGTGGGCGATGGCTTGAGCGCCGTCGATATCTGGTGGGTGGCGACCGCCAACATCCTGGCGCCGCTGCCTCCGGCGCAGTGCCCGATGCGCGAGGCCTCGCGGGCGGGGTTCACGGCTGCGAACCCGCTGGTGGTGGCGGCGCTCGATCCGGTGCTGCTCGCGCACCGTGACCGCGTGTTCGCCGCGCACTTCCGCGATCCGATGGAGTTCTGAGTCTTCTCCTCCCCAGTCCCAGCGCCCTCGGAGGCGCGACTGGGAAGGTGCCCTCGTCTTACGAGGGCGGAGGGGTCATGAGTTACGTCCTGCGGCCTCTGCCCCCCGAGCGCCTGTGAAGGCGCGGAGTCGTCGTAAGACGACGCCACCTCCCCCGGTGACGGGGGAGGAGAAATCCACTTGATCCAGATCACGCGGGCCGCCCGTGCCGCGTGTCATTTCTGCCGGTCGAGGCGGGCCGCGGGCGCCTGGAAGGAAGGGACCGATGTTCGAATCATTCGAAGAGCAGGAGGGCGCTCCGCGCGACATTGCCCGGTTCGAGCAGCTGTGGATCCTGGCCATCGGCGCGAGCGCGGTGATCGCGCTCGGGATGTACGACTATTCGGCGATGATCGTCGGACACATCAGGGCCATGCTGGTCAATGTCGTGCTGTTCGCCATCGGATGGGTCCTGATGGGCTTTGTCAGCCGCCGCCGAAGCGGCATCGCGCGATGGCTGTTGATCCCGTTCGCGCTGCTGATCTTCTTCTACGACCTCGCCCACGTCACCGTGATGCTGGAGACGGGATGGGTCGCCTATGTCGCCCTCGCCCGGATCGGGCTGATGGCGGGCGCGATCTACTTCCTGTTCGCGCCGCGATCGCGCGCGTGGTTTGCGGGAAGGCCGCTGCCGCCCGACGGGGCGAACGAGGACCGGAGCTGAGGCCCACCGGCGACAGGGGCCGACGCTTGCGGCGGCAATCGCGGGCCTGTAGAGCGCTCACTCCACAAGCCAACCGAGGCAGAGATGGCCGACCCCGACGACGACTATGTCTATGACGACGCCAGCGGCGAATGGATTCCCGCGGCGGAAGCGGCGGCGAAGAAGGCCGCGGCCGAGGCCGTGGCCACGGGGGGCGTCGAGGTGCGCGATTCGGTCGGCAATCTGCTGGCCGACGGCGACAGCGTCCTGCTGGTCAAGGACCTCAAGGTCAAGGGCGCCAACCAGACGCTGCCCAGGGGCACGGTCATCAAATCGATCCGCCTGACCGGCGACGCCCAGGAGATCGACTGCCGCCACGAGAGCATAAAGGGCCTGGTGCTGCGCGCGGAGTTCGTGCGCAAGCGCTGAGCGAGCCGGACGCGCGCTCTTTCCACTTGATCCAGATCAGGCCGGGCCAGCGGCGGAGGGGTTAGGAATATCCCACGAGGGATTTTCCATGCCGCGTCCTTTCAGTCTCATGCTGCTCCTCGCAGCCGTTGCCGCCCCCGCTTTTGGACAAGACGTGGGCGGGCTCTCTTCCACGGCGCTGTCGCGCTGCGCCGGCCGGGTCGGGCTCGACATGCGCCAATCCGATGCTGCCTTCGGCGTCATCGCGCTCGACGGCATGCCCTGGGTCACGATCGAGCGGACCGAGGAGAGCGTCGGCACCCAGCCGATCTCGACCACCGTCACCGGCACGGGCGAGTACCGGCGGCGCAACGGCACCTCGGTGCCCTTCCGCTTCACCTGCGTGCTCGACGCCGAGGGCCAGGCGCTGATGTTCCATCCCACCGCGCTGATGCGGCGCCTGGGCGACGTGCTGCCGCCGTCGATCGTCGTCAATGGCATGGCGACCTACGCCGGGAAGACGGCGCTGCCGCACGGCGTCGAACTGCGCGTGCAGCTGCTCGATGTCGCCAGATCGCCCACGGGCGACGGCACGCCCGAGGTCCTGGCCGAACAGGTCGTGCGCAGCGGCTGGCAGGTGCCGATCCCGTTCGCGCTGCGCCTGCCCAAGGAGACGTCGTTCGAGGGCCGCCGGCTCGCGATCACGGCCCGCCTGGTGCTGGCCCACCAGGCCCTGTTCGAGCTCCGGGAGCCCTTGCCCGTCGTCGGCACCGATTTCCTGAAGCCGATCGAGCTGGTGCTCGAGCGGGCCGGGGCGCCGAAGCAGTAGCGGCGCCTCGAAGATGGAGTTGCAAGTTCAGCAGGTTTATGCCATGTTTTCTGTCAGGCTGGCGGGGATTGCGCCGGCCTCTTTCGTTTGTTCCGGCAAGACCTGCCCGCGGCCGCCCGCGGGTTCGCGCGCTCCTC
>NZ_SCVH01000083.1 GCF_004296935.1 Reyranella sp.
CAACGCGCGGCTGATCGTCGAGCTGATCCAGCCGATCGCCATGGACGAGGGCCTGCGCTTCGCCATCCGCGAGGGCGGCAGGACCGTCGGCGCAGGCGTCGTCACCAAAGTCGTGAAGTAAACATACCGACGACAGGCGAGTAGACATCATGGCCATGGACAACACCAATATCCGGATCCGGCTGAAGGCCTTCGATCATCGCGTGCTCGATTCGTCGACCAGCGAGATCGTGAGCACGGCCAAGCGGACGGGCGCGCAGGTGCGCGGGCCGATCCCGCTGCCGACCGGCATCGAGAAGTTCACGGTCAACCGCTCGCCGCACATCGACAAGAAGTCGCGCGAGCAGTTCGAGATCCGTACGCACAAGCGCGTGCTCGATATCGTCGATCCGACGCCGCAGACGGTGGACGCGCTGATGAAGCTCGACCTCGCCTCCGGTGTCGACGTCGAAATCAAGCTCGGCGCCTGAGCGAACAGGGATAAGGGAAGAGGAACAGACCATGCGTTGCGGTCTCGTCACCCAGAAGGTCGGCATGACCCGCGTCTTCAACGACGCAGGCGAACACGTGCCCGTCACCGTTCTGAAGGTGGAAACGCTGCAGGTTGTCGCCGTCCGCTCGGAAGAGAAGGACAAGTACACCGCGGTGCAGCTCGGCTACGGCAAGGCCAAGGTAAAGAACGTGACCCAGCCGATGCGCGGTCACTTTGCCAAGGCCAAGGTCGAGCCGAAGAAGAAGCTCGTCGAATTCCGCGTCGCCAAGGACGCCGTCCTCGAGGTCGGCGCCGAGCTGGTGCCCAGCCATTTCGTGGCTGGCCAGTTCGTCGACGTCGTCGGCACCACGATCGGCCGCGGCTTCACCGGCTCGATGGTTCGCTGGAACTTCCACGGCCTCGAAGCCAGCCACGGCGTCTCGGTCTCGCACCGTTCGCACGGTTCGACCGGCAACCGTCAGGATCCCGGCCGCACGTTCCCCGGCAAGAAGATGGCCGGTCACTACGGCAACGAGCGCGTGACCACGCAGAACCTGAAGGTCGTCGCCGTCGATGACGAGAAGGGTCTGCTGCTGGTCTCCGGCGCCGTCCCCGGCGCGAACAACAGCTATGTCATCGTCAAGGACGCCTCCAAGCGCGCCCGCCCGAAGGATGCCCCGTACCCGGCCGGCCTGCGCAAGGCTGCCGCCGAGCCGGCCGCGCCCGCGGCCGATGCGGCTCCGTCGGCCTGAGGATAGGATCATGAAGCTCACGGTCAAAACCATTGAAGGCGGCAGCGCCGGCGAGATCGATCTCGCCGATGCGGTGTTCGCCGTTCCCGTCCGCAAGGACATCCTGCATCGTTGTGTCGTGTGGCAGCTGTCGCGCCGTCAGGCGGGCACGCACAAGACCAAGGGGCGCGCCGAGATCACGGCGACGGCCAAGAAGATGTACGCCCAGAAGGGCACCGGTCGCGCCCGTCACGGCAACGAGGCGGCCCCGCAGTTCCGCGGCGGCGGCAAGGCGTTCGGCCCGGTCGTGCGCAGCCATGCCAGCGACCTGCCGAAGAAAGTGCGCAAGCTCGCGCTTCGGTCGGCGCTGTCGGCCAAGGCCGCCGAGGGCAAGCTGATCATCGTCGACCAGGCCGCCCTGGCAGAGCCGAAGACGGCCAAGCTGACGGCCCATTTCGGCAAGCTCGGCATCTCGAGCGCGCTGATCATCGCCGGCGCCGAGGTCGACACCAATTTCGCACGCGCGGCGTCCAACATCGCCCACATCGACGTGCTGCCGCAGCAGGGCGCCAACGTCTACGACATCCTGCGCCGCGACACGCTCGTGCTGACGCGCGATGCCGTCAAGCATCTCGAGGAGCGTCTGCAATGAGCGCCAAGCGGTATCCGGTCGAAGCCGTCTCGCGCGCGCGGATGTACGAAGTCATCCGTTCGCCGCTGATCACGGAAAAGACCACCAACGGCTCCGAGCACAGCCAGGTGACCTTCCGCGTCTCGAAGGATGCGACCAAGCCGGAGATCAAGCAGGCCATCGAAGGCCTGTTCAAGGTCAAGGTGAAGGCCGTGAACACCGTGACGGTGAAGGGCAAGAGCAAGGTATTCCGCGGCCGTCCGGGCGTGCGGAGCGACTGGAAGAAAGCGATCGTCTCGCTGGTCGATGGTCACAAGATCGACGTGACCACGGGCTTGTAGGACGGGGGAACGAGACATGGCACTTAAAACTTACAAGCCGATCACGCCGTCGCTTCGACAGCTGGTCATCGTCGACCGTACGGGCCTGTGGAAGGGCAAGCCGGTCAAGGCGCTGACGCAGGGCAAGAGCAACACCGGTGGGCGCAACAATCACGGCCGCATCACCAGCCATCACATGGGCGGTGGTCACAAGCGCCGCCTGCGCACCATCGACTTCAAGCGTCGCAAGTTCGATGTCGCGGCCACGGTCGAGCGCATCGAGTACGATCCCAACCGGACAGCCTACATCGCGCTGCTCAAGTACGCCGACGGCGAGATCGCCTACATCCTGGCGCCGCAGCGCCTGAAGGCGGGCGACCAGGTCGTCTCCGGCGAGCGCGTCGACATCAAGCCGGGCAACGCCATGCCGCTCGGCAACATGCCGGTCGGCACGATCGTCCATAACGTCGAGCTCAAGAAGTCCGCCGGCGGCAAGCTCGCCCGGTCGGCCGGCAACTACGCCCAGCTCGTCGGCAAGGATGCGGGCTACGCCCAGATCAAGCTCAGCTCGGGCGAACTGCGCCTCGTGTCGGGTGAGTGCCTGGCCACGGTCGGCGCGGTCAGCAACCCCGACAACCAGAACATCGTCATCGGCAAGGCCGGCCGCCAGCGCTGGCTCGGTCGCCGCCCGCACGTCCGCGGCGTCGCCATGAACCCGGTCGACCATCCGCACGGCGGCGGCGAAGGCCGCACCTCGGGCGGCCGCCATCCGGTCACGCCGTGGGGCAAGCCGACCAAGGGCAAGAAGACACGCAAGAACAAGGCGACGGACAAGTACATTATCCGCAGCCGTCACTCGACGCGCTGACGGTAGGAGGCAAGAAAGTGGCACGTTCCGTTTGGAAGGGCCCGTTCGTTGACGGGAGCCTGATCAAGAAGGTCGAAAAGGCGAGCCAGACCGTGCGCAGCGAAGTGATCAAGACCTGGTCGCGCCGCTCGACGATCCTGCCGCAGTTCGTCGGCCTGACGTTCGCCGTCTACAACGGCCGGAAGTTCATTCCGGTGAACGTCTCCGAGGAGATGGTCGGTCACAAGCTCGGCGAGTTCTCGCCGACCAGGACCTTCACGTCCCATTCGGGAGACAAGAAGGTTTCCAGGGATTAGATGCGATGAGCAAGCAGCCCACCCCACGCCGCGAGGCGGACAACGAGGCCAAGGCCGTGTTGCGCGCCGTGCGCGTCAGCCCGCGCAAGCTCGATCTCGTGGCCGCCACGATCCGCGGCAAGAAGGCATCGTTGGCCGTGAACGAGCTGACCTTCTCCAAGAAGCGCATCGCCATCGACGTGAAGAAGGCGCTGAATTCGGCCATCGCCAACGCCGAGAACAACCACAATCTCGACGTCGATCGCCTGATCGTCGCCGAGGCGTCGGTCGGCAAGGGGCTGGTCATGAAGCGGTTCCAGACGCGCGGCCGCGGCCGTTCGGCCGGGATTATCAAGCCGTTCGCTCATCTGACCATCGTGGTGCGCGAGCGCGCCGAGGCGGAGGACAAGTAAATGGGTCAGAAGGTCAATCCGATCGGCCTGCGGCTCGGCATCAACCGGACCTGGGACTCGCGCTGGTACGCCGAGGGCGACGAATATTCGAAGATGCTCCATGAGGACATCCACATCCGCAAGGTGCTGCGCAAGCGGCTGGCCCAGGCGGGTGTCGCCAAGATCGTCATCGAGCGTCCGGCCAAGCGCGCCCGCGTCACGATCCACACCGCCCGTCCGGGCGTGGTGATCGGCAAGAAGGGCGCCGACATCGAGAAGCTGCGCGGCGATCTCGCCAAGATGACCAAGGGTGAAGTGGCCCTGAACATCGTCGAGATCCGCAAGCCCGAGATCGACGCCACGCTGATCGCCGAGAACATCGCCCAGCAGCTCGAGCGTCGTGTCGCCTTCCGTCGCGCCATGAAGCGCGCCGTGCAGTCGGCCATGCGCCTGGGTGCCCAGGGCATCCGCATCAACTGCTCGGGCCGCCTGGGTGGCGCCGAGATCGCGCGCATGGAGTGGTATCGCGAGGGCCGCGTGCCGCTGCACACGCTGCGCGCCGACATCGACTACGGCATCGCCACCGCCTTCACGACCTTCGGCACCTGCGGTGTGAAGGTCTGGGTGTTCAAGGGCGAGATTCTCGCGCATGACCCGATGGCCCACGACAAGCGCGCCGAAGAGGCCGCGCCGCAGCGTACGCCGGCCCGGGTCGAGCGCACCGAGCAGAGGGACGCGTAAGACGCCATGCTGCAACCAAAGCGCACCAAGTACCGCAAGGCCTTCAAGGGCCGCATCAGCGGCGCTGCCAAGGGCGGCTTCAACCTCGACTTCGGTTCCTACGGGCTGAAGGCGATGGAGCCGGACCGCCTGACGGCGCGCCAGATCGAGGCCGCCCGCCGTGCCATCACGCGTCACATGAAGCGTGCCGGCCGCGTGTGGATCCGCGTGTTCCCGGACGTGCCGGTGTCGAAGAAGCCGGCTGAAGTCCGCATGGGCTCCGGCAAGGGCGCGCCCGAGTTCTGGGCGGCGCGGGTCAAGCCCGGCCGCATCCTGTTCGAGCTCGAAGGCGTGCCGGTGATCGTCGCCAAGGAAGCCCTGGCGCTGGCCGCGGCCAAGCTGCCGATCAAGACGCGCTTCGTCGCCCGCGCCGGCGCCGGAAGCTGAGGGAGTTGGACATGAAAGCCAGCGATCTGCGTCCCAAGACCAAGGACGAGCTCAAGAGCGAGATGGGCAACCTCCGCAAGGAGGCGTTCAACCTGCGTTTCCAGAAGGCCGGTGGCCAACTGCAGAAGACTGCCCGCGCGCGCCACGTGCGCCGCGACATCGCCCGCATCAAGACGGTGCTGGGCGAAAAGGCCGCCGGTTAGGGAGCCATATAAATGCCGAAGCGTATCCTGGAAGGCGTCGTCGTCAGCGACAAGATGGACAAGACCATCGTCGTGAAGGTCGAGCGGCGTATTCAGCACCCGATCTACAAGAAGTTCATCCGTAGATCGAAGAAGTATCACGCGCACGACGAAGCCAACGTCTTCAAGGGCAAGGTTGGCGAAATCGTGCGCATCCGCGAGTGCCGCCCGCTGTCCAAGACCAAGAGCTGGGAAGTTCTAGTCGAGGCTGTGAAGGCCTAGCGGAACGGAGCAAAGATCATGATTCAGATGCGTACCAATCTCGAGGTCGCCGACAATTCAGGCGCCCGTCGGGTCCAGTGCATCAAGGTGCTCGGCGGCTCGCGCCGCAAGTACGCCAGCGTCGGCGACGTCATCGTCGTGTCGATCAAGGAAGCCATTCCACGCGGCCGCGTGAAGAAGGGCGAGGTGCATCGCGCCGTCGTCGTTCGTACGTCGTTCGCGCTGCGCCGCGCCGACGGCAGCGCCATCCGCTTCGATCGCAATGCCGCGGTCCTCATCAGCAAGCAGGATGAGCCGATCGGCACCCGTATCTTCGGACCGGTGACGCGCGAACTGCGCGCCAAGAAGTTCATGAAGATCATCTCGCTTGCGCCTGAGGTGCTCTAGCCATGGCCAACAAACTCAAGATCAAGAAGGGCGACCGGGTGAAAGTCATCACCGGTGGCAGCAAGGGCAAGGTGGGAGATGTGCTCCGCGTGCTTCCGAAGGAGCAGCGCGTCGTCGTCTCCGGCGTCAACATGATCAAGCGCCACACCAAGCCGAGCCGGACTGAGTCCGGCGGAATCATCGAACGCGAGGCCACGATCCACGTCTCCAACGTGGCCCTGCTGGATCCCAAATCGGAAAAGCCGACGAAGGTCGGGTTCCGGTTCCTTGAAGACGGCCGTAAGGTGCGCTTTGCGCGCGCCTCCGGCGAGACCATCGACCGCTAGGAGAACGGGCCATGCCCGCGCGACTGCAAGAACACTACGCCAAGACCCTCCGCGAAGCGCTGACCAAGGAGTTCTCCTACAAGAACCCCTTCGAGGTGCCGAAGCTGGAGAAGATCGTGATCAACATGGGCGTCGGCGAGGCGGTCAACGACCGCAAGGCCGTCGACGGCGCGGTTGCCGACCTGACGGCGATCACCGGCCAGAAGCCGGTCGTCACCAAGTCGCGCATCTCGATCGCGACCTTCAAGCTGCGCGAGGGCATGGCGATCGGCGCCAAGGTCACGCTGCGCCGCGACCGCATGTACGAGTTCGTCGATCGGCTGATCAACATCGCCCTGCCGCGCGTCCGCGATTTCCGCGGGCTCAACGGCAAGTCGTTCGATGGCCGCGGCAACTTCGCCATGGGCCTCAAGGAGCAGATCGTGTTCCCCGAGATCGATTACGACAAGGTCGACCAGGTGCGCGGCATGGACATCATCATCTGCACGACTGCGAAGACGGACGCGGAAGCCCGAGCGCTTCTCCGCGGCTTCGACTTCCCGTTCGTGAACTGAGGCCGGAGAATCAAATGGCCAAGACAAGTTCCGTCGAGAAGAACAACCGGCGCGCCAGGATGGCGAAGCAATTTGCCGGCAAGCGCGCCAAGCTGAAGGCGATGGCGGTCGACGACAAGCTGTCACCGGAGGATCGCTTCGGCGCCCGGCTCAAGCTTGCCAAGCTGCCGCGCAATTCCTCGCCGACGCGCATTCGCAATCGCTGCGAGCTCACGGGCCGTCCGCGGGCCGTCTATCGCAAGTTCAAGCTCTCGCGCCTTGCGCTGCGTGAGCTCGCCTCGTCGGGCGCCCTGCCCGGCGTCGTGAAGTCGAGCTGGTAACGGGGGACCGTAGACCATGATGACAGATCCCGTCGGCGATTTGCTGACACGCATCCGCAACGGCCAGTCGGCACGCCTAGACAGCGTGACCGCGCCTGCCTCGCGGCTGCGCTCGAACGTTCTCGATGTGCTCCAGCGCGAGGGCTATATCCGCGGCTGGTTCGAGGAAGAGCTTCGCCCTGGCGTGAAGGAGCTTCGCATCGAGCTGAAGTACGACAACGGCAAGCCGGTGATAAAGGAGATCAAGCGCGTCTCCACCCCTGGTCGCCGAGTCTACTCGAAGATCCGCGAGTTGCCGCGCCACTTCAACGGCCTCGGCATCTCGATCCTGTCCACGCCGCGCGGTGTCATGTCCGACGCCGAGGCGCGCGCCGCCAATGTCGGCGGCGAAGTCATCTGCAAGGTGTTCTAGCCATGTCGCGCGTCGGCAAAAACCCGGTTCCCATTCCCGCCGGTGTCACCATCGAGCTCAAGGGCCAGCATCTGAAGGCCAAGGGCAAGCGGGGCGAGCTTCAGCTTACGGTGCACGACGATGTGTCGGTCGCCAAGGAGGGCGAAGCGCTCGTCTTCAAGCCGCGCACCGAGAGCCGCCGCGCCCGCATGCAGTGGGGCACGGCGCGCAACCTCGCGAGCAACGTCGTTCGCGGCGTGTCGGAAGGCTTCACGATCAACCTCGAGATCAACGGCGTCGGCTATCGTGCCCAGGCCGATGCCAAGATGCTGAAGCTGCAGCTCGGCTACAGCCACGACGTCGAGGTCCCGATTCCGGCCGGCATCCAGATCAAGGCGCCGAAGCCGACCGAGGTCGAGATCAGCGGCGCCGATCGTCAGAAGGTCGGGCAGCTCGCGGCCAATATCCGCAGCCTGCGCCCGCCCGAGCCCTACAAGGGCAAGGGCATCAAGTATGCCGACGAGAAGATCCGGCGCAAAGAAGGCAAGAAGAAGTAGAGGCGAGACCCAACATGTCCGATCGCAACGCTCTATTCGCCCGCCGCCAGCGGCGCACGCGCTACGCGCTGCGCCAGGCCGCCGGCGGCCGCCCTCGCCTCAGCGTGTTCCGCTCGGGCAAGCACATCTACGCCCAGGTCATCGACGACCGGAAGGGCCTGACCCTGGCCGCCGCCTCGTCGCTCGACAAGGACGTCAAGGGCAAGCTCAAGACCGGCGCCGACAAGGGCGCGGCCGCCGAAGTGGGCAAGCTGATCGCCCAGCGCGCCGTCGCCGCCGGCGTCAAGGAAGTCGTCTTCGACCGCGGCGGCTACATGTATCACGGCCGCGTTGCAGCGCTGGCCAACGCCGCCCGTGAGGGCGGCCTGTCGTTCTGATCGGGAGTTAGCACATGGCTCGTTCACCCGGCGGTTCCGGCCGTTCCCCACGTGATCGCGATCGGGGCCGTGACCGCGACGAGGACAACGAACTGACCGACAAGCTGGTCACCATCAATCGCGTCGCGAAGGTGGTGAAGGGCGGTCGTCGCTTCGCCTTTGCCGCGATCGTCGTCGTCGGCGACCAGCGCGGTCGTGTCGGCCATGGCGCCGGCAAGGCCCGTGAAGTTCCCGAGGCCATTCGCAAGGCGACGGAAGCCGCCAAGCGTGCGCTGATCCGCGTGCCGCTGCGCGACGGCCGCACGCTGCATCACGACGTCAAGGGCCGGTTCGGCGCCGGCAAGGTGACGCTGCGTTCGGCTCCGGCCGGTACCGGCATCATCGCCGGCGGCCCGATGCGCGCCGTGTTCGAGACGCTCGGTCTCAAGGACATCGTCGCCAAGTCGGTTGGCACGTCCAATCCGCACAACATGATCAAGGCGACGTTCAAGGCGCTCGAGCAGCTCAACTCGCCGCGCATGGTCGCCACCCGCCGCGGCAAGAAGGTCGGTGACCTGCTCGGCCGTCGCGACGAGACCGTCGTCGAGGCGGCGTAAGGAATACGACCATGGCTGACAGCAAGAAGATCAAAGTCACCCAGACGGGTAGCCACATCGGCCGCACCGAGGATCAGCGCGCAACGCTGATCGGCCTGGGACTGAACAAGCGCCATCGCAGCCGCGAACTCGTGGATACGCCCGAGGTGCGCGGCATGATCAACAAGGTGCGTCATCTCCTGCGCATCGACGAGGAAGCGCGCTAACCGCCGATTGGCGGTTGTGGCGCGGAGGACCGAACGATGAGACTGAACGAAATCGCTGACAATCCCGGCTCCCGCAAGGGCCGCATGCGCGTCGGCCGCGGCATCGGCTCCGGCAAGGGCAAGACTGCCGGCCGCGGCGTCAAGGGACAGAAGTCCCGCACCGGCGTTGCCATCAAGGGCTTCGAGGGCGGCCAGATGCCGCTCTATCGCCGCATTCCCAAGCGCGGCTTCCGTCCGCCGCACCAGAAGACCTGGCAGGTGGTGAACCTCGGCACGCTGCAGAAGGCGATCGACGACAAGAAGCTCGATGCCGGCAAGCTGATCGACGCCGCCGCGCTGGTGGCCGCCGGTCTGTTCAAGAATGCGTCAGACGGCGTCCGCCTACTTGGCAAGGGCGAGCTCAAGACCAAGATCGAAGTGAAGGTCGCGGGCGCCTCGGCGTCGGCGATCGCCGCGGTCGAAAAGGTCGGCGGCAAGATCGAACTGCCGCCCAAGCCCGTCGCCGAGGCGGCCTGAGCCAGACGGCGTCAATGGGGGCGTCGTCTCCCCCTTGTGTCGTTCACGCGTGAGGTTTCATGGCATCCGCCGCCGAGCAACTTGCATCCAACCTGAACTGGGGCGCGATCGGTAAGGCGACCGAGCTGAAGAAGCGCCTGTGGTTTACCTTGGGTGCGCTCGTCGTTTTCCGTCTCGGTGCCTACATTCCGGTACCCGGTGTCGATCCCGCGGCGCTGGCCGAGATCTTCGCCCAGAACGCCGGCGGCATCGCCGGCCTTCTCGACGTGTTCTCCGGCGGTTCGATCGGGCGCATGTCGGTGCTGGCACTTTCGATCATGCCGTATATCTCGGCCTCCATCATCATGCAGATCCTGACGACGGTCGTGCCGTCGCTCGAGGCGCTGAAGAAGGAAGGCGAGGCGGGCCGCAAGAAGATCAATCAATACACGCGCTACGGCACGGTGATCCTGGCGGCCTTTCAGGCCTACGCCATTTCCGCCGGCCTGGAGAGCCAGGTCGCCACGGCAGGGCCGGTCGTGATCGATCCCGGCCTGTTTTTCCGCTTCGTCACCGTGGTCACCTTGGTCGGCGGGACGCTCTTCCTGATGTGGCTGGGCGAGCAGATCACTGCCCGCGGCGTCGGCAACGGGGTTTCGTTGATCATCTTCGCCGGCATCGTGGCGGCCCTTCCTGGCGCCCTGATCCAGACCCTCGAACTCGGCCGCACCGGCGCGCTCTCGGCACTGTTCATCATCGCGCTCATCGTCGGCGTGGTGGTGGTGGTGGCCGTCGTCGTGTTCGTCGAGACGGCGCAGCGACGGATCGTGGTGCAGTATCCCAAGCGCCAGGTCGGCAACCGCATGTATGGTGGCGAGGCCTCGCACCTGCCGCTCAAGATCAACACGTCGGGCGTCATTCCCCCGATCTTCGCGTCGTCGCTGCTGCTCTTTCCGGCGACCATCGCCTCGTTCCAGGGCAACACCGGCGAGGCCGGATGGGTACAGTGGATCGCCACCTGGCTCGGGCACGGACAGCCGCTCTATCTGCTATCCTATGTCGGCCTGATCGTCTTCTTCTGCTTCTTCTACACCACCGTCGTCTTCAATCCGGTCGACACCGCCGACAATCTCAAGAAGAACGGCGGCTTCGTACCCGGCATCCGGCCGGGCAAGAATACGGCTGAGTACCTGGAATACATCCTCAACCGGCTGACGGTGATCGGCGCCCTCTATCTTTCGGCGGTCTGCATTCTGCCGGAGCTCCTGATCGCCCGTGGCGGTGTGCCGTTCTACTTCGGCGGCACCAGTCTCCTCATCGTGGTTTCCGTCACGCTCGACACCGTGACCCAGGTGCAGTCGCATCTGCTCGCTCACCAGTACGAGGGTCTCATCAAGAAGGCCCGGCTGCGCGGTAAGGCTCGATGAACATCATCCTTCTTGGTCCCCCCGGCGCGGGCAAGGGCACCCAGGCCCAGCGGCTCCAGCAGGAGCTCGGCATGGTCCAGCTTTCGACCGGCGATATGCTGCGCGCCGCCGTCGCGTCGGGCAGCGAGCTCGGCAAGAAGGCCAAGGGCATCATGGAACGCGGCGATCTGGTGCCGGACGAACTGATCGTGGGCCTTATCGAGGACCGTATCGCCCAGCCGGATTGCGCCAAGGGCTTCATCCTCGACGGCTTCCCGCGAACACAGGCCCAGGCCGAGGCGCTCGATCGCATGCTGGCAACCAGCGGCGCCAAGCTCGACCGGGTGGTCGAGATGGAGGTCGACGAAAAGGCGCTGACCGAGCGCATCGTCGGCCGATTCAGCTGCGCCAAGTGCGGTACGGGCTACCACGACAGTTTCAAGCGGCCCAAGGTCGAGGGTGTCTGCGACGTCTGCGGCAGCAAGGAATTCACCCGGCGCAAGGACGACAATGCCGAGACGGTGAAGACCCGCATGGCCGCCTACCGGGCCCAGACGGAGCCCCTGTTGCCCTACTACGGCGTCCGGGGGGTGCTTCGGAAGGTCGATGGGATGGCGCCAATGGATACTGTTTTCCGTCAAATCTCCGCCGTTTTGGCAGGGACTTGACAAGCGTGAGTTCCGTTGACTCGGGGGCGCAGGTACCTATAATCGCGCGCTTTTCCGGGGCCAGCGGAACATCTGACGGGCGCGCGCAAGCGCGCCGTAAGTCTTTGAAGGAGTTGGGATTTTGGCTCGTATAGCCGGTGTGAACATTCCGACCGCCAAGCGGGTGGAAATCGGACTGCAATACATCCACGGGATCGGTCCGGCGAAAGCCAAGGAGATCTGTGGAAAAGTGGGGATCGATCTTGCGCGCCGCGTGAACACGCTGAGCGACGATGAGGTCATCCGCATCCGCGAGGCGATCGACCGCGACTACACGGTCGAGGGCGACCTGCGTCGTGAAGTGGCGATGAACATCAAGCGATTGATGGACCTCGCCTGCTACCGGGGCTTGCGGCACCGCCGCGGCCTGCCGGTCCACGGGCAGCGCACGCATACCAATGCGCGCACCCGCAAGGGCCCGGCCAAGCCGATTGCCGGCAAGAAGAAAGTCACGAAGTAAGTCGAGGGAAATCGGATCATGGCCAAGCCTGCAGCCGCCGCGAGCGGCACCGCCGCCGCTACCACGGCGCGTCCCCGTCGCAAGGAACGCAAGAACATCATCGCGGGCGTCGCGCACGTGAACGCCTCGTTCAACAACACGATCGTGACCATCACCGACGCGCAGGGCAATACCATCGCCTGGTCGTCGTCGGGCCAGCAGGGTTTCAAGGGGTCGCGCAAGTCGACGCCGTTCGCCGCCCAGATGGCGGCCGAAGGTGCCGGACGCAAGGCCATGGAGCATGGCATGCGTACCCTGGAGATCCAGGTGCGCGGTCCGGGTTCGGGGCGCGAGTCGGCGCTGCGCGCGCTGCAGGCCGTTGGACTCGCCGTCACCTCGATTCGTGACGTGACGCCGATCCCGCACAACGGTTGCCGTCCGCCCAAGCGTCGGCGGGTCTGATTTTCTTACCGGGCGGCCGTCTCCCTCGCGGGAGACGGGCCGTCCAGTGAACCGCGGCATTCGTCGCCGGTTCCGAAAGATACAGTCGCGGGCCCCCGGCATGAGTGGGTTGGTCCGCAGAACACCGGTCTAGAGAGGTAGCCCCCGTGCTTCAGAAGAACTGGCAGGATCTGATCAAGCCGGAGAAGCTTGTCACCGAGGCTGGCGTCGACCCCGGCCGCACCGCGACCATCGTCGCCGAGCCGCTCGAGCGCGGCTTCGGCCTCACGCTCGGCAATGCGCTGCGCCGGGTGTTGCTGTCGTCGCTTCAGGGTGCCGCCGTTACGTCGATCAAGATCGACAACGTGCTGCACGAGTTCTCGTCGATTCCCGGCGCCCGCGAAGACGTGGTCGACATCGTCCTCAACATCAAGGCGATGGCCGTGAAGATGCAGGGCGATCGCCCGCAGCGTCTTTACCTGCGCGCTGTCGGCCCCGGCGAAGTCACCGCCGGCATGATCGAACTGCCCGGCGATGTCCAGATCATGGATCCGAAGCACCTGATCTGCACGCTCGACGACGGCGCCTCGATCTCGATGGAACTGATGGTCGCCACCGGCAAGGGCTACATCCCGGCCTCGGCCAACCGTCCGGAAGATGCGCCGATCGGCCTGATCCCGGTCGATTCGGTGTTCAGCCCGGTCAAGCGCGTCTCCTACAAGATCGAGAACAGCCGCGTCGGTCAGGTCACCGACTACGACAAGCTGTCGATGACGGTCGAGACCAACGGTACGACGATGCCGGCCGATGCGGTGGCGCTCGCCGCCCGCATCCTGCAGGACCAGCTTCAGCTCTTCATCAACTTCGAGGAGCCGCGCGAGGTCCGAAAGGAAGAGCAGCAGGACGACTTCCCGTTCAATCGCAACCTCCTGCGCAAGGTCGACGAACTCGAGCTGTCGGTGCGCTCGGCCAACTGCCTGAAGAACGACAACATCATCTACATCGGCGACCTCGTGCAGAAGACCGAGGCGGAGATGCTGCGGACGCCGAACTTCGGCCGCAAGTCGCTGAACGAGATCAAGGAAGTGCTGGCTGGCATGGGCCTCCACCTGGGCATGGAAATCCCGGGCTGGCCGCCGGACAACATCGAAGAAATGGCAAAGCGGCTGGAAGAGCCGTACTAGGCCGGCTGGAAGGATTTAGGTCATGCGTCACGCCAATCGCGGTCGGAAATTCCACCGCACCTCCGAGCATCGCAAGGCGATGTTCATGAATCTCGCTGGTGCTCTCATCAAGCACGAGCAGATCACGACCACGCTTCACAAGGCGAAGGACCTGCGTCCGATCGTTGAGAAGCTGGTCACGCTCGGCAAGAAAGGCGGGCTGCATGCCCGCCGCCAGGCGATCGGCTTCCTGCGCGATCCTTACGTTGCCGACAAGCTCTTCACGACGCTCGGCCCGCGCTATTCCAAGCGCGCCGGCGGCTATCTGCGGGTTCTGAAGGCGGGCTACCGCTTCGGTGACGCGGCGCCAATGGCCGTGATCGAGTTCATCGAGCGCGACACCGCCGCCAAGGGCCAGGACAGCGGCCCGTCGTCCGAGCCGGCCGAGCAGCAGGAAGCGGCGTAAGCCTCTCCCCCACGATCTTCGAAAACGCCCGGTGGCACTGCCCCGGGCGTTTTTCTTTGATAAACTTTCCGTCATGGCTTTGACGTTCAGGAAGGCCGTTCCGTCGGAGCGGGATGATGCCCAGCGGATCCTGTGCACGGCGTTCACACCGTATGTCCGCAACCTCGGCCGCGAGATCACAGCCCACCACTACAGGTTCCTTGCCGCCGCCATCGAGCGCGGCGATGTCTACCTCGCGGTGGAGGACGGAGAGATCGTGGCCGTCGCCGCGACCGAGCGGCGCGGCGACGGCATCTACATCGACCGGCTGGGTGTTGCGCCGACGCGCCAGGGTACAGGTCTGGGGAGCTTCCTCCTGGAGCGGGTCGAGGAAATCGCGCGGTCGAGCGGCCTCAAGGAACTGTCGCTCGAGACGGCCGAGATGGCGGAAGGCAACGTCCGGCTCTATCGCCGGCATGGCTTCGAGATCGTGCGCCGCGGCCTGCCCTCGCACGGCATGGACGCGCATACCCGGGTTTTCATGGTGAAGCCGCTCTAGGCAGTCCAGGCGATCGGATACCTGTTGAAACCGCGGAAGCGGGCGCGGCCGCCGCGTTCCGGCGCGCCGTCGCGACGCAGCCCCTTCAGGCGGCCAACCAGCCTCCCGATGGCGATCGTGCCCTCCAGCCGGGCCAGGACGGCGCCCAGGCACATGTGGACGCCCGAGCCGAAGGCAAAATGGCGGTTGGGATCGCGACCGATGTCGAAGCGGTCGGGCTCGGGGAACCGCGTGGGATCGCGGTTGGCCGCGCCGATGCCAATATGCAGGTAGGTGCCGGCGGCAAGGAGCTCGCCGCCAATCTCGAGGTCGGCCGTGAGCCGGCGGTTGCCGAGCTGGTTGGAGCTCTCGAAGCGCAGTCCTTCCTCGATGCAGCTCTTGAGCAGTGACGAGTCATGCCGCAGCCGCTGAAGCTCGTCGGGAAAGCGCAGGAGCGCATCGACCGTGTTGCCGATCAGGTTGGTCGTGGTCTCGTGGCCGGCGTTCAGGAGGAAGATGCAGTTCTGCACCAGCTCGTCGTGGGTGAGCCGCTCGCCATCGACCTCGCCGTGGACCAGGACGCCCAGGACGTCCCCATCGTCGGCCGGCCGCTTGCGTCGCTCGGCGATCAGCGCGTCGAGATAGGCGGAGAACTCGGCTACCGCGGCGTTGCCCGCCGCCTGCCGTTCCGGTCCGGCGACCGGCTCCAGTGCCCCCAGGATGGCCAACGAATAGCGACGAAAGGGCGTGCGCTCACCGGCCGGCACGCCCAGCATGTCGCAGATCACCTCGACGGGAAGGCGGAAGGCGAAGTCCTCGATCAGATCCATGCGGCCGCTGTCGGCATGCCGGACGATGAGCCCGTCGACCACTGCCTCGATCCTAGGCTGCATGGCCGCCAGCGCGCGCGGCGTGAAGGCGGCGGCCAGCAGCTTGCGCACCCGTGTGTGCAGCGGCGGGTCGTTGAACACCAGGCTGGTCGTGTGATGGCGGTAGAGCGGAGTGCCGACGCCGAACTTGGGGCCGAACTCGGCCTTCTTGTCGGAGCTCATGCGGACATCGCGGTAGCAGACCGCGACATCGGCGTAGCGTGAGAGAAAGACACTGCCGTCGGGCAGGCGCTTCAGCGGCGCGAAGCGGCGCAGCGCGTGATAGGTGGGGAAGGGATCGTCGAGGAAGGCGCGCTCCAGCGCGGCCAGGTCGAAGCGCCCGGCGACGGCGCGGGCTTCGTCCGGCGTCAGCTCGATCAGGCCCGGAGTCAGAACTGATCCTCCTTGAGCGCGAACACCGTCCGGCCGGCGGCCTTGAGCGGTCCGAGCTGGGCCAGCGCCGGCGGCAGGATGACTTCGGCGTAGAAGCGCGCCGTGATCAGTTTGGCTTCAAGGAAGGCGGGATCGCCATCGCGCGTGGCGAGCCTGGTTTGGGCAACCAGGGCACTGCGGGCCAGCAGCCAGCCGCCGAGCGCCGTGCCGGCCAGCCGCAGGAACGGCACCGAACCCGCGAGCGCCGTCACCAGATCTGCCTTTACTGACTGCGCCACCCACCTCGTGGCGTCTTCAAGAGTATCAGCCGAGGCAAGCAAACCCGCGCGGATCGCGGCCAGATCGTCGCCTGGGGCGGCCTTCATCTCGTCGGCCAGGCCGCGCATTTCGGCCACCAGCGCCAACATGGTCTCACCGCCGTCCTTGGCCACTTTGCGACCCACCAGGTCGCGCGCCTGGATGCCGTTGGTGCCCTCGTAGATCGGCAGGATGCGGGCATCACGCAGGTGCTGCGCCGCGCCGGTCTCCTCGATGAAGCCCATGCCGCCATGGATCTGCACGCCGGTCGAGGCGATCTCGTTACCGAGGTCGGTGAACCAGGCTTTGACGATCGGGATCAGCAGGTCGACCCGGTCCTGCGTCTTCCGGGAGGCCTCCTTGTCGGGGTGCCTCAGGGCGCCGTCGATGCCGGCCGCCGCGTAATAGCCCAACGCCCGCATCGCCTCGATCTGGGCGCGCATGGTCATCAGCATGCGCCGCACGTCGGCGTGATGGACGATCGGCACCGATTCCGGTCTGGGGCTGCCGTCGTCCTTCGATTGCACGCGCGTGCGGGCAAAGGCTGCGGCCTGCTGATAGGCACGTTCGGCGATCGCCAGTCCCTGGATGCCGACCGACAGGCGGGCGTTGTTCATCATGGTGAACATGTAGGACAGTCCACGGCCTTCCTCGCCGACCAGGTAGCCCACCGCCCCGCCGTCGTCGCCAAACGACATCACGCAGGTCGGGCTGGCGTGGATGCCGAGCTTGTGTTCGAGGGACACGCAGCGCAGATCGTTGCGCTTGCCGGGCGCGCCGTCGGCGCCGACCAGGAATTTCGGTACGATGAACAGCGAGATGCCACGAACCCCGGCCGGCGCATCGGGCGTGCGGGCCAGCACCAAGTGCACAATGTTCTCCGTCAGGTCGTGCTCGCCATAGGTGATGAAGATCTTCTGGCCGGTGACGAGGTAGTGATCGCCATCGCGGACCGCCCGGCTCTTGAGCTGGCCAAGATCGGAGCCGGCCTGCGGTTCGGTCAGGTTCATCGTTCCGGTCCACTCGCCGGAGATCATCTTTGGCAGGTAGATGGTTCGCTGTTCGGGTGAACCGTGATGATGGATGGCGTCGATCGCGCCCTGGTTCAGCAGCAGTACCAGGCCGAAACCCATGTTGGCCGCCTGCCACATCTCCTGCACCGTGGTTGCAAGCAGCCACGGCATGCCCTGACCGCCGAATTCCGGGTCGAAGGGCAGCGAGTTCCAGCCGCCGGCGACGAATTCCTTGTAGATGCCGGTAAAGCCCGGCGCGGTGCGGACGATGCCGTTCTCCAGCCTGGCGCCGACCTTGTCGCCATCCCGGTTGAGTGGCGCCAGGCCGTTGCCGGCGAGCTTGGCGGCCTCCTCCAGCACGGCATCGACCGTGTCGTCGGTGGCGTGCTCGTAACCGGGCAGCGTCGAAACGCGTGCCAGACCGGCCACTTCGCGCAGCGCGAAACGCATGTCGGCGAGCGGGGCGGTGTAAGTCATGTGTTTTCCTCCGGGCCGCAATATGCCGCGCCCCGTCGCTTTTGGCGACCGGCTCAGGTACCTTGAGGGCAACATGACCGATACCGTTCAGCTTGCCACCGTCCTGCTCACCATCGACGGTCCCCGGGCCACCATCACGCTCAACGATCCCGCCAAGCACAACCGACTCGATCCGGCCGGTCTGCGGGCATTGCGCGCAGCCATCGAAAAGGCCGATTCCGACCCGGCCGTGCGCGTGACCGTGATCACCGGCGCGGGCGAGAAGACCTTTTGTTCGGGCTACGACCTCGGCTCGATCTCGGCCAACGAGCGGCGCTCGCAGTCGGCCAACGACGACAGTTTCGAGAAGGTCATGGACCGCCTCGAGGCGATGCGCATGCCGACGCTCTGCGCGCTGAATGGCGGCGTCTATGGCGGCGCGACCGACCTGGCGCTGGCCTGCGATTTCCGTCTCGGCGTCCGAGGCATGAAGTTCTTCATGCCGGCAGCCCGTTTCGGCCTGCATTACTATCCGGGTGGCCTGCGTCGCTATACCCAGAAGGTGAGCCCGAGCTTCGCCAAGCGCGCCTTTCTGCTGTCCGAGGATTTCGCCGACACGGAGTTGCTGGCCGTCGGCTATCTCGACTGGCTGGTCGAACGCGCGGAATTCACGGCCAAAGTCGACGAGAAGGCCGCCAAGCTCGCTTCGCTGGCGCCGCTCTCCATGGCGGGCATGAAGCGCGCGATCGAGCAGTTCGCCCAGGCAGCGCCGGACATGCCGTCGATCCGCGAGAGCGCACAGACCTGCGCCAGCTCGGAAGATTTGCAGGAGGGCTTGGCGGCGCTGCGCGAGCGTCGCACGCCGGCTTTCAAGGGACGCTGACATGCGGCTGGGCCGGCTTGCCCTCGTCCTGTCGATCCTGTGGAGCGGTGTCGCCGAGGCACAGCAGCTCGATTTCTCGCGCGTCACGCGCAGCGGCGACGAACGCCTGAGCTACCGCTGGCGCGATCTCGAGCGCCGCGAGCAGGCCACGGCCTTTACTCTCACCCGCCAGGACATCAGGGAGGCCGAAACCTCGTTCAAGGATTTCAGCCTCGACGGTATGTGGGACGATATCGCGACGAATTTGCGCGACGAGACGGCCCGGTTCGGCAATGGCGCGCAGATCGAGATCCGCCGGACGGGCGACCGTCTGAGCTGGAGCGTGAAGGCGCGCGACCCGGCTTCCCAGGAAGCCCTGGTCAGGAACCTCAACGAGCGCTTCACTCGGTCGCAGAAGGCCTATCTCGCCCGGCATCTGCGCCAGCGCCTCGACGAGGGCCGCATCATGGTCGATTTCGCCGCGGCCACCCGTGCCCTGCAGGAGCCAATGCGTACGGTTGCCAAGGCTCTGGGGGCCACACCGGGCATCGCCGACGATGACCGGGCCCGGGTGGCCCTGGCGCTCGCCTTCTTCCAGCAGGTCCCCTATGCCGCCCTGGGAGACGCCGGGCGGCGTGGTGGCGACTTCCTGCCCGGTCCCGCCCTGCTGGCGAAGAACCGCGGCGATTGCGACAGCAAGGCCGTGGCGCTGGCGGCGGTCCTGCGGACCTACACGCCGTGGCGCAAGCTGGCGGTCATCGTGATGCCGGGCCACGCCGTTCTCGGTGTCGATCTGCCCGCCCGGCCGGGCGAACGGACGGTACGCGCGCAGGCCCGGCAATATGTCGCCCTCGAGCCCGCCGGCCCGGCCATGGCGCCGCTCGGCGACGTGGCGCCGCAGACGGCCAAATATCTCGCCGAGGCGCGCGCAGTCGAGATTTGGCCGCTAAACTGAGCCCATCATGCAACGCCGCCTCGCTGCCATCGTCCATGCCGATCTCGCCGGATTCACCCGCATGATGGAGGGTGCCGAGACGCGTACTTTCCGGCACCTGAAATCGGCTCAGATCGAGGTCTGGCGGCCGGCCATCGAGGCGTCGCAGGGGCGGCTGGTCGGCACGGCGGGGGATGCCATGCTGGCCGAGTTTGCCTCGGCGGTGACCGCCGTCGGGGCCGCCATCGACATCCAGGAGCGGATGGCGCGTTTCAACGAGGCCCTGCAGGCCGACCAGCGCATGATGTTCCGCATCGGCGTTCACCTGGGCGAGGTGATCATCGACGAGGAGGACCAGAATATCTTCGGCGACGGCGTCAATCTCGCCGCCCGCATCCAGGCACTGGCCGAGCCCGGCGGCATCGCCGTGTCTCGCGCCGTACGTGACCTGGTCGAACTCAAGGTCGAGTACACTTTCGCCGACGGCGGCGACCAGCAGCTGAAGAACGTGAGCCGCGCCGTCCAGATCTTCCATGTGCGCCACGCCCGGCAGGCGCCGGTCGGCACGACGACCCGGATGGTGCCGCAGATCACGCTGCGCTTCGAAGGGCCCGATTCGGCCGGTCGCAAGCATGCCTTCGACGTCGCCCTCGACAAGCTGGTGACCCAACCACAGGGCATGGTGATCGGCCGCTCCGCCGACCAGTGCGAGCTCGTCGTGCCGCACGCCACGGTGTCGCGCCGTCACGCCCGGCTCAGCCTCGCGGGCGAGGCTCTGCAGGTTGAGGATCTCGGCTCGACCAACGGCACTGCCATCAATGGCGTGGCGTTGGCGGCCGGTGCGCCGGTGGCGCTTCATGCCGGCAGCAAGCTTCGCATCGGCGACGTCGACCTCGTGATCCGGCAGGTCTAGGGCAGGCACCGGCCATGACCGATCCCGTGACCCCGCAGACGGGCGAAGTGCCCGACATCGACTACGTCGCACTCCGCGCCGGGCAGACCATCGGCCGCTACGAGATCGTCTCCGTCCTCGGCCAGGGCGGCTTCGGCATCACCTATCGCGCGCGCGATATCCAGCTCGGCCGCGAAGTTGCGATCAAGGAATACCTGCCCTCGGCGCTGGCCGTCCGCCAGGATGGCGCCACGGTCCTGCCGCGAACGACCAAGATGGCCGACGACTTCGGCTGGGGCCGCGATCGCTTCGTCACCGAGGGCCGGACGTTGGCGACGCTGCACCGCGTGCCGGCCATCGTGCATGTGTTCGACTTCCTCGAAGCCAATGGCACCGCCTACATCGTCATGGAGTTGTTGAGCGGTGAAACGCTCGAGGATCGGCTGCAGCGCCAGGGCACGCTCACGCCTGACGAAGTCGACCGCATCCTGTGGCCGCTGCTCGACGGATTGGAGCAGGTCCATAGTGCCGGCTTCCTGCACCGTGACATCAAGCCCGCCAACATCCTGCTCAATGCTGCCGGCGACCCGACGTTGATCGATTTCGGCGCAGCACGCGAGGCGATGGTCGGGCGGACCTCGGCGATGACGGCGATCTTCACGCCGGGCTATGCCGCCGCCGAGCAGATGACGTCGGCCAAGCAGGGGCCATGGACCGACATCTACGGTCTCGCCGCCACGCTCTATCACGCCATTGCCGGCAAGACGCCGCCCAGCGCGTTCGACCGCATGCTGGACGACGGCTACGAGCCGCTCGTCCGGCTGATGCCCAAGGGATTCCCGCCGGGCCTCCTGGCCGGTATCGACGCCGGCCTTACTGTGGCTGCCCGCGACCGGCCACAGTCGATCGCCGGCTGGCGACCTATCCTCGGGATGACCGCGGCGCCGGCTGCGGACGCCACGATGATGATGGCAAAAACGCCACCGCCCGTGCCTGGCCGCCAGTCCGTGCTGACGCCAACGTCGGGCGAGGCATCTGCTGGGGGGCCGGCGCCCAAGTCTCGTACGGGCCTCTGGATCGCTCTGGCCGTGGTTCTGGTCGCTGCCCTGGGTGGCGGCGGCTACTACGCGACGGCCATGCGCGGGCCGGATCCTGAGATGGCCAAGGCGCGAGCGGCCGCCGAAGCGGCCGAAGAGGAGAAACGCAAGTTCCAGGAGGAAGCGCAGAAGCTCCGCGCCGAAAAGGAAGCTGCGGAACAACGCAAGGCCGAGGAAGACGCCAAGCTCAAGGCCGAGCAGGAGGCGCGCCAGAAGGCCGAGGCCGACGCCGCGACAAAGCGCCAGCTCGAGGACGACGCTCGGCGCAAGGTCGAGGCCGAGATTGCGGAGAAGAAGCGGGCCGACGACGAAGCGCAGCAGAAGGCTGCGGCCGAAGCCGCGGCCCAGCGCAAGGCCGAGGACGACGCACGCAAGGCGGCCGAGCTGGTTGCCGGCCAGTTCGATCATTTCGGCAAGACGCTGATGTTGCTGACCTTGCGCAACAATCCCGCCGAGATCCGGCTGCAGGGCGTCGATGTCGTGGATGAGCCCGGCCTGCGCCAGGCCGGGGTCAACGCCTTGGCCGCCAAGCCGCGTAACCTGCGCTGCCGCCAGACCGACCGCCTGACCGACGGCACGCCGCTTTATCGCTGCCTGGTCACCAAGCTCGACGCCAAGGATCCGTTGGCCGACATTCCGGACTCGGATCGGGTCGATCTCGCCTTGGCGCTGGTCCGCGGCGGGCTGGTCCTGGCCTCCTGCGACGCGCCGCGGGCCTATGCCGACGCCGAGGATGAAGCCCGTGGCAAGAACCAGAACTTATGGGCTATGATAAAGCCACCTGAATACCGACGGAGATGCGCGCGATGAATGCTGTAGTTGCCATGCCGAGCCCCCGTGCGGCCATGCGGTCGCGATTCCTCGTCAAGCTGATCGGCGTCGTGGCGGCGCTCGGTCTCGTGACAAGCTGCACGACCAGCGAAAGCGGCGGTCCGTCCAACCAGGCCATGGGCACCGTCATGGGGGCCGCGGTCGGTGGTGCTGTCGGCGGTCTGGCCTTCGGCAGCGCCGGCGGCATCGTGGGCGGCGCTCTGGTGGGTGCGCTGGCCGGCAATCTCGTTGGCCGGGCGCTCGACAACCAGGAGCGGGCGCGGCTCGCGCAAGCGACACAAACCGCCTTCGTAGCCGAAACCAACGTGCCGACCACCTACACGGTCGAGAAGACCTCCAATCAATCCGCATCGACGCCGGCGACTGTGGTCGCCGCCAAGCCCGTCGGCCCGCCGGCCAGCCGTGCCGACGGTAGCACCTGCCGGCCGATCGAGCTCACCGCAACGAAGAACGGCCAGACCACGACCGAGACCACGACCTTCTGCAAGGCCTCCGGGTCCAGCGATCTGAAGCCGGTCACGGTCTGATCCGCGAAGCGGCGGTCGACGGGTCAGACGACCGCCGATCGCTGCTCCCCGGTCGTTTTCGAATTCGCGCGCGAGGAGGCCGACATGGCGGGCAATGAGAAGGCGCGCGCGCTGCGCGATCGGCTGGCGAAGGGCGAATTTATCCTGGCCCCCGGTATCTACGACGGCATCTCGGCCCGCGTGGCGGACAAGATGGATTTTCCCGCCCTCTACATGACGGGCTACGGCGCCACGGCCTCGATGCTGGGCCTGCCCGACGCGGGGCTCGCCACCTATTCCGACATGGTGGGCCGCGCCGAGATGATCTGCTCGATCACGGCCACGCCGTTGATCGCCGACGCCGATACCGGCTACGGCGGGCTGCTCAATGTCCGGCGCACGGTGCGCGGCTACGAGGCGGCCGGCGTCGCCGCGATCCAGATCGAGGACCAGGAGATGCCGAAGAAGTGCGGCCATACGCCGGGCCGCCGCGTCGTGCCGGCTGAGGAGATGGTGCTCAAGATCCGGGTCGCGGTCGAGGCGCGCCGCCACGAGGAAACGATGATCGTGGCGCGCACCGATGCGCGCACGGCGCATGGTCTGGATGAGGCGCTGCGCCGGACCGCGCTCTACGAGGCGGCCGGCGCCGACGTGATCTTCGTCGAGTCGCCCGAGAGCGAGGCCGAGCTCGAGCGCATCGGCAAGGAGGTGAGCAAGCCGCTGCTCGCCAACATGGTCGAGTTCGGCAAGACGCCGCGGGTGGAAGTGGCGCGACTCAAGAAATGGGGCTTCGATCTTGCGATCTATCCGGGCCTGGGCTTCAGCGTTGCCGCCGAGGCCATGCGCCTTGCCTGGTCGCATCTCAAGGCCAAGGGCACCAGCATCGACGTGGCCACGCCGCAGTACCGCGACATGCATGAGCTGATGGGCTTCCCCGAGGTCTGGGACTTCGAGAAGCGCTGGGCGCCGTGAACGGCAGGATGAACGGCAAGCAGTTCCTCGAACTGCTGGCGCGGCTGCCGGCGCGGGTGTGGCTGCAGGCAATCATCGGGCTGATCGGCTTCGTCGTGCTGGCCGTTCTGGGCTTCGCCGTGATCGCGGGTGTGGCGGCGGTCGTGCTCGTCGCCATCCTGGCCTTCAAGGCCAAGACCTGGATCGCCGGCCTGTTCGGCCGCACGCCGCCGGCCGAAGCGCCGCCGCGCGAGATGCGTCAGGTGACCGACGTGCAATACGAGATCGTCGACAAGCGGGACGAAACCCCGCCGCGCTGAGCCCTAGACGCGGACGATCTTGCCCGGGTTCATGAGGTTCTGCGGATCCAGCGCGCGCTTGATCGACCGCATCGTGTCGAGCTCGATCCTGCTGCGGTAGTGGGCGAGTTCGTCGACCTTCAGCCGGCCGATGCCGTGCTCGGCCGAGATCGAGCCGCCGTAGCCGACCACGAGATCGTAGACCGCCCCGCTGATCGCCTCGCCGTAGTCGCTGAAGCGTTTCTTGTCCCAGCCCGGCGGCGACTGGCAGTTGAAGTGGAGATTGCCGTCGCCGACATGGCCGAACGGCACCGGCCGGCAGTCGGGCAGGGCCTTCTTCATGGCGGCGAGACCTTCGGTCATGAAGGCGGGGATCTTGCTCACCGCGACCGAGATGTCGTGCTTGATCGACGGGCCCTCGCGCTTCTGGGCCTCGGAGTGGTTTTCGCGCAGCGCCCAGAAGGCGCGGCCCTGGGCCTCGTTCTGGGCGATGGCGGCGTCGAGCACGAGGCCCTGTTCCATGGCCTCGCCGAGATAGGTCTCCATCTTTTCCCTGAGGCCGGTCTTGTTGGCGCCCTCGCGGCGGGCGCGGGTCGACGACCATTCCAGTAGCACGTACCAGTCGTGGCGTTCGGCCAGCGGATCGTTCGCTCCGGGAATGTGCTTCAGGACGAAATCGACGCCCTGCCGCGCCATCAGCTCGCAGGAGGTGACGTTGTCCTCGCTGGCGGCATGGGCGCCGCTCAGCAGGTCGACGGCGGCCTGGGGCGACGGCACGGCGATCCACGAGGTCGCCACGTCCTTGGGCTTGGGCCAGAGTTTCAGCACCGCCTTGGTAATGATGCCGAGCGTGCCCTCGGCGCCCAGGTAAAGATCGCGCAGGTCATAGCCGGTATTGTCCTTCTTGAGCGCCCTGAGGCCGTTCCAGACCTCGCCCGACGGCGTCACGACCTCGAGGCCGAGCACGAGATGGCGCGTGTTGCCATAGTGCAGCACCTGCACGCCGCCGGCGTTGGTCGAGAGATTGCCGCCGATGGTGCAGCTTCCCTCGGCGGCGAGGCTGAGCGGAAACAGGCGGTCGTGGGCGGCGGCCGTCTCTTGGATCGTCTTCAGGACCACGCCCGCCTCGACCGTCATCGAGTAGCCGATCTCGTCGATCTCGAGGATGCGGTTCATGCGGGTGAGCGACAGCACGATCTCGCGGCCGTCCTCATGCGGCATGCCGCCGCCGACCAGGCCGGTGTTGCCGCCCTGCGGCACGATGGCGACCTTTTCGGCGGCGCAGAGTTTGACCACTCCTGCGACCTCCTCGGTCGAGCCGGGCCGCACCACGGCAAGCGCAGTGCCGAGATAATTGTCGCGCCAGTCCGTGAGATAGGGATGCTTGGCGGCGTCGTCGGTGATCAGGCCCTTGTCGCCGACGAGGGCGCGCAGCTTGTCGACAAAGTCGCTCACAACCGGAGAATCTTCCCTGGGTTCATGATGTTCTTCGGATCGAGCGCGCGCTTCAGCGAACGCATCGTGTCGAGCTCGATCCTGGAGCGGTAGTGCGCCAGCTCGTCGATCTTGTCGATGCCGATGCCGTGCTCGGCCGAGATCGAACCCGCCATGTCGCGCACCAGGTCGTTCACCGCGCGGGTGATGGCGGGCGAATACTGCTTCAGCGTCTCGCGGTCCATGCCCTTCGGCCCCATGAACGAGAAATGCAGGTTGCCGTCGCCGATATGGCCGAGCGGGTAGGGCCGGATCGAGGGCAGGATATCGAGCGAGGCTTTTATGCCCTTTTCGATGAAGGCCGGGATCTTGGAGATCGACACCGAGATGTCGTAGCTGAGGCCCGGCCCCTCGGCGCGCGAGGCGGGCGCCACCGATTCGCGGATGACCCACATGTTGCGCGCCTGCGCCTCGCTCTGCGCGATCACCGCATCCAGCACGCGACCCGACTCGAGCTGCTCGCCCAGGAACTGCTCCATCTTGTCCGACATGCCCTCCGCGCCCTCGGCCTTGGGCCGCGACGACGACCATTCGAGCAGCAGGAACCACGGCGTGTCGGCCTTCAGCGGGTCCTGCGTGCCGGGAATGTGGCGCAGCACCATGTCGGTGCAGGCGCGGCTCATCAGCTCGCACGAGCCGACGTTGTCATCCGATGCGGCATGCGCCTCCGACAGGATCTCGATGGCCGCCTGCGGGTCGCGGATGGCAAGCCAGGCGGTGCAGACGTCCTTGGGCGCGGGCCACAGCTTCAACACCGCCTTGGTGATGATGCCGAGCGTTCCCTCGGCGCCCATGAACAGGTGCTTCAGGTCGTAGCCGGTATTGTCCTTCTTGAGCGAGCGGAGCCCGTTCCACACGTCGCCGTTGGGCAGCACGACTTCCAGGCCCATCACTAGGTTGCGGGCGTTGCCGTAGCGCAGCACCTGCACGCCGCCGGCGTTGGTCGATAGGTTGCCACCGATCATGCACGAGCCCTGGGCGCCCAGGCTGAGCGGAAAGAAGCGGTCGTGGCCGGCCGCCGTCTCCTGCAGGGTCTGCAGCACGCAGCCCGCCTCGACGGTCATCGAATAGCCGACCGGGTCGACGTCGAGCACATGGTTCATGCGGCCGAGCGACAGCAGGATGCCCGAGTGGGTCGGCCACGGCGTGGCGCCGCCCATCAGGCCGGTGTTGCCGCCCTGGGGCACGATGGCGATGCCGTTGTCGAAGCAGAGTTTTACGACCCTGGAGACTTCCTCGGTGTTGGCCGGGCGGACCACGACGGCGGCGGTACCGATGTTCGTGCCGCGCCAGTCGGTGACGAAGGGTTGCTTGCCCTGCTCGTCGAGGATCAGGCCCTTGTCGCCCACGATGGTACGTAGCGCTTCCAGGACGGCGGGGGTCACCGGAGCGGTCGGAATGACGGGCGCAATGATGGTATCGGGCATCGTTTCCTCTGATTTTGTCCCAGACTAGCCGCGCCGGCCGGTGCCGTCACCCGCTGCCGCCCGGCGCAGCCGGTCGTTGATCGCAAGGCCGAGGCCCGTTTCCGGAATGGGCATGACCGCGATGCGGCCGATGCCCGGCCGGTCGAGCAGCCGCATCTGGGCAAACAGGTTGGCGGCTGCCTCCGCGAGATCGCCCGACGGGCTGAGATTGTAGGTGAGCATCGCGCCCTGGGGCACCGTGGGCCCGAAGGCCAGCAGGCCCTCATCTGCGCCGACGGTGCTGGCCCCCAGCCGCACCGGACGCGCCGGCGCGTAGTGGCTTTCGAGCTGGCCGGGCGATTTGCGCGCCGAGTCGCCGGAAGGGAGGGCATCGCTCACGGCGATGGGTCCGATCACCGCCTCGATCGCCTCGCGGGTGGCGCCGCCCGGTCGCAGCAGGGTGGGCGTCGGGCCGGTGAGATCGAGCACCGTCGATTCGACGCCGACCAGGCAGGGTCCGCCATCGAGGATCAGCGGCACGCGTTCGCCCAGCGATTCGGCGACATGCTCGGCGCGTGTCGGGCTGATGGCGCCGCTGCGGTTGGCCGAAGGCGCGGCAATCGGCCGATCGGCGGCGCGGATCAGCGCCTGTGCGATGGGATGCGACGGCGCGCGGATCGCCACCGTGTCGAGCCCGGACGTCGCCAGCAGGGAAATGGGCGAGCCTTCGCTGCGCGGCAGCACCAGCGTGAGCGGTCCCGGCCAGAAGCGCGCCGCGAGCCGGTCGGCGGTGTCGTTCCAGCGGACGAAGCGCTTGGCTTCATTCGATCCAAGCACATGGCTGATCAGGGGATTGAACTCGGGCCGACCCTTGGCCTCGAAGATCGCCGCGACCGCGCGCTCGTTGGTGGCGTCACCGCCCAGGCCGTAGACCGTTTCGGTCGGGAAGGCGACGAGCCGGCCGTCGCGCAGCAACTGCGCCGCCTCGGCGACCGACTGCGCGGTCGGCGCGACGAGCTTCATCGCGCCGCCGTGCTCCGGGCGATGAAATGCGGATTGGAGAAACGCGGCTTGCCGTAGAGCAGGGGGCGGCCGTCGGTGGTGACCACTTCGCCGCCCGCAGCTTCGAGCACACCCTGGCCCGCGGCAGTATCCCATTCGTTGGTCGGGCCGAAGCGTGGATAGATGTCGGCCTTGCCTTCGGCGATCAGGCAGAATTTCAGCGAGGAGCCGGCCTGCACGCGGTCGGCGACCGTGAGGTTGTTGTTGCGGAACCAGATGTCGAGGTCGCTGTAGATCGCGTGGCTGCGGCTCGCACAGGCCGTCAGGCCCTGCGGCGGCGGCGGGCGCGTGGTGATCGCCGTGAAGGCGCCATCACGCTCGCGCTTGTCGGCGCCGAGGCCCGCCGCGCCGCGCCACAGCGTCTCGGTGGCGGGCGCCAGCACGATGCCGAGCGTCGGCCGGCCCTTCTCGATCAGGGCGATGTTCACCGTGAACTCGCCGTTCCTCTTGATGAATTCCTTGGTGCCGTCGAGCGGGTCGACCAGCCAGAAGGGACCACCCCCCGATTGACTGGTGTCGATCTTCGGCACGTGGCCCGCGGCCATCTCCTCCTCGGCCACGACCGGGAGGCCGGGTGTGAGGGCGCGCAGGCCGGCCACGATGATGACTTCCGCGGCATGGTCGGCGTCGGTGACCGGACTCTTGTCGGCCTTTGTGCGTTCGCCGAGGTCGCCGGCATAGATGCGCATGATCTCGCGGGCGGCATCGCGGGCAAAGACTGTGCAGGCGTCGCGAAGAGTTGTGAGGTCGGGGAGGGTCATGGACATGGGAGCGGCGACCTTATAACCCATTCGACCATGGCAAACAGGCTTTTGGGCGTCATTTCAGCCCTTCCCGAAGAGCTGGCCCATCTCTCCGACCTCTCGGGCGAGCAGAGCCTGATCGGCGGGCTGCCCTTCTGGCGCGGCCGGATCGCCGACCGCGACGCGGTGTTCGTCGAATCGGGGGCGGGCAAGGTCAATGCCGCCATCGCCACGACGCTGCTGCTCGACCGTTTCGACTGCCGGGCGCTGATGCTGTGCGGGGTGGCCGGCGGCCTCGATCCGGCGCTGGGGGTCGGCGATGTCGTGGTCGGCATCGGCAACACCCAGCACGACTACGGCGTGCTGAAAGAGGACAGCTTCCTCACCATCCAGCCCGGCAGCCGGCCGTCGCTGGGCGAGGATCCCACGCCGGGCTATCCGCTGGCCGGGCCGTTGGCGGCGCGCCTGCGCGAGGCGCTGACGGGCCTCGTGCTGGAGCCGTTGCCGGAAACCGTGGGCGCGGGCCGCCGCACGCCCGCGATCCATTTCGGCACGATCCTGACCGGCGATATTTTCGTCAATTCCGAGCGCACGCGGCAGCGCCTGCATGCCGAGTTCAAGGCGCAGGCCGTCGAGATGGAAGGCGGCGCGGTGGCGCAGGTCGCGCATCGCTGGGGTGCCGACATTCCGGTCGTCAACGTGCGCTGCCTCAGCGACCTCGCCGGCGCCGAAAGCCATCTCGATTTCCGCGCCTTCCTGGCCGTGGCGGCGCGCTACGCCTCGCAGGTCGCCCACCGGCTGGCGCCGGTGATTTGATTTCTTCCGGTCGACACGAACTCACCTCACCCTGAGGAGGGCGCGCAGCGCCCGTCTCGAAGGGTGGGACCAGTCATGCTGTTGCCCATGCTTCGAGACGCTCGCGTCGCTCGCTCCTCAGCATGAGGTCTATTGCTTCAACACACGTCCCGCGACGGCATCGAGCTTGCCCACCATCTCGGCCGAGCGCGCCGCAGGCGCCGTGATCAGGGCATGGTCGAGCGTGCGGTCGCAGCCGTGCGGGCAGGGCGCGGGCCTTGTTGCCTTGAGCCGCGGGGCCACCATGCTGACCAGCGTCTTGGCCTTCTCGGCATTGTCGAGCAGCACGCGCACGATGTCGGCCACCTGCACATGGCCGTGGTCGGGATGCCAGCAGTCGAAATCGGTGACCATGGCCACGGTCACGTAGCAAATCTCCGCTTCGCGGGCGAGCTTGGCCTCCGGCATGTTGGTCATGCCGATGACGTCGCAGCCCCAGCTCCGGTAGAGCTTCGATTCGGCGAGGCTCGAGAATTGCGGCCCCTCCATCGCCAGATAGGTGCCGCCGAACTTTATGGGAAAGCCCGCCTTCTGCGCGCAGTCGTGGACCGCCTCGGCCAGCCGGTTGCAGGTCGGATGCGCCATCGAGACATGCGCCACCAGCCCTTCGCCGAAGAAGCTCTTCTCGCGCGCGAAGGTGCGGTCGATGAACTGGTCGACCACGACGAAATGCCCGGGCGGCAGATCCTCGCGCAGCGACCCGCAGGCCGACAGCGAGAGGATGTCGGTGACGCCGGAGCGCTTCAGCGCATCGATATTGGCGCGGTAGTTGATCGAGCTCGGCGAATGGCGATGGCCGCGGCCATGGCGCGGCACGAACACGACATCGAGCCCGTCGAGGACACCGAACAGGAATTCGTCCGATGTCTCGCCGAAGGGCGAGGCGACCCTGCGCCACTCGGCGTTCTTGAGGCCCGCAATATCGTAAACGCCGCTGCCGCCAAGAATGCCTAATACTGTCATCCGCTTCTCCTTGCTGGCGATGGTGTATCATGCTCGAAATCGATATTCCTCCCCCGCAGGGCTATGGCTCTTCACTTCTCCTCCCCCGCTTGCGGGGGAGGTGGCCGAAGGCCGGAGGGGGTCATAGGCGCGCGATGCATTGATGCTTCTGACCCCCCTTCGCCCCCTGCGGGGGCACTTCCCCCGCTTCGCGGGGGCAGAGGAAGGCTATATGCGATAGCCTTGAGGCAATGATGTGCAAGTGAAGGAAACACCATGGGCAGGCTCGACGGCAAAATCACCATCGTGACAGGCGCGACCAGCGGCATCGGCCGCAGGACCGCCGAGATCTTCGTGAAGGAGGGCGCCAAGGTCCTGGCGACCGGCCGCCGCGAGGAGCTGGGGCGCACGCTCGAAGCGTCGCTCGGCAAGGACAACTGCCTGTTCCTGAGGACCGACGCCACCCAGGAAGCCGACGTCAAGGCGATGTTCGCGGCCTGCCTCTCGAAATGGGGCCGGCTCGACTGCCTGTTCAACAATGCCGGCGGACCGGCGCCGGTGGGCGGCATCGAGACCGTGCCGGTCGAGGGCTTTGACGCCGCGATGGCGACGCTGGTGCGCTCGGTGATGCTGGGCATCAAGCACGCGGCCCCGATCATGATGAAGCAGGGCTCGGGCAGCATCATCAACAACGGCAGCATCGCCGGCCGCCGCGCCGGCTACTCGACCTCGATCATCTATGGCGCCGCCAAGGCGGCGGTGAACCACCTCACGGTCTGCACCGCCATGCAGCTCGGCGAGAAGAATGTGCGGGTGAACTCGATCTCGCCGGGCGGCATCGCCACCGGCATCTTCGCCAAGGCGCTGGGCGTCGCACCCGACAAGGCCGACGGCTACGCCGAGGCGGCCAAGAAGATGATGGCCACCATGCAGCCGATCCCGCGTGCCGGCATCACCGACGACATCGCCAACGCCGCGGTGTTCCTCGCCTCCGACGACTCGAGTTTCATCAACGGCCATGACCTGGTGGTCGACGGTGGCGTGGTCGGCGGCCGGCTGTGGACGCCGCATCAGGAAGGCGTGAAGGCGATGCGCCGGGCGTACGGCGTCGACGAGGTCTGATGCTGCGGATTCTCGGCAAGGCGAGTTCGATCAACGTCCGCAAGATCCTGTGGACCTGCGAGGAGATCGACCTGCCCTATGAGCATCAAGAGCAGGGGGCGGAGCTTGCGCAGAATCCCAACGGCCTGGTGCCGGTGATCGTCGACGGCGACTTCGTGCTGTGGGAATCCAACACCATCCTGCGCTACCTCGCCGGCCGCTACGGATCGGCAGCGCTGCTGCCGCACGAGCCGCGGGCGCGGGCCGAGGTCGAAAAGTGGATCGACTGGCAGGCGACTGAGTTCAACTCGGCGTGGCGCTACGCCTTCATGGCCGTGGTGCGCAAGAACCCGGCCTTCGATGATCCGCGCCAGATCGCGGCTTCGATCAAGGACTGGACCCGGATGCTCGCCATCCTCGATGAGCGACTGGTGGCGACGGGCGCGTTCGTCACCGGTGCCGGCTTCACCCTGGCCGACATCCCGATCGGCCTGTCGGTCAACCGTTGGTTCATGACGCCGATCGAGCGGCCGTCGTTCCCGGCGGTGGACGCCTACTACGAGCGCCTCAGCACGCGTCCGGCCTTCCTGAAGCACGGCCGCAATGGCATTCCGTGACTACCCGTCATGTTCCTCTCCCCCGCGAGATATTTTAGCCCGCACTACGAGGCGGTAGGCAACGTCCTGCTCGGCGGCAAACCGGCGGTGTTCCCGTAGGGTCCAATCGACTACAAAGGGGTGTTGGAAGTCCACGGAAAGGAAAAGCCATGCGGCCCAGTTCGAGCATGAAACGCCTGAGCGCGGCGGCCGGCATCGTGAGCCTGCTGTTCCCGACCTTTGCGCCGGCGGCCGAAGCCTGCACCGGCATCTTTCTCAAGGCCACGGACGGGTCGGTCGTCCATGCGCGGACGCTCGAATTCGCCCTGGATCTCGACTCGGAAGTCATTGTCGTGCCGCGCGGCTTCGCCCGCAGAGGAGACACGCCGGACGGCAAGGCCGGACTCGAGTGGACGACGAAGTATGCCAGTGTCGGCGCCAACGGCGCCGGCCTGCCCTACATCTTCGACGGGCTGAACGAAAAGGGGCTGGCCGTCGGCCTCTTCTACTTCCCCGGCACGGCCGGCTACATGCCCTACACCGCGGCCGACGCCGCCAAGACGATGGCGCCGTGGCAGATCGGCTCGTGGCTGCTGGAAACCGCGGCCTCGGTCGACGAGGCGCGCGCAGCGGTCGCCAAGATCGTGTTGCCGGCCGTGGTGCTGAAGGCCTGGGGCTTCGCACCGCCGGTCCACTACATCGTGCACGACGCCTCGGGCAAGAGCATCGTGATCGAATACGTGGGCGGCAAGCTCACCGTTTCCGACAATCCGCTAGGTGTCATCACCAATTCGCCGGCCTTCGACTGGCACATGACCAATCTCCGGAACTACCTGAACTTCTCCATCTACAACGCGCCACCGGTCATGCTGGGAAAGGTCAAGCTCGAGCCCCTCGGCCAGGGGTCGGGCATGCTGGGCATACCGGGCGACTTCACGCCGCCTTCGCGCTTCGTCCGCGCGGTGGCCTTCACCCAGTCGATCCTGGAATCGGCGACGGGCGGCGAGGCCGTCCTGGAAGCCTTCCACATCCTCAACAATTTCGACATTCCCAAGGGGGCAGCGCGCGACGAGAAGAAGGACGCGCAGGGCAACGTCGTGGCCGACTATACGCTGTGGACGAGCGCCAACGACCTGAAGGCCAGGCGCTTCTATATCCGGACCCGCGCCAACAGCCAGATCCGCTCGGTCGACCTGATGAAGATGAATCTCGATGCGAAGGACATCGTCAAGTTCTCGATCAAGGGCCAGGAAGTGATCAAGCCGTTGGTGCCATAGGGTCAATCGGCAAGATGGTGGCGTTTTGCGGGAGGTACCCGGCGCGCGCGACTCCGGTGGCGCGTGCCGGGCATACGCTCAGCCAGCAGATCCAGTCGCGCGGCGCGCACTGCGAGGCGGTGGGCCACGTCCTGCTCGGCGGCAAGCCGGCGGTGTTTCTTTAGGGTCCCCGCATCCAGTCTCGAAGCGTTCCAACGTCGACGCGTAACCGGAACCTCGAAAGAGATGGCGCGTTGGGTGATGAAGGCTTAGGTGAGCTTGTGTTGCCTCTGAAAAAAAGCCGAATGCAATCCGCCGTCGGGCGGCCTGGCGGCGATATGTTGCGTGACTTGAGACTTTCCCGAACCGTTCCCCGCAACCATCAGCATGACGTGATTGACCGGAATGGTTTTTAACGTCTCCCGCTTCAACAGCTCATCAAAGACACTTTCCGGCTCGCCCTCGGGAACGGCAATCCAGTATCTCAATGCCGTGAGCATGCTCTGCGTTTCGGCGTCATACGCCTTGTAGTCACCGGCAAGGTAGTGCGTTCCCAGGGTTTCGATCCGGCCGATACAGATCGGTTCTCCCGCGGCTGCAGGATCCTCCGCACTATGGTCGCTGTGCAGGCCATGCGGTTGGGGCGCCGTGAACTTGCCGTAAGAATAATGCCCCTTGCGATAGCGCGCCGCCGGAACGAGGACGCCCATCATCTCATCGACGTCGTCGTTATAGAGGCGGGCATGATTGGCCATCGTGTCGGGCGTGCCGCCGCCAAATTTTTCAACACGCCAGCTGTCATCGACGGCTACGGTGGTGACATCGTCGAACTGCTTCGCCTGTTCATGGATCGCTTTGCGTGCAGCCTCGCAGAAGCGGGCAATGGGTATCGGCAAGTGCGTATGCGCTTCGCGATCATTGAAATTGTCATGCAAGCGTTTAATGAGAGACCACTGTCCGGAAGAAAGAGGCAATGGCTCCAGTATCTTTAGCCTGGGCTGTACGGCCGCCCATGCCTGATGAAGAGCGGTCATTGTAGATATCGCGACCCTTCCGACATTGCGCCGTGTAGAGCGCCCGCGCCCGCGCGTCTTGGTCGCTCAGTCCGGCACCGTGCCACGACAGGCCCAGGCGACAGCCACCATGGAACGAGGGCCGTCGGGACGATTAGCGATATAGGCGCGGCGCACATGCTCCCGCAGGATTTCGCGCTTCTCATCCGGCAGCTTAACGACATACTGGCCATGGGGTCCCTCGCCACTGGCGAATGGCGCCCAATAGTCCTCGAAGGACTGGAACTCCATGTGGGTCAGCAAGCTGACCTGCTCGACATCGCGCAGGCCGAGATCTAGCCACAGCTTTTCCATCTCGCCGGGTCCGTTGAGGGGCCGAAAAAGGGGCCGCTGCAGCGTCGGGTCAAGCACGCCGGCGATGTCCCAAAGGATGCGCGCGAAAGGTTGCCCGCCATAACCGTCCCATACGGCGGCCGTGATCGTGCCGCCGGGCCGGACGACCCGGCGCATTTCCTCGACTGCCCTTCGCGTTTCGGGAATGAAGTGCAGCACCAGCAACGAGAAGGCGCGATCGAACGACGAATCCGGATATGGCAAGGCACAGGCGTCGCCGACGTCGAAGGTGAAGCGGGCATCGGTGCTTCTCGCGCGAGCGGCCGCGATGTAGGACTCCGTCAGGTCGATCCCGGTGGCCGACGCGACGTTGGCAAAGGCCGGCAGCGCGAAAGTCAGACTGCCGGTACCGCAGCCCATGTCGAGCACACGGTCGCCTTCGCCAAGGCCACCAAACCTGATCAGCGACGGCGCCAGCCGGCGACTCCAGCGACCCATGAGTTGTTCGTAACGGTCTGCATTCTGGAAGCCACTTGTCACGATTCTCCCCCCTCAAACTTTATGGTCCTGTCCGGACATCGCCTGGTCGATCTTATAGCCCAATTGAAACAGGCACGGACCAGTTCAGTCGTTCATCGGGAAAATGCGAGGCATGGCGCGCTACTCGCGCACCGGCTGGCCTTCAAGCGCGAGCGGCGCGTCCTGTGCCGGCTTGGCGCCGTCGTCGAGGCGCAGGCAACCGGCGTTCAGCCCGTCGCCCGGCGTCTTGTCGACCGGGGCGATGAACAGCGCCGTCACCTTGAGGTCGCCGACCGCAAGCCGCGCCTCGCTCAGCCAGCGCGTGGCGCGGATCGAGGCGCCGGCCTTGTCGAGCCTGATCCAGCCGCAGAGGATGGCGCGCTCGCCCGAACTGTCGATGCGGATATGGGCCGTGTCGTTGCCCTTGAAGGCGCCGGCGGCGCTGGTCACCCGCCATTCGAACGGCACCGCGCGGTAGAGCCTGGCGTCCTCGGCCGAGACGTCGGTGGTGCCGAGATAATCCGCCTTGGCGAGCGACGGATCGCGGATCCAGCCCTGCGAGGCGGCGATGCCGAACAGGATCAGGCCGGCGCCCAGCAGCAGGAATACCCAACGCGGAATGCCCGACATGGTGCCTACGCCCTCAGTTTCACGCCAGAATCGTCGTCAGGCCGCCGTCGACCACCAGCGTATGGCCGGTGATGTAGGCGCCGGCGTCGGAGGCGAGCAGCAGCAGCGCGCCGCGCAGATCCTCCGGCTTGCCCCAGCGCTGGGCGGCGGTGCGCTGTTCCAGCATGGCGTTGAAATCCTTGTTCCGCTGCAGCGGAATGTTGAGCTCGGTGCGGATGTAGCCCGGCGCGATGGCGTTGGCGGTGACGTGCGGGCCGTACTCGGCGGCGAGGTTCTTGGTGAGGCCGACCAGCCCGTGCTTGGCCGCGACATAGCCCGCCACCGAGGCGCGGCCCAGGATCGCCATCACAGAGGAGATGTTGACGATGCGCCCGTACTCGCGCGCCAGCATGTGCCGGCCGACCTCGCGCGACAGGACGAACTGCCCGATCAGGTCGGTCTCGATCACCTTGCGGAAATCAGCGGTCTCGGTGTCGACGATGTCCTGGCGGTGGATGACGCCGGCATTGTTCACCAGCACGTCGATGCGGCGGTGCTTGCGGATGATCGCCCGCACCTGGGCGCGCACGGCGTCTTCGTCGGTGATGTCGAGCGGCACGACATGGGCCTTGCCGCCCTTCCTGGCGATGGCCCGGGCCGTGGCCTCGAGCTCTTTCACGGTGCGGCCGGCGCAGAGCACCGTGGCGCCGGCGCCGGCCAGGGTGAGGGCCATGTCGCGGCCCAGGCCGCGCGAGGCCCCGGTCAGCAACACCACGCGGTTCTTCAGCGAAAACAGGTCTGCCATGGGGTGCCATCCTAGCCTATGAAGGGTGCCGCGAGATATCGGGAGAAAACGACATGGCGACGACGAACAGGGCGAAGTCGAACGGGGCGAAGACGAACAAGGTGGCGATCGTGACGGGCTCGGCCACCGGGCTGGGCGCGGCATGCGCGGTCGACCTGGCGGGCCGCGGCTGGAACGTCGCGATCAACTACACCAAGAGCAAGAAGGAAGCCGACGAGACCTATGCCGCGGTGAGGGCCAAGGGCGTCGAGGCGATCCTGGTGCAGGCCGACATGGGCCAGGATGCCGACTGCCGCAAGCTCGCGGCCGAGACCCTGAAGAAGTGGGGCCGCATCGATGGCCTGGTCAACAATGCCGGCACGACCAAGTTCCAGAGCCAGGGCGATCTCGACGGAGTCACGCCCGAGGACTTCGACCGCATCCTGCGCGTCAACGTCACCGGCCCCTACATGATGAGCCGCGCCGTCTATCCGACGATGAAGAAGCAGTGGGACGAGCACCAGGACCGCGGCTCGATCGTGAACATTTCCTCGATCGCGGGCGTCATGGGCGTCGGCACCTCGATCCCTTATGCGGCCTCAAAGGGTGCGCTCAACACGCTGACCCTGTCGCTGGCGCGCTGGTTCGGGCCAGCGGTGCGCGTGAACACGGTGTGCCCGGGTTTCATCCAGACCCGCTGGCTGCTGGGCGCGCTCGGCCAGGAGAACTACGAGAAGCTGCGCGATGCCCAGGAGGAGACCACGCCGCTCCGCCAGGCCGGCACGCCCGAGCAGATGGCCGAGGCGGTGATCTTCTTCCTCACCAGCGCCAGCAACATCACCGGCGAATTCCTGATCGTCGATGCCGGCACCCATCTCGGCGGCCTGCCGATGAAGGGGCGGTAATACCTCACCCTGAGGAGGCGCGTAGCGCCGTCTCGAAGGGTGGCGACAACAATGCTGTAGCCCATGCTTCGAGACGCCACGCTACGCGTGGCTCCTCAGCATGAGGTAGGGCTCTATGCTGGCAGTGCTAGCAGCCCGGCGAAATGTGCGAGGCTGATTTGCGATTGGCGATTCACAGCTTCAGCCGGATTCGCACTATATTTCCTCTATCGTCGCCACGACGTGCATCTGCTGCAGGGCCGCCCGGTTCAAATACCCGGAGCGGCCTTTTTCGTGGCCGATGGCAGCCCGGGTCATGGTGTTCGCGACGGTGTGAATTATCGAACAGCTCCGCGATTCGGCGCCACGCCGGAGCGGCATCGGCGTTGTGCCGGAGGGGACTGCCAAGTCGTTGAAGCGACGTTGGTTCCGGCGGTGCGCGGCACACGCTTCGGCACAGCTGGCGCGATTTCGCGGAACACTTCGTGTGCCGATGCCCGGCCCACGATTTGTGCTACGTCGGCAGCTCGTGGCCGCGGCCGATGTTGCGGACGACCTCGCTCAGGTGCGGCTTGGCCTCGATCAGGGCGCGGCGGTAGGCGACGAGGCCGCGCAGCATCGCGCCGTCGCGCTTCAGCAGCTGGTCGGCGAACTCGACCATGCGGGTGTTCGGCCAGCCGTGCTTGCGCAGGCCGAGCAGCTTCAGGAAGGCCGCTTCCTCCTGCCCGGGCGCGTGCTGGGTCATGAGGATGGCCGCTGCCGCGGTCGAGCGCGAGATGCCGGCGTGGCAATGGACCAGGACATGGCCCTTCGGATGGGCGTGCACCTTCTCGCCGAACGCCAGCAGCTTCTCGATGTGCGCCGGCGTACAGGCTTCGAAGCCCGGGTACTCCGCCACGACATCGTCGAAGCGGATCAGTTCGTGGTCGATCTTCGAGAAACCGTCGAGGGCGCGCGGGCGCGGCTCGTGGGTGTCGATGATCGACAGCACGTGGCTGACGCCCGTCGAGCAATGGAGCGGCAGCTCGGGGATGCCGCAGATGGTGACCTTGTGGGTGAGCAGGGGCATGGCCGGAGACCCTACAGCAAGCCGCGCGCCATGTGCAGGCCAAGCGCCAGCATGCCGAACAGGAATATCTTGCGGAAGGTTTCGGGCGAGGCCGCATGGCGCACCTTCTGGCCGAGCCAGACGCCGATGAAGGTGGGAACGATGGCGGCGACGCCCCCGATCATGTTGGCGGTGTCGAAGACGTTTTGCTGGACGAGGGCCGCGGCCAGGGCGCCGGTGATGACCACGAACAGGATGCCGAGGCCCTGGATCAGCTCGTTCTTCGAGATCTGCAGCGACTGCATGTAGGGCAGGAACGGCACCGCCGCGATGCCGGTGATGCCGGTGACGGCGCCGGTCGCCAGGCCGGCCAGCGGATTGGCCCACGGTTCGGCGGCACGCGGCATGACGGGACGCCAGGCGAACAGGGCGAGCAGGGCGTAGAGCATCAGCAACAGGCCGAGCCAGCCGGCGGTGCCGGGTGAGCCGAGCTTGCCGATGAAGACCGCCATGCCGATCACGCCGATCACCGCCGCCACGGCCATCGTGCCGAAGCGGCGCAGCAGCGCCAGGAACCGGCGGCCATAGAGGGCCTGGAAGACGTTCGTGGTCAGGGTCGGGATGGTCATGATCGCCAGCGCATCGCCCAGCGGCAGGGCGAGCGTCATCAGGCCGATGGCGATCGGCGGCAGGCCGACGCCGATCGCGCCCTTGGCGATGCCGGCGACGATGAAGGCACCGGCGACCACCAGCATCTGCAGTTCGGTCATCCGCCGGGCACGCTTCTCGCCAGCCGGTCGAAGGCTTCCCAGAACAGGGCGCGGATGTCGTCGGTCTCCATCATGATTTCGTGGCGCGCCTGCGCGATGGTGAAATGCTCGGCGTGACGCATGCGGGCGACGATGGGACCGTGGTTCGCGGGGTCGATCAGGCGATCCTCGCCGGCCGTCATCACGAGCAGCGGCAGGTCGACGCGCTCGAGGTAGCCGGGGGCGAGCGCCGCCGTCATCGAGCGCACGGCCTGGCGCGACCAGCCGATCGTCGGGCCGCCCAGGGTGAGGCGGGGATCGGCGGTGAACCATTGGTCGGTGAACCGGTAACGCCGCTCATCGTGGGTGACGAAATTCGAGGCGAACTCGCGGGCCAGCAGGATGAACGGGCCGGTGCCGAAGAGGTAGCGGTCCTCGACGGCCGGTACCTCGGGCATCAGCATCAGGATCGAGCGCAGCATGGCTTCGCGCCGGAGCGCGGTCATCGGCGACACGAAGACCCCGGCCGACAGCGGTCCCGATCCGTTCTCGGCCAGGTGCCGCAGGAGGATATGGGCGCCCATGGAATGGCAGAGCGCCAGGACCGGCCGGGGGGCCGCAGGGGCGACGATCGTCTCCAGGAACAGCGCCAGGTCGGCCATGTAGGTCGTGAAACTGTCGATATGACCCTTGCCGCGGTCGGGCAGGGGCCGGTCGGAGAGGCCCTGGCCGCGCCAGTCCACGGCATAGACCGCAAAGCCGCGGTCCAGCAGCTCGCCCACGATCTCGGTCGCGTATTTCTCGATGAACTCGCCACGGCCCGTCAGGACGACGACCGTCCCGCGCGGAGTTCCCGGGACGTTCCAGACCGCATAGCGCAAACGCGCCCCGGCGGCGCCCACGAATCCGTAGCGGTCGGCCGGGCGATAGCGGGCGGCCAGGTCGGCCGGCACGGCCACGGGGGCTGCCGAGGGATCTTGATCAGTCATGCGCTGTGGCGTTTTGGCGAAGGCCGGCGCCGGTTGCCAGTGGAGATTTGGGCAATTTGGCCATCTTCGCCGGCAGTCCCTTTACCGTTTCGGGAGGCACGGCTATAGATCGCCCCGGTCGCCGCATCGTCTGCGAAGGGTCGCAGACGAGGAAATCGGGCGCAAGGAAGCCTCCAAGAGGTCCGCCGCACTGCGTGGTAATCGGCTCGTCGGTTGAGCTGATCCGGCACGGTCCTTGCGTCGACGTTCATCGTCCGCAGGAGACATGCGACCGCGATCCCGACGACGGTATGCACCACCGGCGGCTTGTCGGAGTGATCGTCAAATAATGATCCGTCAGGGATTGGTTCTTCTGCTTGCTGTCGCGGCCACGATCGCGGGCTGGCGTCTGCTCGACGGCCAGATCGAGGCGGCCAACGTCGAAGGGCCCCTGCACGGCGTCACCTATGCGCCATGGGCCAAGGACCAGGATCCGATCGAAGCCAAGTCGAGCGGCATCTGGAGCTTCCTGCGCACCGCCTTCACCGACGCACCCGCCGCCGCCGTCAAGCCGCGCAAGGAGCAGATCGAGCGCGACTTCGCGATGCTGGGCGGCAAGGTGAAGTACGTGCGCACCTACCGCACGACGGACGGCGGCGACGTCATGCCGGAACTCGCCGCCAGGAACGGGCTGAAGCTGGTGCCTGGCGCGTGGATCTACAGCGCCAGCGAGGCCAAGCAGCAGTTCGGCCGCGAGGCGAGCGCGGTAAATGCCGAGGAAACCCGGGCGTTGATCCGCATGGCCAACCAGAATCCCAGCGTCGAGCGCGTGCTGGTCGGCAACGAGAACATCCTGCGATGGGACGGCCAGAAGGACCTGCGCGATCCCAATGCCACCAGCCCGGCCCAGCTCATCCGCGAGATCCGCAACGTCAAGCGCAACGTCAAGGTGCCCGTGAGCACCGCCGAGCCGTGGCATGTCTGGCTGCACTATCCCGAGCTCGCGCGCGAGGTCGATTACCTCGCCGTCCATATCCTGCCCTACTGGGACGAGAAATCGGACGAGACGCCGCTTCAGTATCTCAAGAGCCGGATCGGCATGCTGAAGCAGGCCTATCCGAACAAGAACATCATCGTGACGGAGGTCGGCTGGCCGTCGAACGGCGCTTCACGTCGCAGTCCCGGCAGCGGCCTGGTCAAGCATGCGACGCCGGCCGAGCAGGCCAAGAACATCCGTGACGCCGTGGCGTGGTTGCGCACCCAGAACATCGAGCATTTCGTCGTCGAAGCGGTCGACCAGCCCTGGAAGTCCTACGATCTCGAGGGCAAGGCCGGTGGCTACTGGGGCCTGTGGAACGCCGACCGCCAGCAGAAGTTCAACTGGACGGGAACCATCGAGCGCTTCCCGCAGTGGGCAAGCTGTGCCGCCTGGTCGGTGGCAGCGGCGCTGCCGCTCATGCTGTTCTTCCTGTGGCGCTGGCGCAACCTCGAGACGTGGGGCCAGATCGCCTTCTGTGGCCTGGTGGCGCTGTCGACCAGCGCAGTCGTCTATGGCGGGTCGGTCGCGGCCGGCAGCTACATGGTGGTGGCCGAGATGGTGGGCTGGGGCGTGCTCGCCTTCTTCCTGGTGCTGAGCCTCGGCATGGCCCTGATGCAGGCGCTCGAGATGGTCGAGACGATCTGGCGGCGGCGCTGGTCGCGCGAAGCTTTGCCGGCGACAGAGATGATCGCGCGCCAGCCGGCGAACCGGGAGTGGCCGAAGGTCTCGCTGCATCTGGCCATCTGCAACGAGCCGCCGGCGATGGTGATCCAGACGCTGGAGTCGCTCGCGAAGCTCGACTATCCCGACTACGAAGTCATCGTCATCGACAACAACACCAAGGATCCGGCGGTGTGGCGGCCGGTCCAGGATTATTGCGCGTCGCTGGGCGAGCGGTTCCGCTTCTTCCATTTCGACGTCATGAAGGGCTTCAAGGCCGGCGCTCTCAACTACGTGCTGAGCCAGACCGCGCCCGACGCGAAGGTGATCGGCGTCATCGACAGCGACTACATGGTACGCGCCGACTGGCTGAAGGCGCTGGTGCCGTATTTCGACGATCGCAAGATCGGCTATGTCCAGGCGCCACAGGACCATCGCGACTGGACCGGCGATCGCTTCAAGGAAATGCTGAACTGGGAGTATGCCGGCTTCTTCGACATCGGCATGTGCCTGCGCAACGAGTACGACGCCATCATCCAGCACGGCACCATGACGCTGGTGCGCCGCGACCTGATGGAAGAGATGGGCGGCTGGGCGACCTGGTGCATCACCGAGGATACCGAGCTTGGCCTGCGCTTGATGGAGCAGGGCTACGGCGCCATGTACAGCCGCGAGCGCTTCGGCAAGGGGCTGACGCCCGACCATTTCGCCGGCTACAAGAAGCAGCGCTTCCGCTGGGCCTACGGCGCCATGCAGATCATGAAGGCGCACGCCGGCAAGATGCTGAACAACAGCACCAAGCTCACTCTGGGGCAGAAGTATCACTTCGTGGCCGGCTGGGCGCCGTGGTTCGCCGACGCGCTCAACCTCATTTTTACGTGGGCGGGTCTCGCCTGGCTGCTGGCCGTGCTGCTGCCGCCGCTGTTCGGCATCAAGCCAGTCGGCCTGCCGCCGGCCGAGTTCATCCTGCCCACGGTCGGCATCTTCGTCTTCAAGCTGCTCTATTCCTTCGGCCTCTACTTCGATCGCGTGAAGTGCACGTTCCGCCAAAGCGTGGGCGCGTCGCTCGCCGGCCTCGCACTCACCTACACCGTGGGTCGCGCGGTGATCTACGGCCTGGCGACCAGCCGGCTTCCCTTCATGCGCACGCCGAAAATGGACGAGCGCGCCACCTTGGGCATGGCGCTCGGCATGGCGCGCGGCGAGGCGGTGCTCGCGATCCTGCTGTGGCTCGGGGCGGCGGCCCTGTGGGTCAACAATGGCGTCGTCGATCCCGAGGCAAGACTTTGGGCCGTTTTCATGGTCGTGCAGTCGTTGCCCTTCGCCGCTGCGGTCTACGTGTCGGTCGTGAACGCGCTCGAGCAGATGCGCCACACCCGGACCGTGTTCGAGGCCGCACCCGCGCCCCGGGTCAGCGGCCCGTCGATGCAGCCCGCTCAGTAATCTGCTAGCGTTGAATCATGCCTACGTTCGAGTCACGCCACGGCCTCGATTCACGTGCCGGCACTGCCCTTTTCCTGAAACGCTGGCTGCGCCGGCCCTTCTCGATGGGGGCCGTGATTCCGAGTGGCCGCCTGCTGGCCGAGGCAATGGCGCAGGCGACGCTGCAGGCTCTGGAAGGCCGGTCGGGTCATGTCGTCGAACTGGGCGCCGGCACCGGAGAGGTCACCAAGGCGCTGCTGGCTGCCGGCATTGCCCCGACCCGGTTGGCGCTGATCGAACGAGAGCCCGAGCTGGCGGCCTTCCTGCGCCGCCATTTCTCGGAACCGCAGATCATCGAGGGTGACGCGGCGCGCCTGCCGCGTCTTCTGGCCGACCACGGTGTCGCCCCCGTTGCCGCCGTAGTATCGAGCCTGCCGCTTCTGTCACTGCCGACGGATGTCGTGAACGGCATCGTGCACGGCGTGTTCGATGCGCTGCCGCGCGGCGCCGCGCTCATCCAGTTCACCTATGGCCCGACGCCGCCCGTGCCGCGCGCCCTGCGTCAGGGTTTGCGTCTGGTCGGCACCCGCGGCGCGCGTATCTGGCGCAACGTACCGCCCGCCGTCGTCTGGACCTTCAGAAAGCCACCGACGGCGTGACACCTTTCCGCTTCGACGTCTCGCTGCGAGATGCGATCATTGACCGCCTCAGCCGTTTCGATCGGCGTCGCCACGAGGATACCGGGGAACTCAAGCACGCGGCGGTGGCCATCGTGGTGGTCGAATCCGACACGCCCGGTGAGGCTGCGTTTCTGCTGACGAAGCGCACGCCGCGGCTGCGCGCGCACGGCGGGCAGTGGGCCTTGCCGGGTGGCCGCCTCGATCCCGGCGAGACGATCGAACAAGCGGCGTTGCGTGAACTGGAAGAGGAACTGGGTGTCGCGGCTGCTTCCGCCGATATCCTGGGCACGCTCGACGACTATCCGACGCGGTCGGGCTATCTCATCGCGCCCGTCGTGGTGTGGATTCCCGGTGGCGTGCGGGTGACGCCCAATCCGGCGGAAGTCGCTGCCGCCTACCGTATCCGCTGCGCCGAGCTTTTCCGCGAAGGCTCACCCGAGATCGTGGCAATCGAGGAGTCGGATCGGCCGATCATCCGCCTGCCGCTGCCGGTCGCCACGGTCAATGCGCCGACGGCGGCCGTGCTTTATCAGTTTCGCGAGGTGGCGCTGGCCGGGCGCGACACGCGCGTCGACCATTTCGAGCAGCCGGTCTTCGCCTGGCGCTAAGCCGTTCGGCTAGGATCGCGCGCTGAGGGTGACCGCCGAGGCCGGCCGGCGCTTCAGGAAGACGGTGGTTTCCTGTTCCAGCACGGGTTCGTCGCGCTGGTTGATCGTCACCTGGCGGATGCGTGCGACACCCCGGTCGGGCTTGGACGACGACGGCCTCAGTTCGGTGATATCGGTAACCACCCGCAAGGTATCGCCTGGCCGAACCGGTCGTGGGAACTGGACCTCGCCGATGCCGGGCGACCCCAGGCTGCTGGCGCGGAAGATCCCAAGGTCGAGCCACAGTCGCAATGTTGCGGACATCGTGTGCAGGCCCGATGCGATCAGGCCGCCATACGTCCATTTCCTGGCGAACTCGGCGTCGATGTGAAAGGGCTGCGGGTCCCATTGCCGCGCGAATTCGATGATGCCCGCCTCGGTCATGGTCATGCCGCCGCTCGTAAACCGGTCGCCGATCTTGAAGTCCTCGTAGTAGCGATCAGTCACAGAACCAACTCCCGGCAGAGGCTCGCCGCGGCTCCCATTTTGCCTCCGATTGTGTCGAGTCTGAGACAGTCGTAGCCTACAGTTGCGATCGTCATGGGCGTTATTTTCCAGCGGCTGTGCTAGCTTGTCGCCCGAAAGTAACGGGAGGCAAGAATGCGTTCGAATCCGACACGCCGCCGTGCGCTGGCCGTGGCCGGTGCCGCTGGAGCACTGCTGGCAGCACCCGCCTTGGCGCAGGCGCCGTGGCCCAACAAGACGGTGCGTTTCGTCGTGCCATTTCCGCCAGGACAGGCAGCCGACATCTTCGCCCGCATGATGGCCGAGAAGCTGACCGATGTGTGGAAGCAGCAGGTGATCGTCGAGAACAAGGCCGGCGGCAGCGGCATTCCGGCGACAGAGTACGGCAAGGCAGCGGCGCCCGACGGCTACACGCTGATGGTGGTGTCGAGCGGCACGTTCGGCGTCAATCCCAGCCTGTTTCCCGACCTGCCTTACAAGCCGCTGGTCGACTTCCTGCCCATCTCCAACATTTTCCTGGTGCCCCTGGTCATCGTGGCCAACCCGCGCTTCCCCGCGAACACGCTGGGCGAGCTCATCGAGCTGGCCCGCAAGGAGCCCGGCAAGCTCTCCTATGCCTCGGCCGGGCCAGGCACGTCGCAGCATCTCAGCATGGAGCTGTTCAAGCTCCGGGCGAAGCTCGACATCGTGCATGTGCCCTACAAGGGCAGCGGACCCGCCATGGCCGATCTGCTGGGCGGTCACGTCATGCTGATGATGGACAGCACGGCCGCTGCGCTGAACCACATCAAGGAAGGGCGTATCAAAGCACTGGCCGTTACCACCGCGAAGCCCGCGCCGCCGCCGCTCGACAAGATTCCGACCATTGCCCAGACGTTGCCGGGTTTCGATGCCGCCGGCTGGTCCGGGCTTGCCGCGCCGGCGCGCACGCCACTCGAGATCGTGGCTAAGGTGAACAGGGACATGCAAACCCTGCTCAACGATCCGGCGGTGATCCGTCAGATCGAGCAGCGTGCCGCCGTCCCGGCGCCGGGTTCGCCGATCCAGTTCGCCGAATTCATCAAGAAGGAAATCGACACCTGGGGCGAGGTCGTGCGGGCGACGGGAACAAAACCCGGCACCTGAGCGATCGTCGATTCGAACGACTTTAGAGGCCCAGCGCGCGCAAGCCGTAGATCAGGCCGATCACCAGCAGGCCGATGAAGGCGGTCTCGGCGATCAGCAGCAGCACCGGGCCCATGCCGATCCGCGCCAGCGCCAGCAGCGATGTCTTCATGCCGAGCGCCGCGATGGCGGTGATGATCAGGAAGGACGAGACCTGCGTCACCGCCGCCTGGACGGCCGGCGGCACGACGCCCAGCGAATTGAGCGCGGCGAGCGCCAGGAAGCCGAACAGGAAGATAGGCGGCGCCGGACGCGCATCGCTCACCGGCCCGCCGCTCCTCGACACCCACCAGGCGATGCCGGCGATCGCCGGCAGCAGGAACGCCACGCGCAGGAGCTTGGTGATGATGGCATCGCTCAGCACCTTTTCGCCCATCGTCTGGCCGGCGCCGGCCACCTGCGCCACGTCGTGGATCGCGCCGCCCAGGAACACGCCCATCTCGAACAAGGAGTAGCCCAGCGCCTGCTGCAGTGGCGGATAGAGAACCATCACCACCGTGCTGAGGAAGTTGACGCCCATCACGGTGAAGGCGAGGTCGCGGTCGGAATTCTCGTGCTTGGGCAGGACGGCGGAAGCGGCCATCGCCGCCGCGGCGCCACACACGCCGGTGGCGCAGCCGGTCAGCAGGCCAAAATCGCGGCTGAGGCCGAAGAAGCGGGCCGCCCAGGCGCCGAAAGCGATCGTGCAGCCAACGGCTGCCAGGGCGATCAGGACCGGCATCGCGCCGTCGTCGATGAGCTGGCCGAACGTCAGCCGGGCACCGAACAGGGCGACGCCGACGCGCAGCAGCGTGCGGCCGGCGAATTCCAGGCCGGGCTTCAGGATCGGCCGTGCCGACAGCGGCTGCAGCGCCATGCCGATGACCAGGGTGAGGATGAGCGGCGGCACCCAGACCGCACCGAAGCGGAACAGGCTCCGCGTATCGGCGATGAAGGCCACCGCCGCAATGGCGGCGCACAGCGCGACGCCGGGGGCCGCCCGACGCAGATTGTCCGGCGCCCACAGGCGGGCGAGGTCGACGGCGACGGCGCTGCTACGCATCGAGAATGGCGACGAGCTGGCCTTCGCCGACCGCTTCACCTTCGCTGACCTTGATTTCCTTGATGGTTCCTGCCTTGGGGGAGAGCACCGGGATTTCCATCTTCATCGATTCGAGGATCATGATCTCGCCGTCGACCTCGATGCGGTCGCCGGGCTTGGTCTGGATCTTCCACACATTGCCCGCGATCTCGGATTTTACATTGACGACGGCCATGCCCCGGTCTTCTCCCCAATGACGCTCACCGAGCTTTTTCCGCCATGGAGAGCGCCAAGGCAAGCGCCGACATACCGACACGGGCGCCGAGCCGGTATGCGGCTTCGTTCACCTCGGAAAGCATCCCCTGCGTGAGGGTCGAGTGGCCGTCGCCGATACGGGCCGTCAATGCGCCCACGGTGGCGCCCGCGATGCCGCCCTTGTCGAGGATCGCGAGGCCAGCCACGCCCGCCTGTTCGAAGCCGAAGCCGGCATCGTTGAACAGCGCCAACGCCGGCCGGAATGCCGCCGCCGTTTCGCCCGCGGGCACGCCGCCATGGCTGCCGCTGGCCACCACCAGGCCACGGTCGCGGGCATCGGCAAGAGAGATGGAATCGACGCACATGATACGGTCCGATAGGGCGCGGCCCTCGGCCAGCGGCTCCGGCTTGCGGTGCGGCCACGGGGCCGCCTTCAGCCGTTCCACCGCTTCGGCGACACTCTGGCCGGCCTCGACGCCGCACGCTGCGGCCTGCTTGTTGGCGCGACTGATGACCCCACGACGCAACATGCTCTCGCCGTCGCCGATGCGAGCGCTCGAGGCGGCGACGGCGGCCATGGCCATGCCGTGCCGGTCGGCCCAGGCTAGCCCGCTCACGCCGGCCTCATCGAGGCCGATCCCGGCATCGTTGTGGATGGCGGCGCGGGCGCCGGCCTTGGCGGAAAGATAGGCGGCATAGACTGCGCCATGTGAGCCACCCACCAGGACGGCACCGTCCGTTTCAGGCGGGAGCTTGGTAACGCTGGGGACGACGACGAGGCCAATGCTCATGGCGACAGCTTATCGCCAAACGGTCTATATGTCCGGCCATGCTGGATGCTGTACCGACTGTCGAAAACAAGGTGAGGGTGCTGATCCTGCAGCACCCGCAGGAACAGGATCACGCGCTGGGCACGGCGGGCCTGCTCGCGGCGACGCTTGCCCATGCCCGGCTCGCTGTCGGCCTGTCGTGGCGCAACCTCGGTCATGCGCTGGGAGAGCCGGCGGAGGTGCGGGACTGGGGCGTGCTCTATCTCGGCTCCGCTCATGCCGCTGGGCAGAGGCCGCTCGTGGCGGTCGATCGCAAGGGCGAAATGCTGCCCGACCAGGACGCGGCGCTTGCAGGTCTGAAGGGCCTGGTCGTGCTCGATGGCAACTGGGCGCAGGCCAAGGCTCTGTGGTGGCGCAACGCCTGGCTGACCAAGCTCCGCCGCTTCGTGGTCGTGCCCGATGGGCCGTCGCTTTACGGCAATCTGCGCAAGGAGGCGCGGCCGGACGCCGTCTCGACGCTCGAGGCGGTGGCCCTCGCCTTGTCGGCGGTCGAGACGGACAAGACGATACGCGAACGTCTCCTGGCGCCGTTCCGTGAACTGATCACAAAGGCCCGCGCCGCCGGCATCCAGGGCGGCAAACGGGATCGTCGGCGGCGTCGTTAGCCCCTATAATCCCGGCATGTTGGATCAGCCGCAGCTTCCCGTCGCCCAACGCACCAACCCGGAACGCTCCTTCACCGAGGAGGTGCGGTCGCTACGGCTGGGACAGGGCGATATTTTCCGCGGCGAGGGGATCCTGGCCGTCACAAAGGCGATCCTGCAGGCGGGCGTTGCCTATGTCGGCGGCTACCAGGGGGCGCCGGTGTCGCATCTGGTCGACGTGCTGGTCGAATCGCAGGACCTGCTCGACGAGCTTGGTGTCCATCTGGAAACCTGCACCAACGAATCCTCGGCAGCGGCGCTCTTGGGCGCCTCGATCAACTACCCGATCCGCGGCTGCGTCACCTGGAAGTCGATCGTCGGCACCAACGTGGCCGCCGATGCGCTCTCCAATCTTGCCTCGCCCGGCGTGATCGGCGGTGCGTTGATCGTGGTCGGCGAGGACTATGGCGAGGGGGCGTCGGTCATCCAGGAACGCGCCCATGCCTACGCGCTGAAATCGTCGCTCTGGCTCATGGATCCCCGGCCGTCGCTGCCGACCATCGTGCGCTGCACGGAGATGGCGTTCGAATTGTCGGAAGCCACCAATACGCCGGTGATGATGGAGCTGCGTATCCGCGCCTGCCACGTCACGGGCGAGTTCGTGGCCAAGGACAACAAGCCGCCGGCCATCTCGCGCAACCATCGCCTCGCCGATCCGGCCGCACACAATTACGACCGCATTTCTCATCCGCCGTCGACCTATGCGCACGAGAAGATCAAGGTCGAGGTCCGCCAGCCCGCCGCCGAGCGCTTCATCGTCGAGCATGGGCTCAACGAATTCCTGCCCGGCGAGCGCTCCGATCTCGGAATCATCGTGCAGGGCGGTATCACCAACGTTCTGGTGCGCGGCCTCGACCGGCTGGAGCTCGAAAGCCGGGTACCGACCCTGGTGCTGAACGTCACCCATCCGCTGGTGCCCGACCAGATCGCCGATTTCTGCCGCGGTAAGCGGGCCGTGCTGATCGTCGAGGAGGGCGCGCCCGACTATATCGAGCAGGCGATACACGCCATCCTGCGCAAGCGCGACATCGACACCAAACTCTACGGCAAGGACGTACTGCCGATGGCCGGCGAGTATACCGCCGAGGTGGTAACGGAAGGCCTGCTGAAGTTCTTTGCCCTGTCGGCCAACGACATCGATCTCAGCAAACCGCGCGAGCGCTTCGAGGCGGCGCGGGCCGGGCGCGCCGAGGCCCAGCGCCTGCTGGGCGGGCCGCTGCCGCTCAGGCCGCCTGGCTTCTGCGTTGGCTGCCCGGAAAGGCCGGTATTCTCGGCGATCAAGCTGCTCGAGCGCGAAGTGGGCAAGGTCCACATGTCGAGCGACATCGGCTGCCACTCCTTCGCGACCCTGGCGCCGTTCAACCTCGGCAATTCCATCCTGGGATTCGGCATGTCGCTCGCTGCCGCCGGCGCGGTGGCGCCGATCATGGAACGTCGCACCATTTCGGTCATGGGTGATGGCGGGTTCTGGCACAACGGTCTCCTGAGCGGCGTCGCCTCGGCGATGTTCAACCGCGGCGATCGCGTCCTGGTCATCATGCAGAACGGCTACACCTCGGCCACCGGCGCGCAGTTCATTCCCAATACGGCGGGTAACCGCCGCGACGGCGAGACGACGTCTGATATCGCGGCCACACTCAAGGCCATGGGCGTAAAATGGCTACGCACCATCCGCACCTACAATGTCGCCACCATGCTCGGCACCCTGCGCGAGGCGATGAACACTAGCGACAAAGGCCTCAAGGTCATCGTCGCCGACGGCGAATGCCAGCTGGCGCGCCAGCGCCGCATCCGGCCTGAGATCGCGGCCCAGCTCAAGCGCGGCGAGCGGGTGGTGCGTACACGCTACGGCGTCGACGACGAGGTCTGTACCGGCGACCATTCCTGCATCCGTCTTTCCGGTTGTCCCTCGCTGGTGGTGAAGCCCAGTCCCGATCCGTTGCGCTCCGATCCGGTGGCGCACGTCAACAACGGCTGCGTCGGCTGCGGCCTCTGTGGCGAGGTTGCCGATGCCGCCGTGCTTTGTCCGTCCTTCTACAAGGCCGACATCGTGCAGAACGCGACCTGGTGGGACCGCCTGAAATGGCGCGTGCGCACGAGAGTCATCGGAGCGATGGCGGGTGCCTGATCCGATCGTCTTCTGTGGCGGTGTTGCGGGCGCTTGGAACGTCGTGCGGCAGACTGCCGAGCGCGGCGCACCGCTCGAGTCCGTTGCGCGGGTCGACAAGAGTACGCGACCGGCCGCCGACGCGGTGTGGGTGCTGGCGGGCGTGACAAGCAATCTTCGTTATACGCATTCGACCGAAAAGCGGGTGCTAGATGCCACGCCGTCGGTTCTCGGGCGTCCTTCGGCCAGGCGGGCGGCGCTGATTCCGATCACCAAGTCGGCGGCGTGGTGGGCGCTGGCGCAGGACGAGCGTCGCGCTGTTCTGGAGGAACAGTCCCGGCATATTGCGATCGGCAGCGAGTATCTCGCTGCCATCTCGCGTCAGCTCGTGCATTGTCGCGATCAGCCCGGCGCGATCTTCGATTTTCTCACTTGGTTCGAGTTCGCGGCAACAGACGAGGTGCTGTTCGACGAACTGCTGGCCAAGCTTCGTGCCTCCGCGGAATGGCGTTTCGTCGAGCGCGAGGTCGATATTCGACTGGAGAAAGCCGCATGAGCCGGCCCGTCACGATCCTCATCGGCGCACTGGGCGGCGATGGCGGCGGCGTGCTGTGCGACTGGATCGTGGCCGCGGCCCAGAGCCAGGGACTAGGCGTGCAGGCGACGCAGATCCCGGGTGTGGCGCAGCGTACCGGCGCCACGACCTATTATCTTGAAGTCATGCCTGCCCCGGGTCCGCAGGCCTCGGTGCTGGCGCTCAATCCGGCGATCGGCGAAGTCGATGTGGCGCTGGCCACCGAGTTGCTGGAAGCCGGCCGCATGATCTTCAACGGTTTCGTGACGCCTGAGCGCACGACCCTGATCGCCTCGACCCACCGCGTGCTGGCCATCGGTGAGCGCATGGCGATGGGCGACGGCAGCTTCGACGTCGGCCGCCTGCTGCGGGCGGTGAAGGAACGCAGCAAGGCGCAGATCCTGTTCGACATGGACCAGGCGGCCGAGGAATCCGGCGGCGTCATCAACGCCGTGCTGCTGGGCGCGCTGGCGGGTTCGGGCCGGCTGCCGATTCCCGACGCGGCCTTCGAGGCGGCGATCCGCCATGCCGGCAAGTCCGTCGATACCAATCTCGCCGCCTTCGCCTTCGGCCGCGGCCACGCACGCGGCGAATTGGAGCAGGCGGTGCGCGAGCATCGCAAGCGCCAGGCCGCGGGGCAGGGCGTCGAGGATCTGATCGAGCGGGCACGTCGGGCCTATCCGACCACCAGCCTCGACGCGGTGGAAGAGGGCATCCGGCGCCTCGCGGCCTATCAGGATCGGACTTACGCCGCGCTCTATCTCGATCGGCTCGATACCGTGCAGGCGCTGGGTTCGGCCGAACTGCTGCGCGAGACGGCGCGGCATCTCGCCGTCCGCATGTCGTTCGAGGATGTGATCCGCGTTGCCCAGGCCAAGACCTCGGCCGAGCGTATTGGGCGCGTGCGGAGCGAGGTTCGTGCGAAAGAGCATGAACCTTTGGAGATCACCGAGCATTTCAAGCCGGGGATCGAGGAGATCTGCGCCATGCTTCCGCCGTCGCTGGCACGGCGCATCCTCGCCTGGGCCGAGCGCACCGGTCGGCTGGGCAAGGTCTATCTCTCGATGCATGTGCGCACGACGACGATCTGGGGGTTCGCAAGGCTGCGATTCCTGGCGTCGCTACGCTGGTGGCGGCCGCGCAGCTTCCGCTTCGTCGAGGAACAGGCCGAGATCGAAAGCTGGCTCGCCTCGATCCGCGCGGCGGCGCCGCTCAGCATCGATCTGGCACGCGAGATCGCGGAGTCGGCACGTCTGATCAAGGGCTATGGCGACACCTATAAGCGCGGCCTGCAGAACTATCACCGGATCGCCAATGAGGTGATCGCGCCTGCGCTCGCCGGGCGCATGGCGCCGCGGGCCGCTGCCGATGCGGTGGCCAATGCGCGCGTGGCGGCCTTGGCCGATCCCGAGGGCGAGTCACTGTCGAGGACGCTGGCGGCCATCGCTTCGGTGTCTCTTCCGTTGCGGAACGCCGCGGAATGACCAAGTTCGACGCCCTTGCCCTCGCCGGACGGGACACCTTCACGCGCGACCTCGGCATCGAGGTGGTCGAAGTGGGGCAAGGCCGGGCCGTCACCCGGGTCCGCGTCGAGCAACGTCACGTCAACTTCAACGGCATCTGCCACGGCGGGCTCACTTTCACCCTGGCCGATGCCGCCTTTGGCTATGCCTGCAATTCGCATGGCATCAAGTCGGCCGGCGTCGATGTCCACATGATGTACAACACCGCGGCGCGGGTGGGCGACGTACTCACCGCCACCGCCGTCGAGATCGCGCGTTCGGCCAAACTCTCCAACTACCGCATCGATGTCGTCCGTGCCGACGGCACGCTGATCGCCGGCATGTCGGGCACGGCCTTCATCACCGGCAAGCCGGCAGCGGCCTAGGTGCATGACTCTCAAGAGCAGCCATACCGTCATCGTCGAGTGGGGCGACTGCGATCCCGCCGGCATCGTCTACTATCCCGCCTACTTCCGCTGGTTTGACCAGGCGACCTATCGCCTGTTCCTGGCCGCCGGCCTCAAGCGCGACGACATCACCAGCGGCCAGTGGAAAGAGGGCACGCCGCTGGTTCATGCCGAATGCTCCTTCAAGCGCGCCTCACAGACCGGCGAGACGCTCGTCGTCGAAAGCCACGTCGCGAAGTTCGGCCGCAGCTCTTTTACGATCAGCCACGTCTTCCGCGACGCCACCGGCGAGATCGCCGCCGAAGGCACGGAGACGCGCATCTGGGCGCGCAAGGACGGCGACGCCCGCTCGCTGAAGGCGATCGCCATCCCCGAGGATGTGAAGCAGCGGCTGGGCAGCCCCTAGCGACGAACTACGCCGCCGCCTTCAGGATATCCGCCATCTTCTCGCCCACCATGATCGAGGGCGCATTGGTGTTGCCCGAGGGCATGGTCGGGAAGATCGAGGCGTCAGCCACACGCAGGCCCTCGATACCGTGCACCTTGAGCTTGTCGTCGACCACGGTGTTCTGTCCCGCCGGCCCCATGCGGCAGGTGCCGATCGGGTGGTAGGCGGTCTGCGAGTTGTTGCGGATCCAGGTCAGGATCTCTTCGTCGCTCTTCACCGATGAACCAGGCGAAAATTCGGCGTCGCGATAGGCATCCATCGGCGCCGCGTCGACGATCTTCCGCATCATGCGGAAGCCGCCCACCATCGCATCCTGGTCGATCTTGTCGGCCAGGAAGTTGAAGCGGATGGCCGGCTGCGCCTTGGGGTCGGCCGAGCGGATGTGGATGGAGCCCAGGCTCTCGGGCCGGAGCTGGTAGCAGGCAATCGTCATCGACGGGAAGTCCTGCAGCTTGCGGGTCTTCGGATCCTTGATCGAGTAGGGCACGAGATGCATCTGCACGTCGGGCGTCGCCAGTTCCGGCCGCGTCTTGAGGAAGGCCAGCAGCGGTGCCGAGGGCAGGCTCATGAAGCCACCGCCGGTGGCGAGATACTTCATCATCTGGGTGACGGCGCCCAGGCCGCGCGCCATGTGGTTGTAGGAGACGTTGGCCACCTTCAGGCGCCAGATGATGCGGGCGTTGATGTGGTCGCGGAAATTCTCGCCCACCGCCTTCAGCTCGTGCTTCACCTCGATGCCGTGCTGCCGGAGCAGCTCCGGCTGGCCGATGCCCGAGAGTTCCAGGATCTGTGGCGAGGCGACGCCGCCGGCCGACAGGATGGTCTCGCGTCCCTTGGCTTGGACCACCTTGCCGTCCTTCTCGTACTCCACGCCCGTGCAGCGCTTGCCGTCCAGCAGCACGCGGAGCGTCATGGCGTTGGTGACGACATGCAGGTTCGGCCGCTTCATCGCCGGTTCGATGTAGCAATGGGCGACGCTCATGCGACGACCCTTGTAGATCGAGGTCTGCGTCTTCACGACGCCTTCCTGGTCCTCGCTGTTGTAGTCGGGATTGAGCTTGAATCCGGCTGCCTTCGAGGCTGCGAACAGCGCGTCGTAGAGCGGATTCTGATCGGGCACGGTCGAGACCTTCAGCGGTCCGCCGGTGCCGCGGCCGTTCGAGCCGTCGCCGTCGACGAAATTCTCGATACGGGTGAACAGCGGCGCCACTTCGCGCCAGCTCCAGCCGCGGTTGCCCATCTGCGCCCAGGTGTCGAAATCGAGCGGCTGGCCACGCACCCAGACCAGCCCGTTGATCGAGCTGGAGCCGCCCAAGAGCTTGCCACGCGGCACCGGAATGACGCGGTTGGCCGTGTTGGGTTCGGGCTCGGACTGGTAGAGCCAGTTGGCCGCCGGGTTGTCGATCAGCAGGCCGAAGGAGAGCGGCATGCGCGTATAGGGATGGCTGGCGGCACCGGCCTCCAGCAACAGGACCTTGGTCGCCGGATTTTCTGAGAGCCGTGCGGCCAGTGTGCCGCCCGCCGAGCCCGCGCCCACGATGATGTAGTCGTACTGGTCCATGCCTGATACCTCCCCCGGAGCGGCGAGTATCAGCGATCTGTCTGGGTCACGACAAGGGCTGGCCGTTGGACGTGGGCGGCAGCGCTCGGTAGGAACAGCGAAATATAGAAAACGACGGGGGCAGTGATGATCGATACCGAAAAAGGCAGGGCGGATGTGTCGCGGTTCGCGATCGATCTCGCTATTCGCATCGCACTGCTTGGCGGCGTGATCTACGGCAGCCTGCAGCTTCTTCGCCCGATTGCGCCCATGCTGCTGTGGGCGGTGATCCTGGCGGTGGCCGTCTATCCGCTTTTCGCGCTGTTGCGTCGGCGCCTCGGCTTGCGCGGTTGGATTGCGGCGAGCTTGTTGTCGACCTTGCTCCTGGTGCTGCTGGTAACCCCGGTGATCATGCTGGCGGGATCCGCCGTCGAGACGCTTGAAGGCTACGCGCGGGACCTGATGCGGGGCGACCATCTGCTGCCGCAGCCGCCCGATACGGTCCAGAGCTGGCCGATCATCGGCCAGCGCCTCCACGAACTCTGGCTCAATGCCGCGAACGACATGCGCGCCCTCCTGAAGACCCATGTCGGCCAGCTCGCCGCGGTGGGGCGCTGGGTTGGTGGCGTCGCGGCCGGCGTGGCGCTCGAGGTCCTGCAGTTTGCCACCGCCATCATCATCGCGGGCGTGGTGCTCGCCTATTCCGACACCCTGACCGCCACCGCCCGCGACCTGGCCGGCCGCGTCGCTGACGCAAAGGGAAGGCACTTTCTCGAAATCGCAGGCTCGACCATCCGCAACGTGTCGCAGGGCGTGATCGGCATCGCCGTTCTGCAATCTGCTTTGCTGGGCATCGGCATGCTGATCGCCGGCGTCCCCTTTGCCGGTGCCATCACTTTCGCCTGCCTGGTGCTGGCGATCGTCCAGGTTGGCCCCAACATCGTGATGATTCCGGTGATCATTTGGGCGTGGTTCGCCATGCCGGCCCTGAATGCCGGCATTTTCACCGTCTATTCTGCGCCGCTGTTGCTGGTCGACAACGTGCTGCGTCCAGTGGTGATGGCGCGTGGTCTGCAGACGCCGATGGTCGTCATCCTGGCCGGCGTGATTTGCGGCACGCTGGCCGGTGGCTTGATCGGACTGTTTGTCGGGCCGGTCGTGTTGGCGGTCTTCTACGACCTTGTGATCGCCTGGATCGTGGCGGGGCGGAGGGTCGACGGAAAGTCGTAGCCAACGAGAACCCCGCCCACTTGCGGCAGACGGGGTTCGCTCGGGACATGGTCCCCTCCCTGATTCAGAAGGTTGGGAACGATCCGGTCGCGGAATTTCGGTGCCGCGTCACCCGCTTCGATTCGGTGGAGTCATAGGCGCTACCTACCCTCCTGCTAGGAAAGAACGTAGGGGCGTCCGCGGTGGACAATCAAGACAGAGCCGCTGACCTACTTTTTCTTCTTCGGCCGGATGGCATCCCATTGCGCGTCGGTCCAATCGAGCATGGCCGAGGTGTTGGCACCGCCGCCACCGGACTGCAGCATCTTGCCGCCGTCGATCACGATGGCATCGCCGTTGATGTAGGCCGCCCCATCGCTCACTAGGAAGGCCGCAAGGTTGGCCAGTTCGATGTGCTCGCCGACCCGGCGCATCGGGATCGCCTTGATCATCTCCTCTTGGCCGCCACGCTCCTTGGGCATCAGCCGGCTCCACGCGCCTTCGGTCGGGAAAGGGCCGGGGACGATCGCACAGGTGCGGATGCCCTTGGGGCCCCATTCGACGGCGAGGCTCTTGGTCATGGCCAGCACGCCCGCCTTGGCCATCGCCGAAGGCACCGTGAAGGGCGCGCCGGTCAGCGACGAGACGGTGAGGATCGACATCACCACCTTGTTGCGCTCGCCGGCGTCGATCCAGCGCCGCCCCGCGGCCACGGTGCAATAGGCCGAGCCGTGCAGCACGATGCCGAGAACGGCGTCGATGGCGCGCGAGGACATCTTGTGGGTCTGTGCCAGGATCTGCCCGGCGGCGTTGTTGACCAGGATATCGAGGGGCCGCTTTTCCCAGATCTTGTCCATCATGGCTTCGACGGCATCGGCCACGCGCACGTCGCAGCCCACGGTCTCGATCTCGCCGCCGGTCTCCTTGGCCAATTCCTCGGCGGTCTGCTTCAGCACATCCTCGCGCCGGCCGCAGATCACCACGTTGGCGCCGAGCTCGAGATAGCGGTGGGCCATCGAGCGGCCGAGGCCGGTGCCACCGCCTGTCACCAGGATGCGTTTGCCCTTCAGGAGGTCGGGTTGAAACATCGCCGTCTCCTCAGGCCTTCTTGATCTCGGTGAGCGCGATGCCCGAGGTGACGAGCTTGTCGATCTCAGCCGCCGAATAACCCACCTCCGCCAGCACCGCCCTGGTGTCGGTGCCGAACTTCTTGGGCTTGCTGCGCACGCCGGCGGGTGTCCGCGACAGTTTCACGGGATTGCCGACGTTCCTATAACCGTCCTTCTCCCACACCATGCCGCGGTGCTTGGTGTGTGGATGCTCCATCACGTCGGGCACCTCCAGCACCGCGCCCGACGGCACGCCGCCCTTCATCAGCTCGATCGAGAAGCTGTCGGCGTCGCGGTCCTTTAGCAACTCACGCAACTCGGCCTCTAGCTCGAGGCGATGTGCCACCCGATCCTTGTTGGTCTTGAAGCGCGGATCCTGGGCCAGCTCGGGCTTGCCCAGCATCTGCGCAAGCTTGCGGAACTGGCCGTCGTTGCCGGCGGCGATTGCGATGTTGCGACCCTTGGTCGGGAAGTTCGAGTATGGCACCAGGCTGCCGTGGCTGTTGCCCACGAGCTTGGGCTTCTGCCCCGCGGTGAAGTAGTTCGGCGCATGCGGCTGGTGGAGCGCGATGGCGCTGTCATAGAGAGTGGCGTCGATGAATTGGCCCTTGCCGGAGCGGTTGCGCTCGTAGAGCGCCATCAGGATGCCGATGCAGGCATTCATGCCGGTCGAGAGATCGACCACCGGCACGCCGACTCGCACCGGGCCGCTCTCGGGTGAGCCATTCACCGAGACCAACCCGGCCGAAGCCTGCACCATGGCGTCGTAGCCTGGAAAGCCACCCAGCGGGCCGTCCTCGCCGAAGCCCGAGACGCGGGCGTGAACGAGGCGCGGGAACTTCTTCACCAGCGTGTCAGCATAGCCGATGCCCCATTTCTCCATGGTGCCAGTCTTGAAATTGTCGATCAGCACGTCGGCCTCGGCGAGCAGTTTTAGCAATACCTCGCGGCCCTCGGGCTTGGAGAGATCGAGCGCGATCGTGCGCTTGTTGCGGTTGATGCCGGCGAAGTAGGCCGAGATGCCTTCCTGGTCGAACGGAGGGCCCCAGAGCCGCGTCTCGTCGCCCTGCGGCGGCTCGATCTTGATCACTTCGGCGCCGTGGTCGGCCAGCATCTGCCCGCAATAGGGGCCGCCCAGCACGCGCGACAGGTCGATGACTTTCAGGCCGTCCAAAGCGCCTTTGCTGGCGTCGGGCATCTCATTCCACTCCTCGAATTCAATGAGAGGCGGCGGTTATAGACCATGGGGCACTGGCCCGGTACCGTCCGGCCATGATCGAACGTGACCTGGATATCGCCACGCAAGATGGCGCGATGAACACCTACACCGTGCGGCCTGACGATGGCGGGCCGCTGCCGGTCGTCCTGATGCTGATGGATGCACCCGGCGTGCGCGAGGGCCTGAAGGAGATCTGCCGCAGGATCGCGCAGTCCGGCTATTACGTGCTGCTGCCCAACCTCTACTACCGCACCATCCGCGACTTCGTGTGCGGGCCGACGCGGGATCATCCCGACGCGGAAGCGAACCGCACCAGGATGTTCGGGTTCCTGGAGTCGATCTCCAACGCCAAGGTCACGGCCGATACCGGCGTGATCCTCGACAGGCTGCCATCGATGCCTGACGCCAAGCCGGGCAAGATCGGCCTGGTCGGCTACTGCATGAGCGGCGCCTTCGTCACGGCGGCTGCGGCCATGCATCCCGACCGTATCGCCTGTTTCGCCTCCTACTACGGAACGCGACTGCTCACCGACAAGTCCGACTCGCCGCACCTGATGCTCTCGGACATCACGGCCGAGGGCTACTACTCGTTCGCCGAGCACGACGCCTACGTGCCGTTGTCCGGTGTCGCCAGGTTCGAGAAGCTGCTGGCCTCGGCGCCGTTTCCCTCGCGTGTCGAAACCGAGATGGGCACGCATCACGGTTACGCCTTCTCCGACCGCGGCAACCTGCACGAGGCCGCCCGCGAAAAGCACTATGAGCGCATGCTGGCGCTTTATCGCCGCCACATCGGTTGAGGAGTCTCCCATGTTGAGCGGCATCCACGGACACCAGGACATCGAACGCGTGGTCTACGGCAAGCCGGCGGGCGCGGCTCTTCGAGCCGAGGCCGAACGGCTGGGCGCCAAACGTGTTTTCATTACCACCACCAGGTCCGTGGCCCAAAGCGCCCTATTGGCCGACGTGATCCGCGACCTCGGCGACCGTTACGCAGGCGTCTATGCCGGCATCACCGCCCATTCGCCCCGGCCCTGCGTGATCGAGGGCGCGGCACTCGCGCGCGAGGCCAAGGCCGACCTGATCGTGGCGGTGGGCGGCGGCTCGGCAATCGACGCCACCAAGGTGATGCTGATCGCGCTGTGGCAGAACGCGACTAGGATCGAGGATCTCGATCTTTATCGCGCCGGCAAGCCGAAGGAGGGCGCCGCGCCGCCCGCCGAGGCGATCAAGCCACCGGCCGAGGCGATCCGCATGCTGGCTGTGCCGACCACGCTGTCGGCCGCCGAGTTCAACGCCTTCGCCGGCATCACCGATCCGCGCCATGGTATCAAGGAAAGCTTCGGCCATCGCCTGGTCGTGCCGCGCGTCATCGTTCTCGATCCCGGCGCGACGCTGGCCACGCCGATGGACCTCATGCTCTCGACCGGGCTCAAGGCGGTTGACCATGCCGTCGAGCGGCTATGCTCGCAGCAGGCCAATCCGTTTGCCATCGGTACCTCGACGGAGGCGTTGAGGCTCTTGTCGCGCGCACTGCCCGGGCACAAGGCGCGGCCGGAGGACATGGAAACGCGGCTCAACCTGCAGTTCGGCATGTGGCTGTCGATCGGCGCAGGCACCTCCGGCGTCGGCGTCGGCGCGAGCCACGGCATCGGCCACGTGCTGGGTGCCGCCTGCCATGTGCCGCACGGCCATACTTCGTGTGTGATGCTGCCTTCGGTGCTGCGCTGGAACCTGCCCGCCAATGCCGAGCGCCAGAAGCGGGTGAGCGAGGCTTTTGGCAAGCCGGAGAGTGCGGCGGCCGACCTGGTGGCTGGCCTGGTGAAGGCGCTCGGCCTGCCGGGCCGGCTTTCGGAAGTGGGTGTGGGCAAGGATCGCTTCCGCGAGATCGCCGAGAAGTCGATGCACGACCGGGCCGTGCTCAACAATCCTCGCCCGATCAAGGGGCCGGAGCAGGTGATGGAGATTCTCGAGCTCGCCGCCTAGTTGGCAATTGATTTGCCCTCCAAACGATATAGTCTAGAGTCAATCTAGAGTAGAGATTCGCTCGCAAAAGCAAAAAAGAATCAGGGAAACGCCAACCAAGAGGGGACACGCCATGATGCGACTGACTCTGTGCGCGCTTGCGGCCTTGGCCGCGACCGCGCTTGCCGCTGCGCCCACCGTGGCGCAGGACAAGGTCAAGATCGGCTATGCCATCTCCAAGACCGGTCCCAACGCCGGCGGCGCCACCATCACCCAGATCCCGAACTACGAGATGTGGGTCAAGGATGTGAACGCCAAGGGCGGCCTCATGATCGGCGGCAAGCGCGTCCCGATCGAGGTGATTGAATACGACGACCGTTCCAACTCCGAGGAGGCCGTGCGGGCCGTCGAGCGGTTGGTGACCCAGGACAAGGTCGACCTGCTGTTCCCGCCGTGGGGCACCGGTCTCAATCTTGCGGTGGGGCCGGTGTTCAACAAGTACGGCTATCCCCAGCTCGCCTTCAGCGCCGTCACGGATCGGGCGCCCGATCTGGTCAAGCGCTGGCCCAACAGCTTCTGGCTGCTCGGCACCAGCACGCAATATGTCGACTCGCTGGTCGGCCTCCTGAAGAAGCTGCGCGACGAAGGCAAGATCGGACCCAACATCGCCATGATCTCGATTGCTGATGGCTTCGGCATCGACCTCTCGCAGGCCGCCCGCAAGGGCTTCACCGCCGCGGGCTTCAAGCTCGCCTACGACAAGAGCTATCCCATCGGCACCCAGGACCTCTCGCCGCTGATCGGCGAGGCGTCGCGTTCCGGCGCCGACACGTTCGTGGCCTTCAGCTACCCGCCCGACACCATGGCGCTCACCGAGCAGTCCAAGGTGGCATCCTACGCGCCCAAGGTGATGTTCCTGGGTGTGGGCGTCGGCTTCCCGATGTATGCCCAGCGCTTCGGCGCTAATGTCGAGGGCATCATGTCGCTCGGCGGCTGGTCCAAGGACAATGCCTCGACCCTGGCCTACGCCAAGAAGCACGAGGAAATGTTCAAGCGCGGGCCCGATCGCTGGGGCAGCCAGATCGGCTACTCCTCGCTGCAGATGCTCGAGCAGGCGATCGAGAAGGTCGGCAAGATCGATCGTGCCGCCATCATCAAGGAGCTGCAGACCGGCACCTTCGACACCGTGCTCGGCAAGGTGAAGATGGTCGACAACATGATGAAGGACAACTTCTGGCTGATCGGCCAGTGGCAGGACGGCTTCTTCGTTGGCGTGGCACCTCAACGCGCCGGTGTCGGTTCCGTCGTGGTGCCGAAGCCGGCCTGGAAGCCTTAGTCGGTTCATTTGGGCGGGCGGATGCCGCCGGCATCCGCCCTATCCTTCGTCCTGCGTACGGGTGATCGGCGATGCTGCTCGAAGTGACGCTCTCCGGCGTGACGCTGGGCGGCATGTATGCGCTGGTCGCCATGGGGCTGACGCTGCAGTACGGCGTCGCCCGCATCATGAACCTCTCCTACGGCGAGCTGCTGATCGCCGCCGCCTTCGCCGCCTTCTGGTTCTATTCCGGCCTGGCGCTCAACCCGCTGCTCGGCCTGATCGTCGTGCCGCCGCTGGCCTTTGCCGCCAGCTACGCCATCTACCGCTACCTGCTGCAGCCGCTGGTGCGCCGCGCCAAGTCGCGCGACCAGCTCGAGGTCGACAGCATCCTCGCCACCTTCGGGCTGCTGTTCGTGATCCAGGGCGTCATGCTGGCGCTGTTCGGCGGCGCCTACTACAGCTACTCCTTCCTCTCCGTGCCGCTGCAGTTCGCCGGCGCCACCGTCGCCGCCAACCGCCTGCTGGCGCTGGTGCTGGCCGTCGTGATCGGGCTCGGCCTCTACCTCGGCCTTACCCGTACGCGGCTCGGCACCGCGGTCCGCGCCGTCGCGGTCGATCCGGTGGCGGCCCAACTCGTCGCCATCGACGTGCGCACCGCCTCGGCGCTGGCCTTCGCGCTGGGCGGTGCGCTGGTGGCGGCGGCCGGCGTGCTGGTCTCGATGTTCCTCACCTTCAATGCCAATCTGGGCGTCGTTTTCACCCTGAAGGCACTGATCGTCGTCATCATGGGTGGCGTCGGCAATCTTCTGGGCGCGCTGATCGCCGGGCTGATCCTGGGGCTCACCGAAAACTACGTCGCCACCTTCATCGATCCCGGCCTGACGCTCGCCGCCACTTACGCGATCTTCCTGCTCGTGCTCCTGGTGCGGCCACAGGGCCTGCTCGGCCGGGCCAATCGATGATGACGCAGGATGCACTCCGGGTTCTGGGCGTGGCGGCGGCCATCGCCGGCCTCGCGTGCGTGCCGTTCCTGCTGGGCGACTACGGGCTGTCGCTCGCCATCAACATCGTGAGCTACACCGTGCTGGCGACGGCCTGGAGCCTGTTTTCCGGCCCGACGCGCTACGTCTCGCTGGCCACCGTCGCCTTCTTCGGCATCGGCGCCTACACCACGGCCGTATTTGCCGAGACGCTCGCCTGGCCGCTGGTGCTGCTGATCGCGGCCGGTATCGGCATCCTGGTGGCGGGCATCGTCGGCCTCTCGACGCTCCGCCTCTCCGGCGTCTACTTCGTGATCTTCACCCTGGGCCTGGCCGAACTCGTCCGCCAACTCGTCACCTGGTACGAGGTCAACAAGACGCGCACTCTGGGCCGCTACGTCTTCACCGACATCACCGCCGCCCAGATCTACTGGCAACTGCTGATCCTTGCGGTGCTGGTGTTCGCCGCCGGATTCCTGATCGGCCGGTCCAGGCTCGGGCTGGCGCTGCGCGCCATCGGCGATGACGAGACCGTGGCCCGCCACTCGGGCATCGATGCAACCCAGGCCAAGGTCGCGCTGTTCGTGCTCAGTACCGTGTTTATGACGCTGACGGGCGCGATCATGGCGCCGCGCTGGACCTACATCGATCCCGCCATTGCCTTCAATCCGGTGATCTCCTTCACCGTCCTGATCATGGCCTTGCTGGGCGGCGTCCACCGGCTCTACGGGCCGGTGATGGGCGTGGTGCCGCTGGCGCTGCTGTTTGAGTTCCTGCTGGCGCGTTTCCCCAATCATTTCAGCATCATGGTTGGGCTTGTCTTCATCCTCATCGTCTACGCCATCCCGCGCGGCATCGTGGGGCTGGTGGAACAGACCGTGCGGCGGCCGGCATGAGCGGCCTGCTCGAGGTCGAGAGCCTGACGCGCCGCTTCGGCGGGCTTGTGGCCGTCGATGGATTGAGCTTCTCCGTCGGTGCGGGGGAGATCATGGGGCTGCTGGGCCCCAACGGCTCGGGCAAGACGACGGTGCTCAATCTGCTGTCGGGCGCGTTGCGTCCAGATCTCGGCAGCATCGCGCTGCGCGGTCAGGCCATCGCCGGCATGCCGGCGCACCGCATCGCCCGGCTTGGTGTGGCCCGCACCTTCCAGATCGTGCGACCACTGGCATCGTTTACCTGTCACGACAATGTCCTGACCGGCCTTGCGTTCGGCAAGCGCCGCGCCTGGGGCACCCAGGCCCGTGCCGATGCCGACACGCTGCTCGACCGTGTCGGGCTGGCACGCGCCCGCGACGCCCTGCCGGGAGCGCTCACCTACATCGACCAGAAGCGGCTGGAACTCGCCCGCGCGCTGGCGCTGCAGCCGGACCTGCTGCTGCTCGACGAATGGCTGGCCGGACTCAATCCGACGGAACTGGAGCAGGGCATCGCTCTCATCCAGTCACTGCGCGGCCAGGGCATCACCATTCTGCTGGTCGAGCACGTCATGGACGCCATCCGCTCGCTTTGCGACCGCTGCCTGGTCATGAACACCGGCCGGTTGATCGCCTCCGGCCTGCCGGGCGAAGTCCTGGCCCATCCGGAAGTGGTCCGCGCCTACCTTGGAGACGATGATGCTTGAGGTGGCGGGCCTCTCCGTTCAGTACGGGCAGCATCGCGCCGTCGACGGCGTGGCGCTCACCGTGGCCGTGGGCGAGATCGTGGTCATCCTGGGCGCCAACGGGAGCGGAAAATCATCGCTCCTGAAGGCTGTGGCGGGTCTGCAGCCGCCGGGCGTGCAGGCGCGGGTGACGTTGGCGGGGCGCCAGCTCGCCGGCCTGCCGGCCCATGCCATCGTCGAGGCAGGGCTGGCGCTGGTCCCGGAGGGTCGCGGAATCTTCGGCGAGCTGACGGTACGCGAAAACCTGCTGCTCGGTGCCTTCGCGCGCCGCGCCCGGGCGGACGAGGCGCGCAACCGTGAGCGCGTGCTCGCGCTTTTTCCGCGACTGGCCGAACGTTTGGAGCAGACGGCCCGCACCATGAGCGGCGGTGAGCAGCAGATGGTGGCCATCGGCCGGGCCCTGATGTCGGCGCCCGAAGTGCTGCTGCTCGACGAACCCTCGCTCGGCCTGTCGCCGCTGCTCTGCGGCGAGCTGTTCCGCGCGCTGGGACAAATCCGCGGCGACGGCATTTCCGTGCTGCTGGTCGAGCAGAACGCAAGACGCAGCCTCGCCGTCGCCGATCGCGGCTACCTGATCGAGAATGGCCATATCGTCGGCACAGGCCGTGCGCAGGATCTGGCCAGTGATCCGGCGGTGCAACGCGCCTATCTCGGCGGCGCAAGGCGGGCATGATGGGTATCCTCGACGGCAAGACCTGCATCGTGACCGGCGCGGCCGGCAGCCTGGGCCTCGCAAGCGCCTGCCGCTTCGCCGACGAGGGCGCCCGGGTCATGCTGGTCGATCTCGACCGCGCCGGGCTCGACGCCGCCCTGAAGACGCTGCCCGAAGGACGCGCCACCGCCATGCTGGCTGACGTTTCCGATGCCAGGGAGACGGCGGCCTACGTGAGCGCCACGGTCGCGCGCTGGGGTCCGATCGACGTGCTGTTCAGCAATGCCGGCGTCAGCGGCGTCATCCGGCCGGTGACGGACTATCCCGAGGACGTGTTCGACGCGGTGATGGCAGTGAACCTCAAGGGCTCGTTCCTCGCCTGCAAGTACGGCCTGCCGGGGATGCGCGATGGCGGCAGCATCATCATGACCTCCAGCGTCGTGGGTGTGACCAGCGATCCCGGCATCGTGGCATATGCCGCTTCCAAGCACGGCTTGATCGGCCTGATGCGCACGGTGGCCAAGGAGGCCGCACCCCGGCGCATCCGCGTCAACGTCGTGGCGCCGGGGCCGATCGACAACGAATTCCAGCACAACGTCGAGAGCGGCCTCACCCTGGCGCTCGGCACCGATGCGGGAAAATTCCTCGATTCCGTCATTCCACTCGGCCGTCACGCCAGGGCGGAGGAGGTGGCCGAGTCGGTTCTGTTCCTCGCCTCGGACCGCAGCGCCTTCACCACGGGGAGCGTGCTGATGGCTGACGGCGGCATGCACGTCTGACAAAAACAGGAGGATGGGATGGAATTCTGGCGCGATCTCAAGCCGATCGAGAAGGTCTTCCAGGCCGATGCCCTGCCCGAGGTCTATACCGCGAATGCCGCGACTGACGACGAGCGCTACTACGTGCCCTTCACCGAGACCGTGTCGTCGCGGCCGCTCTGGATTTCGCCCAGCCAGAACAAGTGGTGCGACATCCTGATGGCCAAGAGCGCCGGCCTGGTAAACCGGCACTATCATCCGCACGAGGTCTTCGCCTACACGATCTCGGGCAAGTGGGGCTATCTCGAGCACGACTGGACGGCGACAGCCGGCGACTTCATCTACGAAACGCCGGGCGAGGCCCATACGCTGGTGGCCTACGACCATCCCGATCCCATGAAGGTCTTCTTCATCGTGACCGGGCCCTTGGTCTGGTTGGACGAGAAGGGCGAGCCGGAGGGCTATTTCGACGTCCACCAGTACATCGCGCTCTGCAAGGCGCATTATGACAAGGTCGGGCTGGGTGCCGCCGCCATCGACAAGCTCTACCGCTGAGGCCGCCGCACAGGGCTGGTTTCGTCTTGCGCTCATGAAGTCTTCTCATGAGCCATTGCCGCTTGAACCCGGTATCTGACTGCTCATGTAATTGGGGCAACGCCAGTTGTGGGTGCGACCATGCCGAACATCCGACCTCTCGAACCGACCATCGTGAACCGCCCGCCGACGGCCCCTTGGGTCGAGGCACCGGTCCAGTATCTCGCCGACCTCAGCATCAAGCCGGTGACCTACAATCCCCCGAACGGCACCGGCGTGCCGCGCCGGATCGGCAACTACCGCGACTTTCCCGTCCGTATTCACGATGCGCGGCCGATCGTCCGTGACCTGTCGCTCGACCGCCAGGCCTTCGTCCTGACGCACCACGACACCGTCGTGCGCGATTTCTACGACAAGGAAGAGGTGCGAACCGTCTACGAGCCCGAGGTCGAGGCGCTGATCAAGCGCGAGACCGGCGCTTCCAAAGTCGTGGTATTCGACCACACCGTGCGCACTGCCGACCGCGCCGTCGAGCGCGGGCTGCGCGCCCCGGTGCGCAGCGTGCACAACGACTACACGGAGAAATCAGGCCCGCAGCGCGTGCGCGACCTGCTCTCGCCCGAGGAAGCCGAGATGCGCCTCAAAAAGCGCTTCGCCGAATACAACGTCTGGCGCAACATCGTCCATGAGCCGATCGAGATGGCGCCGCTGGGCTTCGTCGACGCCGAAAGCATCGCGCCGCGCGACCTCGCCGTCTGCGATCTCATCTATGCCGACCGCACAGGCGAGATCTACATCGGCGTCCGGAACACCGACCACCGCTGGTACTACTTTCCCAAGATGACCCGGGACGAAGCGATCCTGATCAAGTGCTACGATTCGATGAAGGATGGCCGGGCCCGCTTCTCGCTGCACTCGGCCTTCGACGATCCGACGTCGCCCGCCAATCCCAAGCCGCGCCAGAGCATCGAGAGCCGCGCCTTCGCGTTTTTTGACTGAATACTAGGCCCGCGCGATCGCCTCGAGGTGTTCGACCAGTTCCTCGGGATTGCTGAAGAAGGGCGAGTGGCCGCACTCCATGGTGATGACCTTGCAGGGGGTCGACTTCACCATCAGCCGTTGGAGGTTGATTCGGATGGCGTGATCGTGCGTGCATTCGATGTACCAGCGCGGCACCGAACCGAAGCGTTCCTCGGTGAGCGTCACCGGCGTCGTCGAGATGGCGAGCGGCTGCGGGCGCAGGCGCTCCATGGCACGGTAGCGATCCTCCGGCGAAACGTCGGCGTAGAAAAGGCTCGGCAACTTGTCGCGGGCGAAGGTGTAGGTCGCGCCGTCTGGGCTGACCTGCCGCGCCAGCCGGAACATCGTATCCGGTTCCATCGACGTCATGTCCCGGCCGCAGCTGCCGGATGGCGGCAGGAGAGCGCAAATATAGACCAGCGCCTTGAGCTTGCGCCGGCGAGCCTCGGCCACCTGGCTGATGGTGACGCCGCCCAGCGAATGGCCGACCAGGACGACCGGCTCGTCCATCTTGTCGAGCAGCCGCGACAGCTTCTCGACGTTGTCGGCGAGGGTGACGTTGGCGGGCGGCGTCGGATCCTTGCCGAGGCCCGGCAGATCGGGAGCGCAAACCTTGTGGCCGTTCGCCTCCAGCAGCGGCACGACCTTTTCCCAGCACCAGCCGCCCGTGCACGCACCATGGACCAGCATGAACGTCGCCATGGCCGCGACTAGCCTCGGCCGACGACGGTGCGGGCGCCCGGGGCGGGCACGAAAAAGTCCGGGATCAACGGCGTGCCGGGCGAGACGGCATAGGGGTCGAAGTTCGTCACCCCCTCGGCCGCCAGCACCTCGTCGTCGATGAAGAAGTTGCCGCTGCAGTCCTTGGCCGGGCGATTGAGAATGGCGTGGGCTGCGTCGGCCATGATCTCTGGCTTGCGGCAGCGCTTCATCGCCTCGTCGCCGCCCAGCACGTTCTGGATGGCGGCCGTGGCGATGGCGGTGCGGGGCCACAGGCAGTTGAAGGCGATCCCCTTGTCCTTGAATTCCGCTGCCATCGCCCAAGCGTAGACCGACATCGAATATTTCGCGAGCGTGTAGGGCGGATGGTTGGCGAACCATTTGACGTCGAAATCGAGCGGCGGCGACAGGTTCAGAACGTGCGGGTTTGCCGCCTTCATCAGATGGGGGATGCACTTCTGCGACACCATGAATGTGCCGCGGCCGTTGATCTGATGCATCAGATCGTAGCGTTTCATCTGTGTGGCGAGCGTGCCGGTGAGGCTGATGGCGCTGGCGTTGTTCACCAGGATATCGATGCCGCCGAACTTCGCCACGGTGTCGGCCACCGCCTTGTCGACGCTCTGCTCGTCACGGATGTCACACGCGATCGGCAGCGCCTTGCCGCCGGCCTTCTCGATCTCCTCGGCGGCGGTGAAGATCGTGCCGGCGAGCCTCGGGTCGGGCTTCACTGTCTTGGCGGCGATGGTGACATTGGCGCCGTCGCGCGCCGCGCGCAGTGCAATGGCAAGGCCGATGCCGCGGCTGGCGCCGGTGATGAACAGTGTCTTGTTACCCAGGCTCATGGCGTCCCCAAGAATTCCTTGGGCTCTATAGCCGGGTGTGGGAGGGGCGACTAGTCTCGGCATGGTGCAAGGGAGGCATGCATGGACCCGTGTTTCGAGACCGCTACCGGCCTTGGACGCGCTATACGAAACGGCCGCCTGAGTTCGGCCGAAGCGACCGAAGCGCACCTGCAGCGGATTGCCCGGATTAACGGTCCGCTGAATGCGCTGGTGGTCGTCGACCGCGCCGGCGCGATGAAGGCCGCGCGGGCGGCGGATCGTGCGCTCGGCAGGAGCGGCGCCGGGAAAGAGGCCAAGCTCGGGCCGCTGCACGGCGTGCCGATCACCATCAAGGAGGCCTTCGATGTCGCCGGCCTCAGGACGACCTCGAGCCACCCGCCGCTCAAGGACAATGTCGCCAGGGCCGATGCCAGTCTGGTGGCGCGGCTGCGCGCCGCCGGTGCGGTCATCCTCGGCAAGACCAACGTGCCCGAACTCTGCATGGATTTTCAGACCGAGAGTCCGCTGTTCGGTACGACCAAGAACGCCTGGGATGCGCGGCGCACAGCCGGCGGCTCGACGGGCGGCGGCGGCGTCGCGGTGGCGGCGCGCCTGTCACCGCTGGAATTTGGCAGCGACATCGGCGGTTCGGTGCGCAATCCAGCCCACTACAACGGTATCTTTTCCCTGAAGCCCAGCGAATGGCGAGTGCCCGGCCGCGGCCATGTGCCCGATCTCCCGGGGCGGACGCGGACCGTCCGCTACATGGGCGTATTCGGGCCGCTGGCGCGCTCGGTCGCCGATCTCGAGACGGCGCTCCGGATCATCGCCGGTCCCGACGGCAACGAGGCCGAAGCGGCGCCGGTGCCGCTGGGGCGGACGCCCATCTTCAAGCCTGGCGACCTGTGCATCGCGGTTCTCGACAGCAATCCGTTGGTGCGGGTATCGGCCGATACCGCCGCCGTGGTCCAGGCAACCGCCCGCCTGCTGGGCAAGGCCGGCGCCAAGGTGAGGCGCGCCGAGCCCGCCGCGTTCGATTGGCAGCAGAGCTGGGACGACTGGTCCGACCTGCTGCAGTACGAGGTCCGCGCGCTTCAGCCCCTGGCCGAGCGTGAGCGCTTCTATGCTATGGGCGGCGCCATCGATCCGTCGGCGCGCTCGGTGGCGCGCGCGGCCCGTCTCGACATGGCGCAATTCTTCGCCGTGCTCGATCGTCGGGATCGGGTCATTCGCCAATGCGAGGCGTTGCTCGACGACTACGACGCCTGGCTGATGCCGGTGATGCCGGACGCAGCCTTCATCCGCCAGAAGTCGAGTGAGCCTTTGTACATCGACGGCGTGGCGTATCCGTATTTTTTCGCCGGCACGTCCTACAACTACCTGGCCAACCTGACAGGTCAGCCGTCGATCGTGCTGCCCTGCGGCTTTTCGCGAGATGGCCTGCCCATCGGGCTGCAGCTCATGGGCAGGCGCTGGAGCGAGGCCAAGCTGCTGGGCGTCGCCAAGGTGCTGGAAAGGCTTCTACCGCCCTGTCCGGTGCCGCCGAGCTACAAGGACTGACGCCTCATTCGACCTTCACGCCGGCCTTCTCGATGATCGGCGTCCATTTGGCGACCTCGGCCTTCTGGAAAGCCGTGAAGGCGGCCGGCGCCATCTGCTCGGGTGTCGGAATGTCCTGGCCGAGGTCTTCCAGCTTGCGGCGGATCTCCGGGTCCTTCAGCGCCACGACGGCGGCGGCATTCAGCTTGGCGATGATCTCCGGCGGCGTGCCCTTGGGCGCCCACAACCCGTGCCAGATCGCGACCTCGATGCCGGGGAAGCCGGCCTCAGCCGTCGTCGGGATGTCGGGGGCGGCGGCGTTGCGCTGTTTGGCGGTCACCGCATAGACCTTGATCTTGCCCGCGCGGATGTGCGGCAGCGAATTCGACGACTGGTCGATCATGATCTGGATCTGGTTGGCGATCAGGTCCTGTACGGCCGGTCCCGTGCCGCGATAGGGCACGAGCTGGTAGTTGGTGCCGGTGGCGGCGAAGAAGGCGAGCACACCGATGTGCGAGCCCGAGCCCATGCCGGCGGTGCCGCCCGAGACCTTATCGGCGTTGGCCTTCAGGTAGGCGACCAGTTCCTTGAGGTCCTTCGCCGGGATCTGGTTGGAAGTCACGACCAGAAGCGGGTTGGACGGCAGCAGTGCGACCGGAACCAGGTCGTTCTGCAGGTCGTAGGTCAGCTTCTTGTAGATCGCGCCGTTGACCACGTTGGTGCCGAGGTGGCCGATGCCGATCGTGTAGCCGTCGGGCGCCGAGCGCGCGAGCTTGCCCATGGCGATGGTGCCGGCGGCTCCGGCGACGTTGTCGATGATCATCTGCTGGCCGAGTTCCCGGCTCATGCGCTCGCCCACGATGCGGGCCATGACGTCGGTCGGGCCGCCGGCCGCGAAAGGCACGATGAGGCTGATCGGCTTGGTGGGGTAGGCTTGGGCGAAAGCAGGCCCGGCAGCCGCAACGGCCAGCAAGGCAAGCGCGGTTCTGCGCAGCATGACGATTCCTCCCTGAACTCCTTGTTGGCAGGAGACTAGCCGGGCGGTGCCGTCAGCGCCACCGCAGGACAGACCGCTCCAACCGTCCAAGGCCCCAGGAGATCAGCAGGCCGAACACCGACAGCACGACCACGCCGGCCAGGAGCTGGTCGGTCTGCATCAGGTTGCCGGCCGTGAGCACAAAGGCGCCGATGCCGTGCTGGGCGCCGATCATCTCGGCTGCGACCACCAGCAGCAGCGCCACCGAGGCGGAGATGCGGAAGCCCGCAAGGATGCCGGGCATGGCGCCGGGCAGCAGGATCTTGGCCACGATGTCCCGCGCCGGCAGGCCGAAGCTCTGGGCCATGCGGATGAGGTTGCGCGGCACGGAATCGCAGGCGCTGTAGGCCGATATGACCGTAGGGAAAAAAACGCCGAGGGCGATGGTGGCGACCTTGGAAGGCTCACCGATGCCCAGCCACAGGATCAGCACCGGCAGCAGCGCGATCTTGGGAATCGGGAACAACGCCGATACGATCGGCAGTCCGGCCGCCCGGGCCGAGGAGAAAATGCCCATGGCGAGACCCAGGGCGAGGCCCGCGGCTGTACCGATGATCCAGCCCGGGACGATGCGCTTCAATGACGCCGTCACATGCTCCATCAGCGTGCCGTCGAACCACAGGTCGCGGAGCGCGCGGACGATGGCGGCCGGGCTCGGCATGAAGAGCGGCGGCAGCAGGCCGCTGCTCGACGCCGCCTGCCACAGGCCGATCAGCACGGCGAACACGATCCACGGCACGGCACGGCGGGGTGCCGGCGCGAAGCCGCCGCCGCGGAAGGGAACGGGGCGTCTTTCAGACATTCAGCATCTCGCGTTCGGCGGTGGCCGCCTCGTCGCGGATCATCGCCCACAGCCTGCGGTGCACGTCGATCAGCAGCGTTGCGTGCTCGGGCCGGCCGCGTTCGGCCACCGGCACGTCGATCCTGAGAACCTCGCGGATGCGGCCGGGCCGGCGTGACAGCACCACGACACGGTCGGCGAGGCGGGCGGCTTCCTCGAGATTGTGCGTGACGTAGACGCGCGTGCTCTGCTCGCGGGCCCAGATCGCGAGCAGGTCTTCCATCAGCAGCTCACGTGTCTGCGCATCGAGCGCCGACAGCGGCTCGTCGAGCAGCAGCACGGCCGGCCGCACGACAAGGGCGCGGGCGATGCCGACGCGCTGGCGCATGCCGCCGGAGAGCTGCTTGGGGTAGGCGGCGGCAAACTCGGTGAGGCCGGTGAGGGCGAGCGCCGCCACCACCCGCTCGCGGCATTCGGCGGCCCCGAGGCCTCGGTGCTCAAGGACGAGCGCCACGTTGGCGGCCACGCTGCGCCAGGGCAGCAGGGCGAAGTCCTGGAAGATGTAGGTGAAGGGGTTGAGCGAATCGGCCGGTGGCGGCCCGGACAGGCTCACCCGCCCCGCCGTGGGCTGCAGCAGCCCACCGATGATGCCGAGCAGGGTGGATTTGCCGCAGCCCGAGGGGCCGATCAGGACGACGGTCTCGCCGTCGGCGATATCGAGATCGATGTCCTTCAGCGCCTCGACGGTGCCGTAGCTGTGCGAGACCTTCTCAATGTGCAGCGGCATCGGCCGCCATTGTAATGAGCACGGCGCGATTGGCGACCTGCTGGCCTTCCTGCACCGAAATGGATTCTATCCTGGCATCCAGCACGGCCTTGAGCTGGTGCTGTATCTTCATGGCCTCGAGCACGACCAGGGTCTGGCCGCGCGCGACCGTGTCGCCGGCCGCGACCTTGATGGCGACGATGCGGCCGTCCATCGGCGCGCGGAGCTTGCCATCGCTGCCGGCTGCCGCGGCAGCAGGCGGCGCATAGGTCTTGTCGGTGAAGCGCACGGTAAAACTATCGAGGTCGATCACGATATCGTCGCCGTCGATATGGAACGGCACGGCGTCGCTCAGAGCGTCCTCCGGTGTGACGTTGATCGTCCGTTCCTGGCCGGCAGCGGAGAGCCGGATCGGTGTCGGCTCGGGATTGGAATTGCGCCAGCCGCGCAGCGCCAGCGGGTAGCGTTCGGCAGATTGGCGCCACAGGAGCAACGCCGCCAGCTTCCAATGATGCTCGCTCACTTCGGGCGCGGGAAATTCATGCTTCGTCAGGAAAGCGGTGGTGGCCTTGCCGGCCGCGAACTCGGGATGCTCCAGCAGGCGGATCAGGAAATGCCGGTTGGTGGTCGGCCCCAGCACCACGGTGTCGCGCAAGGCGCGGATCAGGCGCGTGCGCGCCTCCTCGCGGGTCGCACCGCGCGCGATCACCTTGGCGATCATCGGATCGTAGAAGGGCGAAATGGCGAGGCCGTCCTTCATGCCGTGGTCGATGCGCACGCCGGGCCCTGACGCCGGCCGCCACACGTCGATGCGGCCGGTCTGCGGCAGGAAACCGGCATAGGCATCCTCGGCATAGAGCCGGACTTCGATGGCGTGGCCTTCCAGACGCACCTGTTCCTGGGTGAACGGCATGCGCTCGCCGGCCGCAACTCGGAGCTGCCAGGCCACGAGATCCTGGCCGGTGATGGCCTCCGTGACGGGATGCTCGACCTGCAGGCGGGTGTTCATCTCCAGGAAGTAGAACGCGCCGTCGGCGGCCAGCAGGAACTCGACCGTGCCGGCGCCACGATAGCCGATGGCGCGGGCGGCGGCGACGGCGGCCGCCCCCATGCGGGCCCGCAGATCGGCATTCACGGCCGGCGAGGGCGCTTCCTCGATCACCTTCTGGTGGCGCCGTTGCACCGAGCAGTCGCGCTCGCCCAAATGGATGACGTTGCCGTGGGCGTCGGCGAAGACCTGGATCTCGACGTGCCGCGCATCGACCACGGCTTTCTCGAGGATCAGTTCGCCCGAGCCGAAGGCGCTCTCCGCCTCGGCGCGCGCGGTGCGGATGGCTTCCAGAAGATCGCCGTCGTGTTCGACCAGGCGCATGCCGCGCCCGCCGCCGCCGGCCGCGGCTTTCACCATCACCGGCAGGCCGATCTTGCGCGCTTCTTTCTCGAGGTTGACGTCGCCCTGGTCGGTGCCCTGATATCCCGGCACGCAGGGCACGCCGGCATCGATCATGCGCCGCTTGGCGGCCGCCTTGTTGCCCATCGCCGCAATGGCGGCCGCCGGCGGGCCGATGAACACCAGGCCCGCCTTCTCGCAGGCTGCGGCGAAGGCGTCGTTTTCCGAGAGAAAGCCGTAGCCCGGGTGGATCGCGTCGGCGCCGCTCTTGTGGGCGGCCTCCAGGATGCGGTCGATGCTGAGATAGCTCTCGGCCACCGGCGGCGGACCGATCCGCACGGCCTCGTCGGCGAAGGCGACGTGCGGGGCGTCCTTGTCGGCGTCGGAATAGACCGCGACCGTGCGATAGCCCATCGCCTTGGCCGTGCGCATGACGCGCCAGGCGATCTCGCCGCGGTTGGCGACCAGGACTTTCGTGAAGGCCATTATTCGACTGCCCACCGCGGCGGGCGCTTCTCGGCAAAGGCGCGCAAGCCTTCGGAAGCTTCCGGGCCGCGCCGCGCCTCGGCGAATTTGTCGGCGGCGAAATCGAGCACCTGCGACAGCGGCTCGGTGCCGACTTTCATCACCACCTGCTTGGTGAGCGCGTTGGCGATCGGCGCACACTTGTCGATCTGCTTCAGCAGCTCTTCCAGCTTGGCGTCGAGGGCTGCCGAATCCTTCACCAGATAGTGGGCGATGCCGAGCCGAAACGCCTCGGGGCCCTTGAAGCGCGCGGCCGTCAGCGTAAGGTGGCGCGTCTGCGGCACGCCGATGCGGGCGGCCACGAATGGCGCGATCTGGGCCGGCACGATGCCGATCGCCGTCTCGCTCATGGCGAAGCCCGCGTCCTCGGTGCAGATCGCCACGTCCGAGACGCAGAGGATGCCGAAGCCGCCGGCGATAGCATAGCCCTCGACCGCCGCCACCACGACCTGCGGCGTCGTGTTCACCATTTCCAGGAACGTACCGAACTGGCGATTCCAAACCGCGATGGGGTCCTTTTCGCCCGGCATCGGCTTGTCGGTAAAGCTCTGCTCCATGCTCTTGAGATCGGCGCCAGCGCAGAAGGTGCCGCTGGCGCCCCGCAAGATCACGACCTTGATGTCGCGGCGGTCGCGCAGATTCTCGAACACCGTGCGCAGCTCGCCGATCAGCGTCGGATTGAGCGCGTTCTTCACCGACGGACGGTTCAACGTCACGTAGAGACGGGACCGATCGCGCCGCAGCAGGAGGGTGTCGTACTTGGAGGCGAATTCGGGCATGGCAGGCTCCGACATCAGCGGTTCTCGAGCCGGGGCAGGGTGCCCATCAGCTTGGAAATGATCTGCAGCATGACCTCGTCGGCGCCGCCGCCGATCGAGGCCAGGCGCGAATCGCGAAAAGCGCGCGCCGTGGGCGAGTCCCAGAGATACCCGGCGCCACCCCAGTATTGCAGGCAGCCGTCGGTCACGAGCCTGACCATGCGGCCGGCCTTGAGCTTGGCCATCGAGGCCAGCATCGTGACATCGGTGCCGTCGAGATAGTCCTCGCAGGCGCGGTAGCAGAGCGAGCGCACCAGCTCGACTTCGGTGCTGAGCTCGGCCAGCTTGAAGTGGATCACCTGGTTGTCGAGCAGCGGCCGGCCGAACACCTTGCGCTCGCGCGTGTATTCCACGGTCTGGTCGATCAGCCGGCCCATCCCGACAACCGAACTGATCGCGCCCCACAGCCGCTCCTCCTGGAACTGCTGCATCTGGTAGACGAAGCCCATGCCTTCCTGGCCGATGAGATTGCGCACCGGCACCTTGACCTCGTCGAGGAAGATCTGTGCGGTGTCGGAACTCCTCATGCCGAGCTTGTCGAGCTTCTTCACGATCTGCACGCCCTTGGTCTTCATCGGCAGGCAGATCAGCGACTTGTTCTTGTGCGCCGGACCCTCGCCGGTGCCGGCAAGCAGGCACATCCAGTCGGCCTGGGTGCCGTTGGTCGTCCACATCTTGCCGCCGTTGATCACCCAGTCGCCGCCCACCTTGCGGGCCGTGGTCTTGATCGAGGCAACGTCGGAGCCCGCGCCCACTTCCGAGACGCCGAGGCAGGCGACGTAGTCGCCGCTGATAGAGGGCGTCAGGAATTCCTGGCGCAGCGCATCGCTGCCGTAGCGGGCGAGCGCTGGCGTCGCCATGTCGGTCTGTACGCCGATCGCCATCGGCACCGAGCCGCAGTTGATGTGGCCCAGCTCCTCGGCCATCACCATGGCGTACGAATAGTCGAGGCCCATGCCGCCGTATTCGGTCGGCTTGTTGATGCCGAGCAGGCCGGCGTCGCCCAGCTTCTTGAAGACTTCATGGGCGGGGAAGATGCCGGCCTCTTCCCACTTGTCGACATGCGGGTTGATGTCCTTGTCGATGATGCTCCGCAGGGTGCGGCGGATCTCGTCATGTTCCTGGGTGAACTGCATCTCAACGATTCCCGAGGCGCGGCAGGGTGCCCATCAATTTGGAAATGATCTGCAGCATGACCTCGTCGGCGCCGCCGCCGATCGAGCCCAGCCGGCCGTCGCGGTAGCTGCGCGCGACGGGATTGTCCCAGAGGTAGCCGGCGCCTCCCCAGTACTGCAGGCAGGCATCGGAGACCTCGCGGCGCAGCCGTCCGGCCTTGAGCTTGGCCATCGAGGCCAGCATGGTGACGTCGGTGCCGGCGAGATATTCTTCGCAGGCTCGGTAGACGAGGGAACGCAGCGCCTCGACCTCGCTCTTGAGCTCGGCCAGGCGGAAATGGACGACCTGATTGTCGAGCAGGGGCCGGCCGAACACCTTGCGCTCGCGCGTATAGTCGATGGTGGCGTTGATGATGCGGTCGCAGCCCATCAAGGTGCCGGCGCCGGCCCACAGCCGCTCCTCCTGGAACTGCTGCATCTGGTAGATGAACCCCGAGCCTGGCTGGCCGACCGTGTTGCGCACCGGCACCTTCACATTGTCGAAGAAGGTCTGCACCGTGTCGGAGGCGCGCATGCCGAGCTTGTCGAGCTTCTTGGCCACGGTGATGCCCTTGGTTTTCATCGGCACGATGATCAGCGACTTGTTCTTGTGCGCCTGGCCGTCGCCGGTGTTGGCGAGCAGGCACATCCAGTCGGCCTGGGCGCCGTTGGTCGTCCACATCTTGCCGCCATTGATCACCCAGTCGCCGCCGACCCGGTTGGCCGTGGTCTTGATCGAGGCCACGTCAGAGCCTGCGCCGGTCTCCGACACGCCGAGGCAGGCCACGTAATCTCCGCTGATCGCCGGGGCGAGAAACTCCTGGCGCAGCTCGTCGCTGCCGTAGCGGGCGAGGGCCGGCGTCGCCATCGAAATCTGCACGCCGGTCGCCATCGGGATCGAGCCGCCGTTCACCAGGCCGAGCGATTCGGCGCACATCATGGCGTAGGAGAAATCGAGGCCCGAGCCGCCGAACTGCACCGGCTTGTCGACACCCAGGAGGCCCGCATTGCCCATCTTCTTGAACAGCTCATGGGCGGGGAATTGGCCGGCGGCCTCCCATTCATCGACGTAGGGATTGACCTCGCGATCGATCAGCGTCTTCCAGGTCTGGCGCAACGCCTCATGTTCCGGCGTGAATTTCATCTCGCTACATCCTTGCAACGCCAAAGGTGATGGGATTGAGCGGCCGCACGATCGACTCGCGGGCGATCGACAGCGTGAAAGCCAGTACCCGTCGCGTGTCGCGCGGATCGATGATGCCGTCATCCCACAGATGCGCCGTACCGTAGAGCGCCGTCGATTCGCGTTCGAACTGGTCGACGATGCCCTTGAACATCTTGTCGATCTGCTCCGTGGGCGGCTCCTTGCCCTCGCGCAGGAACTTCTGCTCGGTCACGGTCTTCATCACACCCGCCGCCTGCTCACCGCCCATCACTGCCGTCCGGCTGTTGGGCCAGGCGAAGATGAAGCGCGGATCGTAGGAACGCCCGCACATGCCGTAATTGCCGGCGCCGAAGCTACCGCCGATCACGATCGTGATCTGCGGCACCGTGGCGTTGGCCACCGCCTGGATCATCTTGGAGCCGTGCTTGACGATGCCGCCACGCTCAGCCTCGGTGCCGACCATGTAGCCGGTGGTGTTCTGCAGGTAGACGATGGGCGTGCCCTGCTGGCAGCAGAGCTGGATGAACTGGGCGGCCTTGACCGAGCCCTTGGTGGTGATCGGCCCGTTGTTGCCGATGAAGGCCACCGGCTCGCCCTCGATCTCGGCCCAGCCGCAGATCGTCTGCTGGTCGTAGAGGCCCTTGAACTCGAGGAAATCCGAGCCGTCGACCAGGCGCGCGATCACCTCGCGCACGTCGTACGGATCCTTGTACGAAGGCGGCACGACCCCGCACAGCTCCGCGATGTCGTAGAGCGGTTCCTTGAACGGCTTGTCCTTGCGTGGCGGCAGGCGATCGTTCCAGTGCCACGTTGCGATCACCTCGCGCGCCATGCGGATGCCGTCGGCGTCGTTCTCGGCCATCCATTCGGCGACACCCGAGACGGTGGCGTGCATCTCGGCACCGCCCAGGTCCTCGTCGGTGGCGATCTCGCCGGTCGCGGCTTTCAGGAGCGGCGGGCCAGCCAAGAACACCTTGGCCTGATTGCGCACCATGATGACGTAGTCGGAGAGGCCGGGCAGGTAGGCGCCGCCCGCCGTCGAGGAGCCGTGCACGACCGTCACCTGTGGGATGCCGCGCGCCGACATGCGCGCCTGGTTGGCAAAGCCGCGGCCGCCGGGAATGAAGATCTCGGCCTGGTACATCAGGTTGGCGCCGCCCGATTCGACCAGGTAGACGAGCGGCAGCTTGTTCTCCATCACGACCTGCTGCATGCGCTGGCCCTTGCGCTGGCCCGACGGCGAGATGGTGCCGCCCTTCACCGCACTGTTGGAGGCCGACACCATGCAACGCACGCCCTGCACGTAGCCGATGCCGGCGATCGCGCCGCCGCCCGCACCGGTGCCGTCCTTGTCGTCGAACATGCGATAGCCGGCCAGGCTCATCAGCTCGAGGAACGGCGCGCCTCGGTCGAGCAGCAGGGCGATGCGCTCGCGCGGCATCAGCTGCTTGCGCTTGGCGAAGCGGGCGCGGGATTTTCCGGTGGCGGCCTGCACGACGGCCTCGGCGTCGCGGAACTCCCGGATCGCCGCCAGCATCCCGTCCCGGTTGCGCCTGAACTCGTCGCTGTTGATGTCGATCTGGCTTTCAAGGACCGGCATGGATCACTCGCCTCCCAACACTTTGGGCGTCGTGGCGAGATGGAAGCCATTGAAAGGCTTGGAGCGGTCGGCGACCGGCAGGTCGACCGAGCGATTGGCAAGCGGCACGCCGCCGTCGATCCTGATTTCGGTGCCGGTGATGTAGGCGGAGGCGTCGCTCAAGAGGAAGCAGACCGCGGCCGAGACTTCGCTCTCGGTGCCGAGCCGGCCAAGCGGGCTATAGCCCTTGAGCTTCGGGATCTGCGCCTTGAACTCGCCGGTGTAGGTGTCCATGCCGGAGGAGGCGATCCAGCCCGGCGCCACAGAATTCACGCGCACGCCTGCGACCGCCCATTCGTAGGCGAGCGTCATTGTGAGGTTCGCCATGCCGGCCCGCGCGGCGCCCGTATGCACCATGTTCGGGAAGCCGTTGCGGTAATCGGCGGTCATGTTGACGATCGAGCCGCCGTGGTTCTGCATCGACTGGGTGAAAACCTCGCGACTGACGATGAACCCGCCGGTGAGGTTGTTGCGCACCACGACATCGAAGCCCTTGGCGCTGAGGTTTGCGGCCGGCGAGGGGAACTGGCCGCCGGCATTGTTGAACAGGCCGTGGATGCGGCCGTTGCGGGCCACGATCGCTGCCACCGCGTCCTTGACCTGCGCTTCCTCGCGAATGTCGAACGTATGGCCCTCGCAGGAGCCGCCGGCCGCCTCGATCTCGGCCTTAACCGTTGCGAGCTTCTCGGCCTTGCGTCCGGTGATCACGACATGGGCGCCCAGGGCCGCGATTTCGTGCGCCGTGCAGCGGCCGATGCCGCTGCCGCCGCCGGTCACGACGACGGTCTGGCCCTCAAACAGCCCCGGTTTGAAGACCGAGCGATACGACATGTTTCCTCCGCGTTTCTCCCCGGCTCTTATCGGCCGGCAGCCCGTGCATCAAAGCATGTTGTGATGTGCGGTTCGTTGGTCGGGCTGTAGTTGACGTTTACGTAAAGGTCAAGTAATCGGGGCGGGTCCATCGAAAGCCGGGAGCAAACCATGACGTTGCAGGAAATTACCGCCAAGATGAAGGAAGGCGCGTCGAAGAAGACCGCCTTCGGCAATACCGTGAAGTTCAGCACCGATCAGGGCGTTGTCCATATCGACGGCATGCAGAACCCGCCCTCCGTCAGCAATGACGACAAGGCCGCCGACTGCACGATCAAGATGGATTTCAGCGACTTCGCCGATCTGATCGGCGGCAAGCTCGACGGCATGACCGCGTTCATGACCGGCAAGCTCAAGATCGAAGGCGACATGGGCGTCGCCATGAAACTGCAAACCATTTTGCGCTGAGCGCGAAATGGGGCGGGCGGCAGCGCCTTCACAGGCGCGGAAGCCCGCACAGTAGTTGTGAAGAGGGGGCCCGATGGCCCCCTTTTTGTTGCCCGCTAAGCCTCGCGACTCTTGTGATAATGCCGCCGCGCCTTGGCGCGGTTGCCGCAGCTCTGCATCGAGCACCAGCGTCGCTTGCCGGCGCGGCTGTCGTCGAGAAACAGCCAGCCGCACTCGGGATTGGCGCAGCGCCGCACGCGGCCGAGCCTGGGGCCGGCCAACAGATCGCCCGCCGTCCAAAGAACCGGCGCGAGCAAGGCGAGTGCCGTGCCTGCGCGCATGTCGACATCCCAGGCGTAGCCGCCGCGCTCGCGCTTCAGCATCGTGCGCGCGGGCGCCTCTGCCAGCGCCGCGTTCAGGCTTTCGACGTCGCGTGCCGCCGGGGCCTTGGCCTGGGCGTGGGCATCAAACAGGCGATGGACGAGCTCGCGCAACTCGAGTGCGCGCTCGAACTCGCGTCGCGCCGGTGGCTTGGCGGCCTTCAGGCCCTCGTTGGCCACCGTCCAGGCGGCGAGATCCTCGGGCGCGTTCAGCGTCTCGGTCGGCGCGGCTTGCCCCCGCCAATAGCGCGTATTGGCGAATTCCAGGCACAGGTCGGGGCGATTCATAATCAGGACTTAGTAACCGGTTGGGTGGTTGACAAGGCTGATGTGACTGAATAACCATATAACCAGTTATTAAGTTATAGGAGGATCAGATCATGTTCGACCATGTTTCCATCGGCGTCGCCGACATCGCCCGGACCCGGAAGTTCTACGACGCCGCGCTGAAGCCGCTGGGCTACACGCTGCTCAGCGATGGCGAGAGTTCGCTGGGCTACGGCGACAAGGCGGTTGGCCTGTGGATCAGTGCCAGCAAGAAGCCGGTGAAGCCCGACATGGAATCGGGCCTGCATTTCTGCTTCGTCGCCCCCGACCGTAAGGCGGTCGATGCCTTCCATGCCGCAGCCCTCAAGGCCGGCGGCAAGGACAACGGCAAACCCGGCGTGCGGGCCGACTACAGCCCGAACTATTACGCCGCCTTCGCGATCGACCCCGACGGCTACAGGGTCGAGGCATATTGCGGGAAGTGAGCGTTCAGTCTGCGAGCAGAAGGGCCTGCTTGGTGAGCGCGCCGTCGGAGTCGCGCAACTCATGGACGATGGTGAAATGGTCCGCACCCGCGATCGGCAGCAGGGCGCCCGGCAAATGGCCCGCCGCGCGCTTGGCGTGGAGATGGCGGCTGTCCGAGACCAGCGGCGGCAGCTCCGCCGTGCCGTAGGTGATCAGCATCGGCTTGGCGACCATCGGCAGGCGCATCGGCGAGAGCGTCTCGATCTCGCCGTCGCTGAGCTGCAGCTTTTCATTGAGGTAGGTGTCGCGGATCGGCCCGAGTTCGTAGACGCCGGAAATCGCCAGACCGGCGCTCACCCGCCTGTGGCCGAGGCACATGGCCGTCAGGTGACCGCCGGCCGACCAGCCCGAGAGCACGACCTTGCCCTCGATACCGTGCGCCTTGCCGTTCGCCGCCAGCCAGTCGAGCGCGGCGTTGATCTCGGCCACGATCTCGCTGAGCGTGGCGTCCGGTGCCAGCGTGTAGCCGGGGAGCGCGCCGGCCCAGCCGCGGGCGTGAAGGCCTGAGATCAGGTTGGCGAACCCGTCCTTGCTGTTGCGCTGCCAGTAGCCGCCGTGGATGAACACGATGCAGGGCGCATTGGGATTGGCGGCGGGGAACAGGTCCCAGGTGTTGCGCTCGCGGGCGCCGTAGCGCAGGTCGAGATGCCCGGGATGTGCCTTGCGAAAGGCGGCGGACGCGGCCTCGCGGGCGGCGCTGAGCTCGGCGCTGTTCTTCACCGCCATCGAATTGTTGTAGGCCGCGTCGCGTTCGGCCCGGCTCATCATGCCCCAGTTCATCCCGTGACTTCCTTCAGCAATCCGAAAAAGCCGCGCTTGCGGGCCGACGAGATCGTCCAGTCGACCGGCAGCGACTGGAAACCGTCCTCGAAGCGTTCGCGCGAGCGGCGGTAGTCGAAGAAGCCCCAGCTCGCGCCGCTCTCGACGGCGGCCACGAAGTGATTGTCGGCCTTGTCGAACTCGAAGTGATCATCCTCGTTGTAGACGATCGGCTGGCCGCGATAGTCCGGTGCCGCACGCCAGCGCGCGACCTGCAGGCGGATGCCGTGCGGGCTCGGCTGGAAAGGGCCGTCGGGTCCGTGGACACGATTGCCGTGCGGCAGCAGGAAATCGGCCGCCGCCACGGCCCTGGCGGGTGGCGCGTCGAGCCCGATCAGGCTCGTGCTCACCAGCAATTTTCCCTTGCTGCGCCTTTGCGCCAGCTCGATCAGCTCGTGGCAGCGCGCGGCGGCAATGATGGGGTGCGCCCAGACATTCTCGAGGTCGACCTCGTTGCCGATTTCCAGCAGCACGTTGGTCGTGCCTTTTTCGACCAGCCAGTCGACCGTGTTGGTGACGGCCGCCTTCACGGCAGCTTCGTCCTTCAGCGTGCCGCTCTGCTTGCCGTAGAAGAGACCCAGAATCACCGCCATGCCGTGGCGGTCGCAGGCCTCGATCACCTTTGCCAATCGCGCCGCCCAGGCGGGCTTCAGCGTACCCTCGGAGGTGAAGCCGCCGATCTTCCACGGCTGATGCCACGAGTAGCCCTGCGGGCTGCCACCCTGGATGTTCAGGCAGACCGCGAGCAGGCCGTGCGCACGGTAGGCGGGGAGTGCCGCAATGAACTCCGCCGTGTTGCGTTCGGCATCCCAGTCGCCGTCGGCATAGGCCCAGCCGCCGCGGGTAGAAGGGTTCTCGTCGTCGGCGATGGCATTGGCCATGCGGCTGTTGAACAGCAGCCCTTCGATGCGATGGCCCTTCCAGCTCCGGCCGGCGTAAGTCGGCCGGCCGTTGATCGCAAAGCCGCCGTCCTGGATCGAGACGACGGTGCCGCTCATGGCTAGAAGCCGACCGCAGCGCCGTCGCGACGGCTCTCGGACGCGCCGAGATAGGGGCCGCCGTCGGGATAGCGCCAGATGATCTGGCTCGAGCCGAAGTCGAAGCTCGGCGCCTTGGTGCGCGTGAGCTTGTGGCCGCGCGCCTCGAGGCCGGTCGCCGTGTCGGCCGGCATGTGATCCTCGGTCCAGACCGTGCCGTCGGTCTCGTGCACGCGCCAGCGTGGCGCGTCGATGGCGGCCTGCGGGTTCTGGCCGTAGTCGACGATGCGCGAGAAGACCTGCATGTGGCCCTGCGGCTGCATGGCGCCGCCCATCAGGCCGAAGGTCGCCACCGGCTTGCCGTCTTTGGTGATGAAGGCCGGGATGATGGTGTGGAACGGCCGCTTCTTGGGGCCGACCTCGTTGGCATGGCCCTTGGTCGTGACGAACCCGGTGGCGCGGTTCTGCAGCGCAATGCCGGTGCCCGGCACGACGATGCCCGAACCGAAGCCCGTGTAGTTCGACTGGATCAGCGACACCATCATGCCGGACTCGTCGGCGGTGCCGAGATAGATCGTGCCGCCGTCCTTGGGCGTGCCGGGGCCGAAGTCCTTGGCCTTCTTGGCGTCGATCAGCTTGGCGCGGCTCTTGAGGTATGCCTTGTCGAGCATCTGCTTGGGCGTCACTTCCATGAAGCGCGGATCGGCCACGTAGCGATAGATGTCGGCGAAGGCGAGCTTCATCGCCTCGATGCGGAGATGCGCGACCTCCGGGCCATCAGGATCGTGGCCGGCGATGTCGAAATTCTCCAGGATGCCGAGCGCCATGCAGGCCGCGATCCCCTGACCCGACGGCGGGATCTCGTGCAGCGTCGTGCCGCGGTAGCTGAGGCCGATGGGGTCGACCCAGTCGGGCTTGTGTGCGGCGAGGTCTTCCTTGCGCAGAGCTCCGCCGGTTTCCTTGGCGTACTTGTCCATCGCCTCGGCGAGCTCGCCGCGATAGAAGGCCTCGCCCTTGCTCTCGGCGATCTTGGCGAGCGTCTTGGCCTGGTCCGGGAATTTCCACAACTCGCCCGGCCTGGGCGCGCGGCCGCCGGGCAGGAAGGCCTTCACCCAGCTCTCCTGGCCCTTCAGCCGGTCGATGGCGCGCTCCCACTGGCGCGAGACCATGTAGGAGACGCGAAAGCCGTCGCGCGCATACTTGATCCCCGGCTCGAACAGGTCGGCGAAGGGCAGCTTGCCGTAGCGCTTGTGCAGTTCCATCCAGAGCGACACCGCGCCCGGCGTGGTGACGCTGCCCCAGCCGACGTTGGGCATCTTGTCCTGGCCCTTGTACTGGTCGGGCGTCATCAGCCCGGGCGAATGGCCCGACGCGTTGAGACCAACGAGCTTGTTGCCGTCCCACAGGATGCAGAAGGCGTCGGCGCCGATGCCGTTCATGGTCGGCTCCACCACCGTGATGGCAATCGCGCTGGCGATCGCGGCATCCACCGCGTTGCCGCCCCTGGCCATCATGCGCAGTCCGGCCGTCGCCGCGAGATGCTGCGAGGAAGCCACGACGTTGCCGGCGAAGATCGGGAGTTTCTTGGTCGAGTAGGGGAAATCGTAATTGAAAGACGGCACTCGGAGTCCTTTCTAGGTCTTCTTCGATGCCGCGAGGGCCTCGATGCGCGCCACGAAGCGTGGCGTCTGCAGGAACTGGCGGTGCTCCGCGTCGCTCTTGCCGAACAGGCGGGAGAGATCGAACACGCCGGAGCCCGCGATCTCGCCCATCCGTCCGGAGAGCGTCACGCGTTCACCGAGCCGCAGGGTTTTTAGCGCCGCGATGGCCGCTTCGGAAAGGCCCGGCGGCGGCGTTTGACGCGATCGTGTGGAGAAAAGGTCCGTTACCGAGCCGGCAAAGGCCAGCGCCCAGTCGTTGAATGCGTAGAGCGAAACTTGGCCGCCGACCTCGATGGTGACGGCGGCTGTCTGGGCGGTGCCCTCGATCTTCCGGATGGTGCCGCACCAGTCGGAAAAGGCGCCGACCTTGTCAGCCAGCGCCACGCTCTGCCGCGCCGCCTCCTCGACGGCGAGCGGATTGTTGGAGCCGAGCGCGGGCCTGGCCAGCGCCTGCAGTCCGTTGAGGAACGCCTTCTGCGCCGGAATGCGCTCGTGGCAGGGCCGGTCGAAGCAGCCGCCGAGGACGACGCCGGCACCGCCCAACAGGAACGATCTCCGCAAAACGTCCTCTCCGCCCGCTTTAGCGGGGGGCGAGGAAGGGGACCCACGCGTGAGCGTGGGGGAGGTGAGGTGGGTCATGCGCCGCATCACCCCCTCACCCTACCTCTCCCCCAAGGGGGAGAGGAGCCCGAAAAGTTCACGCCGCCTTGGCTTTCGCCTTGGCGCGCTCTTCCTCCTTGAGTTCCTTCTTGGAGAGCTTGCCGACCGGAGTCTTGGGTAGTTCGGCCCGGATCTCGAGCGCCACCGGCATCTCGTGCTTGCCGATCTTGCCTTCCAGATGCTTCTTCAGCTCCTCGAAGGTGAGCGAGGCGCCGGGCTTCAGCTTCACGAACACCTTGGGCGCTTCCTGGCGGTAGGGATCGGGGATGCCGATGACGATGCACTCGTCGACCGCCGGATGCTCGTAGACCGCTTCCTCGATCATGCGCGGGTAGACGTTGTAGCCCGACGAGATGATCAGGTCCTTGGAGCGGTCGACCAGGTAGAGCCAGCCGTCCTCGTCCATGTAGCCCATGTCGCCGGTGCGCAGGCCCTTCCAGTTGCTGGCGGGATGGCTGAACAGCACCTGCTCGGTGTCCTCGGTCTTCTTCCAGTAACCCTTCATGACCTGCGGGCCGATGATGCAGACCTCGCCGACCTGGTCCTTGCCGGCGTGCAGGACACGGTCCTTGTTCTCCATGTCGCGGATCTCGATGATGGTGCCCGGCATCGGCAGGCCGCACGAGCCCGTGCGGCGCACGGTCTTGTCGACCGGGCAGATCGCACCGGTCGGCGACGTTTCGGTAAGGCCGTAACCCTCGATCAGCGTGGCGCCGGTCAGCTTCTCGAAGCTCTGCTGCACCTCGACCGGCAGCGGCGCGCCGCCCGACATACAGATCTTCAGCGACTTGAGGTCGAGTCCCTGCGCCTTGGGATGCTTCAGGATCGCGGTATAGAGTGTCGGCACGCCGGGCAGGAAGGTCGGCTTCTTGGTCGAGAGATCGGCCACGATCATGTCGATATCGGGCCGCGGGTAGAGGATGAGCTGGTTGCCGTTGGCCACCGCGCCCAGCATGATTCCCGACAGTGCGTAGATGTGGAACAGCGGCAGCACGCACACGACCTTTTCCGTGCCCGGGGTCGTGTAGGGCTTGGTCCAGGCCATGCCCTGGCTCATCGCCGACATGACGCAGCCGTGCGTCAGCATGGCGGCCTTTGGCAGGCCGGTCGTGCCGCCGGTGTACTGCAGGATGGCGACCTCGTCCCACAGGTTGTCGTTCGAGGCATGGGGCGCGTACTTGCCGTCGTTGGCCAGCAGGTCCTTGAACGACATGTGCCAGTCGTCGCGCGGCCAGGTCGAGAGCTCCTTCTTCTTGGCGATCGGATAGAGCCAGCTCTTGGGCCACGGCAGGTAGTCGGCGATCGAGCCCACGATCAGCTTCTTCAGCCGGGTCTTGCCGCGCATAGCCGCCATCTTGGGGTAGAGGGCGTTGACGTCGAGCGTCACCAGGATGTCGGTCTCGGAATCGCCGATCTTGTGCTCCAATTCGCGCGCCGCATCGAGTGGGCTGTAGTTGACGACGATGCCGCCGGCCTTGAGCACGCCGAAGAAGGCGATGATGTAGTGCGGCGTGTTGGGCAGGTAGAGGCCGACATGGACGCCGGGCTTGACGCCGAGCTTCTGGAAGCCGGCGGCGGCCCTGTCGGAGGCCACCTTGTAGTCGCGGAAGGTCATCACCTTGTCGAGGAAATCGGTGAACGGCCGGTCGCCGTACTGGGCGCAGCTGTCCTCGAAGGTCTGGTGGATGGTCTTCTTCGGGATCTCGAGCTCCCACTTCACGCCGGGCGGATAGCTCTTCTCCCAAGGATAGTTCGACATTTTATGTTCCTCCCGGCGCCGACTATGTGAGGCGAGGCGCCGGGGGGTCAAGGCGGCAGCAGATACTCGTAGCCATAGACCGTGCGAAAGCCCTGGTCGGCATAGAGCGGCAACGCCGCAGCGTTGGTGGCGACGACCTGCAGATAGGCGAAGCGTGCGCCATGGCCCCACGCCCAGGCATAGAGGCTTTCGGTGACCCGTCGCGCCAGCCCGCGACGGCGGGCTGCCGGCATCACCAGCACGTCGAACAGGCCCATGTGATCGCCCTCGATCGCCCCGATCGCCATGGCCATCGGCTGGCCGGCTTCCTCGACGAAGGCGAAGCCCGCCGGCGCCGCGATTGCCGCCAGCATGCGCTGCATGGTCTCGCGATGCTGCGGCGGCACCGGGCTGTGGAGGCAAAAGGCTTCTATCCACGCGGCCGTGGGCGCGGGGTAGATGTGAACGGCGGCGTCGGCGGCGAAGCGCGCGTGCAGCGGGCAGACCTGCAGCAGGCTGCGCTCGATCGCCCGATAGCCGCGAACGGCCAGGAGGGGACGGATGGCTGGCGGCGCCAGCGGTGTCAGTCGCCAGGTCGGTGTCTGGCCGAGGTCGACATAGGGCGCCTCCAAGGCCGAGACGACCTCAGGGTCACACTGAGCCTCCGGGCCCAAGGGATTGATCGAATTCGCTCTTTTTGTATAGCCGTGGGAGAATCGCAGGCGCCAGCCGGCGAAATCGCGGCTCTCCAGGGCGGGCCAGCCCCGGAAGGCCAGTTCTTCCAGGCGGCGGACCTCGGCAGGATTATCCAAGCATGACATTGTTCAGTATTCGTGTTAGTTTAATAAGCAATAATAACAATCGTTTATTTTTTCCCCTGCAAGTTATACATGAACTACGGCAGCCCCTTCGTCGGTGTTCGTGTTCGCTGGCAGTCGCCCGCCGCACCCTCCTCCCGTGTGTTCGGTCTCCGGCTGCCAGCAACTCTTCTGCTCACCCTTCTTCTGGCCGCCTGCGGCAGTTCTGGAAGCTCCCGTTACGGCGGTGGCTACAGCGAACGGCCGCCGACCGACCGCGTCGCCCTGACGGCGTGGCAGGAATGGACCAAATTCGGCCGCTCGACCGTCGTCTACGGCGGCCAGGCCAATGGCTACACCAACCGGACCGGCGTCAGCGAACGCAGCGAGCCGCTCGCCAGCCGCGTCGGCGATTACTGGGGCGCCTGCGGTAAGCCGGATTGGAACGGCCGCACGTCCAGCAAGCCGTGGTCGGGCGCGTTCGTGTCCTGGGTGATGGCCAGGTCCGGTTACACGCCCCAGCAGTTCCCGCGCGACGGTCGCCACGGCAGCTACCTCGCCGCGCTCTACGATCGCGAGAAGCAGCGAGGCGCTCCGTTCTACCTTCATGCGCCGAACGAATACTCGCCCAAGCCGGGTGACCTCGTCTGTAGCGGCACGGCGGGCCCGACCTGGCGCCACGCCGATTCGCGCACCGCGCACCGGCGCATCGACAACACAGCGAACCACTGCGATGTCGTCACCGACGTGCGCGGCGGTTTCGTCCATGCCGTGGGCGGCAATGTGAAGAACAGCGTCACCATGAGCCTCTATCCGGTCGACTCGCGCGGCCGGCTGCAGCCGGTCGGCGGAAGGCCGTGGCTGCTGGTGGTCGAGAAGCGCAGCTAGGTCTCAGCGCCGAGGCGCGGCAACGACGAGTGCGCTCGCAGCACCGATCGCCGCGACGGCCAGCAGGAGCACCGGCGCCAGCGACCAGCCGGCCCACTCGACCCACAATGCCAGGAGTGGCGGGCCGGCCAGCGATCCGAGGCTGCCTGCCTGCGCCAGCAGCCCGTTGATGGGCCCGATCGCGCGCGGGTCCACGGCGATCAGCGGCACCGAGGCGAAGGCCGCCGCCGGCACCAGCCCGCCGAGGGCAAACGAGACGGCGAAGCCCGTGACGGCGAGCGGCACCGGCGCCGCAGCGCTGAAGGCGAAGGCGGCGATCACGGTGGAGGTGATCAGCCCGACCGCGATCAGCATGCCGGGCAACACGCCGCGCCGCATCATCCAGGCGGCGAGAAGGCTGCCGGCGATTCCGAAGGCGGTGGCGATGGCGATGAATCGTCCGGCTTCTGCGACAGCCAGGCCGCACCGTTCGACGAGATAGGTCGGCAACAGACCGGCGAGCGCGAGAAAGAGCAGCGCGAAGCAGAAGAATCCGAGCGACAGCGGGACCGCAGGACCGAGCCATCGGAGCGTGACGGCGCTGGGGCTTGGTTGGGGCGCGCGAAGGTCCGGGGCGGCGCCCCGCGCCACGATCAGGGCCACGATCAAGGCAAGGGCCAGGACAACGGCGTCGCCGGCGAAGACCATCCGCCAGCCCGCACGATCGGCGAAACCGGCCGCGACGAGTCCCGCGATCGCGATGCCGACCGGCACGAATGTTCCCCACAGCGACAGCGTGAAGGCGTGGTGCCTCGGCTCCGAGGTGCTGGCCATCAAGGAGGGGCCGGCGACGACGACCAGCAGATAGCCGATGCCCGCCAGGCCGCGTGCGGCGAGCAGGGTCGTGGCGTCGTGCGACGCGGCGCAGAGTGCCGCCGCCGACGCCATGGTCAGGATGCCGATGCGCAGCGCGCGCGCGTGGCCGACCCTTTCGGACCAGCCGCCGGCCAGCAGGCCCAGCACCGCACCGACCAGCGTGATGATCGACACGGCCATGCCGGCCATGGCGAGCGACAGTCCGAGGTCGCGCTGCAGCGCCGGCACCAGCGGCGGCACGATGCCGAGCTGGCCGGCCGACAGCACGCCGATCCCGTAGAGCAGGGAAATTCGTCCCCAGGAGGTCGTCATGCCGGCGACTGTAGGGACGCGCCACGCGCCGGCCCACGAATAAAGTATTCGCTAGTGCCTGATGGTGGTCACCAGACGGGCCAGGGTCCCGTCGCTGAGTTGCAGCCGCTCCCACATCAGGATGCCCGGATCGATCGGGTTGTCGTTGGCGCCGGTCCGGAAGCTCACCTGCGCGACGTTGTCGTCGTACCAGCCGAGTTCGCCCAGCCGGCTCTCGGCCAGGCGGATCTCGTCGGTGGCGAAGCCCCACAGCGACACGCCGCGCAGCTCGGCCGCATCTGCGTTCCAGGTGGCGAAGCGGGCGGGCGAAGCCGCCAGCAAGCGGTGCGAGAGGTCGCAGATCAGGTGGACCGGAAGCACCGAGCTCTCGACCAGCCGCCGCAACCCGGCATCGCCCGCGGCGTCGAGCGGCGCGCGGAGCAGGCGCGAGAGCTCATGCGCTGCCTTGCCCGGAATGCGGTGACGCCCGCTTTCCCAGCGCGACAGTGTCGCCTGGGTGACGCAGAATAACTCCGCGGCATGGCTCTGCTTGACGCCGCGCAGGCGGCGCCATCGTCTCAGCGCCCGCCCGAACTCATTCATGGCGGCTCGCGCTCAGTTCGTGAGCCCCGCCGCGTGCATGATGGCGGCGGTGCGTTCGGCGATCATGATGGTCGGGGCGTTGGTGTTGCCGCCGACCAGCGTCGGCATCACCGAGGCATCGACCACGCGAAGGCCCTCGATGCCGCGCACCAGCAGCTTGTCGTCGACGACCGCCATGCTGTCGGTGGCCGGGCCCATCTTGCAGGTGCCGACCGGGTGATAAATCGTCTCGCACCTGGCGCGGATCCACTGCTCGAGTTCGGCGTCGGTCTTGGCGGCAGCGCCGGGCTGGAGCGCCTCGGCGCGGTAGGGATCGAGCCCGGATTGGGCGAAGATATCGCGGCCCATCTTTACGCCAGCGATCAGCGTATCGAGATCCTTGCGCTCGGCCAGGTAGTTGGCATCGATCAGCGGCGTGTCTTTCGGGTCATTGCTGCGCAGCCGGATGGTGCCGGCGCTCTCGGGCCTGAGCGCGCAGACATGCAGGCTGAAACCGTTCTTGTTCAGCTTGGTGCGGCCGTGATCCATCACCAGCACGGGAAGGAAATGGAGCTGGACGTCGGGGGCGGCGAGGCCCGAACGCGTGCGCAGGAAACCGCCCGACTCGGCGATCGGCGAGGTGCCCGGGCCCTTCTTGTTGACCACGTACTGGTAGAGCGAGACCAGCTTGTTGGCGGTGTCGTAGGTGTCGTGCGTCTTGCAGAACTGCAGCAGCGCCGCGTCGAGATGATCCTGCAGGTTGCCGCCGACGCCGGGCAGGTCGGCGATCGGCGTGATGCCGAGCGACGTCAGGTGATCGGCCGGGCCGACCCCCGACAGCATCAGCAGCTGCGGTGAATTGACGGCGCCGCCGCACAGGATGATCTCGCGGTTGGCGCGCGCGACTTCATCGCGGCCGTCGACGACGTAGCGCACGCCCATGGCGCGTGTGCCGTCGAAGATGATGCGTTCGACGAGCGCATTGGTGATGATTTCGACATGGCTGTTGCCGCGCGCCACCGCCGGCCGCAGGTAGGCACTGGCCGTGCTCCAGCGCGCCTTGTCCTTCTGCGTCACCTGGTAGTAGCCGACGCCATCCTGCTCGGCGCCGTTGAAGTCGGTGACGCGCTTGTGGCCGGCCTGCTCTGCGGCCTTGAGGAATGCCTCGTTGAGCCGGCTCGGGTCGACCTGGTCGGCGACGTTGAGCGGCCCGCCGGCGCCGTGAAAATCGTCGGCGCCGCGCTCGTTGTTCTCGGCGTTCTTGAAGTAGGGCAGGACGTCGTTGTAGCTCCAGCCCTCGTTGCCGAGCTGGCGCCACTGGTCGTAGTCCCAGGCGTGGCCGCGCACGTAGAGCATGGCGTTGATCGAGGATGAGCCGCCCAAGGTCTTGCCGCGCGGCCAGTACATGCGCCGGTCGTTGCAGTGCTTCTGCGGCGTGGTCTCGTAGTGCCAGTTGTAGGGCGACTTCTCGCCGAGGCTGGCGAAGCCCGCCGGCATCCTGAGCATGAAGGACTTGTCGGGCCCGCCCGCCTCGAGCACCAGGATCCGCAATCCGTCCTTTGCGGCGAGCCGGTTGGCCATGGTGCAGCCGGCCGATCCGGCACCGATGATGACGTAGTCGTAGAGCGACAGCGCTGACATGGACGATTCCCTAAGGCAGACGATTCTCGATCACGGTGAATACCGGACGGGCGGAAATGGGCGACAAAAACCCGCTTTCGTCCAGTGGAAAGACGCTGCGTGTGACCGAGTCGCCCACGTTGCCGCCGATGGCGTCGACCTCGCCGGGCCGGACTTCGACCACGATATCGCAGTGTCCGGCGCCGCGGTTGAGGTTGTCGAGCGTGGTGCCGCCGCCGTTGCGCGAGGCGCAGATCAGGTCGCCGACCTGCGGTGCGCGCGCCTGGGGCGGCTGCGGGATGAAGACGGCGTTGGGCTGGCGCGCTCGTTCGACCATGCGCTCGACATAGATCGTGTGGGTCTGGCTGGGGCAGAACAGGCTGCGCGGCACGCCGGCGCTCTCGATGTCCCAGGAAATGAAGGCGGCCGACCAGGGAATGTCGTCGAGGCCGGTGCGGTTGGGCTTGTCGACGGCGCGCCAATAGTCGGCGATGCGTTCCGGCGCGTCGCGTTCCTGGACGCCCAATTGTTCGGTGCGTGGCGGCGCGTCGGCGGAATAGATCGTGACCTGGCGGCCGAAGCGCGCCCATTCGCCGACCGCGAGCAGGACCATCGAGGTCTTGGCGCTTGCCGTCGGCGGCGGCGCCTCCGGCTTCCACGACGAGGGCGGGCAGGGTCCGAGCGGAGCCAGGTCCTTCGCCTGCTTGGTCACCGTCGGCTGGGCGGCGCAGGCAGCGACGGTCAGAAAAAGCAGAAGTGCCAGCCGTCGCATGACTACCAGCGCCCGATGCCGCCAATAATCAGAGTGGGGACGCCCTCGGTCCTGTTCTTGACCGAGAAGACCTGGCTGCCGGGCCGGCGGCCGTCGCGCGGCTCGCTGACGTCGAGGCCGGCGGCTTTCAGGCGCGCATGCGCCTTGGCGACGTCGGGCACGCGCCACGAGAGGCCCCAGAGCTGGTCGGGTGCGTCGGACATGCCCTTCTTCAGGTCATGTGCGATCTCGACCACCAGGTCGCCGCAGCGGAAGAACAGCAGCCGCGCGCCCCACTGCGGGTTGCTGCGGTCGAGCCGAAGATCGAGTCCCAGCCGGCCGGCATAGAAGGCGATCGCCCGCTCGGGGTTGGGCGTGCGCACCACGACATGGTCGAGCGCGGAAACGCACGCGGCCTCGTCGGCCGCGAGCGGCGAGGGCGCTTCGCTTTCTTTCGCCGCGAGCCCGATCGCCACGCCGTGGCCGGTGAGTGCGAGCGCATCGCCCACGCGCGTCGTGGCAACGGCGCGCCTCTCGAGCAGCTTCGCCGCCTTGTCGAGGTCGGGTGTGGCGAACACCATCGACTGCAGCCCCGGAGCGCCGCCTGCAAAGGCCAGGCCGACATTGCCGGTACGCAGCCGGCCGTCGTGCGCGCGGCGGCCCAGTAGCGCCTCGTAGACCGCCGCCGATCCGCCGATGACGAGGTGATCCAGCGCCTCGATCATGGCGTCAGCCGATGCGCTTCAGGTTCGCCTTGTAGTTCTGGCCGCGCACGACGTAGCTCTCGGCGCTCATGCGCAGGCGCGTGGCGTTCTCCTCGTTCAGCTCGCGCACCACCTTGGCCGGCGCGCCGAAGATCACCGAGCGGTCGGGGAAGCTCTTGCCCTCGGTCACCACCGCGCCGGCGCCGACCAGGCAGTCCTTGCCGATCACGGCGCGGTTCAGCACCACCGACTGGATGCCGATCAGCGCGCCGTCGCCGATGGTGCAGCCGTGCAGCATCACCTGGTGACCCACCGTCACGCCCTTGCCGATGGTGAGCGGCGCGCCGGGATCGGTGTGCAGCACGCAGAGTTCCTGGATGTTGCTGTCGTCGCCGATCACGATCGGTTCGTTGTCGCCGCGCAGCACCGCGCCGAACCAGATGTTGACGCGTTCACCCAGGATCACCGAGCCGATGATCGTGGCCTCCTCGGCGATGTAGCAGGACGCGGGGATGACCGGCTTGCGGTCGTTCAGCTGATAGATCGCCATTTCGCTCCCTTCCGTTTACGTAAACCCACATTGACGTTTACGTAAACGTTAACTATGAAGTCTTCCATCATGTCCGTCGCCGCCCCGCCGGCCGCTTCCACGGCCGAGAGCTCCGCATCTCGCGACAGATCGGAAGAGC
>NZ_SCVH01000084.1 GCF_004296935.1 Reyranella sp.
ACCTCGCCCTCGGCGCCATGACGGTGCAGCAGTCCTTCGCGACGCTGGGCCGCTCGACGGTGCCGTTGATCGCCGCCGCCATCGTCGTGGATCTCGCCGTCGATCCGGCGCTGGTCGGCGTCTATCTCGCCATCGGCTCGGTCGCGGGTTTCATCACCACCATGGGCTGCGGCGGCTTCATCCTGCGCTACGGCGCACTGCGCATGACCCAGGTCGGCATGCTGGGCCTGGGCCTCGGGCTCGCCGTCACCACCATGGGCTGGCTGCCGCTGTTTGCCCTCGGCGCCTTCGTGGGCGGCCTCGGCCAGGCACTCTCGACGCCGTCGAGTTCGCACCTGCTCGGCCGGCTCTCGCCCCGGAACCTCGCGCCGCTGATGTTCTCGATCAAGCAGACCGGCGTCCCGGCCGGGTTGATGCTGGCGGGCGTATTGGCGCCGGCGCTGGTCGTGGCCGGCGGCTGGCGGCTGGCACTGCTGGTCATCGCCGGCCTCTGCCTGCTCACCGTGGCGGCCCTTCAGCCGCTCCGCGCGCGCTTCGACACCGACCGCAACCCCGACCAGCCGCTGTCGCCGGCCGACATCCGCGCCAACGTCGCGTCGGTGCTGCGCGACCCGGCGCTGCGCACCCTGTGCGTGGCGATGTTCAGCTTCGTCGGCCTGCAGTCGCTCTTCACCGGCTTCTTCGTGCTCTATCTCGTGCGCGGCCTGGGCTACGACCTCGAGCGTGCCGGGCTGGTGTTCGCCATCGCCGTCGCCGTCGCGGTGCCGGCCCGCATCGGTTGGGGCTGGCTCGCCTCGCGCCTGGTGAAGCCCGCGACCCTGCTGGCGATCCTGGGCATCGCCATGGCCGGCGCCGCCGTCCTCACGGCCTTCATCGATCCCGCCTGGCCGACCTGGGCCGCCACTGCAATCGCCGTCGCCTTCAGCGTGACGGCGGTGAGCTGGCACGGCGTGCTGCTGGCGGAAGTGGCGCGGCTCTCGCCGCCGGGCCGCATCGGCGCCACGACCGGCGCGGTGCTGGCCTTCGGTGACGCGGGCTCGCTGGTCCTGCCGCTGCTGTTCAGCGCGGCGCTGTCGCTCACCGGCGGCTATGCCAGCGGCTTCCTGATCGGCGGCGCCCTGGCGCTGGCCGTCGGCGTGACGGGGCTATGGCGGCGTATGAACCGCGGTGTGTGAGGGAGGAGGGGCGACTCCATGGCGAAACGGGCGAAACGGCCGGCCAGCCGGTTGAGCGAGGAACAGCAGAGGTATATACCAAAAGGTATAGACCAACCCGGGAAACCCATGCAGACCGCCAAACTGTTCAAGAACGGCCGCAGCCAGGCGGTGCGCCTGCCGAAGGATTTCCGCTTCGAGGGCGATGAGGTCTATGTCAGGCGCGAGGGCGATTCGGTCGTGTTGAGTCCCAAGAAAATGCCCGGGGAGAATCCCTGGAAGGATTTCTTCGAGGCCCTGGACATGTTCGACCCCGCTTTTCCGATCGAACGCCATCAACCGAAGGAGCAGCAGGTTCGTAAGTCGATCGAGGAGATGTTTGCGCCGCGCCGCAGGCGGACAAAGAGGGCGACGTGAAGATCCTGCTCGATACGGACATCACGTCCTACATTTTCACCCATCGCAATGCGAATGTCCGCCGCCGGTTCCTCGACTTTGCGATCGGTGAAGTCGGAATCTCGGCGATCACGGCGGCCGAACTTGCCTTCGGGTCGGCGCTTAATCGATCCGAGCGCAACCGCGGCGCCGTCGAGCGTGCCCTGGAATCGCTTGCGATCGTGCCGTTCGACCTCGCTGCGGCAAACGCCTATGCCGAGGTCCGGACGACGTTGCAGCGGCGGGGAACGCCTATCGGACCGCTCGATACGCTGATCGCGGCGCACGCGATCTCGCTCGATGTCCCTCTGGCCACCAACAACGCCCGCGAATTTCGTCGCGTGCCCGGGCTGCGTGTCGAGAACTGGCTGAAGTAAAGTCCGGCGGCGGACAAGGACACCTGAAAGCAAACAGAGGTCGGACGTTTCATGACACAGGACAGCAGCACCTTCTGGAAGAAGTCGCGGGTCGAACTTCGCGCCGCCGGCTTCGAGCCGGACGCGACGGCCAAGACCACTGCCGTGGTCACCATCGCCAGCGCCTGGACCAACGCCCATCGCTGCAACAACCGCGTGCGCACCATCGCCGACCTGCTGATCGAAATCCTGGCCGAGCGCGGCGGGCAGGGGCTGGTCGTGGGGGCGCCAGCGGTGTCCGACGCGCTGACGCAAGGGACTCCCACGGCGGGCTATAGCCTGGTGTCGCGTGACGTCGTGGCCGACTGCTTCGAGATCGGCCACTACGCGCACCACGGCGATGCGATGATCGTGATCTCCGGCTGCGACAAGACCGGTGCCGCCGCCCTGATGCCGCTCGCCCGCACCAATGCCTTCGGGCTGGTGCTCTATCCCGGCACCAGCTCGCCCGGCCGTGTCTCCTTCGGCGCCTGGGCGGGCAAGGGCAACAACCTCACCATCATGGACTACGTCGAGGGCCGCGCCGCCAACGAGGCCGGCCGGATCTCGAACGAGGAACTCGGCGAGCTCGAACGCAACGTCATGCCGGGCAGCGGCACCTGCGGCGCCATGTTCACCGCCAACACCATGAGCACGCTGGCAGAGGCGATCGGCATGATGCTGCCCAGAGGCGCCTCGCACCCGGCCGACTATAAAGCCGGCAGCGACATCCACGCCGACGTCCGCGCCCAGGCCCGCGCCTCGGTCGACGCGCTCTATCGCCTGATGGAGATGGGCCTCAGGCCGCGCGACATCATGACGGAGCGCGCTTTCGAGAACGCCATCACCACGGTCTATGCCATGGGCGGTTCGACCAACATGTATCTCCACCTGCTCGCCATCGCGCGCGAGGCCCAGGTGCCGATCGGCATCGAGCGTATCCAGCAGATCGGCGAGCGCGTGCCGTTGATCGCCAACCTGCAGCCGCACGGGCCCTATGCCATGGTGAGCCTGCACGAGATCGGCGGCGTGCCGGTGGTGATGAAGGAGCTGCTGCGTGCCGGCCTGCTGCATGGCGACGTGATGACCGTCACCGGCAAGACGCTGGCGGAGAACCTCGACGCGGTGCCGACGCTCGACAGGCTCGGCAAGCAGGACATCGTCTTTCCGGTGGCGAAGCCCATCGCGCCGTCCAACAACCACATCAGCGTCTTGAAGGGCAATCTCGCGCCCGAGAGCTGCCTGCTGAAGCTTTCAGGCAAGACCCTGGAGAAGGGCGAGTTCCGCGGCATCGCCAAGGTCTTCGAATCCGAGGCCGACACGATGAAGGCGATCCGCGCCGGCGAGATCGTGCCCGGCACCGTCGTCGTGGTGCGCAACGTGGGGCCCGTCGGCGGGCCCGGCATGCCCGAGATGGTGATGCTCACCATCCAGCTCCAGGGACGCGGCCTCGGCGAGGATGTGGCACTGATCACCGACGGCCGCTTCTCGGGCGTGAGCCATGGCATCCTGATCGGCCACATCTCGCCCGAAGCAGCGCGCGGCGGCCCGATCGCCGCGGTGCGCGACGGCGACACCATCGTGATCGATCCCGGCAAGCGCACGCTCAACCTCGAAATCTCCGATGAGGAGCTTGCGAGGCGCATGGCCGAGTGGCGAGCGCCCGCGGCCGGCCGCGTCCGTCCGGGCTCGGTGCACGACAAGTACATCCGGCTGGTTTCGTCGGCGCATCACGGCTGCGTGGTATGACGAAGGCTCAGGCGGTGTAGAGCCGCAGGACGCCATAGGCCACGGTGCCGCCGAACATCACGGCGGCGATGATCGTCAGGACGACGAGCTGGGCACGGTTCATGGGCTCACTCCGCCGGTTTTGGCTGTTTGACGGATCGCAGCTTCTGGCTGAGGAGCACGCCGCCCAGGAGCGCGAGGCCGATCACGTCGGTCATGACATTGGGGTCGATCAGCAGCAGTGCCGCCGCCAGCAGGATCAGCCTCTCGAACCAGAGCGCCGTTCTGAGGAAGTAGCCTTCCATCGCGGCGGCCAGCGCCACCACACCGATCGAGCCGGTCACCACTGCCAGCAGGATTTCGTTCCATGTTCCCGAGAACAGCAGGGACGGATTGAAGACGAAGAAGAACGGTACGATGAAGCCGGCGGCCGCGAACTTCATCGCCTGTATGCCCGATCCCCAGAGGCTGGCCCCGCCGATCGAGGCCGCGGCATAGACCGCCAGCGCCACCGGCGGCGTCACTGCCGAGAGACAGGAGAAATAGAAAGCGAACATGTGGGCCGCCATGGGGTCGACGCCGAGTTTGATGATCGCCGGCACCAGCAGCGCCGCCTGCATGATGTAGGCCGGCGTGGTTGGCATCCCCATGCCGAGGATGATTCCGGCGACCATCGTGATCAGCAGCGCCAGCAGTAGGTAGCCGTAGGTGAAGTCGATCAGGAAGGCGGTGAAGCGCAGCGCCAGGCCGGTCTGCAGCACGATTCCGATCACGATGCCGGCGCTGGCGCAGGCCATGGCGACCGGCACAGTGTGGATCGCGCCGTCGCGCAGCGCCTCTAGGCAGGCGCGGGGACCCAGTCCCGTGGCTGGCCGCAGCCACGAGATCACCACCAATGCCGCCGTGGCGATGATCGCGCCGTAGGTCGGCGTGAAACCCATGAGCAGCAGCGCCAGCAGCACGATCACCGGCAGGAACAGGTGCGCCTGCTTGACCATGATATGGCCGAGGATCGGCAGTTCCTCGCGCGGCAGCCCCTTCAGGCCCGAGCGCACCGCGTTGAAATGGATCGCCGCGAACAGCGCACCGTAATAGAACAGCGCCGGGATCGCGGCGGCGACCATGACCTGGGTGTAGCTGGCGCCCAGGAACTCAGCCATGACGAAGGCCGCCGCGCCCATGATCGGCGGCATGATCTGGCCGCCCGTCGAGGCCACCGCCTCGATCGCCGCGGCGGCTTCCGGCTTGAAGCCGGTCTTCTTCATCATCGGTATGGTCAGCCAGCCGTCGACCATCACGTTGGCGACCGCCGAGCCGGAGATGGTGCCGAACAGGCTGGACGACACGACGGCCACCTTGCCGGGGCCGCCGCGCGCGCCGCCGGCGATGGCATTGGCGAAATTCATGAAGAACTGGCCGGCACCGGACCTTTCGAGGAAGGTTCCGAAGATGATGAACAGGATGACGTAGGTTCCGGCGACCGTCAGCGGCACCCCGAACACGCCCTCGGTCGTGAACCAGCTCTGGTCGATCGTGATCTCGGCGGTGAGACCGCGATGATAGAGGAAGCCGAACAGCCACTGCCCGGCGAGCGCGTAGACGAGGAAGACGATGGCCACGATCGGCAGCGAGGCCCCGATCGTGCGTCGCGTCGCCTCCAGCACCAGCAGCATCCCGACGATGCCCACCAGCATGTCCGTTGCCGTCAGCGGATGGGCGGTGGGGAAGCGGTTCACGATGTAGTCGTAGTTCACGAACATGTAGCCGATGCAGGCGATGGACAAGCCCGCCAGTACCAGGTCGGACCACGGCACGCGATCCGCCGGCGTGCCCTCGCGGGCCGGCCACAGCAGGAACGACAGCACGAGGCTGAAGGCCAGTGTGATGAACAGTAGCGCGTGCTGATCGGGGGCGTAGATCGTCAGCCGCGCATAGACGTGGTAGACGGACATCGCCACGGCCACCGCGCCGACGACCAGGCCTGAGTAGCCCACGAGCTTGCGCATCATGGCTACCCGCTACTTCTTCAGCAGGCCGGCTTCTTGATAGTATTTCTCGGCGCCCGGGTGATAGGGCATGCCGAAGTTCTGAGACATCTCGGCGGGTGTGATGCCCTTCATGGTCTTGACGATGTTGGCGAAGTCGTCCCGTCCCTCGATGATCGCCTTGGTGATCTTGTAGACGGTCTCCGGCGAGGTGCGCGACGAGGCCATCAAGACGGTCGGCGACTGGAAGGTGAGGACCTCCTGGACGATGCCCTGTTCCTTGTAGGTATCCGCCTTGACCGTATGGCGCACGAACCCGGCGTTGAGCTTTTTCAGTTCGGCGAACTCGGCATCACTGACCTGGATCATGCGCAACGGCATCGCCGAGCCGAGATCGAGGACGAACGAGGCGGGCACCACCGTGAACCAGCCGCTCGCCATCGCCTGCCGGTTCTTCACCGCCTCGGCATTCGACGACACGGGGCCATAGCTCTTCGGCCCCAGGTCGGCGAGCGTCATGCCGTTGACCTTGAGCAGATACTCCCACCCGGCGGCCAGGCTGGTGTTGCCGCGCGCCGGCAGCGCCACCGGCTTGCCCTTGAGATCCTTGATGCTCTTGATGTCGCTGCTGGCGGGCACCACGAGCTGCCACACATTGGGATAGAAATTGGCGACGAACAGCGCCTTGTCGGTCGGTTTGCCGGCGAATTGGCCCAGGCCGCCGCGGGCATCGGCCACGACTGTGGTCATCGACCAGCCGAGATCGGCCTTGTCGTTGCGGATCTTCTCTATGTTCACCAGGGCCGCGCCCGGCTCGACCGCGACGTTCAGGTCGGGAACCCGGGTGTTGACAACCTGCGACACGGTCGCGGCAAGCGGCGTCCAGCTGCCGCCCGTGGGGCCGGCACTGAAGATCACTTCGGTCTTCGTCTGGGCATGGGCAAGGTTCGTTGCCGCAAGCGCCAGCACTGCAGCAATAAGAACACGCTTGACGCAACTCGGACTCGCGATCGCGACCGACATTGTTGCCTCCCTGTGGTCGCACTGTCCTCGCTGCTTCAAGGCACCGGGAAGTGCGTTTCTTTTGCTTGGCGAGAAAGCTACCGGCCGAGCAGGGACACTGTCAAACGGGATGGGCCAGCCGCGTGTCCTGCTTGAACACAGACTCTCCGCCCTCTAGCCTCGCCGCCAATCGAGTGGGAGGAAGTATTCATGTCGACAATCGACGCCCAGGTTCACTGCTACGAGCGCAACCATCCTGGCCGCCCGTGGGCCGCGGTGCTTGCCGGTCCGCCAGAAGTGACGGCCGCCGACATGATCAAGGCGATGGACTCGGTCGGCGTCGACGGCGCGCTGCTGGTCTCGGTCTATACGATGTACCGCTGGGACGAGAGCTATGCCGTCGCGGTGCAGAAGGCCCATCCCGGCCGCTTCGGCGTCATCAAGCCGGTCAATGCCAACGATCCCAAGGTCGAGGACACGATCGCGGCCTGGGCGGCGATGGACGGCACGGTCGCCATCCGCATCATGTTCACGCCAGAGATTTCGACGGATGCCGCCGATCCCGGCATCAATCGTGTGCTGGCGGCGGCCGCCAAGCACGACCTGCCGGTCAACCTGATGGCCCGCGGCCGCCTCGAGCAGGTGGGCCAGCTCGCCAGGCGCAACCCAAACACCACGCTGGTGATCGATCATCTCGGCCTCGAACAGCCCATGGCGCCGCCGGCGCCCAAGGAGCCGTGGGTCGAGCTGCCCAAGCTGCTGGCGCTCGCCTCCAATCCCAACGTCGTGGTCAAGATCACCGGCGCCTGCACCCTCAGCCACGAGAAGTTCCCGTTCAAGGACATCTGGGATCCGCTCGGCCGCATCTTCGATGCCTTCACGCTCGACCGCTGCATGTGGGGCACCGACTGGACCCGCGCCGTGGCGCTGCTCACCTACAAGGAGGGCGTCGACTCCTTCCGCGTCACCGACCGCCTGTCGGACAGCGACCGCGCTGTCCTGATGGGCGGGTCCTTGCAGAAGATCTATGGTTGGTCCCCGAAGAAGGCCTAGCCAGCATCGTCCAAAGCCAGATGGAGGAAGCAATGCCGTCCGTCACCGCCAGGAAGAAGTCTCCGCAGACCGCGTCCGGCCAGAAAGTCGCCCATGCCCGCGCCAGCGAACCCAAGCTGGTCAAGGGACGGCGCGACTTCTTCAAGTATCGCGACCTTGGCGTCGCCGACGCCAGCGCCGGGGCGCTGCGCGCCCAGGTGATGAGTTCGAGCCAGGGCATGAGCCGGCCGACCGGCTGGCACTATCACGAGTGCGACGGCCAGTTCATCTACATGATCAAGGGCTGGGTCGATCTGGAGTTCGAGGACGGCAAGACGATCCGCGTGGAGGAGGGCGACTCGCTCTTCATCCCGGGCTACCTGCGCCACAACGAGATCCGCACCTCCGACGCGATGGAGATCCTGGAAGTCTCGTCCCCCGGCGTGATGGGCACCACGCCCTGCGAGCCGCCTCAAGGCATGAAGGCCTAGGTCAAGCCCGGGACCCCTTGACAGGATTTTTCCGTTCCTATATTTCATGTCAGGGGAACTGCGTCCGCCGCCCGACCGAAAAGAGCGATTTCAGTTTTGCGCGCTTCTGCCGCGCACGGCGCGGTTCCTAGAGTTGGTCGGGCCGAAGGCCGGTATGCCTCGCAATTCGCGCCAGCATCCTCGGCCCGATTTCTTCCCCGTCATGAAAGGCGAAGACGAAGTCGGGCAGTCCGGCCTTGCTCAGGATGCGGTGCGATCCCGTCTGGCGCTTGATCGACCAGCCGATGCGCAGCAATGCCGCCAGAACCCGGCGTGCCCGGGTCGACGGCCAGTTGTTCATGCAGCGGCGAGGGATATCGAAATGTCGAGGGGCTTGGCTTCGCCATGCTCGATGCGGTCGGCGATGGCGCGCAAGGCAACGATTTCGGCGCGCCCCATGGCTTCTTCGCGCGTGGAGCCGTAGGCCATCGCGCCGGGAATCTCGACGATCTCGGCGATCCAACGGCCATCTGCTTCGCGCTCGCATTCGATTGAGAGCTTCATCTTCGTTTCTCCTGGACGCACTTTAGCAGAAGTCCAAAACTCTTTCAGCGCGCAATCCGGTATCAAGAGGAGGTTCCTGAACCATGAAAATCGGCGCGGTGATGTTCTTCACGACGGACTCCATGCAGCCTGCGCCGCTCGCGCGCGCGCTGGAGGAACGGGGCTTCGAATCGCTGTGGGTGCCGGAGCACACTCACATCCCCTCGTCGCGCAAGTCGGAGTATCCGGCGGGCGGGCCGTTGATCAGGCCCTATTACGACATCATGGATCCGTTCCTGGCGCTCAACACCGCGGCCACGGTGACGACGAAGCTCAAGGTCGGCACCGGCATCGCGCTGCTGACCCAGCGCGACCCGATCGTGACGGCCAAGATGGTCTCGACCATCGACCAGCTCTCGGGCGGCCGCTTCCTGTTCGGTGTCGGCAACGGCTGGAACCAGGACGAGATCGAGAACCACGGCACCGATTTCAAGTCGCGCCACAAGCTGGCGCGCGAGCGCATCGAGGCGATGAAGACGATCTGGACCGAGGAGGAGCCCGAGTATCACGGCGAGTTCGTGAACTTCGACAAGATGAAGCAGTGGCCCAAGCCGAAACAGAAGCCGCATCCGCCGATCATCGTCGGCGGCGCGTTTCCCTATGCCGCGCGCCGCGCGATCAGATACGGCGACGGCTGGATTCCGCGCGCCGATCGCCTCGCCCAGGACGGCATCGGCGAGACCATAAAACAGTTCCGCGAACTGGCGACGAAGGAGGGGCGCGATCCCGCCACCCTGCCGATCAGCATCTTTCGTGTGCCCGAGGAGATCGACGGTTTGCGGTTCTGCCAGGAGATCGGCATCGACCGCGTCGTCTTCTCGCTGCCGGCCGAGAAGGAAGACAAGATCACGCCGATCCTCGACCGCTGGTCGGAGCTGAAGCGCCAACTGGGTAGCTGACCCTCTTTTCTCCTCCCCCGATGACGTAGGGCTATCGCATATGGCCATTCTCCTCCCCCAGTCATGCCTTCATAGGCATGACTGGGGGAGGTGGCCGAAGGCCGGAGGGGGTCAAAGACCAGCGCGCGAGCCCTCCGACCCCCCTCCGCCCTACGGGCACCTCCCCCGCGCAAGAGCGCGAGGGAGGAGAACGAGAGCCATATGCGATAGCCCTACCCGATGACGGGGAGGGTAAAACATAAAGTTGACATTTCAGCAGGTTTTAGCTTATATTTTTGATAGGCTGGCCCTTCTCGTGCCGGCCTTTTTCGTTTTCCGGCAAGACCTGCCCGCGGCCGCCCGCGGGTTCGCGCAGAAGCGCTTGGTGCAGCCGCCACGGGTCCTGACCCGTGGGTGAGACAACAAGGGACCCCGCCTTTCCGATGGCCGTCGGGCAGGCACAAAACGACGCTGCTTCAAGCGAGCGCGACGGGGCATGGAGATAGAGCGACGGCCGATGAGGGATAGGCCCTTCCACCCCGTCTTACGGGGCGGAGGGGTGGACTCCGGGCCCAACTTCGGGCCCAACACTCCCACGTTTCAGGTGGGCCCGCCGAGGCGGGTAAAATCCAGCCTTTGTTGGCTTTCCGGCGGATGGAAAGCCAAATTTCCAGGTGTCGAGTTGGGCCAACTTTGAAAAGTTGGGCCAACCGGGAGAGAGGGTGAAAGCGGCCTAGTCGGCCGCCTTCGCCACCGGCTCGAGCGCGTCCAGCACCTTGGGCGGCGACATGGGCAGGCTGTAGAAGCGGAGGCCGAGCGCGTTGTGCAGCGCGTTGGCGACGGCCGCCATCACCGGCACCAGCGGCACCTCGCCGACGCCGCGCACGCCCTGCGGATGCTTCGGATTGGGGATCTCGATCATGACGGCATCGAGCATCGGCAGGTCCGAGGTGACGGGCATGCGATAGTCGAGGAAGCCCGCGTTATCGAGGCGGCCGTTCTTGTCGTAGATGTACTCTTCGCTGAGCGCCCAACCGATGCCCTGGGCGACGCCGCCCTGCATCTGGCCCTCGACATAGTCGGGATGGATCGCGCGGCCGACGTCCTGGAACGCCGTGTAGCGCGTCACCCAGACGCGGCCGGTGTCGGGGTCGACCTCGACGTCGCAGATATGCGTGCTGAAGCCGCCCTCGGCGCCCGTGGTGTTGGTCGAGGCGCCGGCGCCGATCGGCCCACCGGTCTCGGTCGCCCGGGCGGCGAGCTGGGCCAGCGACAGCGGATCGAACTTGCCGGCATTGTCGCCGGCAGGCTTGGCCTCGCCGTTGTCCCAGGTGACGGCCTCGGGATCGATCTTCCAGATCTTGGCGGCGCGGCGCTTGAGGTCGGTGATGACCTTGGCCGCGGCATCGGTGACCACCATCGCCGAGGCGAAGGTGACGCGGCTGCCGCCGGTCAGGTTCGAGAAGCCGATGCTGCTGGTGTCGCCGATCAGCACCTGGATCTTGCTGTGCGGGATGCCGAGCAGTTCGGCGGCGATGTTGGCGGTCGAGGCGCGTGAGCCGCCGATGTCGGGATGGCCGGTCATGACCACGACCGTGCCGTCCTCGTTGACGCTCATGTTGGCGCTCGATTCGCCGCCGGCATTGAACCAGTAGCCCGAGGCCACGCCGCGGCCCTGGTTGGGTTTCAGCGGCGCCTTGTAGTGCGGATGGGCGAGCGCCTGCTTCACCGTCTCCTGGTAGCCCATGATCGGATAGACCGGACCATGCACCGCCTTGGTGCCCTGCTTGGCGGCGTTCTTGAGGCGAAGCTCGAGCGGATCCATCTTGAGCTTCTCGGCCAGCTCATCCAGCACGCACTCCACGGCATAGGCGCCGATCGGCGCGCCGGGCGCGCGGTAGGCCGCGACCTTGGAGCGGTTGGAGACGACGTCGTAGCCCAGCGTGTAGGCGTTGGGGATGTCGTAGGGCCCGAAGGCGCAGCCGGCGGCGCCGCGGATCGGCGAGCCGGGGAAGGCGCCGGCCTGCAGCCAGTAGGTGCCCTGGGCGGCCACGATGGTGCCGTCCTTCTTGGCGCCGATCTTGACCTTGCTCATCGAGCCCGAGGTCGGGCCGGACGCGCGGAACACTTCCTCGCGGCTCATCACCATCTTCACGGGCTTGCCCGACTTGCGCGCCAGCACCAGCGCCAGCGGCTCGAGGTAGATGATGGTCTTGCCGCCGAAGCCGCCGCCGATCTCGGCCGGGATGGCACGGATGTCGCTCTGCGCCACGCCGGTCAGCAGCGCGGTCATGGCGCGGACCATGAACTGGCCCTGGCTCGAACTGAAGATCGTGGCCTTGCCGTCGACGACGCTGACCAGGCAGGCGTGCGGCTCGATATAGCCCTGGTGCACGGCCTCGGTCTTGAAGCTCTTCTCGACGATCACGTCGGCTTCCTTGAAGCCGGCCTCGATGTCACCCTTCTTGTGCTCCAGCGTGCCCGCGATGTTGGAGGGCTTGCCTTCGAACTTGATGTGGTCGTGCAGGGGGGTGGCGCCCGGCTTCATCGCGTCCTCGACGTCGATGGCGTGGGGCAGCACCTCGTACTCGACCTCGATCAGCTTCAGCGCCTGGGCCGCGATGATCTCGGTGGTGGCGGCGACGGCGGCGACGGGATGGCCGTGAAACAGCGCCTTGTCGCGCGCCATCACGTTGCGGCACATCCAGCGGATATCTTGAATGCCCAGCATCACCGGACCCTTGTCGATCGGGAAATCGACGATGTCCTTGGAGGTCATGACCGCCTTCACACCCGGGAAGGCCTCGGCCTTCGAGGTGTCGATCTTCTTGATGCGGGCGTGGGCATGCGGGCTGCGCAGCACCTTGCCCCAGATCATGCCGGGCATGGTGGTGTCGGCGGCGTAAGCCGCCCGTCCCGTGACCTTGTCGGCGCCGTCGGGCCGGGGGGTGCGCTTGCCGATCCACTTGTTGTCGGGATTGTCGTTGGTCATGGCGGGTGATCCTGTCCGGGCGAGTGAATTTCACTTTACAGGGTAGGGCACGCCACGGGTCGGCGGCAAGGCGATCCGTGATATGGGCCATCGGGACAATGCAATTGATCGGACGGTACGATTCGCCTTTCGTGAGGCGTGTGGGAATCTCCCTCCATTTGTTGGGGCTGCCTTTCGAGCAGCTGCCGCTGTCGGTGTTCTCGGAGGCGACCGAGGTGCGGAAGATCGGTCCGCTGGGCAGAGTGCCTGTCCTGGTTCTGGCGGACGGAGAAGTCCTGATCGACAGTGTCGCGATCCTGGATTACCTCGACGGCATCGTCGGGCCGGCACGGCGGCTGATCCCGCCAGCGGGGGCCGCGCGGCGGCAGATCCAGCGCGCCGTCGTCACCGCAACGGGCGCGGCCGACAAGGCCATCGCCATCAGCTACGAGCGCCGACGCCCGCCGCAGGCGCAATCGAGCGACTGGATCGACCGCTGCCGGGGCCAGATCGAAGCCGCGCTCAAGGAACTGGAAACGGGCTGGCCGTCGACAGCCCGACTCACACAGGCCGAGATCACTACCGCCGTGGTGCTGGCCTATGTCCGACGGGTGGAGCCGGCGATGATTGCCACGGGGACTTATCCCTGGCTCGAGCGGATGGTGGCCGATTGCGAGCGCCACCCGGCATTCCTCGCCTGTCCGCTGCCGGCCTTGTAGAGGTCCAGGACTCTAGGGAGTCGCGAGAGCCAGCAGATAGGCCTCCGCGCCGGCACGGTCCGACGCTGAGCCGGCGAAGCCGACATAGCCGTCGGGGCGGACGAGGAGCAGGTTCTGGCTGTCGAGCTTGTCGGTGGTGGGCGCTGCCTGGACCAGCCGCGGAAATTTCGCCGCGAGGCCTGCCACGGCATCGGCGGGGCCAATGGCGGTGAAACGCGCCTGGCTGGTGTCCGGAGGAAGGCGATCGGGCCAGCGTTTGCCGGCCTTCGTTTCCTTCGAATGATGCGCGCCCTTCACCGTCAGGGGACTGTCGGGATAGCCGATGTCGAGTTCGGCCAGCGTATTGGCCGCGGCATGGCCGAGCTGCGGAAAGCCGAATGCAAATTTCACCACGGCATTGCGCAGGCCCTGCGCGATCGGATTGCGCACGATGGCGACCTCCGTCATGTGGCCGGCATTGCTCAGGACCTGGTCGCCAACAGCGCTGCGCTCGACGGAATAGCTGTCGAGCAGCGACGGCTTGGCCACACCGCCGATGACGAGGCTGAGCTTCCAGGCGAGGTTGAAGGCGTCCTGCATGCCGGTGTTCATGCCCTGGCCACCGGCCGGACTGTGAATATGGGCGGCATCGCCGGCCAGGAAGGCGCGGCCTCGGCTGTACTGCGAGACCTTGCGCTCGTTTATGCGGAACGCGGCGAGCCAGTAGGCGTCCTTGATGACGAGGCCGCCGGATCCACGTTTAGTCAGGAGCGACTGTATCTCCTCCAGCGTCGGGTCGGCGTGATGCGCATTGTCCGGCGCCGGGCCGAGGTCGGCCACGACCCGCCACCGTCCCTCCGAAATCGGGAAGAAGGCCAGGATGCCTTCCTTGTGCCAGAAGATATGCAGCCGGTCCTGCGGGTCGAGCCCCGTGATATGGCCGTCGGCCAGATACCAGTCGCTTGGCTGCGTCGTGCCGTCGAAGGTGAAGCCCAACCCATGGCGCACCGCGGAATGGGCGCCATCGCAGCCGATCAGCCAGTCTGTCGTGAGCGTCTCACTTTCGCCGGTCGTCTTGCGCAGCACGGACTGAACCTGCGCACCCTGGTCGACAAAGCTTTCCAGCGCAACGTTGCGCTCGACCGTGACGCCGTGCTTGGCGAGGCGCTCCTCCAGCACACGCTCGGTGTCGCTCTGGGGGATCATCAGTGCGTAGGGGTAGACGCTGTCGATGCCGTCGAGGCTGATCCGCGCGATGACTTCCTTGCCCGTGGAGATGATCGCACCATGTGCCGGCATCCCGGCGGGGAGAAATCCATTTACGTATCCGGCGTGGTCGAACAGCTCGAGGGTCCGGCTCCACAGCACCAGCGCCTTCGACTTGTCGGTCCGCGCGGCGGCCTTGTCGACGATGCGGACCGAGATGCCGTAGCGCACCAGCTCATTGGCCAGCGTCAGTCCGACAGGGCCGGCTCCGGCAATGAGAACCTTTATATTCTGCGCCACTGTCTGCCCTCCGATGGTCTGGGTCGGGAAAATTATTGCGGGTCATGTCTCTCGAGCCCGCGCTATAGCGCCTTCAGTGCCGCCTGCACCTCGTCGACGTGGCCGGCGACCTTGACCTTGTGCCAGATTTTTCGGACCACGCCGTCCTTGTCGATCAGGAAGGTGGCTCGGTCGATGCCCATGTATTTGCGGCCGTAGAGGCTCTTCTCGATCCAGGTGCCGTACTTCTCGCAGATCTTGCCGTCCTCGTCGGACACCAGCGGGAAGTTGAGCTCGTACTTGGCCTTGAACTTGTCGTGGCGTGCGACGCTGTCTTTGGAGACGCCGATCACCTGGGCCTTCAGCTTCTTGAAGTCCGGAGCGGCGTCGCGGAAGCCGCAGGCCTCGGTGGTGCAGCCCGGCGTGTCGTCCTTGGGATAGAAGTAAAGCACTACCGGCTTGCCGCGCAGGTCGGAGAGCTTGAGTTTCTTGCCGCCGTCGGTGGCGGCGGTGAAATCGGGGGCCTTCTTTCCTTCGACGACGCTCATCGTTCGCTTCCTTTGCCTTCTCTGCGCGGGGTCCATCCGGCGGCGCGCGCCGGCGCCTCGACAATGCGCTCATATATAGCACGCACGGCCTCGGCCTCGGCCGCAATACGCGCCTGGAGCGCCGGAAGATCGCTCGCCCCTTCGGTGGCGGCAATCAGGCGCTGCTGACCCTCCGGCGCCTTGGTCTCGTCGAAGGCGGCCTCGTCGCCGTTCAAGGTGAGCCGGAGCAGGCTCTGGACGTCGGAGAGCAGCGTGCGTGTGGCGCGCAGGCGCTCGACATCGCCGCGCTCGATCATGCCGGCGTCGGCCATCCGGCGCAGCATCTCGGCGGGATGGGGGGCGAGAACGTCCGGCCGCGCCCCGGCGTGACGCAGCGCCAGGTATTGCGCCACGAAGTCGATGTCGAACAGGCCACCGGGCAGGTGCTTGAAATCCCATGCGCTCTTGGCCGGGGCATGCTGGGCGATACGATCGCGCATGTCGGCGACGTCGCGCACCAGTGCCTCGGCGTCGCGCGGCCGGCAGAGCGTGGTCTTCACGATATCGGCGAGCCGGTCGACCAAACCTGGAGGACCGTGGATAACGCGGGCGCGGGTGAGCGCCATATGCTCCCAGGTCCAGGCCGATTGCGCGTGATAGGTCTCGAAACCTTCCAGCGAGTTGGCGAGCGGGCCGGCGCGGCCCGACGGGCGCAGCCGCATGTCGACCTCGTAGAGCGCGCCTTCGTTGGTGTGCGCGGTGAGTGCCGTCACGATCTTCTGGCTGAGGCGCGTGTAGTACTGGATCGGCGAGAGGGGCTGTGGACCATCGGAGGCCTCGAGGCCCGAGGGGATGTCGTAGACGAAAATCAGGTCGAGGTCGGATGTCGCCGACATTTCCCGGCTGCCGAGCTTGCCCAGCCCCAGCACGGCCAGGCGCTGACCGCGAAAGCCGCCGTGCGTGTCGGCGAAGCGCTGCTCGACCCTGTCGCACAAGGCGGAGATGGTAGCGGCGGCGACGTCGGAATAGGCGAGGCCCGCCTGCGCCGGCCGTACGATGTGCTTCAGTTGCTGGACGCCGATCTGGAAACGTCGGTCGTTGGCCCAGCGGCGCGCCAGATCGAGAATGTCCTGCTCGTGGTCGACCTTGGCCAGTACCGCGGCGAGATCGGCCGTCATTTCCGGCGCCGAGGGGAGGGGACGGTAAAAATCGGGCGACAGAACCGAATCGAGGAGGAGGGTACGGCGCGCGAGATGGGCCGCGAGGCCCGGTGCGCTGCCCATGATGGTGGCGAGGAGCTCGAGAAGAGCCGGATTGGCCTTGAAAAGCGAGAAGAGCTGCACGCCCGCCGGCAGGTTGGCGAGGAAGAGATCGAAGTTGAGCAGGGCCTGGTCGGGCGCGGCGGTCGTGCCCAGCTCTTTCAGAAGACCCGGCATCAACTCGGTCAGGAGCTCGCGTGCCCGTGCGGTTGCGGTGGCGCGGTAGCGGCCGTGGTGCCAGCGGCGCACGATGCCTGCCGCCGCCGACGGATCGCGGAAGCTCATGTCGCGAAGCGACTCGAGCGTGCCCGGGTCGTCGTCGGTGCCGGTGAAGACGAGGTTGCCGCCGGGACCGGCGAGGCTCGGCGCCTCCTCGAAGAGTTTGGCATAGTGGCCTTCGACGCAGCGCAGCCGGTCGAGCAGGGCCTGCTGGAATGCCGCCGAATCGGGATAGCCGAGAAAGGTGGCAATCGCTGCCACACCGGCTTCGTCGGCCGGCAGGCTGTGGGTCTGCCGGTCGTCCACCATTTGCAGGCGATGCTCGACCCGGCGCAGGAACTCGTAAGCTTCGATCAACTCCCCGGCGGCGGCAGGGGTGACGTGGCCGGTCGCCGACAGTGCCCGTATGGTTTCGCAGGTGCCACGCAGCCGGAGCGACGGATCGCGGCCGCCGAAGATGAGCTGCTGGGTCTGGGCGAAGAATTCGATCTCGCGAATCCCGCCGCGCCCCAATTTGACGTTGTGGCCGAAGACCTTGACCGTGCCGCCGCCACGATGAGCGTCGATCTGGCGCTTGATCGAGTGGATGTCGTGGATCGCGGCGAAGTCGAGATGCTTGCGCCAGATATAAGGACGCATGTCGGCGAGGAAGGCAGCGCCCACGGCCCGGTTGCCCGCCACCGGATGGGCCTTGATCATTGCCGCTCGTTCCCAGTTCTGCCCAACGCTCTCATAGTAGAGTTCGGCTGCCTGGACCGACATGACAAGTGGCGTCGAGCCCGGATCGGGGCGCAGCCTGAGATCGGTGCGGAAGATATAGCCGTCCGCCGAGGTCTCCGACATCAGTTGCACCAGCAGCCGGGCGCACCGGACGAAATGGCGTCCCATCTGGTCGTTGCCAGTGATCGCGGGTGCGTCACGGTCGTAGAGCAGGATGAGGTCGATGTCGCTCGAGTAGTTGAGTTCGCCGGCGCCCAGCTTGCCCATGCCGAGCACGGTGAAGGCGGCGGCTTCGGGGTCGCTGCCGAGATCAATGCGTGCGTCGCGCGCAAGCTGGAGCAGGATCGAGTCGGTGAGGGCGTCGAGACAACCCGACGCAAAGTCGCTGAGCGCCCCGGTGATCTTCTCGAGCGCCCACACCTCGGCGATATCGGCCACGGCAACGGCCAGCGCCACACGGCGCTTGAGGCGACGCAATGTGGTCGCAATGGCTTCGGGAAGCGCGCCGTCGCGCGCTGCGGCCCGCGCGGCGCGAAGTTTGCCGGCGAGTTCGGCCAGGATGGTCTCTGGTCCCTGCCGCCACAGATCGGTCACAAAAACCGGGTTCTGTAGGGCTGTTTCCGTCAGGTATGGGCTGTTGCCGAACAGCGCATCCAGCAGCGCGACCTCTGCGGGATCGCTGGGCCGCTGGGCCTTTTCGGTCCACCGGGTCCACGCCACGGCCTGCCGCTCTAGGTCATGCGGATGCGGCAGGCGAGCAGTCGAAAGCCAAGACATATGTTGCGGCGGTCGGGTAAGTTGTCGGTGTCCCCTGGCACGCTTGCCTGCGGGTGCTGCCGTCGTCAAGAAGCTGGAAGTATCGATCGTTGGTCAAGAGAGCCTATCGCGTCGCTCTGCGTGTCACCGCCGGTTTCGTCATCGGCGTGGGGGTGCTTGTTGCCGTCGCGGCACTTCGCCTGATGGCGGGTCCGATCGATCTCGACTTTCTCAAGACGCGGATCACGGAACATTTCGACGTGCCCGATGCCAAGGTCAAGATCCACGCCGACCGCATCTATGTCGAATGGAGCGCATTGAGCCAACCGGTTCGTCTCGTACTGAGCGGACTCAAGGTCAGCAATACCGCAGGCGAGGCGATCGCCACGGCACCCAGCGTGGCGCTCTCGTTCGAACCGCGCAGCGTCATCCGCGGCAGGTTCCTGCCTACGTCGATCGTCGTCGACCGGCCTACGCTCGACGCCGATCTTGCGCGTGAAGGCGGCATGTTGCGCCGCGTCCTTGCCAATCCGGAAACCCATTCCCAGGGAGAGATCGTCGACCTGCTGGTCGATCAATTGCTCGCCGAGCCCAACCAGACCTCGCTGCTTGGCCAGCTCGACACGGTGCTGGTCCAGCGCGCCCGAGTCTCGCTGCGTGACGTGGCGAGCGGGGTGGCGTGGACGGCGCCAGCCGCGACGGCCCGCCTCACGCGCGATACCAGCGGCGTCGTCATCGTCGCCAGCGCCCAATTCAGCAGCGGTGGCGAGCCGATTGACGTTTCGCTCTCGGGTTTCTATGCCCGCGATCGCAGCCGGATTTTCGTCGAGGCCAATATCGACGGATTGAAGCCGCTGATGTTCGCCGACCTGTCGCCCGATGTTGCCTTGCTGCGCGGCATCGACATCGCGTTGGCAGGTCGGTTGCGGGTCGAAGCGAGTGGCGGCGGTGAAATCCGGAGCGTCGAAATCGACATCAGTGGCGGTAATGGCAAAGTCACGCTTCCGGGCGTACTGCCTGCGCCGCACCCGGTGCGCGCGGTCAACGCCCGGGTGCTGGTGGACGCCGCGACCCATACCGCCAGGATCGAAAAGATCGAACTCGATATCGGCGCTGCCGTGGTGTCGATCGCCGGCGTCGGCATCAAGAAGCCGGAAGGCCAGACACTTACCGGTCGCGTCGACGTTCGGAAGATCCCCGTCAGCCGGCTGGGAGACTACTGGCCGCTCGAATTCGCGCCTGGCGGCCGGCAGTGGGCGCTGGCCAATCTGAGCAACGGCGAGATCGATGTTGCGGCGGAGTTCGCGTTGAGCGCACCGGGCAACGAGATTTCCGAACTCAAGGTCGATCGTCTGGTCGGACTGATGGACTACCGCGGCATGACGCTTCGCTACATGCCGCACATGCCTGAATTGCAGGGCGTGTCGGGCAAGGCCCGCTTCGAAGGCGGGACACTGCATTTCGACGTGGCGGGCGGCAACGCCGTGGGTTTGCGCGTAACCGGTGGGACCATCGATCTGACCGATCTCGATCATCCGATGTCTCACGCCAAAATGCAGCTTCTCGTCGCTGGACCGGCACCCCGCGTCGCCCAGTTCCTGGCGCGACGGCAACTCGGGCTGCCCAAAGACGTGGTCTATGATTACCGGCGGGTCGGAGGGGACGTGGCTGCCGATATCAGCCTTGCCTTCCCCCTTGTCGAATCGCTCGCGGTCGCGGATATCGACGTCAAGGTCGACGCCGAGTTGCGGGGCTTCTCGCTGAGGGGCGCGTTGGGTGACGTCGATCTCAGCGATGCCGTCGCCCGCGTGAAATACGGCAATTCGGAGCTGAGCGTCTCGGGGACCGGCAAACTCGACGGAAATGCCGTCGAGATCGGATGGCGCGAACTATATGCCGCCAAGGCGCCGTTTCGCCGCCGCTACGAACTGAAGGGCACGATGCCTGCCGCCCTCGTGGCCAAGGCGGGATTTCCCTCGCCGGAACCCTACGTGACGGGACCGGTCGGCATCGCGCTGCAGTATCAGGTGGCGCCGAACGGCACCGGCGAGGTGACCGGCCGCTTCGACCTCAAGGCGGCCAAGCTCGGGCTTCAGCCGCTGGCCTGGACGAAGGATAGCGGCACCGACGCCCAGTTCACGATGGCACTGAAGCTCGCGGCCGGCGGCAAACTCACGACTGCCGACTTCGAGGGCCGTGGCAATGGCCTGCAGGCCAAGGGGCAGATGCGGTTTTCCGGCGACAATGCCGTGCAGCAGGTCACCTTGCAGCAGGTCAAGATCGGCCAGACAGACATCGCGGTGGACTGGAAGCGTGGTCCAAACGGCGTCGAAGTCAGCCTCAAGGGCAAGGCGCTGGAATTGCAACGCGTGCGCGACATGCTGAAGGCACGAGCGGAGATCGCCGCGAAGGAGCCCAAGGGGGCGGCTGCAGTGTCGCGGACCAGCACGAAGGCAGTGGTGCAATTGGAGCAGATACTGGTGAAGCGTGGCACGCTCGGCTACCTCAACGGCCGCCTGGAGCTGGTGGGCGAGCGCGTCGCCTCCGCCGATATGACGCTGGGCGGCGGCAAGGGATCGACGCTCCGCATCACCCCGGCAGGCAAGAATCGCCATCTGTTCTTCTATGTCGCCGATTTCGGGCAGTTGCTGAAGGATGCGGGCTGGATCGATGGACTGGTCGGCGGGTACCTCCACATCGAGGGCCAGTTCAACGACCTTTGGGCCGATCCTCCATTCGATGGAACGCTAAAAATGGGGCCGTACCGCCTTCAAGTCGTCAACCAGCGCACCGACATCGGCACGTTGAATGCCGCGATCGAAGGCCTGGGGCGTGCCGGTGATGCCACGCAGCAGTTCGACAACCTGGAAGCCAAGATCACCAAGGCCGCCGATCGCATCGACGTCAGGAATGGTCGGACCAGTGGCCGCTCGATCGGGCTCACGACCCAGGGCTGGCTCGATCTTGGCCACGAGACGGCGCAGTTGCGTGGCGTCGTGGTGCCAGCCTTCGCGCTCAACAATCTTCTGTCGAACGTGCCCCTGCTCGGGCCCCTGCTCACCGGCGGGAAGGACGGCGGCCTGTTCGCGATCTCCTATAGCCTCGAAGGGCCGTTCGATGATCTCAAGAGCAACGTCAGCATGATGTCGGCGGTGACACCGGGCGTGTTGCGCGAGATCTTCAACGCGCCGCCCGATAGCAACACGCCGGCGGCGCCGACCTCAGAAATGAACCGCGCGCCCTAAACGGCGCGCACCAGCACGTGGCGCTTGCGGCCGGCCGACAGCTTCAGTGTGCCCGAGCCGTCGAGATCGCTCTCTCCGACCAATGCCGTATCGCCCGCGATAGGCTTGTCGTTCAGGCGCCCGCCGCCACCCTTGATCAGCTTGCGCGCCTCGGTGCGGCTCTCGACCAGCCCTGCCTCGTGCAGCAGTTCGAAGGCTGCGATGCCGGCGACGAGGCGTGCGCGCGACACGTCGACCGTCGGCAGGGAGTCCGCCTTGGTGCCCTCTTCGAAAGTGCGCCGTGCCGTCTCCGCCGCGAGCTCGGCTGCCGCCTGGCCATGGGCGAGACGGGTTACCTCGGTTGCCAGAATTTTCTTCGCCTCGTTGACTTCCTGGCCCTTCAGCGCATCGAGCCGCGCGATCTCGTCGAGTGGAAAGTCTGTGAACAGCTTGAGGAAGCGACCGACATCGGCATCCTCGGTGTTGCGCCAGTATTGCCAGAAATCGTAGGGGCTGAGCCGTGCCGGATTGAGCCACACCGCGCCTGCGGCGGTCTTGCCCATCTTCGCGCCCGACGCCGTCGCGAGCAGAGGCGAGGTGAGAGCGAAAAGCTCGGCGCCAGCCATGCGACGGCCGAGATCAGCGCCCATCACGATGTTGCCCCACTGGTCGGAGCCACCCATCTGCACGATACAGTTGTGCCGTTTGTACAGTTCCACGAAATCGTAGGACTGCAGGATCATGTAGTTGAATTCGAGGAAGCTGAGCGGCTGATCGCGCTCCAGACGCAGCTTCACGGAGTCCATGGTCAGCATGCGGTTGACCGAGAAATGTCGGCCGACGTCGCGCAGCAGCGGGATGTAGAGGAGAGAATCAAGCCAGTCGGCGTTGTTGGCCATCACCGCGTCGGTCGGACCGTTGCCGAACGTGAGGTAATTGGCAAAGCTTGCCTTGATGCTGGCCATGTTGACGTCGATCTGTTCGGTCGTGAGGAGCTGGCGCGTCTCGTCGCGGCCCGAAGGGTCCCCGACCTTGGTCGTGCCGGCGCCCATCAGGGCGATCGGCTTGTGGCCGGTCTTCTGCCACCAGCGCAGCAGCATGATCTGCAGA
>NZ_SCVH01000085.1 GCF_004296935.1 Reyranella sp.
TATCACCACATCAAGGACAAGGACCACTACATCACGACCGAAGTGGGCCAGCACCAGATGTGGGCGGCGCAGTTCCTGAAGTTCGAGCAGCCCAACCGCTGGATGACCTCCGGCGGGCTCGGCACCATGGGCTACGGCTTCCCGGCCGCCATGGGCGTGCAGATCGCCCATCCCGATGCGCTGGTCATCGACGTGGCGGGCGAGGCCTCGATCCTGATGAACATCCAGGAACTCTCGACGGTCGCGCAATATAACCTGCCGGTGAAGATCTTCATCCTCAACAACCACTACATGGGCATGGTGCGCCAGTGGCAGGAACTGCTGCATGGCGGCCGCTATTCCGAGAGCTATTCGGAGTCGCTGCCCGACTTCGTGAAACTCGCCGACGCCTTCGGCGCGGTCGGTCTGCGCTGCCATGAGCCCGACAAGCTCGACGGCGTGATCCAGGAGATGATCAAGATCAAGCGACCGGTGGTCGTCGACGTGCTGGTCGACGAGGCGGAGAACTGCTTCCCGATGATCCCTTCGGGCGCCGCACACAACGAGATGCTGCTCGGTCCCGACGACAAGGCCGGCAAGGTGTCGGAAGAAGGCATGGTGCTGGTGTGAGCGTGCCCGCGGAGATTCAGAGCCACACCATTTCCGTCCTGGTCGCGAACGAACCTGGCATCCTGGCGCGCGTGGTCGGCCTCTTTTCCGGTCGCGGCTACAACATCGAGAGCCTGACCGTCGCCGAGACCGATGCAAAGCTGAGCCTGTCGCGCATCACCATCGTGACCAAGGGCACGCCGATGATCATCGAGCAGATCAAGGCGCAGCTCGATCGCCTGGTGCCGGTCTATCGCGTGCGCGACCTCACGGTCGAGGGCCCGCACATCGAGCGCGAGCTGGCGCTGGTCAAGGTCAAGGGCACCGGCGAGAAGCGTGACGAGGCGCTCCGCCTGGCCGACGTGTTCCGCGCCAAGGTGATCGATGCCAAGACCGATTCCTTCGTCTTCGAGGTCACCGGCAATTCCGACAAGGTCCAGACTTTCATCGGCCTGATGAGCGAGCTGGGCGTGGTCGATGTCGGTCGCACCGGTATCGTCGCCATGTCGCGCGGCGGCGAGGCGTTGTAGGTGGACTACGCCGTCGCGTTGGCGGGCCTGGCGGTCGTCCATCTGCTGGCCGTCGCCAGCCCGGGTCCCTCCACCGTTCTCGTCATCCAGACCGCGGCCGTGTCCGGTCGTCGTGCCGGCCTGCTGGCCGCGTTTGCCATGATGCTGGGGGCGCTGGTGTGGGCGGCAGCGGCGCTCTTTGGCCTGCAGGTGCTGTTCGCGCGCTTCGAATGGCTCTACCTCGCGTTCCGCATCGCCGGCGCGCTCTACCTGCTCTATCTCGCCTACATGCTGCTGCGCCATGCCGGTGCGCCGCTGCCGGAGGCCGACCCGTCGGCGGCCAATCCATCGGCGGTTCTGGTCGGCGCCTGGCAGGGCTTCCTGAAGGCGCTGTTGCTGCAGCTCAGCAACCCGAAGGTCATGGTCTTCATGGGCAGCATCTTCATCTCGCTGCTGCCCGCCCAGCCGCCGTCCTGGATGGACGCCACGGTGCTGGCTATCGTCGCCCTCAACGAGTTCACCTGGTTCGCGCTGCTGGCGCTCCTGTTCTCGGGTGGCGCCGCTCGCGCCTTCTACCGGCGCACCAAGCTCTGGCTCGACCGCCTCATGGGTGGCGTGCTCGGCCTGCTCGGCGCGCGGTTGCTGGTAAGCGAGGTCTAGTAGCCGAGGTTTTCGGGCGTGGCGGCGACGCGGCCCTCGACCTCAGCCAGGCTGGCCGGAGTCTGGGTCAGCACGAATTTCGCCTGGGTACGGCCCGAGAAGCGCAACGGATCGCCCGCCTCGCGCTCCTGCATTTCCATGAACATCGTGCCTGCCGGCCGGCAGAGCCAGCTGGCGCTGAGGTCCTGGCGCCGGACGCCCGGATAGCGCAGGCAGATCTGGGTCATCACCTGGCCGTTGGCGCTGGTGTTGCTCTCCACGCGCCACTCGCCGGCCAGGATCCTCCGTTCGCCCACCAGCCAGACGAAATCCCTCCCGTCAGCTGTAGAATAGTGGATTTGCGCCGGGCCGCCGCCGCGGGTCCAGAACCAGGTGTGATTGCCCATGCCCCTTTGGGCCCGCTCGGGGCTGGAACTGGTGATCGACTGGTCGAGCGCCGGCATCTCCGACGCCGGGACGCCGGGCACCGGCAGGGTCGAATAGCGGTCGCCGCATCCACCCAGGAAGGGGCTGGCGAGGAGCAATATGAGTGAAAAGCGCAGGGCGGACATGGGCTTGGACATGGGATTCGAGGCTGGCCTTTGAGGGTGGGGTTGTCTAGTAAGCCCCGTCGCAAGACAGAGCAAACACTGCCAGGAGGAATGGCCCCAATGCGTGTCTATTACGATCGTGACGCCGATGTGAACCTGATCAAGGGCAAGAAGGTCCTGGTCGTGGGATACGGCAGCCAGGGCCATGCCCACGCCATGAACCTGCGGGATTCGGGCGTGAAAGACGTACGCATTGCGCTGAAGCCCGGTTCGGCCACGATCAAGAAGGCCGAGGGCGTGGGCTTCAAGGTGATGAGCCCGGCCGAGGGCGCCAAGTGGGCCGACATCATCATGGTGCTGGCGCCGGATGAGCTGCAGTCCGACATCTACAACGCCGATCTTGGCCCCAACATGAAGCCGGGTGCCGCACTCGCCTTCGCGCACGGCCTCAACGTCCATTTCAACCTGATCACGCCTCGCGCCGACATCGACGTGTTCATGATCGCGCCCAAGGGCCCCGGTCACACCGTGCGCTCGGAATACGTCCGCGGCGGCGGCGTGCCCTGCCTCGTGGCGGTGGCGCAGAATTCCTCGGGCAACGCGCTCGAGATCGGCCTCAGCTACTCCTCGGCGATCGGTGGCGGCCGCGCCGGCACCATCGAGACCAGCTTCAAGGAAGAGTGCGAGACCGACCTGTTCGGCGAGCAGGTCGTGCTGTGCGGCGGCCTCGTCGAGCTGATCAAGGCGGGCTACGAGACGCTGGTCGAGGCGGGCTACGCGCCGGAGATGGCCTACTTCGAGTGCCTGCACGAGGTGAAGCTGATCGTCGACCTCATCTACGAGGGCGGCATCGCCAACATGAACTACTCGATCTCCAACACGGCAGAATACGGCGAATACCGCTCGGGCCCGCGCATCGTCACCGACGAGACCAAGGCCGAGATGAAGCGCGTGCTGGCCGACATCCAGTCGGGCCGCTTCGCGCGCGACTGGATGCTCGAGAACAAGGTCAATCAGGCCTCGTTCAAGGCCATGCGCAAGAAGATGTCGGAGCACCCGATCGAAGAAGTCGGCGCCAAGCTCCGCGCCATGATGCCGTGGATCAAGCAGGGTGCCTTGGTGGACAAGGCCAAGAACTAGCCTTCGCGGACTCCAATTGAAAAGCGGGCCTGCGGGCCCGCTTTTTTGTGTGTCATCCCGAGCGCAGCGAGGGATCTTTCGCTACGGCAGATCAAGGATCCCTCGCTGCGCTCGGGATGACACTGCGCAGATCTTCGATCGGCCTTAAATAATGTATCCCCCACCAGCCGCATCGAGCATCGCACCGGTGATGAACGAAGCTTCGTCCGACAGCAGATACAGGATGGCGCCCGCCATCTCGTGAACCTCGCCAACGCGCCGCATCGGGATCGACGCCTCGATGCTGGTGCGGAAGGCGGCGTCCTTCAGCCTTCCCTCGGTCATCTCCGACATTACCATGCCGGGCCTGAGCGAGTTCACCCGGATGCCCTCGGGTGCGACCTCGCGGGCAAAGCCCTTGGTGAAGGAATCGACCGCGCCCTTGGTCGCAGCATAGGCCGACGAGCCGATCCGCCCGCCGATCGTCGAGGCCATCGACGAGACGTTGACGATCGCGCCGCCCTTGCCGCCGTGCTTGGTCGACATGCGCCTGGCGGCCTCTCGGCAGCACAGCATCAGACCGATCACGTTCACCGCGAAGAACTTCTCCAGAAGTGCGGCGTCGTATTCGTCGACCCGCGTCCGCTGGCTGAAGCCAGCGCTATTCACCAGATGGGTGACCGGCCCCAGCGCCTTCTCGGTTTCCTGGAACATCCGGACGATATCGGCCTCGCGCGCCATGTCAGCGGGGAGCGCCATGGCCTTGCCGCCTTTCGCGATTATGTCGGCCACCACTTTCTTCGCCTGCGCGTCGCGCGAGCGGTAGTTGATGGCGACCTGGTAGCCGCGCGTGGCGGCGAGGCGGGCGGTCGCGGCGCCGATACCCGAGGCGCCGCCGGTGATCAGGAGGGTTTTGCTCATGTCCCGATGATATAGACTGGACGCGATGTGGGAGGAAAAATCATGAAGGCCGCCGTCCTGTTCAAGCCCAACGAACCACTGCAGGTGCTCGAGTGCGAACTCGATCCGCCCAAGGCGCTGGAAGTCCGGGTCAAGATGAAGGCGGCGGGCGTCTGCCAGAGCGACTGGCACGTCATGAACGGCGACTGGCCCTCGCCGATGCCGATCGTGCCGGGCCACGAGGCCGCCGGCGAGATCCTGGAATGCGGCCCCGGCGTCACCACCGTGAAGCCGGGCGATCACGTCATCTTCTCCTTCCGGCCGCATTGCGGACGCTGCCGCTACTGCAGCCAGGGCCGCACCGTCCTCTGCATCGGCCGCTCAGGCTCGCCGCCGGGCGCGCTCTACGACGGCACGCTCCGCATCAAGCACAAGGGCCAGGGCATCAACCAGATGGCCCGCATCGGCACCTTCGCCGAAGAGGTCGTGGTGCCGGAAGAGATGGTGGTGCCGATCCGCAAGGACATGCCGTGGGCCCAGGCGGCCCTGGTCGGCTGCTGCGTGGCCACTGGCGTCGGCGCCGTCACGCGCCATGCCAAGATCGAGGCGGGCTCGACCGTGCTGGTGATCGGCTGCGGCGGCGTTGGGTTGAACGCTATCCAGGGCGCGGTGCTGTCGGGGGCGGGCAAGATCGTCGCGGCCGACATCCTCGACAACAAGCTCGAGATGGCCAGGACCTTCGGCGCCACCCACACGATCAACACCGCCACCGACAACGATCCGGTGAAGAAGGTGAAGGAAATCACCGGCCTCGGCGTCGACTATTCCTTCGACGCCGTCAGCAACGACCGGACCCAGGCGCTGGCCTTCGATGCTCTCGCGCCAGGCGGTCATGCCGTGGCGGTCGGCATCTCGGCGGCAACGGTGCGCGCCAGCTACTCGCCCTTCATGATGGTGTTCGCCGAGAAGACGGTGAGCGGCACCTTCTACGGCTCGGTGCGGCCCGACCTCGATTTTCCGGTGCTGGTCGACCACTACATGAACAAGCGGCTGAACATCGACGGCCTGATCAGCCGCACCTACAAGCTCCAGGACATCAATGACGGTTTCAAGCGCATGATGGCAGGCGAAGTGGCGCGCGGCGTCGTGGTGTTCGAGTAGCCCATGTCCCTGTACGAAGCGCTCGTGTTCGTGGCCCTCGCCAGCGTCGGTGGCTACGCCTACTACCTCTACCGTTCGGATACCAAGTCCAAGTGAGCGGCTCGCTCGACGACTTCGGGTTGACCGAAGAGCAGCTCCTGATCCGGCGCAACGTCGCCGGGCTTCTGGCGCGCGTGCTGCCGGCCGAGGAAATCCGCCGGCTCGATGCCGCCAGCGAATTCCCGCACGCCGCCTTCAAGGCCCTGGCCGAGGCCGGCTACATGGCGCTGCCCTACGATCCTGCCTACGGCGGCATGGGCGGCAGCCGCAAGGATCTGGTCGTGCTGGTCGAGGCGCTGGCGCGGCATTACAGCGGCGCGTCTTCCCTCTACCTGCCGACCGTCGTCTATGGCGGCATGCATCTTCAGCTCACCGCCGGTGAGCATCTGCGGCGGCGTTACCTGCCGGAGATCTGTGCCGGCCGCCTGAAATCGGCCTTCGCGCTCTCCGAACCCGACACCGGTTCCGACGCCTCGGGCATCAAGACGCGGGCGGTGCGCGACGGCAACGGCTATCGCCTCACGGGCCAGAAGCTCTACATCAGCGCGGCCCACGTCGCCGACTATCTGATGGTGGTCGCCAAGACCGACAGCGAGGCCAAGCACAAGGGCGTGACGCTCTTCTGGGTCGATGCCCGCGCGGCGGGCCTCACCATGAAGCCGCTGGAGACGCTCGGCCGGCGGACCACGCACGCCAACGAGATCTTCCTCGACGGCGTGTTCGTGCCGGCCGACCATGTGATCGGCGAGGAGAATCGCGGCTGGTCCGGCCTGATGAAGGGTCTCAACCTCGAGCGCCTGTGCCTGGCGGCCCAGGCCTGCGGCAACATGCATTTCGCGATCGAGTACGCGAAGGCCTACGCCGTGGAGCGCGTGCAGTTCGGCCAGCCGATCTCGAAATTCCAGGCGATCCAGCACAAGTTCGCCGACATGCGGATCATGCTCAAGACGACTCAGGCGCTGACCTATCGCCTGGCCGACATGCTCGATGCCGGACTCAATCCGGTCGAGGAGACGGCGATCGCCAAGATCCAGGGCACCGACGGCGAGTTCAAATGCGCCCATCTCGCCATGGAGATCATGGGCGGCGCCGGCTACACCATGGCGCACGACATCCAGCGCCTGTTCCGCGACGTCCGCGTGGGCTCGATCGGCGGCGGCACCAACGACATCCACCGCAACACCATCGCCAAGCTGATGGGTTTGTAGTGCGCAAGATCGGCGACGCGTCGTTCTTCCGCATCGTCGACCGCCTGCTCGATCCCGGTGTCACGCGGACGCCCAGGGCCCGGTGGTCGATCGACGGCGTGAACTGGCTGCGCGAGCGCCACAGCTATGCCGGCGCCAGCCATGGCTTCACCATCGAGGTGACGACGGGCACCAGGGCGGCGAAGCCCGGGTGGACGCTGGTGATCGTCAAGGAATATTGGCGCGACGCCGGCGGCGAGAGCATGAAGTCGCCGCAATGGGCCCATATCGAGGCCGGCAGCCGCGCCGACGTGGTCGCCTGGCTGGAGCGGCAGGAACGCAGACTCGAGAACGAGTGAGGCTGTCATGGACATCGCGAAGATTTCGGTCGGCCGCCATCCGCCGAAGGACCTGAACGCCCTGATCGAGATCCCGCTGGGCGGGGTGCCGGTGAAGTACGAGCTCGACAAGGAGTCGGGCGCCCTGTTCGTCGACCGCTTCCTGCATACCGCGATGTTCTATCCGGGCAACTACGGTTTCATCCCGCACACGCTGTCGGCCGACGGCGATCCCTGCGACGTGCTGGTCGTCAGCCAGGTGCCGGTGGTGCCGGGCGCCATCATCCGCTGCCGGCCGGTCGGCGTCCTGCTGATGGAGGACGAGGCCGGCATGGACGAGAAAATCCTCGCGGTGCCGATCGACAAGCTCCATCCCTTCTATACGGGCATCAAGACCTACAAGGACCTGCCGACCGTGCTGTGCGAGCAGATCGCCCACTTCTTCCAGCACTACAAGGACCTGGAGAAGGGCAAATGGGTGAGGGGGCTGCGCTGGGAAGGACCAGCCGATGCTGAACGGCTGGTGAGCGAGGCGATCGAGCGCGCGAGTGCGAAGCGTTAGAACACCTCGGCAACCCGTTGAATCGCCTTGCGAGACCCTGCCGGGCGGTCTAAACCGACCGCACCTTGGTGTCGGGCTTTGAGCAGACGCCAACGCGTGCACTTTTTCTCTTTAATTGCAGAGACTTAACTCAATGCTGTCGCGTGTCATCGGGCTATTTTCGGCGGACATGGGCATCGACCTCGGCACGGCCAATACGCTGGTCTATGTGAAGGGTCGGGGCATCGTTCTCAACGAACCGTCCGTCGTGGCCTTGACCACGCAGAGCGGCAAGCGACAGGTCCTCGCCGTGGGCGAAGAGGCCAAGATGATGCTCGGCCGAACGCCCGGCAACATCCAGGCGATCCGCCCGCTGCGCGACGGCGTCATCGCCGACTTCGAAGTCGCCGAGGCGATGATCAAGCACTTCATCTCGAAGGTGCACAACCGGCGCAGCTTCGCCCACCCCCAGATCGTGGTCTGCGTGCCTTCCGGCTCCACCGCCGTCGAGCGCCGCGCCATCCAGGAGTCGGCCGAGAGCGCCGGCGCCCGCAAGGTCTGGCTGATCGAGGAGCCGATGGCAGCGGCCATCGGTGCCGGCCTGCCGGTTACCGAGCCCACCGGCTCCATGGTGGTCGATATCGGCGGCGGCACGACGGAAGTGGCCGTGCTGTCGCTGGGTGGCATCGTCTATCCGCGCTCGGTGCGTGTCGGTGGCGACAAGATGGATGAGGCGATCATCGCCTATATCCGCCGCAACCATAACCTCCTGGTCGGCGAGAGCTCGGCCGAACGCATCAAGAAGGCCATCGCCTCGGCCTGCCCGCCCGAGGATGGCGAGGGCCGGACCATGGAAATCAAGGGCCGCGACCTGATGAACGGTGTCCCCAAGGAGCTGGTCATCACCGAGCGGCAGATCGCCGAGAGCCTGCAGGAGCCGGTGAGCGCCATCGTCGAGGCCGTCAAGGTGGCGCTGGAGAACACTGCCCCGGAACTGGCCGCCGACATCGTCGACAAGGGCATCGTGCTGACCGGCGGCGGCGCCATGCTGTCGAACATGGATACCGTGCTGCGCCAGGCCACCGGCCTGCCGGTCTCGGTGGCCGAGGACCCGTTGCTTTGCGTGGCGCTGGGCACCGGCCACGCTGTGGAGAATATTGGCCGACTGCGCGGCGTCCTGTCGTCGATGTACTAACAGGCCACACGCCCCGCCCGCTTTGGGGTAGAATGGGCAGAATATGGCGATCCGGGACGACTTCGAGGTAGTCGCGAGCCAGGTGCGCACGGTGGTGCAGCGCTTCGCTCTCGGTTTGCTCGTGATCGCCTCGTTCGGCGCCATGCTGGTCGGCAAGGCCGACACCGTGCTGGTCGAGCATGCCCGCGTGCTGGCCCTCGACCTCGCCAGTCCGGTGCTCGAGGCCATCGCTCGTCCCGTCGCCGCCGCCAACCGGACCATTGCCGACCTCAAGGAATTCGCAAGCTTGCGCGAGGAGAACGCCCGCCTGCGCGAGGAGAATGCCCGCCTGCTGGCGTGGCAGACCGCCGCCAGGCGACTGGAGAACGAGAACGAGCGCATGCGTGGCCTCGCCAATTTCCGCGAAGGGCCCGAGGCCTCCTTCATCACTGCCCGCATCGTGGGCGACAGCGTCAGCGCCTATGTCCGCGGCGCGCTCCTCAATGTCGGGCGCAAGGCCGGCGTCGCCTCTGGCCAGGCGGTGGTGACCGGCGAAGGTCTGGCCGGCCGCATCGCCGAGGTCGGCGAGCACAGTGCCCGTGTGCTGTTCGTCACCGACGTGAATTCGCGCCTGCCGGTGCTGATCGAGCGCACGCGCGAGCGCGCCATCCTGGCCGGCGACAATTCCCCGCAACTTCGCCTCACCCTGCTGCAGAGTGTGGCCGGTGTGCAGCGTGGCGACCGCATCGTGACTTCCGGCCACGGTGGCAGCTTCCCGGTCGGCATCCCGATCGGCGAGGTGGTGGAGACCGGCGAGGGCAGCGTCCGCGTCCGGCCGTTCGCCGATTTCTCGCGGCTCGAGTTCGTGCGCGTCGTCGATTACGGCGTCACCGGGCTGGTGGGCGGCACCCCGGCCGGGCCGGCGGCGCCGCCGGCCGGCATCAGGATCCGCTGACGTGGGGATTTCCTGACATGCGCGCAGACGGCCTCCTCGCCATGCTCGATCGCTGGGGGCGCTGGGCGCTGCCCGGCGCGGTCCTGCTGTTCTTTGTGCTGCTGACCCTGGCGCCGTTGCGCGCGCCCTATCTCTCGGGCGCGCTGCCACTGTTGCCGGCGCTGGTTGTTTTCCAGTTCAGCCTGGCCACGCCCGAACGGCTGCCCGGGCCGCTCCTGCTGACGATGGGTATCCTGCTCGACCTGCTGCTGGGCGGCCCCGGCGCGCCGGTCGGCGTCAGCGCGCTTGGGTTCGTGCTGATCCGGGCGGCCGTGGTCAACAACCGCCGCTACCTGGTGGGGGTGCCGTTCCTGTTCCAGTGGTTCGGCTTCTGCCTGCTGGCGCTCGGCTTCGTCATCCTGGTGTGGTTCTTCACCGCGCTTTGGACCTGGACAGCCATCGATCCCGTTCCGGCATTGATGCAATATGCCGTGGTGATCTCGATCTATCCGCTGCTCGCCCCGTTGCTCGCGCGCGTGCGCGCCCGCGACCCGCTGAACGTGCCCGACGAATCGCGCGGCACGGCGCGGCCGGGAGAGACCACGTCATGAAGGCCGGGTCATGAAGCCCTTCCGCAAGGGCGACGGCGAACGCAGCGGGCTGTTCACCCGGCGCGCCCTGCTGCTGGGCGGCGTGCAGGGTATCCTGCTGTCGGCACTGGCCGGACGTCTCTACCAGCTCCAGGTCATCGAGACCCATCGCTTCGCCACGCTGGCCGAGGAGAACCGCATCAATCTGCGGCTGCTGCCGCCGTCGCGCGGGATGATCTTCGATCGCACCGGCCAGCCACTCGCCGTCAACCGCAACAATTTCCGCGCCATGGCGACGTCCGACCGGGGCCGCGGCGCCGATGTACTGGTCGAGCGCCTGGATCAGATCCTGAACCTCGGCGAGACCGAACGGAATCGCCTGCTGCGCGACCTCAAGCGCAGCCGCAACGCCCAGCCCGTGGTGGTGCGCGAGAATCTCGGCTGGGAGGACGTGGCGCGCATCGAGTTCAATGCCCCCGACCTGCCCGGCGTGTTCATCGACCTCGGCCAGTCGCGCGACTATCCCGAGGGCGAGTTGATGAGCCACATCGTGGGCTACACCGGCCGGGTCTCCGACGAGGATCTCGCCGGCCGTGACGACCCGGTGCTTCAGCTCGCGACCATGCGGTTCGGCAAGAAAGGCGTGGAGCGCTCGCTCGAGGACGACCTGCGCGGCCGTGCCGGCGCGGTCCAGGTCGAGGTCAACGCCGTCGGCCGCGTCGTACGCGAGCTCGACCGCACCGAGGGCCAGCCGGGCTCGAACGCGCTGCTGACCATCGACCTCGACCTGCAGCGCTTCGCCGCCGAGAAAATGAAGCAGCACCAGAGCGGCTCGGTCGTGGTGCTCGACGTGATCACCGGCGACGTGCTCGTCATGGCCTCGACGCCGGGCTTCGACCCCAGCACCTTCGCGCGCGGCATCACGCACAGCGAATGGCGCGACTTGCTGGATAATCCCGAGCGGCCGCTCCACAACAAGGCGATCGCCGGCGTCTATCCACCGGGCTCGACCTACAAGATGGTGACGGCGCTGGCCGCCCTGGAATCGAAGGCGATCGATCCCTATACGCGGCTGCCCTGCGTCGGCTACCTCGAGCTGGGCAGCATCAAGTTTCACTGCTGGCTGAAGGGCGGCCACGGTTCGACCAACGTCGTCGAAGCGATTGCGGGCTCATGCGACTGCTTCTTCTACGAGGCGGCGCGGCGTGCGGGTGTCGACCGCATCAGCGACATGGCGACCCGCCTGGGTTTTGGCCGGCAGAGCGACCTCGGACTGCCGGGCGAGTCGGCCGGCAACCAGCCGACGCGTGCCTGGAAACAGGAGAAGGTCGGCAAGCCTTGGCAGCACGGCGATACGTTCAACCTCGGCATTGGCCAGGGTTACATGAACTGCACGCCGCTGCAGCTCGCCATCATGACTGCCCGCCTCGCCAACGGGGGCTACGAGGTGCAGCCCAACCTGCTGCTCGCCAAGGCGACGCCGCGCGAGGAGCTCGGACCGCCGCCGCCGCGCAGCAAGCCTGCGGCGCCATCGCTCCGGCTCAATCCGCAGCATCTGGCGATGATCCGCGACGGCATGAACCAGGTCGTGAATTCCGGCCTCGGCACCGCCAACCAGCTTCGCGTGCGCGATCCGGCATTGGCCTTCGCCGGCAAGACCGGCACCGCCCAGGTCAAGCGCATCACCGAACGCGAGCGCGACATGGGCATCACCCAGGCCCAGCTGCCCTGGCATCTGCGCCATCACGCGCTGTTCGTCTGCTACGGCCCGGTCGACAATCCGCGCTACGCCTGCGCCGTCATCGTCGAGCACGGCATGGCCGGCGGCGCCACCGCCGGCCCGATCGGCCGCGACGTGCTGGTCGAGACCATGAAGCGCGATCCGTCGAGGCGCAGCGACCGCTTCCGGAAGATGGCATCGCGATGAAGGCCGGACGATGAGCAGCACCGCGCTGGACGCACCGGCGCCGGTGGGCTTCGCGGAACGGATCTGGCGGATCAACTGGGGGCTGGCGCTGGTGCTGACGGCGATTGCCGGCGTCGGCGTGCTGGCGCTCTACTCGGCAGCCGGCGGCCGCTTCGAGCCCTGGGCCAGCCGGCATGCCGTGCGCTACGGCGCAGCTTTCATCCTGATGCTGACGGTGGCCCTGATCCATCCCAAGGTCTGGCTGGCGATGGCCTGGCCGATCTACATCGTGTCCCTGGCGCTGCTGGTCGCCGTCGACCTGATCGGCAAGATCGGCATGGGCGCGCAGCGCTGGCTGGTGATCGGGCCGATGCAGATCCAGCCCTCGGAGATCGCCAAGGTGGCGGTGATCCTGGTGCTGGCGCGCTACTACCACGGCCTGCGCAAGGAGCAGGCCTCGCAGTTCCTCTACACCCTGCCGCCGCTCCTGGTGATCCTGGCGCCGGTCGCGCTGGTGATGGTGCAGCCCGACCTCGGCACGGCGATGATGGTGCTGATGGCCGGCGGTGCGCTGCTGTTCGTGGCCGGGGTGCGGTTGTGGATGTTCCTCGTCGCGGCCGCGGGCGCGGTGGCCAGCCTGCCGATCGCCTGGTCGTTCATGCACGAGTACCAGCGCAAGCGCGTGCTCACTTTCCTCGATCCCGACCGCGATCCGCTGGGCGCCGGCTACCACATCACCCAGTCCAAGATCGCCATCGGCTCGGGCGGCCTGTTCGGCAAGGGATTCCTCAAGGGCACGCAGTCGTCGCTGAACTTCCTGCCGGAGAAGCAGACCGACTTCATCTTTACTACCTTCGTCGAGGAGTGGGGCATGGTCGGCGCCTTCGTATTGCTCGCCCTGTTCGCCCTGGTGCTGGTCTGGGGTTTTTCGATCGCCTTCCGCAGCCAGCATCATTTCGGCCGCCTGCTGGCGCTCGGCGTCACTGCCATGATGTTCCTCTATGTCTTCATCAACTCGGCCATGGTCATGGGCCTCCTGCCGGTGGTTGGCGTGCCGCTGCCGCTGGTCAGCAACGGCGGCACCGCCATGGTCTCGGTCATGTTCGCCTGCGGGCTGCTGATCGGGGTCAACGTCTACCGCGATGCGCAATTGCCGCGCACACGGTGAAAATGCTGGAAGAATCCCGGGGATTTCTTTGCTGCGGGGCTATCGACAAGGGGTATCCTGCTTGGTATAGCCGCGCCGCTTCCGGCCAATGTCCCCAGCAATCGGGGGCGCTTAGCTCAGTTGGTAGAGCAGCTGACTCTTAATCAGCGGGTCGTAGGTTCGAGCCCTACAGCGCCCACCATTGCCGGATGAAACAAAGCCCCGCTCAGCGGGGCTTTTCCTTAATTCCCTGCATATCGTCCGCTGGATCGGTCGCGCGATCCTGCGCCGGCCTCAGGCGCGGCCAGCTTCGGCCTCGCGCTGGTAGTAGAGCAGGTCCAGTTCCGGTGCCTGCCGGCCGAGCGTGGTCAGGATCATATGCGCGTGGCCGCGATGGTGCGTCTGGTGGTTGAACCAGTGGTCGAGCGCCGGCATCAGCGGCTGGACGAACTCGTCCGGCGTCGAGACCCGGCGGTAACGGATCACGCCGCGCAGGCGCGCCTCGTCGAGGCTATCGACCCAGGCGACGATGTGCCGGTCGAAGGCGGTGCGCGCGGCATCGAGGTCGGCCAGGCGGTCGTGCAGGATGGCGTCCAGCCGCTCGGGCGCCTCGCCTTCACCGGTGAAGCGCTTCATCCAGATGCGGTCGGTCGCCAGCAGGTGGTTGAGCGTGCCGTGCATCGATTTGAAGAACGCGCCCTTGTCGGCGCGGTAATCGGCATCGGACAACAGCGCCGCGGCGTCGTAGAGGCGGCGGTTGGCCCAGGCGTTGTAGCCCGCAAACATGGTGTAATGCGATTTCATGCCGCCTATCCTGCCGCGGCCGCCGCCGACTTCAAGATTGATTGGCTCGTTCAATCCTAGCGGTGCGGCTGGCTGCCCGCGTAGCCACGCAGCGCAACGTAGCGCGCGACCTGTTCGGGTGTCAGAACCGCCATCATGTCGAGATGATAGCGAAGATGCGCGGCCCTGAGCGCCGCCTGGGCAGTGCCGACGTTTGCGGCTGCCGTGTCGAGCGTTCCCACCGTCGCCCGCTTCTCGGCGAACAGGCGATCGAGGGCCGTTTCGTTGGCAATCAACCGCTCGCCGAGCGGGATCGCCTCGGCTTTCATGGCGGCAACGAGGGCCTCGGTGCGGGCGCGTTGTTCGGGCGTGAGGTGGAGCGGGCCGGCAAGTTCCAGCACATGCGTCGGTCCGGGATAGCCGTTAAGCTCCGCCGGCAAGGCGAGCCCCATGCCGCGGCCGGCGCGCAGGTCGGCGAGCTGTTCGGGCGACAGGGCCTTGACCGGCCGGGAGTCGAGGCCGGCATAGGGTTGCGGATGATTGTGCTGCGCCAGGGCAGACAGCGGCAGCGTGATGGCCGCGACGAAGAGGCTTGCAATGCGATGCATCTCGGACTCCTTTGACGCCAGAATAGCTGCGAGAGGCACCGCATGACCAAGCGAATCGGCATCCTCACCAGCGGCGGTGACTGCGCCGGCCTCAATGCGGTGATCCGCGCCGTGGCGTTGCGCGCCCACCACGGTTACGGCTGGACGACGATCGGCATCGGCCGCGGCACGCTCGGCCTGCTGGAACGCCCGGTCGAGGCCGTGACGCTCGACCCGGCACGCCTCGATTCGGCGCTGGCGCGCCAGGGCGGCACGTTCCTCGGCAGCACCAACCGCGGCGATCCTTTCGCCTTCCCAATGGCCGACGGCAGCCTCAAGGACCGCTCCGGCGAGATGGTCGAGGGCTTGAACCAGCTTCGCCTCGACGCGCTGATCGGTGTTGGCGGCGACGGCAGCCTCGCCCTCCTGCGCCGACTGCTGGCGCCGTCGGGCCTGCCCTTCGTCGGCATCCCGAAGACCATCGACAACGATGTCGGCCAGACCGAGCGTGCCGTCGGCTACTCGACGGCCGTTGCCATCGCCACAGAGGCGCTCGACCGCCTGCAGCCGACCGGCGCCAGCCACGAGCGTGTCATGGTGCTGGAGGTCATGGGCCGCGACGCGGGCCACATCGCCATCGCCGCCGGCATCGCCGGTGGCGCCGATGTCGTGTTGATTCCGGAAGTGCGCTGGCGGCTCGACCGCGTCACGGGCCACATCGCCCGTCTGCGCGCCGAGGGCCGCACCTCGGCGCTGGTCGTGGTGGCCGAGGCCGCCGGGCAATCCGATGAGGCGGCCGATGCGTCGGCCGATGCGCCCGGCCATGGTGTCGGGGAGTGGCTGGCCAAGCGGCTGGCGAAGGCCACCGGCGCCGAGGCGCGCGCCACCGTGCTGGGGCACGTCCAGCGCGGCGCCATGCCCACGGCGGAAGACCGTTTGCTCGCCTCGGCGCTGGGCGTGCGCGCGGTCGACGTGCTGGCCGACGGCAAGGGCGACCGGATGGTGGCGTGGTGGAACCGTCAGGTGATCGACGTGCCGCTCGAAAAGGTCGTGGGCCGCTCGCGCACCGTCGATCCCGACGGCACCCTGATCCGCACCGCCCGGGCGCTGGGGATCTGTCTGGGAGATGCAGGCTGATGACCCCCTTCCGGCGCTGCGCGCCACCTTCCCCCGAGACGGGGGAAGGATAAGAACTCCTCCTCCCCCGTCTGCGGGGGAGGTGCCCCGAAGGGGCGGAGGGGGTCAGAGGTCCTTCCGCGCGATCCAGAACACTTCGCCCTCGCTCTGCTCGGTGTCGAGCCAGAGGAAGGGCAAGCGCGGGTAAGCCGCCTCGAGCGGCTTGCGGCCCCGGCCGATCTCGCAGAGCAGGCTTCCGTTCTTTGCCAGATGGCGTGGCGCTTCGGCCAGGATGCGGCGCACCAGCTCGAGCCCGTCGTCGCCGGCGGCCAGCGCCATGCGCGGCTCGTGGCGGTACTCCGGCGGCAGCTTGGCCATGCCGGCTGCATCGACATAGGGCGGGTTGCTGAGGATCAGGTCGTAGCGGCTGGAACCCAGCGGCTTGAAGAGATCGCCGCGGTGAAGCGTGATGCGGTCTCCCAGGCGGTGGGCCGCCACGTTGCGCCGCGCCAGGGCCAGCGCACCGGCCGAAAGGTCGACCGCGTCGATCCTGGCGCGCGGGAACACGAGCGCCGCCAAGATGGCGAGGCATCCCGAGCCGGTGCAGAGATCGAGTACGCGGCGGACACGGGAAGGATCGCCGATCGGCAGGCCGCCGCCCACCAACAGATCGCCGATGAAGGAGCGTGGGATCAGCGCCCGCTTGTCGGCGAGGAAGCGCACGCCGTGCATATAGGCCGCACCGACCAGGTAGGGGGCGGGCAGGCGCAGCGCGATGCGCGCCTCGATCAGGGTGAGCAGGCGCGCCCGCTCGGCCGCGGTCGGCCGAAGATCGAGCCAGGGCTCAAGCCGCTCGACCGGCAGGCGGAGCGCTTCCAGCACCAGAAAGGCCGCTTCATCGACGGCGTTGGTGGTGCCGTGGCCGTAGGCCAGGCGGGCGGCACGGAAGCGGCGAACCGCGAACCGGAAGAAGTCACCCAGGGTGACGAGAGGGGGATTGGTGGGGCGGGGCATGCCGGCCTAGATTACCCGACATGAATCGCCGTGCCTTCGTTTTCGCGTCCCCGGTCGCGCTCCTGGCCGCCTCGACGGCGCTCGGTTCGGCCCACGCGGCGTCGGAGATCAAGGTCATCTATGTCGGCGGCTGGGATTGCCCACCCTGCACGGCATGGAAGAACGCCAACAAGGCCGCCTGGATCGCCTCGCCGGAGTTCCGACAAGTGACGTGGATCGAGGTCGACGCGCCCAAGCTCAAGGAAGCCTACCAGGAGCGCTACTGGCCGGGCGACCTGAAGCCGATCCTCGACCAGCTCCCGCGCAAGAGCGGCACGCCGCGCTTCCTCATCGTCAAGGACGGCAAGATCGTGTCCAACGGATTCGGCGGCAGCAAGTGGACCTCGACGATGACCGATCTCAAGAACCTGTTGGGCAAATAGCATGGCCACCGAGACCAGGAAGGGCGCGCTCGATGGCCTGGTCGTCCTCGACCTGACCACGCATCTCTCCGGCCCGTTCTGCGGCATGCAGCTCGCCGATCTCGGCGCCGATGTCCTCAAGATCGAGAGCCCGCAGGGCGATTCCATGCGCGGCGCGCCGCCCTTCGTCGAGGGCGAGTCAGCCCCCTTCATGCTGTGGAACCGCAACAAGCGCGGCGTCAGGCTCGACCTCAAGGCCGCGGCCGACCTGGAAATCTTCTGGGACCTGGTCGACGGCGCCGACGTCGTGCTGGAGAATTTCAGGCCAGGCGTCATGGATCGCCTGGGTATCGGCTGGGCCGCACTGTCGGCGCGCAACCCGCGGCTGGTGCTGGGCTCGATCTCGGGCTTCGGCCAGACCGGGCCCTACGCCAGGCGCGGCGGCTTCGACCTGATGATCCAGGCGATGTCGGGCCTGATGTCGGTGACCGGGCCCAAGGACGGGCCGCCCTACCGCATTCCGCTCGCCATCTCCGACGTCGGCGCCGGGCTCTATCTCGCCATCGGCATCCTGGCGGCCCTGCAGGCGCGGCAGAAGACCGGGCAGGGCCAGTGGGTCGAAACCTCGCTGCTCGAGGCTACGGTGTCTTTGGGCGTCTACGAGGCCGCCAACTACTTCGCCAACGGCATCCGGCCGGAGAAGCTCGGCCAGGCCCATCGCGGCTCCTCGCCCTACCAGGTGTTCCAGACGGCCGACGGCTGGCTCACCATCGGTGGGGCGCAGCAGAACTTCTTTCGCAAGCTCTGCGCCCTGGTCGGCAAGCCCGAGTTGGCCGACGACCCGCGCTTCAGGAGCAACGCCGATCGGGTGAAGAACAATGACCTGATCGCGGGCCTCCTGCAGGCCGAGATCGTGAAGCGTTCGACCGACGATTGGATGACGGCACTGGAGGCCGAGAGCATTCCGGCCGGGCCGGTTCTGCATCACGACGAGGTCTTCGCCGACCCGCAGATCCTGGCGCGCGGCATGGTGGCCGAGGTCGACCATGCCAAGGCCGGCCGGCAGAAGACGCTGGGTGTGCCGCTCAAGATGTCGGCGACGCCAGGTGGCGTGCGCCGTGCCGCGCCGACGCTCGGCCAGCACGATGCCGAGGTCCGGGCCGAGGCGCGCGGCCGCGCCAGGCCAAAGAAGCAGACGCGATCCTAGTTCCAGCCCGGCCGCGGTGGGCCGAGGAGCGACTGGGGCGGCTGCGGCTAGTATCGTCGCCGCTGGTAGCGGTCGGGCACGCCGTCGCCGTTCTTGTCGCGGTCGTAGCGGTTGGGAATGCCGTCGCGGTCGTAGTCGCCGTAGGGACCTCGTCGTGGCGTCGGGCTGGCGACCGGGACGTAGCGGGTCTGGGTCACCACCACCGGCTGAGGCGTCGAATAGTAGCTTGGTCGGCTGTAGTAAGTAGGCTGACTATAATAGCTGGGCTGGCTGTAGTAGCTGCTGCCGTATGAGGTGGCCGGATAGCCCGAGCCCATCGTTTCCATGCATCCGGCCGTTGCAGCCATCGTGCTCAGCGAGACAAGAACCCTGAGGTTTCGCATCGTTGCCTCCATGGGAGGGCCCTTATGTCGGGCTCCCTCCCATGTTGGCATTTACGCCGCCGACCATGGTGAGGTGACGGCGTAATTGAGATTTGTTGAAGGCACCAGATGCCGGGCGCCAAGTGACACTACCGCTGGAAGGAGTCGGGCACTCCGTCGCCGTTGGCGTCGCGATCGTAGCGGTTCGGCACGCCGTCGCGGTCGTAGTCGCCGTAGGGGCCGCGCCGCGGCGTGTTGGCGTTGTAGTAGCTGCCGTTGATGTAGTAGCCGCGATTGGCACCGTAGGACGCGTTGGGATAGCCCGATGACTCCACGCAGCCCGCGGTCGCGGCCACCAGGGCTGCCGCCATCAGCCACTTCACGTTGCGCATGATTTACCTCCGTCGAATGCCCGTCGAGGAACGGGCCTCCATGCAATGAGGTACGTCGGCGCCGGTGGCGTCACCGCGGCGGCAGGATGAATTTGTGTAAAGCCGGTCGCGACAACCCCAGTGGGGTTGCCGCGTTTCTCAGAGCGCGCCCGGCGCCGGACCGCGCGCCACTTTGGCGTCGAGCTTGGGCGGGTGCGTGACGATCGACTTCAATGCCGCCGTCGGCTTGCGCAGCTTGGCCATGTTGGGCAGCGGCCGGGCGAGGCCCGGGATGCCCTTGAAGGCCTGTTCCATCGCATGTGCCGCGCCCAGCACCTCGCCGTCGCCGCGGAAGCGGCCGATCACTTGCAGGCCAAACGGCATCTTCTTGTGGTCGAGGCCGCAGGGCAGCGACACCGCGGGGTTGCTGGTCAGCGTCACGAAATAGACCGACGCCATCCAGTGGTAGTAGTTGCGCAGCTTCTTGCCGTCCATCTCGTCGATATAGAGCTGCTTCCACGGGAACGGCGAGAAACCGACCGTCGGGCCCAGCACCAGGTCGTAGTCGCGATAGAGTTCCTGGAACCTGCGGAAGATGCGGGTCTGTTCGGCGTGCGCCCAGGCGAAGTCTGCGAGGCTGAGCTTGGCCCCGATCTCGTAGTTGGCGATGATGTTGGGGCCGAGCATCTTGCGGTTGTTTGTGTAGAGGTCCTGGTAGCGCGACAGGAAGCTGACGGCCCGGATCACGTCGAAGCAGCGGTCGGCCTGGCCATAGTCGATCTCGACCTTGTCGAGACTGCGGAACAAGGGCTTCATCGCCTTGATCTTCTCGCGCATCGTTGAGCGAATGCCCTTCTCGACCGGCGCGCCGCTGAAATCCTCGGTCCAGGCGACACGCAGGCTGCCGAGATCGACCGGCCAGGGCTCGGCGAAGGCAGCGCCGTCGATCGGGAAGCTGAGCGGGTCGGTGTCGTGCTGGCCGATCTGGGTCGCATAGAGCAGGCTGAGGTCGGCCACGGAGCGACCCATCGGGCCCAACACCGAGATCGGCGTCCAGCCCATGGCGCGGCGCTCGACAGCGACCATGCCGGGCGAGGGGCGGAAGCCCACGACGCCGCAGTAGGCTGCGGGATTGCGCAAGCTGCCGCCGGTGTCGGAGCCGGTGCAGACCGGCAGGAGATCGGTGGCCAGTGCCGCCGCCGAGCCGCCCGAGGAGCCGCCGGCATTGAGCGTGGTGTTGAACGGGTTGCCCGTGGCGCCCCACACCGGGTTGCGGCTGTTCGAGCCGGCGCCGAATTCCGGCACGTTGGTCTTGCCGACGATGATCGCGCCGGCCTGGCGCACGCGGCTCACCATCACATTGTCGTAGGCCGGCACGAAGTCGCGGTAGAGCGGCGAGCCGTAAGTCGTGAGGAGATCCTTGGTTTCTTCGAGATCCTTGATGCCGGTGGGCAGCCCATGCAGCAACGGCAGCTCCTCGCCGCGGCGCACCGCGGTCTCGGCCGCCTTGGCTTCCTTGCGCGCACGGGCCACGCACATGGCCGTCACGGCATTGACCGCGGGATTCACCGCCTCGATGCGGGCGAGGCAGGCCTCCAGCAGTTCGACCGGCGAAATTTCCTTGGTGCCGATACGACGACGCATCTCGACGGATGACAGCGAAACCAACTCTTCCTTGGACATTCTTCCCCCTTCGCGGACGGGCGAGCTTAGGGCACGATGCCTGTCGGAGGAAACAAACAATGGCACATCCGCTCCGCGAAGCGGCGGCAATCAGCGGCATCGGCGAGACCGCCTACACGCGCGGCACGCCCAAGAGCGCGCTCGCGCTTCAGCTCGAGGCAAGCCTCGCCGCCATCGCCGACGCCGGGCTGTCGCCGCGCGACATCGATGGCGTCGTGCCCTATTTCCCGGGCGGTGGCATTGCCGAGGATTTCATCGCCAATCTCGGCCTGCCCGACCTCAAGCTGTCGCTGTTCGTGCCGATGGGCGGCGCCACCTGTGTCGCCGCCATCCAGAGCGCGGCCATGGCGGTGGCGACCGGCGTCTGCAACCATGTGCTGATCGCGGTTGGCCGCACCGGCTATTCCGGCGCGCGCGTGTCGACGCGGCTCCAGCAGTTCCCGCAATTTGCGCTGGCCGCCGAGTTCGAGGCGCCGATCGGCATGTTTGCGCCCGCCCAGCTCTACGCCCAGGGTGCGCGCCGCCACATGGAGCTCTACGGCACGACGGCGCGCCACTTCGCTGAGGTCGCCGTGGTCACGCGCCAGCACGCGATCCTCAACGGCAACGTGGTGATGAACAAGCCGCTCACGGTCGAGGAGCATCATGCCTCGCGCATGATCTCCGATCCCTTCCGCCTGTTCGACTGCAGCCTCGAGAGCGATGGTGGTGCGGCCATCATCATCAGCCGCGCCGATCGCGCGCGCGACTTGAAGAAGCCGCTGGTCACCATCATGGGCGTGGCCGAGGGCCATCCCGAATCACCGGCCTCGATCGCCCAGCGCCCCGATCTCCTGGAGTTCGGCCTCGTGAAGTCGGCGCCGCGCGCCTACGAAATGGCGGGTGTCGGCCCGAAGGACATCGACGTCGCCGAGATCTACGACTGCTTCACCTTCACGGTGATCCGCCAGCTCGAAATCCTGGGCTTCTGCAAGACCGGCGAGGGCGGGCCGTTCATCATGGACGGCCGCATCGGTCTCGGCGGTGACCTGCCGATCAACACCCATGGCGGGCTCTTGAGCCAGGGCCATGTCGTGGGCCTCAACCATGCGATCGAGCTCACCCGCCAGCTCCGCGGCGAGGCCGGCCGCGCGCAGGTCAAGGATGCGGAGGTGGGCCTCGTCACCGGCTATGGCGACATGGGCGACGGCTCGATCGCGATCCTGCGGAGAGCAGCATGAGCACCGCCCCCGTTGCCGCGCCCGCGCCTGAACGTCCGCTGCCGACGCCGACGCGCGAAAGCCAGCCCTTCTGGGACGGCCTGCGCGAGGGCAAGTTCATGCTTCAGCACTGTTCGGCCTGCGGCAAGGTCCGGCACTATCCGCGGCCGGTCTGTCCGCATTGCTTCTCGATGGAGAGCGAATTCAGGGAAGCGGCACAGGGCGGCGCGATTCATGCCTGGACGGTGTGCCACCATCCCTTCAACTTCTTCTTCAAGGCAGCCGCACCCTACATAGTGGCGCTGGTCGACATGGACGCCGGCGTGCGCGTGAATGCGCCGTTGCGCGGAGTAACCGAGGCCGACCTCAAGATCGGCAAGCGCGTCCGGCTCGGCTTCGAGCCGGTCAACAAGGAAGTGACGCTGCCGTTCTTCGTCGGCGACTGACCCCAGGGAGGAAGAAAATGAAGCGTTCGAAGTTCATCGCGTTGGCATTCGCCGCGCTCGTGTTGCCGTTTTCCGCGTCCGCTCAATCCGATTACCCCAACAAACCGATCACCTTCATCGTGCCCTATCCGGCGGGTGGCCTGAACGACGCGATCGTGCGCGTCATCGGCGATCGCATGAGCGCCCTGCTGGGCAAGCCGGTCCTGATCGACAACAAGGCGGGCGCGGCCACGACCGTGGCCTCCAACTTCGTCGCCAAGGCCCCGGCCGACGGCTACACGCTCTATGGCGGCGGCACCTCGCTGATCATCAATCCGACGCTGCAGGGCAACGTCCAGTACGATCCGCACAAGAGCTTCGACCTGGTGTCGCTGATCAGCTTCACGCCCTTCATCCTGCAGGTGAACGCCGACTTCCCGGTCAAGACCATGGCCGAGCTGATCGCCTACCTGAAAGCCAACCCGGGCAAGTTCAACATGGCGACCTCGGGCATCGGCGCCACCAACCACATGGCGGCGGAGATGTTCCGCGCGAAGACCGGGCTCAATTACACCATCGTGCCCTACCGCGGCGGCGCGCAGGCCGGCCAGGACGTGGCCTCGGGCCAGGCACAGATGATGTTCTCGGCCTCGCTCGAGGCGATACCGTTCCTGCAGTCGGGCAAGACACGCGCCATCGCGATTTCCAGCGCCAAGCGCTCGCCCAGCTTCCCCGATATTCCGACGGTGGCCGAATCGAGCGACCTCAAGGACTTCGACGTCGTGTTCTGGCAGGGTCTGGTGGTGCCGGCCGGCACGCCCAAGCCGATCCAGGACAAGCTTCACGCCACCATCGCCAAGATCACGGCCGAACCCGAGGTGATCGAGCGCTTCAAGAAGCAGGGCGTGGAGATCAGGAGCTCGACGCCGGCCCAATTCAAGGAATGGTACCTGCTGGAAGAGAAGCGCTGGGTGACGCTCATCAAGGAGCAGAACCTCAAGCCGGAGTGACTAGAACGCCTTCCTGAGCGTGAGGTTGAAGCGGCGGCGCCCGGTCAGCGGGTGTTCGCCGTCCTTCAGCGCGAGCACGCCGTGGTGGGCGAGCCGTGACGGTCCGCCCCACACCACGACGTCGCCGTGGTGCAGCCTTACCTTCCTGAGGGGATCGCTGCGCTTCGGCCCGCCGAACTGGAAGGTCGCCGGCAATCCCAGCGACACCGACACGATGGGATGGCCGTAGTCGGCCTCGTCCTTGTCCTGGTGCGGCGACAGCCGCGCCCCGGGCTCGTAGCGGTTGATCAGGCAGGCGTCCGGCACGAAGCCCGCGAATCCCGCGGCGGCCGCCGCCTCGCGCGCCAGCGCCAGGAAGGCAGCGGGCATCGCAGGCCACGGCCGGCCGGTTTCGGGGTCCACCCCGGTGTAGCGATAGCCCTTGCGGTCGGTGATCCAGCCACCCAGGCCGCAATTGGTCATGGCCACCGACATCTCGAAGCCGCCAGGTGTCGTCATGCGCCGGAACGGTGCCGCGGCGGCAATGGCGTCGATGGCTGCGAGCAGGGCTTCGCCGCGGGGCAGCGCCCGGCCACGCAGCACCGCGGCACCGGGCCCCAGTGCCTCCATTCCGCCATCAGTGTCGAACAGGCTCTGCATCGTGGCCCAGATATAGGGCATCCTCGACCGGAACATCAGGAGTAGTGTGATGAAGAGTTGGATCACTGCCGCCGCTGTGATCGCAGCCGGCATGGCGGCCACTGCCGGAACCGCCGCTGCCCAGTCCGGCGAGGCCTCACGCGGCCAGCGCGTCTTCAATACCCAGTGCCGGGCCTGCCATACGCTCGAGAAGGATGGCGCCAGCACGGCCGGCCCCAACCTCCACGGCGTGTTCGGCCGCAAGGCAGGCTCCGGCGGAGGCTACGACTCCTCCGACGCCATGAAGAAGTCGGGCATCGTCTGGGACGACACCACGATGGCCGAGTACAACCGCGACCCCAAGGGCAAGGTGCCCGGCACCAAGATGCTCTTCAACGGCGTGAAGAACGCCGGCCAACTCGCCGACCTGGTCGCCTATCTCAAGGAAGCGACCAAGTGAGGAACTGGATCGGCGTCGCAAGCGTGCTGGCCGTGGGATTGTCGGCCTCGGCGGCATCGGCGCAGGACGTGGCCAAGGGCGAGCGCGTGTTCGCCACGCAGTGCAAGGCCTGCCATACGCTCCAGAGGGGTGGCGCGACCACGACGGGGCCCAATCTCTACCGCATCATGGGCCGCCGGTCGGGCACCGGGCAGGGCTACGGCTATTCCGAGGTGATGCGCAGGTTCGCCATCGAATGGAACGACGCGACGCTGGCCGCCTATCTCCGCGACCCCAAGGCCGACATGCCCGGAACGAAGAAGGTATTCGCCGGGATAAAGCAGCGCGACCAATTGGCCGATGTGATCGCCTACCTCAAGGAGGCGACGAAGTAGTCAGCGCATGATGACCCCGACCAGGGTCTGGACGAAACGATCGACGGCCTGCTGGCTGGTGTTCGCACCTTCCGGCCAATCGATCCTGACCTTCAGGAAATGGTTGCGATAACCGGTCACCAGGAGCGTCGTGTTGATCGGCCGCTTGTCGACCTTCTGCACCGCCGAGAAGGTGACGCAGCGGAACACCACATGGCCGACCGGGCAGAAGGCCGGCCCCATGATCGGCTTCAGCTTTTCGTAGCGGCCGGCGTTTTGCGCCACCTGGTGGATGGCCTTGTAGGCCTGGTCGAACTGGTCGTAGACCGCCGTATTTTCCGGGCCGGTCGGGATCGTCTTCTGGCCATCGTCGTAGATGTAGACCGAGGCCAAGAGCTGGTCATCGATCTGATAGCTCCAATCAAAGCCGAGCTCGGGCCGACCGAGTGTCCTGCCGAGGTCGGTCGAGCGAACCTTGCGCGCGTTGGCGATCTGCGGCGGGAAGCTGAGCCCGGTTGCGGCATGATTGTCGGGAGCGGCTACGGCCGGCGGTGGTGAGGTCTGTGCCGCCGCGCCGGCGGCGGCAAGGAGGAGGGCGGCGCCCGCCGCGAACGTCCGCATCGCTCGTGAAACCATGGCGGCTCTCCGCATAGGAGCCGACAGTCTACGCCTCAACCGGTGGCGCTGTCGCGGGCGCGTACATAGGCGATCGAGCCCAGCGCGAGGCCGCCGGCCAGCGTGGCGAACACCCAGCGGTAGGCGGTGTCGCCTGAGCCGAAGGCTTCGACGATGTAGCCGGTGCCCGCCGGCAGCACCGCCAGCCCCAGGCACTGCGCCATGTTGACCGTGGTGACGCCGCGGCCGGCCAGGCGGTCGGGAAACAGCGCCCGGCCCTGGGCCACGATCACCGTGCCGTAGGCGCAGAAGAAGCAGAAGGCGACCAGCAGCATGACCGCGAGCCACAGCGGCGGATTGGCCATCAGCGCCATGACGGCCAGCAGCACCATCGAGATTGCGGCGCCGCCGAACACGACCTTCTTGCGCGAGCGCAGCACGCGGTCCATCGGCCCGTAGGCCAGGATGCCCAGGATCTGCGCCACGCCCATGGCGAGCAGCACGTTGCCGCGTTCCACGCCGTCGAGCTTGTGGACGTCGTAGAGATAGGGCCCGCCCCATACGCCCAGCACCGTCAGCATCGTGGCGTAGGCGAAGAAGTGCATGGAGAGCACGGGACCGAGACCCGGCGTACGCCACACTTCCCACAGGCCGCGCAGGATCTCGGCCGGCGTCTCCTTGCGGGCTTCGGGCCCGAGATACTCCGGCGGCCGGTCGCGTACGAAGGCCAGAAAGCCTACCGCCACCAGCAGCGTGACGGCGGCAAGGCCCAGGAAGCCGTGGCGCCAGCCGACGGTGCCGGCCACCCAGGCGAGCGGCGTGGCGGCGGCCAGGGTGCCGATGTTGGAGGCGGCGAACACCCAGGAGAGCGCCGTCGCGAGCCTGGCCTGCTCGAACCAGCGCGAGCACAGGAACACCACCGACATGAAGGACGCGGCGCAGCCGATGCCCACGATGGTGCGGCCAGCGATGAGATCGGCGGCGTCCGCGGCGCGCGCGATCCACAACGAGCCCAGCATGGCCAGCAGCGACAGGGCCGCCACCGTACGGCGGGCGCCGAAACGGTCGAACCACATGCCCACGGGGATTTGCACGGCAAAGAGCGCGAAGAAGAAGGCGCTGCCCGCCCAGCCGAGCTGGCGCGCGCTGAGATCGAGGTCGCGCGTGAGCTCCGGCGCGATCACGCTGTTGGAGACTCGGTAGAACTGGCTGAGGCAGGTCACCGCGATCAGCAGCAAAAGGAGCGGCAGTCGGGATGCCATTTGGCGGTTCCCGTAGCACGCGGGCGGCGTCACTGTCCTTCGGTGTGGGCCGAAGCATTACCTCAAGGCCAGTTTGGACTGTGAGTTTGCCAAAGAAATATTGTCATCCCGAGCGCAGCGAGGGACCTTTGAGGCCACGGGAAGGTCCCTCACGTCGTTCGGGATGACAATTCGAAGGAAATGGCATGATGACGATCCTGCAAACCCAATGCTGCGTCGTGGGCGGCGGGCCCGCCGGCATGATGTTGGGCTTCCTGCTGGCGCGGGCCGGTGTGAAGGTCGTGGTGCTGGAAAAGCACGGCGACTTCCTGCGCGATTTTCGCGGCGACACGGTCCATCCCTCGACCCTGAACGTGATGGATGAACTCGGCCTGCTCGATGATTTCCTCAAGCTGCCGCATCAGAAGGTGTCGCGTTTCGGCGCCCAGTTCGGCGAGGAGAGGGTGCAGGTCGCCGACTTTTCGCATCTGCCGGTGCGCGCACCCTACATCGCCATGATGCCGCAATGGGACTTCCTCGATTTCCTTGCCGACGCGGGCAAGCGCTATCCCGCCTTCACGCTTCTGATGAATGCCGAGGCTGACGGGCTGATCGAGGAGGGCGGCAAGGTGGTCGGTGTTCGCGCCACCGTCGATGGCCGGCCGCAGGAGATCCGCGCCGATCTCGTGGTCGGCGCCGACGGCCGGCGGTCGACCGTGCGCGAGGCCGCCGGCTTCAAGGTCAATGTGCTGGGTGCGCCGATGGACGTGCTGTGGTTCCGCATGACGCACAAGCCCAGCGACACGGCGGAGACGATGGGCCGCTTCGACACCGGCAGCATCCTGGTGATGCTCGATCGCGGCGATTACTGGCAATGCGCCTTCGTCATCGCCAAGGGTACGGCCGACAGGCTGAAGGCCGCCGGCATCGAGCCGTTCCGTACCCGGCTCGTCCAGCTCATGCCGTTCCTCGCCGACCGCGTCCACGAACTGGCCACGGTCGACGACCTGAAGCTGCTGACGGTGGGTGTCGAGCGGCTCGAGAAATGGTGGCGGCCGGGCGTGCTGTGCATCGGCGATGCCGCCCACACCATGTCGCCGATCGGCGGTGTCGGCGTGAACATCGCCGTCCAGGACGCCGTTGCCGCCTCCAACATCCTGGCGGCGCCGCTCCGCGAGGGCCGGCTGGCCGACTCCGACCTCGCCGCCGTGCAGGCGCACCGCATGTGGCCGGTGAAGGCCACACAGGCCATCCAGGTCTTCCTGCAAAACCGGATGATCGCGCCGACACTCTCGGGCACGCGCCCGCTGCGCCCGCCGTGGCCGGTACGGATGCTCAACCGCTTCCCGTTGCTGCGCCGGCTGCCGGCGCGCGTGCTGGCGATGGGCGTGCAGCCCGAACATGTGAAGACCCGGCCCATCTGACGCCAAGTAATCGATCTTTCGTGCCTGGCGTTTAATCCAGATCAAAGCGTGCCGGCGCCGGTGGCCCGATCTTGTCCCCCAATGCCCAGACCCAGTGGGGGGGGACCGATGAAGGCCGCAGACATCATGACCACCACGGTGGTTTGCATCAAAGCCGACGCTACGGTCCTCGAGGCTGCGCGCCTGCTGCTTGGCGAACGCATAAGTGCCCTACCGGTGGTCGATGCGACCGGCCGGCTGCAGGGCATCGTGAGCGAGGGCGATCTCATCCACCGGGCGGAAATCGGCTCCGAGAAGATCACCACCCGCTGGAAGGCCCTGTTCGAGGAGGGCGCCACGCTGGCGCGTGACTATCTCAAGGCGCACGGCCGGACGGTGGCCGACGTCATGAGCCACCCGGTCGTCATGGTGGAAGAGGACACCGAGCTGTCGGTCGTGGCGGCGCGGATGGATCAGTTCGGCATCAAGCGCCTGCCCGTGGTGCGCGAAGGCAAGGTCGTGGGCATCGTGAGCCGCGCCAACCTGCTGCAGGCGCTGATCGCGGCGCCGGCCCCCCCTGCGACGCCCGCCGTCGACGATGCGGCGCTGCGCGAGCAGATCCTGCTGAAGCTCGATCGCGAGCCGTGGTCGCCTTCGCTGGTCCGCAACATCATCGTGCAGGACGGCAATGTGGAGATCTGGGGCCACGCCGACTCGGCTGCCCAGTGCGAGGCTTGCCGCGTTCTTGCCGCCGCCATCCCCGGGGTGAAAGCCGTCACCAACCACATGGTGGTGACCCCACGAGGCCTCTACACATGGTGAAGAAGATGCGCTGGTCGATCGCCCCGCTGCTGCTGCTGCTGCCCGGCTTGGCTGAGGCGGCTGATCTCGACCGGGGGCGGGCACTGGCCGAGCGCTGGTGCGGCAATTGTCACGTCGTCGACCGCACGACATCGGCCGGGCGGGCCGACGGACTGCCGACACTTCCCGCCATCGCCGCCAAGCGCGAGACCACGGCGGCTTCTCTGAAGGGCGTCATGTCGGCGCCGCACGGCCGCATGCCCGACCTGTCGCTGGGCGCGCGCGACCAGGATGACCTGATCGCCTACATCCTCAGCCTGCGTCCGAACTGAAGCTCGTCACGACACTTTCGCGGCCGCCCTTGCCTGCCTGACCGCGAGGGCGAGCGAAGCACCGAGATCGGCCAGCAGTTTGGCGCCCACCTCGTCGGTGAACTTGCCGTCGACGAACTTGGTGTGCGCAAGGCCGATCATGACCTCGGGCTTGTTCACCGGCCGACCGTCGAGGAACACCATCATCTGGCGCAGGTGGTACTGCGCGCGCGCCGTGCCGAGCGGGCCGCCCGCGGCGCCGAACATGGCGACCGGCTTGGCGGCGAAGGGCTGCGGAGTCATGCGCGACAGCCAGTCGATGGCGTTCTTCAGCACGCCCGAGACCGAATAGTTGTATTCCGGGGTCGCGAACACGATGCCGTCGGCCTCGAGCATGGCCTTGTGGGCGGCCTGCACCTTGTCGGGAAATCCCTTGGCCTGGACGTCGGCGTCATAGAGCGGCCAGTCGCCGATTTCGATGGTTGAAAGCGTGACGCCAGCCGGCAGCCGCTCGGTGAAGGCAGCGAGCGCCAGGCGATTGAACGAACCTTTGCGCAGGCTGCCGCAGAAGGCGACGAGTTTGATGGTCTCGGACATCTCTTGGTATCTCCCTGGTAACTGGCGCTTTGTCGGCGATGAACTGGCGGCTACATAGGGTCCGTGGATGGAGTTGGCAAACAAGGCCGGAGGCGAGCAGCCCATGTTTCGATCAGTTCTCGTTGCGGCCGGCACTCTGGCTCTTGCATCGCCGGCGTTCGCCCAGGGCATGGGCCAGAACCAGCCGCCGAACCAGTGGGTGATGAACTGCAATACCGAGCGCGGGCTCGATTGCACCGTGTCCAACATGATCGACGGCGGCCCCAACAACCTGCTCGGCACCTTCCTGATCGTGAGCTACTCGGTGGCCTACACCACCCTCACGGTGGTGGGCGACGGCGTGGGCAAGCGGGCCAGCCTTCAGGTCGACGGCAATCCCTTCGTCTCGACCGACATCTGCGCCGGCGGCGGCGAATGCTCCTACGTCCAGGGCAAGTCCGCCGAACTGCTGCAGCAGATGCGGTCGGGCTCGCAGATCGTCGTGCAGGTCAGCCTGGGCGATGGCACCATGGCCGGGCCGTTTCAGCAGAGCTTGGCCGGCTTCGAGGCGCAGTACCGCAGGGCAGTCGAAGCGCAGCAGCGCCGGCGCTGACCAAGGCCCGGCTCGCTTGGTGAACGGGCAACTATTTGCACCTCGCATGCGATCCGGGACCATGGCATTATTCTGCTGCCGTCCCGATCCGGGAGGTTCCGAACCACGGTCTTGAGGCAAAGTCGCCATGTCCGCGCTTGCTACGATTGCCGTCGGCGCACTGGCCCAACAGGCCGGCGTCGATGTCGCCACCATTCACTACTACGAGGGCCTGGGCCTGATCGACAAACCGCGGCGAACCGCCGGGGGGCTGCAACTCTACCGCACCACCGACGTCACTCGCGTGACTTTTATCCGCCGGACCCAGGAACTGGGCTTCTCGACCGAGGCCATTCGCGAACTGCTCGGGATGGCCGAGAAGGGACGGCACACCTGCGGCGACGTCCACGAGGTCGCCGAACGGCACCTCCTGGATATCCGCCGGCGGCTGGATGACCTCACTCGCCTGGAGCGCATACTGGCGCCGTTGGTGTCGGCCTGCCCGCAAAAGGGCAGCGCCGTGCATTGCCCGATCTTGAACGCCCTGTCGCACCCCTCCGGCTGACGCGCGGCTCTCTTATCCCGCCACCGGCGGTGAGTTCGGGCGCAACTTGTCCGCCGCCTTGAAGAAGCGCCGGGCGTGATCGAGAAGCTCGCCGTCGGTCGGATGGTCCATCGCTTCGATCGCGAACAGCTTTTCCTTCAGCCAGCCGATGTGTGTCTCGACGTGATGCACGAGCTGATCCTTGGCGCCACCAGGTCCGACCAGCAGCCATTCGTCCACGCCGCGCAGCGCGTCGACGATGTGATCGAAATAGTCGCGATCGAGCTGCTGATGCCCGGCGCCGATGACGCCAGCCTTGTGGTGAACCTTGCGGAACGGGCTGTGGGCCTTGATGCGTTGGCGCTCGACATCTTCGGCGTTGAAACGAAAGACGTGGGCTTCCTTCGAGTCCATCCAGACGACAGCGTGACTGTGCAGCATGCGAAAATCCCGACCAATGTTTGCAACAGCGCCGACCCTGTGCCGCGGCACGGGCTGGTGCCTTGATTCAGGTCAATGGGCAGCCGGTAGGATATTGACAGTATTTAATAGGAATAGTATACATACTCCTATCCAAGGAGGAGTCGATGCCCTACAGCGATCCGCCGCCGCCGGGCGGCTATCCCGACGTCAAATGGCATGTACCACCCAAGCGGCCGAGCCTCGCCCGCCGCAAGCGCGATTTCCTGCGCCATCTCCACCGCTGGGGCTCGATGAGCGAGGCGGCGGCGCGGACCGGAATAGACCGCCGCACCGCCCACCGCTGGCGCCAGCAGGACGAGACGTTCGACCGGGACTGCCGCGAGCGCTTGACGTGGCGACGCCAGACGATCCTGCTGGCCGCCATGGACCGGGTCGAAAATCCCAGGACGCGGCCGGTGCTCTATCGAGGCCGCCAGATCGGCCATATCGGGCGTGCCAACGACCGTATCGTGGCCGCGCTGATGTGGTCGTCGGAGGTGCTGGGGCGCGAGAAGTGAGTTTTCAAAATGTCTCACTTCGGGAGACAACGCGCCTTCCGTCGCGCGCCGGATTTTTCAGGAGGGTCAGGCGCTTGGGCGCCGCCGGCGAGGCCCGGGGGCGCAAAAAGTCAGTTTCCGATTTGTCTCGCGTCGGGAGGCGTCGCTACTGCTGCCGCCGGTAGAGGAAGCAGTTGTCGGCCTGGGGCATCTTGATGCCCTGGTAGAAACTCATCGCCGTCGGCGCCGACAGCAGCAGCGTGGTGGTGAGCGCACCGCCGGCCGCCGTGCGCGTCTCCTCGATCAGGCGCTTGCCGATGCCCTGGCCCTGGCAGGCCTTGTCGACGGCGAGGTCGGACAGGTAGCAGCAGAAGCAGAAGTCGGTGAGCGAGCGGGCGAAGCCGACCAGCTTGCCGTCCTGGCGTGCGGTCAGGATCAGGTTGGCGTGGGCCAGCATCCGCTCGACGCGGCCGCGGTCGTCGACCGGCCGGTTGAGGCCCGATTTGCGAACGACGTCGATGTATTCGTCGGCGCCGAGATAGTCCTCGCGGGCGTAGATCGTGTTCATTGCGTCAACCATCTCCTGAGTTCGGCCGTCACCTCGGCCGGCCTTTCCAGCGGCGCCATGTGGCCGCACTCCTCGAGCACGACCAGCCGCGAGGTCGAGATGTCGGCGGCCATCTCCTCGGCGCGGACGAGCGGCGTCGTCAGGTCCTGGCGGCCGACGATCACCACGGTCGGAACTTCGATGTCGACCAGCAGCGGCCGGCTGTCGGGCCGCGCGATGGTGGCCCGCGTCTCGTTGACGAAGCCCTCGGCGCCGACTTCCAGCGCCATGTCGAGGATGGGCTGCACGATGGTCGGGTCGTCGATGTGCGAGCGGTGAAGGATCATCGGCAGCAGCGAAGGCTGCACGCCATGGAAGCGGCCGATCTTGGTCTGCTCCATCAGACCGTGGCGGCGGGCCGTCGCCTCGGCCGCGTCGGGCGTGGCCTGGGTGTCGATCAGCGCCAGTCGTTCGACGCGCTCGGAGGCGCGGCGCAGGACCTCGAAGGCGACATAGCCGCCCATCGAGAAGCCGGCGAGGGCGAAGCGGGCCGGCGCCATCGCGAGCGCTGCATCGGCCATGGCGGCCATCGAGTCGTGGTGCCAGAGCTCGGGCACCACGATGTCGGCGATGTCGGAAAGGGCGTCGATCTGGGGCTGGAAGACACGCCGCGTGGCGAGCAGGCCGGGCAGCAGTACGAGCGTGGGTCGCGGCATGTCTGCCCTCGGGACTTAAACCTGGATCTGGTTGCCCAGCTCGATAGCGCGGTTCGGCGGAATGCGGAAGAAGGTCTTGGTTGCCGACGCCGAATGGGAAAGTGAAATGAACCAGTCGCGGCCCAGCCTGCCCAGGGTCGAACGCTGCGCGGGCACCAGCGTCTCGCGGCCGAGGAAGAAGCTGGTCTCCATCTCGTCGTAGGCGATGCCGTGCGGCCGGCAGGCACGGAGCGCCTCGGGCACATCGGGCTGCTCGGTGAAGCCGTAGCGCGCCACCACTGTATGGAAGCCCTTGCCCAGCCGCTCGACCTCGACGCGATTGGCGTCGGGCACGCGCGGCACGTCCATGGTCTCGACCTGCAGGATGATGATGCGCTCGTGCAGGACCTTGTTGTGTTTCAGATTGTGCAGGAAGGCCGCGGGTGTGTGGGTGGCGTCGGCCGTCAGGAACACCGCCGTGCCGGCGACGCGGTCGGGCACGCGCTCCATGCGCTCGAGGAACTGGCGTAGCGGGAGCGAGCCCTCGCTGAGTTCGGTCGCGACCAGCCGGCGGCCGCGCCGCCAGGTGGTGATGGTGAAGTAGACGAAGGCCGCGACCACCAGCGGCAGCCAGCCGCCGTCGGGAATCTTGAGGGCGTTGGCGATGAAGAAGGCGAGGTCGGGGATGGCGAGCAGGCCGAACACGCCCACCGCCAGCGGCCACGACCAGCGCCACACCAGGATCGCCACCACGGTGGCCAGTGCCGCGTCGACCAGCATGGCGCCTGTGACGGCCAGGCCATAGGCACCGGCCAGGGCGCCCGAGGAGCCGAAGCCCACGACCAGGGCCACGACGCCGCCCATCAGGATCCAGTTCACGCGCGGGATGTAGATCTGGCCGATCGTGGTCTCGGACGTGTGCTTGATTTCCATGCGCGGCAGGTAGCCGAGCTGGATCGCCTGGCGGGTCAGCGAGAAGACCCCGGTGATGACGGCCTGCGAGGCAATGACGGCGGCGAGCGTCGAGAGCACCACCAACGCGAGGATGTAGTCCTTCGGTACCAGCTCGAAGAACACCTGCCGGACGATCTCGGGATCCTCGATGATCATCGCGCCCTGGCCGAAGTAGTTGAGCAGAAGGCCGGGCATCACGAGACCGAGCCATCCGGCCCGGATCGGTTTACGGCCAAAATGGCCCATGTCGGCGTACAGCGCTTCGGCGCCGGTGACGGCCAGAACGATCGAGCCGAAGGCCCAGAAGATGCCGAGGCCCTGGTCGGAGATCAGCCTGACGGCGTAGTAGGGGTTGATCGCGTAGAGCACGGCCGGGTTCTTGGCGATCTGCCAGGCACCGAGCACGCCCAGCACGACGAACCACAGCAGCATGACCGGCCCGAACAGCCGGCCGACATCGGCCGTGCCGCGGGCCTGCAGGAAGAACAACCCGACCAGGATGACCAGCGCCAGCGGGATCACGAGGGGGGTGAAGGCCGGCGTGATGGCCGACAGGCCCTCGACGGCGCCCATGACGGAAACGGCCGGCGTGATGATGGCATCGCCGTAGAATAGTGCGAGGCCGATGACCGCAAGCACGATGACGGCGTGGCGCACCCTGCGCCTCTTGCCGTTCAACCCGCGCGTGGCGAGTGTCGCCAGAGCGAGCACGCCGCCTTCGCCCTTGTTGTCGGCGCGCATGATCAGCACGACGTACTTGATGGTGACGGTGAGCGTCACCGCCCAGAACAGCGTCGACAGCACACCCAGCACATGCTCCGGCGTCGGCGTCAGGCCGGTGCCGTGGAGGAAGGTCTCGCGCAGTGCGTAGAGCGGGCTGGTGCCGATGTCGCCGAACACCACGCCCAGCGCCCCCACCACCAGGCCGGCCGCGGCGCCGCCAGGCGCAGAATGGCCATTGCTGCCGTTGGCCGCGGGTGTCGCGGGCGAGGTCTGAGGAGTGGGCGGGCTGGTGTCGGCTGCGGCCATGATATCAAACGCCGCCAAAGGGGGCGGCGGCGCGACGGTTTGCGCCTGCGCCTTCCGACTGTCAACGCGCCAAATCGGGGTCCGTTGCGGCGAATGGGCTTGACTTGGAACCGGTCCGGGGGCGGCCTTTGGGCATGACCGAGCCCGCCCCCGAGCACGCTGACGTCAGCAATCCGCGCCTTTACCGCGAAGATGGCTGGGCGCCGCATTTCGCACGGCTGCGGCGGGAAGATCCGGTGCACCGCCACGCAGACAGCCCCTATGGGCCCTACTGGTCGGTGACCCGCTTCGCAGACATCATGAAGGTCGAGCTCGACCACGGCACCTATTCGTCGGACCAGAGCTTGGGCGGCATCCAGATCGCCGACCAGCCGCGGGGCCAGGATCTGCCCAACTTTATCCGCATGGACCCGCCGCGCCATACCGCACAGCGCCGGACCGTGGCGCCGATCGTGGCGCCCACCAACCTCGCCAACATGGAAGGCACCATCCGCCGGCGCACCCAGGCCGTGCTCGACGGCCTGCCGCGCAACGAGACCTTCGACTGGGTCGACCGCGTGTCGACCGAACTCACCGCCATGATGCTGGCCACCCTGTTCGATTTCCCGTGGGCCGACCGGCGCAAGCTCACCCACTGGTCCGACGTCGCCATCGCCAACATCGAGGCCGAGGATGCCGTGGTGAAGAGCGAGGCCGAGCGGATGGCCGAGCTGATGCAGATGGCCGAGATCATGGGGGCGTTGTGGAAGGAACGCGCCGCCCAGCCCCCCAAATTCGACCTGATCTCGATGATGGCCCACAGCGAGGCGACGCAGAACCTGCCGTTGCGCGAGTTCATCGGCACGTTCGGTCTTCTGATCGTGGGCGGCAACGACACCACGCGCAATTCGATGAGCGGCGGGCTGATGGCGATGATCGAGCATCCCGAAGAGGTCGCCAAGGTGCGGGCCGATGCCAGCCTGCTGCCGACCCTGGTGTCGGAAACCATCCGCTACCAGACGCCGGTGATCCACATGCGGCGCACCGCGACCCGCGACACCGAACTCGGCGGCAAGGCCATCGCCAAGGGCGACAAGGTGGTGATGTGGTACGTCTCGGGCAATCGCGACGAGAGCGCGATCGAGGAGCCCGAGCGATTCTTCGTCGGGCGCGCCAAACCGCGCCATCATCTCGCCTTCGGCGCCGGCATCCACCGCTGCGTCGGCGATCGCCTCGCCGAGATGCAGCTCAGGATCCTGTGGGAAGAGCTCCTGAAGCGCGACCTCGCGATCGAACTCGCGGGCCCGCCGTTGCGGCTCTACTCGAACTTCATCCGCGGCATCCGCGCCTTGCCGGTGATCATCCGCGCCTGACCGTCTCGATGCCGGCGGCGAAAGCCTGCTGCAGCAGCCAGACGTCACCCGCGATCGACACGAAGTCATAGCCCATGCGGGCGAATTCGGCGCCTTGCCGGGCGTCGACCGCGAGCCGGCCGGCCGATTTGCCGTGCTTCTTCGCCGCCGCGATCGTCGCCTGCTCGGCCTGCGCGAAGTCGGGGTGGTCGAAGGCGCCAGGCTCGCCCAGCGCCACCGAGAGGTCGTTGTGGCCGAGCCACAGCATGTCGACGCCGGGCATCGAGGCGATCTCGTCGGCGGCCGCTGCGCCCCTCGGGTCCTCGACCTGCAGGATGATGGCGGTGCGGGCGTTCTGTTCGGCAAATCGCGGCAACAGCGGTTCGGTGCGCATGGCGAAGCGCTCATGGGCGAGGCCCAGCGCCACCCCACGGGTGCCGTCGGGCCAATACTTGGCCGCCTCCAGCACCGCCTTGGCCTGCTCGACCGACGACACGATCGGCACCATGACGCCGTCGGCGCCGGTATCGAGCGCGCGCGAGATGTGGTGGCGGGACTGCGAGGGCACGCGCACGACCAGGGGCAGGTCGGCGGCCTGCAGATAGCGCACGACGCTGCGCACCGTGTCGAAACCGAAGCCGGTGTGCTCCATGTCGAGCACGGCGAAGTCGGCGCCCGCCGCCTTCAGGATCTGGCCGATGCCGGGAGTCGTGAACTCGAACAGAAAGGTGCCGATCTTGGTCTTGGGCGTGCCCACGAGGGCGCGCAGGTTCGGTGTCGGCATGTTCAGTTTCCCCCGGGACGTCTCGGTGTGATTTCTCTTTGCGGTCCGCACCATAGGCGGCGTTTGCGTGGCGGCTCAACTGGAACCGCCGCGTTGACCGCCTGGCGGACAGGGTCGCCAATCAGACGTCATGACTCCGGCGCTGCTCTACGGTCTCGTCATCTTCTCGGCGATCGCCCATGCGATCTGGAATGCGCTGGTGAAGTCGGCCGGCGACCGCGTCCTCACCATGGTGGCGATCCGGACGGCGGGCCTGCTGATGGGCCTTGCCGCCCTGCCGTTCGTCGACTGGCCGGCCCCCGAGAGCTGGAAGTGGCTCGGCCTCACCGCCGGCGTGATGTTCGCCTACTACGCGCTTCTGATCCGCTCCTATGGTGCGGGCGACATGAGCGTGGTCTACCCGCTGGCACGCGGCATCGCGCCGGTGCTGATGACGATCGCCGCATTCCTGGCCATCGGCGAGACGCTGAGTATGGGGCAGATGGTGGCGGTCGGCCTGATCTCGCTCGGCATCATGGCGCTGTCGATCGGCGCCGGCGCCAGCCGCCAGGCAGTAGGCTTTGCACTGGCGACCGGCGTGTCGGTCGCGACCTACAGCTTCTTCGGCGGGCTCGGCGTACGTGCAGCCGGCACGGTCCTGGGCTTCCAGGCGTGCCTGGAAATCGTCACCGGGTTCGGCATGGTCGGTTACGCCCTGGTGACTCGCCGCGCCCAACTCCCGGCCTACGTCCGCCGCCATGGCGCTGTCGGCCTGCTGGCCGGCGCTATTTCAGTGTCGGGTTTCCTCGCCTTTTTGCTCGCCGCCCGGAGCCTGCCACTGGGACCGGTGGTGGCGTTGCGCGAAACCAGCGTGATCTTCGGTGCCGTGCTGGGCACCCTTGTACTCAAGGAAGGCTTCGGCCTCCGTCGCACGGCTGCCTCGGCGCTGGTCGTGGGCGGGATTGCGCTTCTCGCCCTACTGCGATGAGATATGCTGGTCCGGTATCGACCCATCATTTGGAGGAAACCATGAAGCTCTATTACATGCCTGGTGCCTGCTCGCTCGGGATCCACGTGCTGCTCGAGGAGATCGGCAAGCCTTACGACCTGCACAAGATCGACGGCGCCAATCGCGAGCAGTACGGGCCCGAGTTCGTGAAGCTCAATCCCAAGTCCAAGGTGCCGACGCTGCAGAAGGACGATGGCTCGGTGCTCACCGAGTTCCCGGCGATCGCCACCTGGCTCGCGCGCAAGAATCCCGAGAAGGGGCTGATGCCGGCCGATGCCGACGCCGAGGCGAAGGCGCTCGAAGCCATGGACTACGCCGTCTCGACCATGCACATGCAGGGCTTCTCGCGCATGTTCCGGCCGGTGAACTACGCACCGACCGAAGCCGATCACGACAAGGTCAAGGCGCGCGGCAAGGAGATCATGGAGAACGGCCTGGCGCTGATGGACAAGGCGCTGGAAGGCAAGGAATACCTCGCCGGCAAGTTCTCGGTGGCCGACGCGGCGCTCTTCTATGTCGAGTTCTGGGCGGCCGGCCGCATGAAGATGCCGCTGCCCAAGAACGTCGCCGCCCACTACGAGCGCATGAAGGCACGTCCGGCCGTGAAGCGCGTGCTGGAGCAGGAAGGCCTCGCCGCCGCGGCCTGAGGTGCTGCCTGACACCCTCAGGAGCCGCCTCCGCCTGCCGCTGATCGCGGCCCCGATGTTCCTGGTGTCGGGGCCGGCGTTGGTGACGGCAGCGTGTCGCAGTGGCGTGATCGGCTCGTTCCCGACCGCCAACTGTCGCACGGTCGAGGAACTCGACGGCTGGCTGGTCGGGATGGCCGACGACTTGAAGCGCGCCGCCGACGAGACCGGGCACGCACCGGCGCCGCTCTGTCCCAATCTGATCGTGCACCGCTCCAACCCGCGCGTGCCCGACGACCTGGCCGCCGTGCTGCGCGCCAAGGTCGAACTGGTCATCACCTCGGTCGGATCGCCGGAACCGGTGCTAAAACCGCTCAAGGACTCGGGCTGCCTGGTGCTGGCCGATGTGGCCTCGGTGCGTCACGCCGAGAAAGCCGTCGCCGCCGGTGTCGACGGGCTGGTGCTGCTGACGGCAGGGGCCGGCGGCCAAACCGGCTGGGTCAACCCCTTCGCCTTCGTGCGCGCGGTCCGGGCGTTCTGGGATGGCATCGTGGTGATGGCGGGCGGCATGGCCGATGGCCAGGCGGTCGCCGCTGCCGAGACCCTGGGCTGCGATCTTGCCTACATGGGCACCAAGTTCATCGCCACCCGCGAGAGCCTGGCCAAGGACGGCTACAAGCAGATGTTGGTGCGAAGCCGGCTCGACGACGTGCTGCTGACCCGAGCCTTCACCGGCCTCGAGACCAACATGCTGCGGCCTTCGATCGCCGCGGCGGGGCTCGATCCCGACAATCTGCCGGTGCGCGGTGCCATCGACATTGCCAAGGACATCAATGCCGCCGAGCGCGACAAGCCCGATGCCAAGCGGTGGAAGGACATCTGGAGCGCCGGCCACTCGGTGTCGGGAGTCAGCGACGTGCCCTCGGTCGCGGAGCTGATCGAGCGAACCGAGGCCGAGTACCGGGCGGCGCGTCAGGGAGTCTGAACGCGGCCGCGCGGTGCAGCCAGGATCAGAAGAGCGGCAGCCACGAGCAGGGCTGCAATTCCAAGGCCGGGGAATACCAGCTTCGCGGCGAAGACCTGCAGCAGGGCGCCGACGATGATCGGGCCCGTGACCTTTCCACCGTTGCGTAGCGCGCCGTAGAAGCCCAGGCCCATGCCGATATGATTGACGGCGATGCGATTGCCGATCAGCGCCACCGTCGAGGGGAACGTCAGGCCCTGGCCGATGCCGACGACGACGGCGAGGGCCAGCAGCACGCCGGCGTTTGGCGCGGCCGGCAGTGCCACCAGCGCCCCGCCGATTGCCATCAGACCGAAGGCGATGGTGGGCGCATAGCCGCGACGGTCGCCCAGCCGGCCGCCGAACGGCCGGACAAGGAGGTGCGTCGCTTCCTGGAAGGTGAAGAACAGGCCCGCGGCCCACACGCCGTAGCCCGCCTCGAGGGCGAAGATCGGCAGGAAGGCCTTGAGCGAATAGATGGAACCGTAGATCGCGAACTCGAGTACGCCCACGAACCAGAGCTCGCGTCGCGTCGCGGCATGCTTCACGCCGTCGACCAGCTCTGCGAAGAAACCCGTACGATCGACCGCCTCCCGCCTGGACTCGTCGAAGCGCACGAACAGCGCCGGCACGAAGGCGGCGCAGCTCAGCAGCCCGACCACGGTGAACACTACCTCGGGCGAGCTCCAGGCCAGGATGAAGCCCGCAACCGCCGGGGCGATCAGATGGCCGCTGCCGCGTGCCATCTCGAACAGGCCAAGCCGTGCGCCACGGCTCTGCGTCGACATCTCGGTCACGATCGCGAGCGTGACGGGACCGAAGATCGCGGTCGCCGTGCCGTGCAGCACGCGCAGCCAGACGAGTTGGTCGGGCGTGTGGACGAACCGGTAGAGGAACGGGAAGCCTGCGAACAGCAGGAGTGCCACGAAGAAGAAGATACGCCGGCCGTAGCGGTCCGACAGCATGCCGACGATCGGCTTGAA
>NZ_SCVH01000007.1 GCF_004296935.1 Reyranella sp.
GCCTGGCGCAGCGAGGCGGCCGAGCCCTTGCCGACGTCGCCGAAGCCCGCGACCATCGCCACCTTGCCCGACATCATCACGTCGGTGCCGCGGCGGATGCCGTCGACCAGCGATTCACGGCAGCCGTAGAGATTGTCGAACTTCGACTTGGTGACGGAGTCGTTCACGTTGATGGCCGGCCACAGGAGCTTGCCTTCCTTCGCCATGTTGTAGAGGCGATGCACGCCCGTCGTCGTCTCCTCGGTCACGCCGCGGATCGACTTGCCGAGCTTGGCATACCAGCCGGGCTTGGCCTTGTTGGTCTTGGCGATCGCCTTGTAGAGGACTTCCTCCTCTTCGTTGGTCGGCTTGGCGATCAGCGAGGCATCCTTCTCCGCCCGCGCACCGAGATGGACCAGCAGGGTGGCGTCACCGCCGTCATCGAGGATCATGTTCGGCTCGCCGCCGTCGCCCCACTCGAAGATCTTGTGGGTGTAGTCCCAGTATTCCTCGAGGCTCTCGCCCTTGATTGCGAACACCGGCGTGCCGGCCTTGGCGATCGCCGCGGCGGCATGGTCCTGCGTCGAGTAGATGTTGCACGAGGCCCAGCGCACGTCGGCGCCCAGCGCCTTCAGCGTCTCGATCAGCACGCCGGTCTGGATGGTCATGTGCAGCGACCCCGCGATGCGGGCACCCTTCAGCGGCTTCTTCGGCCCGTATTCCTTGCGGATCGACATCAGGCCCGGCATCTCGGTCTCGGCCATGTCGAGTTCCTTGCGGCCCCAGTCGGCGAGCCCGATATCCTTGACGATGTAATCCTGGGCCATGTGGCGCTCCTGAAGTGCGGCTGAGGGGGAAGCGGGCGTGTCATATCAGCGGCCCGGCACCGCCTCAACGCGCCGTATGCGCATATAAGCAAGAATTTATGGGCAGATAACCGGCGCTTTATGCCGCCGGGCCGTCCGGCTCAATCCTCGCCGAATTTGCCCTCGACCAGGGCGGAAAGGGCGGCCATGGCCTCCGCCGCCTGGCGGCCCGAGCAGACGAGTTCGATTTCGCAGCCGATGCCGGCGCTCAACATCATCAGCCCCATGATCGACAGGCCGGACACTTCCTCGCCCTTGAAACTGACGCGCACGACCGAATCGAACTGGCCGGCGGTGCGCACGAACTTGGCAGCGGCGCGGGCATGCAGGCCGCGCTTGTTGGCGATCCCCAAGGTCCGGCGGAGAGTCCCGACGCCGGCGTCGGCCGCGCCCAAAGACGCGGCTTCGTTCACGAGGCTTCCTTGGCCAGGATGCGCGAGGCGACGGTGATGTACTTGCGGCCGGCCTCCTGGGCCATGCGCACGGCTTCGGCGATCGGCCGTGTGCGGACGCTGGCGAGCTTGACCAGCATTGGCAGATTGACGCCGGCCAGCACCTCGATGTGCGCCTGCTCCATGATCGAGATCGCGAGGTTGGAAGGCGTACCGCCGAACATGTCGGTCAGCACGATGACGCCTTCACCCGTATCGCAGGCACGAGCCCGTTCGAGGATCTCGGCGCGCCTCTTTTCCATGTCGTCGTCGGCGCCGATGCAGACTGTCGAGACGCATTGCTGCGGACCAACGACATGTTCGAGCGCGGCCAAAAACTCACGCGCCAGATTGCCGTGGGTCACCAGTACGATACCAATCATCCGTCCCCGTCCGGTTTACCCTGTACCGCCCGGCCCCCCGGCCCCGTCGGCGTCTCGGTGGGTGAGAGTGACCGAGCGGCCGGCGCCGCGCAACCAGTCTGCCAGCGCCTCCGCAACCGCCACGGAGCGGTGGCGACCGCCGGTACAGCCCACGGCAATGGTCAAATAGCTCTTTCCCTCTGCGTCAAAACGCGGCAGCAGGGGCCCGACAAGCCCCCTCAGATGCTTGAGGAAAGGGGCGTAATCGGGATCGGTTGCAATGAAGGACGCAACGGCAGGATCGCGGCCGGTCAGCGGTTTCAGGGCCGGCTCGTAGTGCGGGTTCTTCAGGAAGCGCGCATCGAACACGAGGTCGGCCTCGCGCGGCAGGCCGCGGCGGAACGAGAACGACATCACCGACAGGCGGATACCGACGCGTGGGCCCAGGGCGAAGTGGCCGGCGAGCACCTGCTTGAGTGCATGTGGCGACAGCGCCGAGGTGTCGATCACGAGGTCGGCGATATCGCGCATCCAGCCGATCTGCCGGCGTTCCTCCACGATGCTGTCGATCACCGGCCGGTCGGGCGCCAGCGGATGGGGGCGACGCGACTCGGTGTAGCGGCGCTGAAGCACTTCGGTATCGCATTCGAGGTACAGCAGCTTCGCGTCGAGGTCGGGACGCTGACGCAGCTTGCGCACGCGGCGGACCAGTTCCTGCGGGTCGAACCCGAACGTGCGGGTATCGACACCGAAGGCCAACGGCGGGGCGGTCGTGCCCGAACCACCTGCGGTCGAACGCATCAGGTCGCCGAGCAGCGGCAGTGGCATGTTGTCGACCGCGACGTAGCCCATGTCCTCGAGTGCATTCAGTGCTGTCATCCGGCCGGCGCCGGACAGGCCGGTCACCAGGACGAACCGGCGCCGTACGCTTGCGGCGATCTGGGACGAAGGGGACGGGCTGTCGGGCATGGGCTGGACAGCGGCGATCATGCGGCTTCGATTTGCGCCACGGCAAGGCGCAACTTGGCCGCGGCCGAGACCTCGAACGGCGCCAGCGCCAGCACGGGCAGATCGACGCCCAGCAGATTTTCCTTGGCCGAGTCGGGCAGCCGCTCGATGCGGTCGGCCGGCGCCAGATCAACCAGCAGAGACAGCGGCGCCCGCGCCAGCACCTGCCCCTGCGCGAGCTTCACGATGCCGACGCCGCGCACCTCGATCAGGCCGGCGAGCGTGGCCGGGGCAGTCGCGATCAGGGTGCGTCCGCTTCGGGTGAGGCGGGTCTGGTCATCGGCCACGAGGCGGCCGCCCGCCTCGATCAGGCGCAACGCGAGATCGGACTTGCCGGCGCCCGAGGGCCCGCGCAGCAACACCGCCCGCCAGGTCCGGCCCGACGACGTTCCAAGGGGCCGAAGGGCGACGCAGGTCGCGTGCACGAGCATCGTCATTTTCGGGTGTTGGCGGCGGGAATGCGGATCGTGAAGCGCGCACCCAGAATCCTTCCATCCGGTGCGCGGCGATTGCTGGCGGCGATCGAACCGCCGTAGGTCTCCATGATCTGCCGGCAGATCGAGAGGCCCAGTCCCGAATGCTGACCGAAGTGCTCGATCGGGCGCTCCGAGTAGAAGCGTTCGAAGATCGATTCGAGATTCTCCTCGGGAATGCCCGGCCCTTCATCGTCGATCGTGACGACGAAAGGTCCGCCGCGCGGCTCGCGACTCAGTTCGACCACAATCCGCGAGTTGGGTGGGCCGAACGACAAGGCATTGTCGATGACATTGCGAAACACCTGGCCGTAACGGCCGTCGTGGCCGTGCGCGGCGAACGGCGGGTTGGCGGCGACCCGGAAATCGATCTCGACGCCGGCCTTGCGTGCGGTGCTGGCGGCATAGTGACCGACCATGTCGGCCAGGAGGCCGTGCAGGTCGACGGCCTTCACCTCTCCGCGCATCAGCTCGGCGTCGAGACGCGAGGCATCCGAGATGTCGGAGATCAGCCGGTTCAGTCGGTTGATGTCGTCCATCACGATGGCCATCAGCCTGTCGCGGCGTTCCGCGTCGAGGTCCGGCCGCGCCGCCATCTCGATGGCGGAACGCAAGGAGGTGAGGGGGTTCTTGAGTTCGTGCGCCACGTCGGCGGCAAAGCTCTCGATGGTGTTGATGCGCTGCCAAAGCGCGTTGGTCATCGAGCGCAGCGCATCATTCAGGTCGCCGATCTCGTCGCCGCGCTTTCCAAGGTCGGGAATCTCCGGCCGGTTCTCCCGCGCGAGACGCACCTCGTCGGCGGCCCTCGCCAGCCGCACGATCGGCTGAGTAATGGTGCCGGCGAGATAGAGCGAGAGCAGCACCGTGATGCCGAGCGCCGCCGCCGCGATGGTCATCATGTCGTAGCGGATCTGCCGCAAGGAGGCGGCGATAGCGCGATTGTCCCGGGTGAGGATCAGCGCCCCCAACACCTGCTTGTAGCGTTGCACCGGCACCGCGGCGCTCATGATCAGACGGCCGTCGGCGGCGATACGCACCGCCGATGCATTGAACCCGCGCAGTGCGCTCGCGGCCTCCGGATAGTCGCGAACGGAGGGTGTCGCGCGTTCGACATAGTCCGGAAAACGGTCTGCCCGCGACAATTGCCGGGCAATCCAGTCGCTCACCTTGTCGGCGACGGGGATCTCGCTGACGGCAGGCGCCTCGGGCGGCGGCAGCGGGACGCTGTGGATGCGGCCAACCTCGCTCAGAAAATCCGAATCTCCCAGAAGGTCGCCGGTCTCGCTGAACAGGCGGGCCCGCACGCCGGTCGGACGCACCAGCCGGGTCAGAAGCTGACGCGCGGCATCGGCGTCCAGCCGGTTGACCGTGGCCTCGCCGCCGACCACGGCGACCTCTCCGATACCTGCTGCCACCATCTCGCCCTGGACCAGCAGCGAGGCGAGCTCGGCGTCGATCAGCTCGTCCTCGTAGTCGCTGAGGTAAACGGCGCCTAGCGTCAGCAGGGCCACGGGCACGATGTTGAGAAGCAGGATGCGGCGGGTGAGCGGGGAATGACGCCGTTCGCTGCGCCTGCGCCGCAACAACGACGGCGATTCGGCTGCGGGCGAGGGCGCACGGGCGCGCCAACCGGCCGGTATCAGCCGGCCGAGCGCCGCCACCAATCGCGAACCGAACGCTTGTCGCGCCGCCTGGCGCCGGCCCGGTTCAGGCGTCGCGGTATCGGTATCCAATGCCATAGAGCGTTTCGATCTGCTCGAATTCGCCGTCGACCTCGCGGAACTTGCGGCGCACCCGCTTGATGTGGCTGTCGATGGTGCGATCGTCGACGTAGATCGTCTCGCCGTAGGCGGCATCCATCAGCTGGTCGCGGTTCTTGACGTGGCCAGGCCGCTCGGCGAGCGACTTCAGGAGCAGGAACTCGGTGACCGTCAGGTGCACCTCCTTGCCCTTCCAGGTGCATTGATGCCGGCTGGGATCGAGCACCAGTTCGCCGCGCACGACGCGCTCGGCGGCGGTCTCGCCCTTGGCGGTGCCCGTGTCGGCGCGCCGCAGCACGGCGCGGATACGCTCGAGCAGCAGGCGCTGCGAGAACGGCTTGCGGATGAAATCGTCGGCGCCCATCCGCAGTCCCAGCACTTCGTCGATTTCCTCGTCCTTGGAGGTGAGGAAGATTACCGGGAAGTGCTGTGTCTTGCGGATGCGGTTCAGCAGCTCCATGCCATCCATGCGCGGCATCTTGATGTCGAAGATCGCGAGGTCGGGCGGCGCCTGGTTGAGGCCTTCCAGTGCCGAGGCGCCGTCATTGTAGGTCTTGATCTGGAAGCCCTCGGCTTCGAGCAGCATCGACACAGACGTGAGGATGTTGCGGTCGTCGTCGACGAGGGCGATGTTCTTGCGCACGGCGTGGATTCTCCTGACAGGCAAGGCGGATAGTGGTTGAATGGTAACACGACCGGGGCGTTGCCGCCGCTGCCACGATCGGCCATCGATATCCGTGAATTAAGGCTGTTTTGCCCCGAAATGATTGAAGATATGTCACGCACGGTCCGCGCCCTGCTGCGCGGACTCGATCGCGCCACCCTCGCAACCGCCCTGCCGCCTCCCCCGGGAGGCGAAAGAGGTGCCGCCTGGCCCTATGCCTCGCTGGTGCTGGTGGCGGTCGATCACGACCTGTCGCCGGTCCTGCTGCTGAGCGACCTGGCCGAGCATACGAAGGCCATCAGCTCTGATAGTCGGGTGTCGCTGCTTTTCGACGGCACCGGCGGCCTCGACCAACCGCTGACCGGTGCCAGGGTCACGCTGCTCGGGCGCGCCCTCAGGACCACCGACGAACGGCTCGGCCAGCGCTTTCTCGCCCGCCATCCGGACGCCGCGATGTACGCGGGCTTCAAGGACTTCCACTTCTACCGGATCGCCCTGGATCGGGCCCATCTGGTTGCCGGCTTCGGCAAGATCCGCTGGCTGGATGCGGCCGACCTGCTGCCTGGACCGGCGCCGGCCGGCCTGGCCGAGAGCGAAGCTGGTATCGTCAGTCACATGAACCAGGACCACGCCGACGCCCTCCAACTCTACGCCCAGAAGCTGCTGGGGCTGCCGGGAAGCGACTGGCGGATGACGGGGATCGACGCCGAGGGCATCGACCTGCGGCAGGCCGGACGAGTTGCCCGGCTGCCGTTCGATCAACCGCTCACCAACGCCGCCGAGGCGCGCAAGGTGCTGGTCTCCCTGGTTGGCCGAGCCAGGGCGGCCTGATCTGCCGCCGCCTGATTCCGCGCCGCGGGATGGCCTTCGCAGGTGCGGTAGCTGATCCACATGATCCCCGAAACTAACTGTCGCAGCCCCTTGCCACCCCTTGGCCACACCAGTAGCGCATAGGGCGCCATAGGATCAGCCGTACAAACCGGGAGAAACGCCGTGCATCAGGCGGGCTTCGTCGTTCCCAAAGTTGGACTAGAGACGCTCGGATTGAAGAACCCGGGTAACGTCTATTGGAACCTCCAGGTTCCCTCGCTCTACGAGGAGGCGATCCGTCGTCGCGAGGGCACGGTGGCCGAAGGCGGCGCCTTCGTGGTGCGCACCGGTGTGCATACGGGCCGTTCGCCCAACGACAAGTTCTTTGTCGAGGACGGCCAGTCCAAGGGCCGCATCGACTGGGGCAAGACCAATAAACCGATCTCCCCGGAGCGCTATCGCGCCCTCTACAACCGCATGCTCGCCTATGCCCAGCGCCGCGACCTGTTCGTGCGCGACTGCTGGGCCGGCGCCGATCCCGCGCACCGCATCGGGGTGCGCGTGATCAACGAGACGGCGTGGCACAATCTGTTCGCCCGCAACATGTTCCTGCGGCCGAGGCCCGACGAGCTTCTGGGATTCAAGCCCGACTTCACCATCCTCAACCTGCCCGGCTTCCAGGCCGAGCCGGCACTCGATGGGACGGCATCGGATTGCGCGGTGCTGGTGAATTTCACCGATCGCGTCGTGGCGATCTGCGGCACCTGGTACGCCGGCGAGATCAAGAAGTCGGTCTTCACCATCCTGAACTACCTGCTGCCCGACAAGAACGTGCTGCCCATGCACGCTTCGGCCAACCTCGGGCCGAAGGGCGACGTGGCGATCTTCTTTGGCCTGTCGGGCACCGGCAAGACGACGCTGTCGGCCGATCCGTCGCGCACGTTGATCGGCGACGACGAGCATGGCTGGGGCGAGACCAGCCTCTTCAATTTCGAGGGCGGCTGCTACGCCAAGGTGATCAAGCTTTCGCGCGAGGCCGAGCCTGAGATCTACGCCACGACCGAGCGCTTCGGCACGGTGCTGGAGAACGTCGTGCACGATCCGGCGAGCGGCCGGCTCGATCTCGACGATGGCAAGCACACCGAGAACACCCGCGCCTGCTATCCGCTCGATTTCATTCCCAATGCCTCGACCTCCGGCATCGCCGGCACGCCCGAGAACATCGTCATGCTGACGGCCGACGCCTTCGGTGTGTTGCCCCCGATCTCGCAGCTCAGTCCCGAGCAGGCGATGTATCACTTCCTCTCGGGCTATACCGCGCGCGTTGCCGGCACCGAGAAGGGCGTCACCGAACCGCAGGCCACCTTCTCGACCTGCTTCGGCGCCCCCTTCATGCCGCGCCATCCCACGGTCTACGCCAAGATGCTGGGCGAGAAGATGGCCCGCCAGCATGTCAAATGCTGGCTGGTCAACACCGGCTGGTCGGGTGGTGGCTTCGGCGTCGGTGAGCGGATGTCGATCCGGCATACCCGCGCCATGGTCCGCGCCGCGCTCGATGGCACGCTGGCGACGGTTGCCTCGGTGGCCGATCCGCACTTCGGCATGCAGGTGCCCAGCGCCTGCCCGGACGTGCCGGGCGAGGTGCTGAACCCCAAGAACACCTGGAAAGACAAGAAAGCCTACGACAGCGCCGCTCGCGACGTCGCCAAGCGCTTCGAGGCCAACTTCCAGCAGTTCGAGAGCCACGTCGACGGCAAGGTGAACCAGGCCGCAATCCGCGCCGCCGCCTGACCGCCGTCACACGGTCGCCCCCATGGTCGCGTCGGACCGTGGGACGCCGTATGATGGTCGGGCTTGAGCAACCTTCCTGACGCATCCCCTTCGGTCGCGGTCCCGGTCGCGGTTCTGCCTCGCCGGCCCTGGCGCCTGCCGCTGATCGCGGCGCTCGCGCTGGCGTTCGCTTCGTTGGCGCTGATATCGGGCATTGCCTACATCGCGGTGCTGGCAGGCGCCACGGGCACCGCCGAGCGGCTGCTGGTCGATCGGGCCGAGCGTGTCGTCGATGCCCAGGTGGCGATGATCCGCAGCCGGCTCGATCCCGTTGCCGACCATCTCGAGCTGATTGCCGCCCTCGCCGCCGCCGGCCGCATCGACATCGAGTCGCCGGTCGCCGTGCGCGAGGCGCTGGCCGTGATGATGGCGCGCGTGCCGGCGGTCTCGGCTGCGGCCTTCGCCACCCTCGACCTCCAGCTCCATCGCGCCACGCGCCATCCCGACGGGCAGGTAACGCGCGATACCCTCTCGCTGGTCAACCTGCCGCAGGGCATGGAGCGGTTTCGCCAGTTGCAGACGTCGCACGGCACCTTTTGGGGCGCCCTGTTCTGGAGCGAGCAGCTGAAGCAGCCGGTGCTCAACGTGCGGACGCCGGTGCGCCGCATCGACGATGCCTTCATCGGCGGCCTGATCGCCACCGTGGCGGTCGGCGACCTTTCCTATCTGATCGGCGACGCCAGCCAGGGTACGGAAGGCCGCTACTTCATCCTGGTCGGGCGCGACAAGGTCCTGGCGCACCGCCGTCTGGTCGATCCGCGCGGTCTCGGCCTCTCCGAAGAGAAACCGCTGCCCACCATCAAGGAAGTGGGCGACCCGGTCCTCGCGAATTTCTGGGACCCGCCGGTGCGCTCGGCGCGGATCGACAAGGCGCTCGGCAGCTTCGGTCGCGTCATCTTTGCCGAGGGGCGGCAATGGGTGTTCGTCTACCGCGAGATCCGGCGCTATGGCCCCGATCCATGGCTGGTCGGCCAGTACTACCCGCTCGAGGAAGCAACCGGCGATCTCGACCGGCTGACCAACGGTGCCATCGTCGGCGCCGCCTCGCTGGCCGTCGCGATCCTGCTTGCGTTGCTGATGGGTCTCAGCATGGCGCGCTCGATTCGCACCATCACCTCGGCGGCCGAGTCGATCGAGCGGCTGGAATTCGAGCATCCGCTGCACAAGCGCTCGCGTCTGCGCGAGATCGACGACGCCGGGCAAAGCCTCGACAAGGCCCGCGGCGCCCTGAAGTGGTTCGGCGCCTACGTGCCGCATCGGCTCGTCTTCCGGTTGATGGAGCTCGGCGAAAGTGCGGTGGTTTCGCGCCGCCGCGACGTCAGCGTGATGTTCACCGACATCGTCGGCTTCACGCCACAGGCCGAGGACCTGCGGGAGCAGGAGACGGCCGACATGCTCAACCATCATTTCGCGCTGCTCGGTGCCTGCATCGACCAGGACCAGGGCGTGATCGACAAGTATATCGGCGACTGCGTGATGGCGGTGTGGGGCGGTCTCTCCAAGATGGAAGACCACGCCGACCATGCGGTCCATGCGGCGCTCGAGATGGCGCGCGTGATCCGCGAGGACAATCTGCAACGCGCTGCCGTCGGGAAGACGCCCGTCCGCCTGCGCATCGGCGTGCATTCCGGTCCGGTCGTGGTCGGCAACATCGGAGCACCGGGCCGCGTCAACTACACCGTGGTGGGCGACACGGTGAATGTCGCGCAGCGCCTGGAACAGCTCGGCAAGGAGTTCATGCGCGAGGACGAGGACGTGATCGTCCTGGTCAGCGGCGACACCATTGCCGCCATGAAGCACCCGGAAGCGCTGGGGGAGTTGCCCACACCCGAACTGCGCCACGTCAAGGGTCGCGAGGAGCCGGAACAGGTTTATCGCCTCGTGTGAAGCGCCGCGCGCTGGACGCGAAGTGCCATTCAAAGGTAGTGTGCCGCTGCGTAATGGCGTGAGTTCGAGAGGCAAAAGAAGCACATGGAACGGCGCAAACTCCTTGCATTGTCGACGGCCATGCTGGCCCTTGCCCCGCTCCGTTCGCTGCACGCCCAGAGCACCGCGAGTGCCGCCAAGCCCTACACGCCCGAGCAGCTCGACCAGATGCTGGCGCCGATCGCGCTCTATCCCGACGCGCTGCTGGCGCAGACCCTGATGGCCGCGGGTTATCCGCTGGAAGTGGTCGAGGCGGCGCGCTGGTCGGCGGCCAACCCCGCCCTCAAGGGCGATGCGGCGGTGGCCGCGGTCAAGGACAAGAGCTGGGATGTCAGCGTCAAGTCGCTGACCGCCTTCCCCCAGGTCCTCAAGATGATGAACGACCAGCTCGACTGGACCCAGAAGGTCGGCGACGCGATGATCGCGCAGCAGAAGGACGTGGCCGATTCCGTCCAGCGCCTGCGGGCCAAGGCGGCGGCGGCCGGCAACCTCAAGACCACGCCGCAGCAGAAGGTGACGACGCAGCCGGCGGCGACGGGTGGCAGCAGCACGATCGTGATCGAGCCGGCCAATCCCGAGATGATCTACGTGCCGTACTACAATCCGGCCTGGGCCTACGGGCCGTGGCCCTATCCGGCCTATCCGCCACCGTATTATCCGCCGCCGCCCAACTACGGCGCGGCGTTGATGACCGGCATGATGTTCGGCGTCGGCCTCGCCGCCGGTGCCGCCATGTTCGGCGGCTGGAACTGGAACCACGGCAACACCTACGTCAACGTCAACCGTGCGACCAGCATCAGCGCCAACAACTTCAACGCCAACCACTACGCCAACGGCACCTGGTCGCACGACGCCGCCCATCGCGACGGCGTGCCCTATCGCGACCCGGCGCTGCAGCAGAAATACGGCCAGAACCGGCCGGGCTCGGCGGAGCGCGATCAGTATCGTGGCCAGCAGTTCCAGAACGAACTGCGCGGCGGCCAGGCCGGCCAACGCGACGGCGCCGCCCGCACCAACGCCGAGCAGCGTGCCGGCAGCGGTGAGCGCACCGGCGCCGGCGAGCGGGCCGGAGAACGGTCTGGGGCCGGCACCCGGCCGGCGTCGGAGGGCCGCAGCGGCGGCGCCTTCAACGGCGTCGATCGCGGTCAGCAGGTCAATCGCGAGTCGCAGCGCGGCAGTTCGTACAGCGGGGGCGGGCGTGGTTTTGGCGGCGGCGGCGGCCGCGGAGGTCGGCGATGAACGGTTCACTTCTGCGCCGCGGCCTTCTGGCGCTCGCCCTGGTCGCCGGCCTCGCCGCCACGGCGGTGGCCCAGCCGGCGGCAAAGCCCCAGGGCTTTCCGACCGCCGAGGCGGCGGCGGACGCCCTCACCGCTGCGGTCCGCAGCAAGAATGTGAAGGCGATAGCGGCGATGTTCGGCGCCGGCTGGCGCGACTTCGTGCCGGCCGATCTCGATGAGCGCGATCGCCGGCGCACCGCTTATCTCGCTGCCTGGGACGAAAGCCACAAGGTCGCCGTCTCGGACGGCACCAAGGCCGTGGTCGAGGTCGGCAAGGCCGGTTGGACACTGCCCGTCCCGATCGTGAAGGACGGCGCGGAGTGGCGCTTCGACCTCGAGGCTGGCCGCCAGGAAATGTGGGCTCGCCTGATCGGCCGCGACGAACTCGCCGTCATCCAGACCATGCTGGCGCTCGTCGATGCCCAGCGCGACTACGCCGCCCTCGACCCGATGAAGACCGGCGCGCCGGCCTATGCCCGCCGCTTGCTGAGTTCGCCGGGCAAGAAGGACGGCCTCTACTGGGAGGCGCCGGCCGGCCAGCCGCCGAGTCCGCTCGGTCCGGCCGTGGCCAAGGCGCAGGCCGGCTCGAGCACACCCGACGGCCACTACGGCTACAACTTCCGCCTGCTCTATGCCCAGGGACCGGCGGCGCCGGGCGGTGCCCGTGACTACATCGTCAACGGCCGCATGATCGGCGGTTTCGCCGCCATCGCCTGGCCGGTGCGCTACGGCGAGACCGGCGTGATGACCTTCATCGTCAGCCAGAGCGGCGACGTCTACCAGCGCGATCTCGGGCCCGAGACAGCGCAGCGCGCGGCAGCCATCGCGACGTTCAATCCGGACAAGGACTGGACGAAGGCCGATATGACGCCCCCATGAGGGGCCTTTCCGGGAGAGAGTCATGATCAAGACCAAGATCCTCGCGCTGTTCGTCGTGGCGGGCATGTTGGGCGGCTGCAACCAGAGCCTGTCGGACGGCCAGACCGGTGCCATCGTCGGCGCAGCGGCGGGCACCGGCATCGGCCTGGTGACCGGCGGCAGCTTCGGCGCGGTGGTCGGCGCCGGCCTGATCGGCGGCGCGGTCGGCTATCTCGGCGGCACCGCCATCGGCAACAGCAAGTGAGCGGGAGCGCCACCATGACCTCCAGAACCCTCTTCGTTGCCGGCGCGTTGCTCCTCGCGTCGACCGCCGCGCAGGCCCAGGTCGCTCCGACCAACTTCGACCAGGCCGCCTACATCACCTGCAAGGAGGCGCACGCCATGGCGCCGGAGCCGCGCAAGATGCTGGCGACGTACCTTGCCAATCATGCCGCGGCCTATCGCGGCGTGGTCGTCCCCGACGGCGATCTGGGGACCCACATCGCGCTCCTGGTCCGCGGCGGCTGCACCCTGGCGCCCGACGCCTACCTGTTCACGGTGATCGACCGGGCGATCCTGGCCGAGATGGCGAAGCTGCCGAAGCGCAAGTAGCGCCGCGGGTGGACCATTTCCCGGCACAGCTCGTTGTGCCATCGAGTGTCCCGCCGCCTGTGCCAAAAATCCGGGTCAAGTCCTTGATCCGGCTGTGCAATCGCCCCCTGATGAACTGTGCCACGGGGGCCGGCCGCTGCTGAAGATTGAGTGTCTGGAAAATCGGCGGCCAAACGGTCCGTCATGGACCATGAAAAACGCCCGCCGGATCTCTCCGGCGGGCGTCTCCCATCATGACGAAAAATATAGCCGAAACCTGCTGAACCTGCAAATCGGACTGCTCAGGTCATCTTGACCATGATGTGCTTGGCATAGGCCGGGCGCGTCGAGAGGCGCTCGTACCAGGCTTTCAGGTTCTTGAGCTCCGGCCGCTCGATATCGAGCGCGTACCAGCGATAGGCGAAGCAGCCGACCGGGATGTCGCCCATGGTGAAGTGGTCGCCGCCGACGTAGCGGCGACCGGTCAGCCAGCCGTCGAGCCGGCCGAACAGCCGGCCGGCGTCCTCCGCGGCCTTCCTGATGGCCGCCATGTCGCGCTTCTCCGGTGGGGTGCGCACCAGGCCCCAGAAGGCGATGCGCATGGGCTCGGAGATGGTGCTGAGCTGCCAGTCCATCCAGCGGTCGGCCTCGCTGCGCGCCCCTGGATCCTGCGGCCACAGCGTGCCGGCGGCATACTTGGCCGAGAGGTAGCGCACCGCCGAATTGCTCTCCCAAATGATGCGTCCGCCGTCGTCGATGGTCGGCACGACGCCGTTGGGGTTCATGTCGAGGTACCATTTCTGGTCGTTGCCGCCGAACGGCCCACCGACGTCGGTGCGCTCGTATTTGAGACCGCACTCGTCGGCCGCCCACAGAACCTTCTGCACGTTGATCGAATTGGCACGACCCCAGATCTTCATTGCTCGCTTTCCCTCCCCAATGTCAGTGCGCGGCGGCCCAGTTGTCGCCGACGCCGGTATCGACGACCAGCGGCACCGAGAGTTTGGCGGCGCCCTCCATCACGGTGCGCGCCACCTGCTTGGTCTTGTCGAGCTCCTTGTCGGGCACCTCGAACAGCAGCTCGTCGTGCACCTGCAGCAGCATCCGGGCCCTGAGCTTCGCCCCGGCCAGCGCCGCCGGCACGCGGATCATCGCCTTCTTGATGATGTCGGCGGCGCCGCCCTGCAGCGGCGCGTTGATCGCCGCGCGCTCGGCGAAGGCACGCAGGCCCTGCGCCTTTTCGTTGATGTACTTGAGGTGGATCTTGCGGCCGAACGGCGTCAGCACGTAGCCATGCTTGCGCGCATACTCCTTGGTCCGCTCCATGTAGTCGCGGATGCCGGGATATCGCTGGAAGTACTTGGCGATGTATTCCTTCGCCTCCTGCTGGCCGATGCCGAGCTGGTTGGCGAGGCCGAAGGCCGAGATGCCGTAGATGATGCCGAAGTTGATCGCCTTGGCGCGCCGCCGCACCAGCGGGTCCATGCCCTTGACCGGCACGCCGAACATCTCGCTCGCCGTGATGGCGTGGATGTCTTCGCCGCGTGCAAAAGCTTCCTTGAGCGAGGCGATGTCGGCCACGTGCGCCAGCAGGCGCAGCTCGATCTGGGAATAGTCGGCGCTCAAGAGCTTGTGGCCCTTCTCGGCGATGAAGGCCTGGCGGATCTTGCGGCCCTCCTCGGAGCGCACCGGGATGTTCTGCAGGTTGGGATCGGTCGAGGCGAGCCGGCCCGTGGCGGCGCCGGTCATGTGATACGAGGTGTGCACGCGGCCGGTCTTGGCGTCGACCTGGCGCACCAGCGCGTCGGTATAGGTGCCCTTGAGCTTGGCGAGCTGGCGATGTTCCAGGATTTTGACCGGCAGTGCATGTCCCTGGGCCGCGAGATCGTCCAGCACCGAGGCGTCGGTCGCCCACGAGCCGTTCTTGTTGCGCTTGCCGCCGGGCAGCTTCTGCTCGTCGAACAGGATCTCGCCCAGCTGCTTGGGCGAGCCGACGTTGAATTCGCGCCCCGCGATCTTGTGGATCTCGGTCTCGAGCTCGCCCAGGCGCTTCTCGAAATCGTTGCTGAGGTTCTTGAGCTTCAGCGCATCGACCTTGATGCCGGCCGTCTCCATGCCCAGCAGCACCGGGATCAGCGGCCGCTCGATGGTCTCGTACATGGTCGTCATGTGCTCGGGCACCAGCCTGGGCTTCAGCCGCGCCCAGAGCTGCATGGTGACGTCGGCATCCTCGGCGGCGTAGTCGCGTGCCTTGTCGAGCGGCACATGGTCGAAGCTCACCTGCTTGGCGCCGCTGCCGGCCACGTCCGAGAATTTGATCGTCGTCTGTCCCAGATGCAGCTGGGCGAGCTCGTCCATGCCGTGGTTGTTCTTGCCGGCGTCGAGCACGAAGGAGATCAGCATCGTGTCGTCGACCGGGCCGATCTCGACGCCATAGCGGCGGAACACCGTCATGTCGTACTTGATGTTCTGGCCGACTTTCAGCACCGCCGGGTCTTCCAGTAGCGGCTTCAGCGCGGCGATCGCCTTCTTGAGCGCGATCTGACCTTCGAGAAGTTTCCCGCCGTCCGCGGTCCCGCCGTCTCCGGCGAGATCGAGCGCGCCCTGCGCGCCGCCGCCCGGGGTGCGGTGCGCAAGCGGCAGGTAGGCCGCCCGCCGCCGGGTCGAATTCACGTCGCCCCATGGCCCCTCGAGCAGGGCGAGCGAGACGCCGACCAGGCCCGCATTGTTGGCGTCGAGCGCGTCGGTCTCGCAGTCGAAGGCGACCGCGCCGGCTTTCGTGGCCTCGGCGACCCATTCGGCGAGTTGCGCCTCGTTCTGGATCATCTCGTAGTCGGCGGCGGTGAAGGGCTGGTTCGACTTGGCATGCGCCTTCGGTGCGGGTTTCGGGGCGGCGGCCTCGGCCTTCGTCGCGGGGGCCGGCGTGGCGGCCGGCGCCACCGGGTTGGTAGCCTCGCCCAGTTCCTTGGTGAATTTGGCGATCAGGCTCTTGAAGCCCTGCTGCTCCAGCCACGGCAGCAGCACGTTGGGATCGGGCGCATGCTTGTCGAAGGAATCCGGATCGGCGGGTGGCGGCACGTCGTCCCTGAGTTGCACCAGCTTCTTGGAGATGCGGATCAGCTCGGCATTCTGTTCCAGCGATTCACGCCGCTTGGGCTGCTTGATCTCGGCCGAACGCTTCAGGAGCGTCTCGAGGTCGCCGAATTCATTGATGAGCAGGGCTGCAGTCTTCACACCGATGCCCGGCGCGCCCGGCACATTGTCGGTCGAATCGCCCGCCAGCGCCTGGACGTCCACGACCTTGTCGGGCGTCACGCCGAACTTCTCCATGACCTCGGCCGGCCCGACCTTGCGCATCTTCATCGGGTCCATCATGTCGACGCCCGGCCGCACGAGCTGCATCAGGTCCTTGTCGGACGACACGATGGTGCAGGTGGCGCCGGCCTCCACTGCCATGCGGGCGTAGGTCGCGATCAGATCGTCGGCCTCGAAGCCCGCCAGCTCGATGCTGGGCATGCCGAAGGCGGCGGCGGCCTCGCGGATCAGCGGGAACTGCGGGATCAGGTCTTCCGGCGGCTCCGGCCGCTGCGCCTTGTACTTGGGATAGATCTCGTTGCGGAAGGTGGTGCGCCCGGCATCGAGGATCACGGCGACATGGTCGACCTCGGGATCCTCCAGCAGTTGCACCAGCATCTTGGAGAAGCCGAACACGGCGTTGATCGGCGTGCCGTCGGGCCGGTTCATCGGCGGCAGCGCGTGATAGGCGCGGAAGATGTAGCCCGAGCCGTCGATCAGGTAGAGGTGACGGATCGGCTTGTTGTCGCCGCCGGGGGTATTCGCGGGAGCCTTGGTTTTCGCCATGGCCTAGGCCTAGCACGGAGGGCCGGGGGGAGGGGAGACACTCCGATGAAGCGTTGCGCACAGGGCCGCGCCTGCTTCCTATCTAGTCATCTTGCGGGGCCCTCAGCCGAACCCCAACTGTCGCCGCCGCTCGCGCCCGCCGGCGTCCGTCAGCAGCGCCAGCAGCCGCGCCGCTTCGGCCGGCGCCTCGGCTTTGGCGCCAATCGCCCCCGTGTAGACCGTGGCCAGCGCGCAGCCGGGCGGCAGCGAGCCGACCAGCACGATGCCCGGCGTCGAGAGGATCTCGGTCGCCTGCGTGCAGCCGATGGGACGGCGGCCAGACGAGGCAGCGAGCGCGCGCATCGCCGTCGCGCCGTTCGGCGCCATCTCCAGGCGCGCGGCGACCGTGTCCCAGATGCCGAGGTCGCGCAGCACCTTGGCGAAATGGATGCCGGCGGTCGCCTGCTCGGGATCCGGGAAATGGATCTCGTCGGCGTCGAGCAGGGCATCGCGTAGCGCGTTGGCATCGCCGACCGCCGGGGCCGCGTCGCCGCGCCGGATCGCGACGGCGGTCTCGACCGTGCCGAGATCGGCCGTGGTCGCACCAGCGACGTGGCCGTCGTGGGCCAGCCCCTTGATGAGCGCCCGGGTCAGGATCACGAGGTCGGCCGGTTCACCGCCCAGAAGGCGGGCGCGCATGGCGCCCACAGCGCCGAAAGTGCCCATGATACTGCAGCCAGTCTCGGCTTCGAAGGAGGGCCGCAGCGCTTCCACCAACCCCTGGGCGGCGCCGCCGCTCAGGATCCTGAGCTTCTTCATCCGCTCACTGCACCTTGATCACTGGACCTTGGCGCCGGACTTCTCGACGACCTTCGCCCACTTGTCGATGTCGCCCTGGATGTAGGTGGTGAAGGCAGCGGGCGTCATGGTCATCGGCACCGCGCCCTGTTTGGCCCAGGCTTCGCGGATCGCCGGCCGGGCGATGATCTTGCCGATCTCGGCGTTGAGCTTCGCCACGATCTCGGGTGGCGTGCCGGCCGGCGCCATGATGCCGAGCCAGATCGTGGCTTCGTAACCAGGCACGCCCGCCTCGTTCACCGTCGGCACATCGGGCATCACGGCCGAGCGCGTCATGCCGGTCGTCGCCAGTGCCCGCACCTGGCCCGCCTCGACATGGCCCTTCATCGCAGTAACCGCGTCGAACATCATCGAGACATGGCCGCCGATCACGCTGGCGCGCGCCTCGCCGCTGCCCTTGTGCGGGACATGCAGGATGTCGGTGCCGCTCATGGCTTTGAACAGCTCGCCCGCCATGTGATAGGGCGTGCCCGGACCGGACGAGGCGTAGGAGAGCTTGCCGGGCTCGGCCTTGGCCAGCGCGATGAACTCCTTCAGCGTCTTGGCCGGCACGGCAGGGTTCACCACCATCACCAGGTCCGACGAATTGACCGGCGCCACCGCCACGAGGTCGCGCATCAGCGCGTAGGGCTTCTTCGACAGAAGCGTCTCGTTGGTGGTGTGGGTGTTCGACATCATCAGCAGCGTGTAGCCATCGGGGGCCGCCTTGGCGACGATGTCGGTGCCGATCACGGCGCCGGCGCCCGGCTTGTTCTCGACGACGAATTGCTGCTTCAGGACGTCGCTGAGCTCCTTGCCGATCAGCCGGGCATAGACGTCGGCCGGGCCGCCCGGCCCGAAGGGCACGACGATCTTCACCGGCTTGGTGGGATAGGGTTGTGCGGCGGCGGGTGCCGACAGCGCGGCAAGGGCCAAGACCACGAAACTGAATTTCGCCATCAAGCGCATGAGGTCCTCCCGGGACTTAGTCGTTGCCCCAATTGATGCCATGGCTGCGGCGGATCGAACAGGCCGGAACGGTCACAACTGAGAGATGGCGCGAGGTCGCCGCTAGGCAACGCTGTTGGACAGTCGCCCCAGGCCCTCGATCTCGATCGTCACCCGGTCGCCCCGCTGCAGGAACCTGGGCGGCGTGAAGCCGATCCCGACCCCCGCCGGCGTGCCGGTCGCGATGACGTCGCCCGGCAGAAGGGTGATGCCCGCCGAGATCGTCTCGATCAGGGTCGGGATGTCGAAGATGAGGTCGCGCGTATTGGCGTTCTGGCGCAGTTCGTCGTTCACCCAGCATTTGACGGCGAGGTTTGCCGGATCGACCTCGTCGGCGGTCACCAGCCAGGGCCCCATCGGACAGAAGGTGTCGAGCGACTTGGCGAGGAACCATTGCTTGTGCTTGCCCTGCAGGTCGCGGGCCGTGACGTCGTTGATGATCGTGTAGCCGCAGACGTGGCTGTAAGCGTCGGCTTTCGAGATCCCGCGTCCGCCGCGGCCGATGACCAGGCCGAGCTCCGCCTCGTAGTCGAGCGAGTCGCTGACTCCCGCCGGATAGCGGATGTCGGCGCCGTTCGCGATCACGCATTCCGGCACCTTGGTGAAGATGATCGGCGCGGTCGGGATGGCGTCCGCCGCGGAGCTGGCGCTGCTGTCGAAGCCGCTCTTCGTGAACTCCCTGGCGTGCTCGTGGTAGTTCTTGCCGACGCACATGATATTGCGCGCCGGTCGCGGGATCGGCGCCTCGACTTTTATCGCCGACAGCGGAAGGCCGGGCCCGGCAGGCTTCAGCCGCCGTTTGATTTCGTCGAGCACTGCCAGGATGGCGGCAAGGTCGGGAACGGGGCGTCCCAGCAGGTCCTCGAGTGGCCAGACGGACGTGCCGTCCGAGGCGACGAGGGCAGCCTTCGTCCGGCCGTCGTGCAGGATGGTGGCGAGCTTCATCGAAGGTCCTTCGAGACCAGGCGCATCGCGCCGGCTACTGCTGCTGTTGCGACTGTTCCTGGCCCCAGCCCTTCTTCTCCGCGTCGAAGAACGAGGCGAAGACCTTGCGGATGGTGCTCTCGGCGATGTCGCGGGTGATGAACACCACGCGGCTCTTGCGGTCGTCGCCCTCGGGCCAGGCGTCGAGCGTGGCGGGCGGATGGAAGACGTGCTGCACGCCATGGATGACGACGGGCTTGTCGGTGTCCTTGACGTTCAGGATGCCCTTCATGCGGAGCAGATCGGGACCGCGATAGGTCACCAGCGCATCGAAGGCGGCGGCCACCGTCGACCAGCTCATCGGCTCGTCGAAGGTCATGCAGAAGGAGCGGATGCGATCGTCGTGGCGGTTGACGTCGTGCGGGTCCTGCTCGCCGTGCGTACCATGCTCGTGCTTGTGCTCATGGTCGTGGCCATGGTCGTGACCGTGATGATGGCCGTGCCCATGGCCATGATCATGGCTGCCTTCATAGGCTTCGGCCTGCAGCCACTTCTTCACGTCGGCGGTCTTGCTCTCGGGATTGTAGAGGCCGGCGTTGAGGATCTCGTTGGGGTCGATCTCGCCGGTGGCCACGGTATGGAACGGCGCGCCGGGGTTGAGGTGATGCAGGCGGTGCTTCAGCGCCTCGAGCTTGGGGGCTTCGGCAATGTCGACCTTGGTCAGCAGGATGCGGTCGGCGACGGCGGCCTGCTTGATCGCCTCCTCGTGGTTGTCGAGCGTGCTGGAGCCGTTCACGCCGTCGACCGTCGTCACCACGCCGTCGAGGCGGTAGCGCGAAGCCAGCAGCGGATCGGTCATCAGCGTGTGCAGGATGGGGGCCGGATCGGCGAGGCCGGTGGTCTCGACCACCATGCGCTTGAACTGTGAGATTTCACCACGCGAGCGTTTCAGGAACAGCTCGCTCATGGTGCGCACCAGGTCGCCACGCACGGTGCAGCACAGGCAGCCGGAGTTCAGCGTCACCATGCCTTCGTCGTCGGACTTCTCGACCAGGAGGTGATCGAGCCCGATCTCGCCGAACTCGTTGATGATGACGGCGGTGTCGGCCAGCTCCGGCCGGCGCAGCAACTTGTTCAAGAGCGTGGTCTTGCCGCTGCCGAGGAAGCCCGTCAGCACGGTGACGGGAATGCGCTGTTCGGCGGCGGTAGTGGTGTCACTCATGATCGATCCTGACTGCACAAAACGTTAGGCGCGCCAGAACCGCTCGGCTTTCCTGAAGTCTGCCCAGGCCCGCTCCAGGCGGCGGCGGCGGCGTTTCTCGCCGGACGCCACCTGCTTGGCGAGGGCCTTGAGCGGCAGGGCCACGTCCTCCGTCGGACGGGCCGCCGTCGCGAGATCGGCCAAGACCTGGGCCGCCACCGCGCGATCGTTCAAGGCGCCGAGCGCGCCCTGCAGGCGCACCGTCGCCTCGATATAGGGCTTCACCCTCATGGACGCAAAGGTGGTCGAGGCAAAGGCGGGCGCCAGGAAGCTCGCGGCGTAGCGCAGCTTCTTGATGGCGATGCGCAGCCGGTGCAGGCGGTCGGCGTCGAACTGTTCGAGCTTGCGGCCGCGGCGGAGCGCCTTGGCCAGGCGGGCATCGAGCACGGTGCGGCCGAAGGCATCGAGACGGTTGTCGGCAGACGGGGTTGCGGGTGAGGCCGCTGGCGACTTGGCGGCGAAGGCCTGGAGCGCGCGATCGAAGGCGGCGAACCGGGCGCCCGACAGCGCCGCCCGGGCGTGCTGAAGATGGATGTCGGCGAGGCGCCTGCCGACCCGCCGCACCACGGGTGGCACATCGGTCACGGTTTCGGTCAGGAAAACCTGCAGGTCGCGGGCGGGGCCGCATTCGCGGGCCAGCCACCTGGCTTCGGCGGCGAGCGACCGGACTGCCGGCCCGTCGATGGCGTCGCGGAACAGGCCGAAGGCGGCGCGCAGGCGGCGGAGCGCCACGCGGGTCTGATGAATGCCGTTCGGCTGGGCGCTTTTCAGCACTGCAGCGCGATATTTCAGGAGGTCGGCATGGCAGCCGGCCGCGATGTGCCGCAGGGCGGTCTCGGGATGGGTGTCGGCGCGCAGTCCAGACTTGGGCGAAGGAGCCATATCAGGCCGACGGTAGCGGCCGGTCGCAGCCGGGCAACCGCAAAGAACGACAGTCTCATGAAGGTTTTATGTCAGCCGGGCCCGCGCGGGGCCGTTTCCGGTGGCGGCGGGCGGCCCGGGTGCCCTAGACTCGCGAAATGAGCATCGATGCGGCTGCCTTTAAAAAGGGCATGCGTCACCTCGCGGCAAGCGTGACCTTGATTACCACCCGCCACGGCGACCTCCGCGGCGGCCTGACGGCAACCGCCGTGTGCTCGGTGTCGGCCGAGCCGCCACAGATCCTGGTCTGCGTCAACAAGACGGCCAGCGCCCACGACCACATCGGCGAGGCGGGCTTCTTTTGCATCAACATCCTGAGCCCCGCCCATCGCAAGATCGCCGAGCGCTTCGCCGGCATGGATGGCGTCGAGGGCGACGACCGCTTCTGCGACATGGGCGACTGGTCGCAGCTCACCACCGGGGCGCCGGTGCTGAAAGGCTGCCCGGTGTCGTTCGACTGCAAGCTGGTGACACGCCTCTCGGCCGGCACCCACACGATCTATATCGGCGAGATCGTCGACCTCACGCTCGATCCCGAGGCGACGCCGCTGCTCTATGCCGACGGCGCTTTCGTGCATGTCGATGCGCTGAAGAAGGCGGCCGCGGCGGCCTGAGGCCGTGCCGCGGCGGCGGCCTGAGGCCGCAGTGGCGCCCTTCAGGCGAAGTCATTATGTTCCGCCCGCCTGTTGGGGCGTCGCCAAGCGGTAAGGCAGCGGATTTTGATTCCGCCATTCCCAGGTTCGAATCCTGGCGCCCCAGCCAGCCACCCTTGAGTGGGGCGGCCATGCCAGAGACAGCTCGGCACAGGCCGCGAACGCCGGCCCTTTCGCCGGCTACTATGAGACCAGAGACCGGCCATTTTTCTAAAGTTCTGAGCAAATTACCGGTTTTGGCCGGAGTGTCTCTGGAGCGCCCAGATGGTGGTCTCACTCTGTGTTGCGTCTTCCCGGAAGCACGATCAGCATCCCAGTCAAAGGGGAGGCCAGTTACTTTGATATTGAGACAGAATGACGCGGCGAGCCGACGTCAGAACGAGGTCAGCTGCTGATCCCAGTCTGTGGGAATGCCTCGATTCAGGCGGGCCATCAGGCCGCCGTGCAAGCGGCGCCGGCCATCGAGCAGTTCCCGCGTCAGACCCGGTGCCAGGAACGCAAGAGGCAGGACCTTCTGGACGTAGCCCGGGGTGACACCGGCTTTCGAGGCGAGCTCCTGGAAGGAAAGCGCCTCGCCCCGCTCGAGCCAGGTGCGCCACTCATGTGCCCGGCAAAGGGCCTTCAGCAGTACAGGATCGGGGCCGGCCTGTCCGTCGTCGAGGACAACGGCACGATTTCGATGGGCAAGTTTGGCCGGCACGACGATGGTTCTGCCGTCTCCTCCTTCATCTTCAGCCATGCCTTCGGTGACGGCCTGCACGATCTCGATACGGTCCGCATGCACCACAACGCGCTCGACCCGCTGGCGCAGCAGCTCCGAGGCGGAGCCTGATCCGCCATCATCGCTGGTTCCCACAGCCTCCTGCACGAGCCGCTCGATTTCCTTGGCAGGGACGCGGGCGACCGTACCGGCACGTGCTTTGTCATTCTGCAGTCGGGCTTGGCTGACGTAGTAGTGATATCTCTGACCATTGCGCTTGGTTGCATAGCTCGGGCTCATCGCATTGCCCCGGTCATCGAACAATCGCCCGGCGAGGGGGCGGCCTCCAGGGGTGATGGGGCGCTGTTGCCGAGAAGCACTTTTCTCGGACAGCAGCGCCTGTGCCAGTTCCCATTTATCCTGCTCGACGATTGCTGCCTGTTGTCCTTGGTAAACGTGCCCCTTGTGCGCGACCCGACCGGCATACACGGGATTGCGCAACAACCAGTACAGCGCTCCTCGACTGAACTTCACGCCGCCCCAGGTGCGGTCTGTCGACGAGGTCCATCGTTTACTGAGAATCCCGCGCTGCTGCAGGTCTGCCTGAAGTTCCGCCACGGAGCCGAGACGGACATAGCTGTCGAATATGTCCCGCACCGTCGCCGCTTCGGCCTCGTTCACGACAAGCTCGCGGTCCCTGACATCGTATCCCAGGGGGATGGTGCCGCCCATCCACATGCCTTTACGCTTCGAGGCCGCGATCTTGTCCCTGATACGCTCGCCGGTGACCTCGCGCTCGAACTGTGCAAACGACAACAGCACGTTCAGCGTCAGGCGACCCATCGACGTGGTCGTGTTGAACTGCTGGGTGACAGACACGAAGCTGGCCCCATGACCGTCCAGCGTCTCGACGATCCGGGCGAAGTCTGCCAGGGAGCGCGTTAGTCGGTCGACCTTGTAGACCACGATCACGTTGATCCGGCTGGCCGCCACCTCCGTCAGCAGCCGCCGTAACGCGGGCCGCTCCATGCTGCCCCCTGAAAGGCCGCCATCATCGTAGGAGGCCTTTACAAGCCTCCAGCCCTCGTGTGCCTGGCTCTTTACATAGGCCTCGCATGCCTCGCGTTGGGCATGCAGAGAATTGAACGCCTGTTCCAGGCCTTCCTCACTGGACTTGCGCGTGTAGACGGCGCAACGCCGAATCGCGGTCATGACTTGCGCTGTGGTCGTAGGCCGAAGAAGCGCGGCCCCGACCAGCGCGTACCGGTGATGCGATAGGCGATCTTCGACAATGAGTCATACTTCTGACCGTTCCAGGCGAAACCCTCTTCCAGCACCATCACTCGGTGGGTCACGCCATTCCATTCACGGGTCAGCATGTTGCCGGACCTTGGGCCGATACCGGGCAACGGTGTCGATGGAGCCTTAGCTCGGAACGCCTTGAAGAGCTGTCGAAGGCGTCGCCGCGTCGTGGCATCGAAGCCACCCCTCGCATGCGCCTGTAGTTCCCACGAAAGCCAGCGCCGCGTAAGGGCGATGCTGGCGACCGCAGGAGGCGTGCCAAGACGTTCCTTCCACACCTGGCGCAAGTCGCTGAGGCCGAGATCGCTTAAGCGGGCGATCTCGGCCTCCAGTGCGCTATTGTCAGCGGAGCGCATTGAGTGACCGCTCAAGCGATCCGATACAGGCGCCGGCCGTCGTCGGTCAATTCATGGGTGATTGTGAGGCCCTGCTTCTTCTTCAGCGCACCCGACATCGCTCCCCTCACGCTGTGTGCCTGCCAAACCAACGACTTGCTGATCTGTTCGATGGTGGCACCATTGGGGCGTCGCAGCATCGCTTCGAGTCGGGCGAGCTTGGTCTTCGGCTTGCGGCTCTGCTGGTCATTGCGCACCGTGCTCGCGGTGGCGGCAATGGCTGTCTTAGCTGTAGCGCTTTTCTTCTTGGTCATCGTGGGCTCCTTGCATGTTCCACCGGCGTCCGTGCCGGGTGCCCATGCATTCGCTTCCTGTGCCCATGACCTCAAGCTGAAGAGCAGATCATTCGATTGCTTTCTTGGCGGCCCGTTAGCCATTCCATGGCTGACCAGATATGCGCAACTGTTGCGGTGCAAACGTACCGAGAATTCGAATCCCTTCCTGTCCGCCATTACTTCGTGTCAAATCCACTTCTAAGGAGATTTTTAGCGGCGCGTACCTACATGACAACGCATGTCCTGTGGTTTCTGGACAGCGATGCTGCGAAGAAGGCGCACGCCCTCACCGGCTGGCCCTACTTCGACGAAAACGCACCGAGATGATGTTCCGCGACGATCTTCTCAAGACCATCTGCCTGAGCGCAGATGGGCCTGAGATGTTCTTTGGGATTGGGAGTTACAAGTCCCTCGCTGACCGTTCCCAAGAAGAAGACTTGGGCGCTCGTCCCCACCTTGAGGCTCCGCGTTGTCGGGGCCTTTTTCTTTTTCATGCTTCGGGCTAGCCTGCTCCCTCTAATGAGGATTGTGGGGAACCATGAACGACAAGCGGATTGACGGATGGATAAACAAAGAGATTGACGAAGCGGTGGATCATCTCATGAAGAACCCTCGCCTGGCGGGTTTGAGTAAAGAGACCCAAGACCAAATGCGGCAGGACTTGCTTGAACGTGCACGCAATATCGTGACGCACGAAGGACCTGCTGCACTCACGGCGTTCAAGAAGCAGTACGACTAATGGTACAATGAAAGCGGCCGCTGGTGATTCAAGCGCCATGTATAAGCTAGGTATTATGTATCGGGATGGAGAAGGTGTTCCCAATGACGATGTATTGGCATTCAAGTGGATTAACGGGAACCGGAGACAAGCTTCTGGATTGGAAAGGCTAGGGCGTTCGATCCTGGCTTCAAACACAGTCGACTTTAGAGAAGGCCGGGATGTCTCAGTGACTAGGCCAGACTATCGGTCGATGTAAGGAGGTCATGGATCGATGGCCAAAGATGATGCGGATCTGCACGAAGCAAAGCAGCTTGCTTTGGAGTTGGGGGTGAGTGACGAAGAGCTTGTGCGTGACTTGGAGTGCTTGGGCCTTGCCAAGCTGCTTGAGCAACTGCGATTTGCCGCTGCCATTACCAAGGCGTTCGTGCGCGCCGCCGCAGAGGGCAAGTCCTGGCACTGATCGCGCCGGAGTGGGGGACAACGCCGAGTTGCAGCCTGCAGGTCATTCAGTGTAACCGATCTTGCCTCTCACGCCAGTGCGGATGAGGTTTTCGGTACGGACAAGTATTCCATTCAGGAATAACGAATCAAGATTTTCGGTGTTTTTCTTTGGCCCACTATTACCGCTGGTGAAGACTGTCTTCACCGCCCGTCCGACGCCAGCCTGTTCGCCCGCAGGACTTCGTCGCGGGCCCGCGGCCTGCCGTAGATCTCCGGGACCAGCACGATCTGATCGGGTGTTACCTTGAGGCCCATCGACCGGGTGCGAAGGAAGCGGTCCTGCGGCGCGCCAAGGCGATCCGCTAGTTCGGGCGTGGTCACCCAGTTTTGCAACTCGTCGATCAGGCGGGTGCGCGCCTGGGCGAAATCGACCTTTCTGTTGTCGGAGTCGGCCCCTGTCGCACCGAGATAGATCTCGTTGTAGAGCTCGCGCGGATTGATCGGCCATTTGTAGCGCTTACGGTAGGTTTCGGGATCGTCGAGCGCCTTCTTGATCAGCCAACCGTGATGGTCCACGCCGACCTGGTCGCCGGCGCTCGCGCCCGCCACCTGCTTCTTGGCCCACACCGCCATCACCCAGTAGAGCGCAAAATGCTGCGCGTTGAGGTGCAGCGGCTTCAGGCCTGCATAGGTGATCGTCCGCTGCTCGAGATCGAGCCGTAGCACGCCGCCTTCGGCGAGGGCGTTCAGCTCGGCCACATAGTCGGAATAGCTCGACGCTCCCGATGTCAGCAGTGATGCCGGCGTGTGAGACCGGGTACGTATGTAGGGCATCATGTTGAGGTCGACTTGGGCATCGGGATAGCGCCCGCTGTAGACAGCCTTGGTATGGCGATGGGTCGCCTTGCTCGGGTAGCTCGTCGGCCAGAAGAATCCGTCGCACTGTTCGAGTTCGGCCGGCCGCACCAGTACGTGCGAGATCTCGTCGCCGATCCGGCCGAACATGCACATCGCCACTCCCGCGTGGAAGCTCATGGTCTTGCGCCCACCGGCGATCGACATATGGATCCGTGTCGATGGCTCGGACGTGTAGTCCCGTACCAGGCGGGTCATGGCGTCGGCGAACAGGGTCGCATCCTCTGCCGACCGTATGTCGTCAGCGCCAGGCAGCGGTTCGACGCGGCAGATGGCGCTGAGCGGCGGAACGCCCAGATCCTTGCAGAGTTCGTCCAGCCGGCCGTGCTCCCGGCAAAGTTCCCGCTTGAACAGCGGTGCTGCCCTGGCCGTCGTGCAGATCACGATTTCGTCCGGCACGAACCGCGGCTGCTCGCGGGGCTGCAGCAGCGCCCAGACCGTTTCGGTAACGACGGCGGGCGCGAGGCCGGCCGTGACGATCAGGACATTCCTGGGCTTCGCGCCGTTCCGGGGCTTGCGGGACATCGATACCGTTCCTTTGTCGGCGGGCTGCCCCGTCCGGGAGGCAATGCTGCCACGCCTTGGTGCCACCTCAAAATAGGCCGCTCGTACCGCCGGTCAGGGTGGGCCTTCCGGCAAGGGATCTTCTGCCGCCACCGGCGGGTCGATGCGAAGCGGGGCGTCGCGGCCAGGCACGGGTGGTGTCCCGAGCATCGCGGCAGCGATCATGGCCGCCAAGACAATGCCGGCAATTGCCGCCAGCCCTCTGAGCAGCACCACTCGTCGGATCCGCAACGGCGTGAAGCCCTTGCCCGGGGCCGTGGCAGGCCACGCGGAGGACGGCAAGACGACATCGTCGGCATCGTTGTCGGCCACGCAGGCAAGGTCGACGGCGGCAAGGCGTACCGGGTGTCCGTCGCGCAACGCGACGTGGGGCCGGAACTCAAACGACCCGGTATCCGGTTCGGTCAGGACGATGGGCAACAGCAGCCGGTCGAGGTCGGGAAAAGCCTCGAGGATCAGCGCTGCAGCCCCTGCGTCGGCGCACGACGGGTTCGGCACACCGGGTGGATGGGAATGGACGAAGCCGGCGAGCCGGATCCCCCGGGGCTTCCACTCCTCCCTGTAGATGCGGTTCAGCAGCCGCGCATCCGGCGTGTAGGCGAGGCGGCCGCGCTCGGCACCGCGATCGAACACGAAATGCCTCACGACGCCGTCCGGTCCGGAGCCCAGCATGCCGCCGTACTCCGCTGGCCGGCTGCCGATGGTGGCCGCGATCTGACACAGGGTCGACACCGCGATACGCATGGGCTGCACGGGATCGACCACGGTGACCGTTTCGTCGGCAGGTGCGGCGAGGGACAGAAGGGCAGTGTTGGTCATATCGTTCCCCTGTATGACGTGGCGGACCTGTGAAGGCCGGATCAGAAAGGCTCGCCGGTGGCGATGTAGCGTTCCGTCATGTGCGCCCACAGGCCGGCGACGAATACCGCCAGCTCGAGTCGGTCGATCTCGCCATCCCAGCAGATGAAGTGCCGGCCGGCCGCGTCGACATAGCGATGCGTCTCGTGTCCGCCGTTCGAGCGGGATCCGTACCTGGGCTGATGATCGATGTAGATGCGCCACGACCCGTTGCCCTGCCGCTTCAGGGTGAACCGGAACCGCGTGCCGGCGGGCGTCGTGCACTCCAGCGGGTACTCCTGTCCGGGGGCGTAGTCCTTTGCCATGTCGCGCGCACCGGCCATCAGCGTCCTGTGGAAGGCCGGATGATGGACGTAGTCAAAGGCGCTGTGCTGCCTCTCCGTTGGGGCCGGCACGGCAGTCGCGACGCGGGGCGGGCACAGGTGTCGCCTGACGCCGCGTGCCAGCAGGAGCAGGGCACCGGCGAGCAGGAGCAGGGCAATCGCAAGGCTCACTAGGTCAGCTCCTCCGCGAAGCGCCGCCGCGGCTCACCGGTCCACCCGGAAGGTCACGACCGGGATCTCGTCGCGCTCCACCACGGCGCGCTGTCGCGTGTTGCGCCCGTCTTCCGGCGGGAGCAGCTCGGCCTGGACCTCGACCGTCCGTGCATCGGCCGAGCGGTCCCAGCCGCGGACCTCGCACATATCGGTCTTGCGGGTCGAGGGCACGCTGGCGCCGGAGCGGAACTTGAACATGAGAGCCTCCACGAAGGATCGCCCGGGATTGGGCATGGCTCTTGTAGACCGTGGCGGGAGCGCGAATTAGCCGTCGCAAACTTACCTCGGCGACCATCGAGGCCAATCCTTGCCTAGTGTGATCCGGATCCGCCGCCGTCCAGGAGACGACCATGAGCGCCACGAACCTCGGCTTCCTGCTGCCCGAAGTCCTGCTGGCCTTCGTCCTTGCCGGCGCAGGATTTGCCATGATGTTCGGGGCGCGCCGGCTTGCCGCGAAGCTGATCGCAGCCACCCTGGTCTCCGCGCTCGCCGTCCCCATGGCGGAGAGCTTCCTCGCCCAGTTGCCAGCGCCGGTGCGCGTCCTGGCGATCGTGATAGGCGCTCTCCTGGCGATCGGCGCGTTGATGCCGCTCCTGTTCGGCCGCCAGGTCTGGACCGAAGCCAAGGCGATGGTCCTGGCGCACCTTCTCATCAGCGTCGGCGGCGCCATCCTGCGTTCGCGGATTCTATGGACCCTGCTTTTCGGCGGGGTGGCGGTTTTCCTTTACTGGTCGTCACTGCACTGGCCGGGCCGCTGAAGGCTAACGTCAACGCGCAGTCCATCACCTCGACTCTCGGTCTCAGTGAGGCCACGCCTTTGAGAGGCGTGGAAGGTGGCAGGTGGGTGCTTCGCAACAAGAAGCTCGGGGTCTCAGTGAGGCCACGCCTTTGAGAGGCGTGGAAGTCGTCATGGGAAAGGCGCTGATCCCGGCCGCGGCGTCTCAGTGAGGCCACGCCTTTGAGAGGCGTGGAAGACGGCAGCGAGAGCAACGTCCTCAACGCTCCGACGTCTCAGTGAGGCCACGCCTTTGAGAGGCGTGGAAGCCGTCAAGCCATCCAGGCTGCCATCGAGACCGGGTCTCAGTGAGGCCACGCCTTTGAGAGGCGTGGAAGGCGGCAGAGGACGTGGCTCGACAACAACTTCTCGCGTCTCAGTGAGGCCACGCCTTTGAGAGGCGTGGAAGCTCGGGTCAAAGAAGGAGTGATGTACGCCCTGCAGGTCTCAGTGAGGCCACGCCTTTGAGAGGCGTGGAAGCCGGGCACCGTGTCCTTCGATACCAGCAAGCGCTAACGTCTCAGTGAGGCCACGCCTTTGAGAGGCGTGGAAGCGTCCAAGCGCGACCAGGAGTACTGGAAGGGCTGCGTCTCAGTGAGGCCACGCCTTTGAGAGGCGTGGAAGGTGATCCAGCGGCTGATCAACACTTCCGCCGCTTCCAGGGTCTCAGGAGGCCACGCCTTTGAGAGGCGTGGAAGTATAGCACCGTGGAGCAAGTAGTCTGCAAGGACTAGTCTCAGTGAGGCCACGCCTTTGAGAGGCGTGGAAGCAGGGCGACAGGAACTACTAGCCCGATCGGCGGCGCGTCTCAGTGAGGCCACGCCTTTGAGAGGCGTGGAAGGAGGTAGCGATGGATACCATTACGCGTACAGACGAGTCTCAGTGAGGCCACGCCTTTGAGAGGCGTGGAAGAGAGACCCCCATGCAAGTATCTGAGTTTGACTGCATTTTCGAGCCTTTTGCGCGGGGTTAGGGAAAACGCCTCTCGTGACCCTGGAATCGGTGCTTTTCCGAATGCTGGTCGGGGGATTTCCTCTTCGTTATCAATGACATCGCGGGCCTGTGCCCCTTTTTTGGGCGCGGACCGACGCAAGAGACCGGGGACCAAATCCATATCCATGTCGTCAGCAATGGCCTGGGACCATGAGCCCCCCCCCGCCGGGATCAGGTATATGCAGCGCATCGCCACAGACAGGATCTGTTACGGTGCGCGCGGGCCGTGCTGCCGGGCTTCGAGCGTCTGGGGGCCAGCCTGCCGGGATCTGGCGGCGCCATTGATTTCGATGTTGTCGGCCCCGGCCGACCGGAGCCAATGCCGCCAGAAGGCGACGTGCTCCACTCCCTGGAACGCCGTGACCTGGGGCCGCTGCAGATACTCGATCCGGACCGAAACACCTTCGAGGATGGCCGGGACCTGACGTGCCAGTAGGCCGGACGTGAAGGCACTCCAGGAGATGCCGGTCTGGTAGTGCGTATAGAGGCCGGGATCGTGCTGCAACAGGTCCGACACGACGACCAGGCGGCGTAGCCCAACGCGCGACGAGAAGTCGGCGCGCCGGGAGATCGCCGAGATGCCCTGCAGGATCGGTGAGCGGTTGGCCTCCGGCACATTGGCGAGGCGGCGGACCGCCGCATCGATCGGCGCGCCAAATGCCTTCTTCCAATGTTTTTCGGCCAGGGCCTGGCCCTCGTGAAGCCAGTTCAGGGCGCGCCCGTCGCCGGGGTTGCAGAGGCTGAGCATCTGCTCCGGCTCGAAGGGTGCGCCGGCGGCGAGAAAGAGCAGCGTGAAACGGCCATGTACCGGCAGTGCGTCGCGCTCCTCGACGATGGCCATACGCAGGGCATCGACATGCAGCGGCAGGAGGCGATCGGTCGTGTCGATGAACAGGATGGTGTGTGCCGCCAGTGGCTGGTCGATCGGGCACAGGGTCGCCGAGTCGAGCCTCGGTGCCGGCTTGTGCGACCCGAGCCAGGCGAATGAAACGACGGCGCTGACCACGCCGGCGAGCAGCCCGATGAAGCCCCAGAAATAGAACCGGGAGGCGCGGCGCGCGCCGGCACGCCGGGCGCTCACGGGTGGCTCCCGGTCGAGGCGACGAGCCTCGGCGCAACGAGATCCTGGGTCGGAGCGGACGGCGCCTCGGCCCCGTCGTAGCCCCACTCTTCGGTCAGGCGCCGGTCGGCAGCCGACTCGATGTCGGCGATGCGGGAGAGGAAGGTCTCCAGCTCCTCGCGCGTCAGTGCCGTCAGCCGGTCCTGGTAGTCGGCCCAGACCTGCTCATTCGCGGCGGCACGGCGCTCTGCCTCCGCCGCCAGTGCGCGCAGTGCGTCGAGCGATGGCATTTCCGGGACGACGTCCTCGGCGGTCGGAACCTGGTCGAAGTAGGCCGGTGCGGGCGTATGGCGGATCGCGACATTCTCCTCCTGGTAGAGCTTGATCAGACCAACGCCGGCGGCAACCCATTCGCCCAGGCTGTCCGAGACCTCGCCGGCACGCTGTTCGGCGTGACCGAGCAGGGACTGCATGTCGGCAGCGGCGCGGCGGGTGGCGAAAAGGCGTACCTCGACGCCCCGGCGCGCGCTGTCGATCGCCGACAGGACGTCGGCGCGATACGCCGACTTGCCGTCTTCCAACGCATGGTCCGCGGCGCGCCAGGCGCCATGCTGGTTCGCATGGTCCCAGTAGGGATCGGCAAAGCAACCGTGACCGCCCGCGCCCTTCAGCATCGCAAATGCCCAGATGAGGATACCGAGCAGCAGCAGGCCCCACGCCTCCAGTGTCGAAAAGGCAGCCCAATCCATCGCCGACGCCGACTTCAGCAGGTCGATCGTGTCGAGCTCGGGATGGGCTTCAACGAGGTCGCGGAAGCGGGCAATCAGGCTGTTCCAGGCCAGACCGGCCGCCAGCCCCGCCAGTGCGACGGCTGCCCCTGCGACGCGCAGGCCGACATGAACATGGCGGATCAGGCGGATACCGACGAAGCCGGTAGCGTAGCCGCAGCCGACATTGATGAGGCTGATGAAGCCGGCCAGGGCGACGCCGCCCACGAGGCCCCACGGGCTGACCTTCTGGAACAGCATACCGTTCATGACCGACTCGCCGATCAGGATGGCGAGCAGCCAGAACGCGGCCCGCCAGCGGTCCTCGGCATAGGCGGCATCGCGCGACAGGCCGTTGTCGCGACGGAACCTGCGCAGGTCGCGCTGACGCTTGCGCTCGTCGAGGCGGAGCGCGATCAGCGTCTCGCGGTGGCGGATCTGCGTATCGGCGATGGCCGAGCGCGCATCGGCTTCAGCGGCTTCGAGCCGCAGTGCCTCTGGCATCAGGCCGCGCGCCATCTCCTCGGCGCGGCCGATCTGGTCGGCGAGGAACTGGCGCAGCATGTTCGCGCCTTCCCCGACGCGGTTCCAGATCGACCGTTGCACGTCGTCCGGCACGGAGTCGCTGGTGTGCGGGCGGTTGTCAGCGCCTTCGGCGCGCCCGCGCGCCACGACCCTGAGTTCGCGGGCAAGGTCCGCGAACGCCGCCTTCAGCTCGCCGGGAATCTGCGGCATCCAGCGGGTACGCGTCGTGGCGTTGCGGCCGAAGGGCTTGAGCGCGAGGGGCGATACGTTGGTCATGAGTTCCTCCCGGGGTGTGCAGTGGAAATGAAGAGCGACGGTGGCGGCGTCCAGCGATGCAACGTTTCTCGCCCGCAGTCGCAACAGTCCGGATCGCGCGCCTGCTCCAGCCAGATCGGCTCGCCGACGAGCAGACGGGACAGGTCGGCGCCCTCGAAGGTGCGATCGAACGCACGAATGCCCAACGTGACGGCGACATCGCTGTCGAGCCGGACCTGCACGAGATTGCGCCTGCCCATTGCCCGAAGCAGGTCCGACCATCGGCGATGTCCGTCCGGTCCGTGCAGCAGCGCCAGGGCGACCAGTTCGGTGAGGGCATTGGCCGAGGCGGTCGTGGTGAGCGGGCTACCGGCAGAACTGCCGTCGGTCCGAAGGCCGGATTCGTGGGCGGCGAAGCGCTTCGCCAGGATGCAGCGATGGCAGGCCGCAGTGACGCCGGGACAGGTGAAGGTCAGTTCGAAGGCCCGCCCCTCCTGGTAGATCTGGACGCAGAGGCTGGGAACGCCACCGGCGAGTGCGTGGCGGTTGATCAGCGCCTGCGCGCCGACGCTGTCGGTCATGCCGCACAGCAGCGTCGTTGCCGGCGCGCCGCTTCGCGGCGAGACTCCGCGCGTCAGTTCTGCCATCGGGGCGTGAAGCAGACGGCCAAAGCAGGCGGCATTGTAGCTCTGGAGCGGCTGCGCCAGCGTCAGCAGTGAGGCCCTCGGACTGATCGCCAGCAGGTGCCGCGCCAGGGCCTCGACCTTGAACAGGCCGATGTCGGAACGCCTCCAGGACTGGGTGCCGATGTTGGCAGCTTCAACGCGGTCGAAATCGATCAGCACGAACTCGCCTATGCCCATGCGCGCAAGATCGAGCGCAGCGGCCGCAGCGCCGCCTGCGCCGGCGAGGACGATGCGGGACTGCGCCAGCCGCGGCAGGTCGACGGCCGACCGGGTACGCGAGAAGGCAGGATCGGTAACGAAGCGGGAAAGCCAGTCGGTCATGTCGTGCCTCCGAAGCTGTTGGAACGCCGGTGTACAGGCCGCGGCGGGCCCGTGGGGCCGTCGGCAAACTTGCGGTTCAATCCTCGTTTGACGGTTCGCCGTGTGGCGAGGCATAGCGGCGCCGGATCTCGGTCTCGACCTCCGACCGCAGCCGCGCCGTACGGCGCCGCGCCCCCAGCGCGATACGACGCGCGCGTCGCTCGCTCGATTCGACTACTGGTGGCGCCGTGCGCAAACTGAGTGGCGGAAGAGGTGGGTCCTGCGCCGGAAGGCGAACGATGCCCACGAAGTCGGGCTGCATCGCGAGGTCAGCCGCGGCAACGCCTGCACCTAGCAGCGGTGCCAGCGCATTTGCATCCTGCGGACCGACGCGCAGAGCGATCAGGGTCGCGGCATTGCCCAGCACGGCATGCAGGATGTTGTCCTCGCCGATCCTCAACTGGCCGAGCGTCTGATGAGCGAGGGTGAGTGCAAGGCCGAACTTGCGTCCCTCGGACAGCATGGTCGCCATCGTCGTTGTCGCCATCGACTGAAACTCGTCGACATAGAGATTCATGGGCCGCCGCGAGGCCGGCGACACGTCGGCGCGGCCGGCCGCGGCGATGAACAGGCGGCCCAACACAAGCATGCCGGCCATCCGGCAATCGATTTCGCCGACCAGGCCTTTGGCGAGATTGACGAGCACGATGCGCCCGCGATCCATAGCCTGGCGGAAATCGACGGTGCTTCGGGCTTGTCCGACGACGTGGCGCAGCAGCGGATGATTAACGAAGCGGTTGAATTTGCTGGCGATATAGGGCCCGTAGTTGACCAGCGCCTGGTCGCCGGTGGTGCGTTCGGCCTCCCGCCAGAAGCCCGTCAGGATGGGATTGGGGCACTTCTCCACCAGGCGCCGGCGAAAGTTCATGCTCTGGAATACCCGCGGCAGATCGATCAGGGTGACGCCCGGCTCACCGCTTTCGAGGAGCAGTTGCAGCGCCGACCGGCAATAGAGCTCGAAGATGGGTCCGCCGACCGCCTTCATGTCGTAGAGGCGTTCGGTGATGGCCAGCAGTTCGTTGATCGCAAGTCCGCCCTGCACGGAGCGGTCGCGCTCGCCAACGTCGAGGAAATTTAGGCCGATGGCATGGGTGCGGTCGGCAAGATCGATCGTGATGACATCCCGTTCGCGCACCCGCGGCACCGCTCCGAGCACGGCGGCGTAAAGGTCTCCATGCGGATCGATCACGGTCACGCCGCAACCGCTGCGCATGTCCCGGACGATCATGTTGAACAGGAGCGTGGACTTGCCGGCCCCGGTGGCGCCGATGACGTGGACGTGTCGGCTGCGCATGGCATCCGGCAGGCGCACGTCCGTCCCGCGTGCATCCTTCAGGTGTCCGAGCAGCGTTCCCGCCGCGGGCAGGCGGCACGCCAGGGGCGAGAAGGCCGGAACGCCCCAACGCCTCAGCAACGATCCTGACGGAAGGGCAAGCGGAAGGGTCGAGCCGTGCGGGTATGCATCGGCGAGGTCCACGCACACGGCGCCGCCCTCGTCTTGGCTTGCAGCATCTGCCGTCGCCGGCCGCGCGAACACGGCTTCTCCGAGCAGTCTGGCGAGAGCTGCGGAGACGGGCTTCTCCGACCGGATGGCGCATCGCATCCGCCAGCCCGCGCCGGTCTGGCACCAGGCTTCGAGCAGCGACTGAATGCGCCGCCGCGAAGCGGTGGGATCGCCGATCGCCGGCGCGCCTGATGGCAGCCGCCACTCGAAACCGGCGGCCACGAGCCGGTCGATCTGGCGGAAGTCGGACGCAGACAGCGCAACAGCCTCGATGTCGATGCTGATTGAAAAGGGCGCTGCCTCCACCAGCAATTCGAGGACGCGGCCCAGCGGCACGGGATCCGCGATCCGCGGCTGACCGAGCGCAACGCCATCCGCGTTGTCCGCCGACGCGACCATATGGAGGGCAGCTGGCCTGGTCTGCCGATGGCCCGCAGCCCGCGTCACGACGATCATAGGCACCGGCCGGACCTGTTGAAGGCAGGGAAAGTCACCGGCCTCGGTGGGCTCCGGCACGACGCGTGCGAAGCGATGCCCCGAAAGCTCTGCAGCAAGGGCGACGGCCATGCGATCCTCTAAGTCGGGGGCGAAAGGAACGCTCTTGGTCACAGAGGCATGTCCCGAAATTCGCAGCATGACGTCGGGCAGTCCGTTCGCGCCCCGTCGAGCGGAGAGCGCGAGGCAGGCACGCTCGCCTGCCCGGAGCGACTCCGCGAGACGCTGCACCGACAGCACCTGCGCAGGCGGGAAAGCCGGCAGGGGTTGCACGGCTTCGAGCCTGAAGGCGCAGAGCGCCAGTCCGGTCTCCAGAGCGCGGACAGGATGCTCGGCGACGGAAGTGGAAACGAGGCGAAGCTCGGGCATGGTCACTCTCCGGCAGGTGTGAAACGCAGCGTCGCCGCGCCACTTGTCGTGCGACCGTTTACGACTTGCCGATCCCCGGGAGTGCGGGTCGCAAGTTTGCCTTTGCTTCTCGCGAGCCAGGTCGCCCTGTCCTGACGGAAGGACCCCGCGTTACCAATTGAAGTCAGAGCATCTAGCCCCGACGGACATGGCGGATCCCCTGTTCGACGGCTTGGCTGAGGGCGAGCTTGTCCCTTGCGGCGGCCAGAAATCCTGCTTCCACCGCGGACCCGCGTTGATGGGGCGTGCCATGGTCTCCGCCGCCGAGCGAGGCGGCGACGGCCCCGAAGACGGCGGCGGGATAGTCCGGAGTTCGCAGCTTGCGCAGGCCGGCGAAATATCCCGAGAGGAAATCAGCATGCAGTTCGATCATCGTCGTGTTCCCGCCCATTCGCAGGGCAATGCCACGCTTGAACTGGAGGATATGGCCGAACTCGTGCGCCGCGATGGCGACGATCGCCGCATCGGGATACTGGGGACGTGCGAGGCAATGCCTCAGCAGATTCTTTCCGAACAGGACGGTTCCATCCAGAACCGTTCCATCGGCGCGGTGTAGCCCCGAATGGACCGCCGGAATGGCGCGCGCGTTGCCGCCGGCGCCGTCATTGCGATCGTCGTAGTAGGCGAAGGCAGGAATGACCTCGAAATCCCTGCTCAAGGTGGCCAACGCACGGGTGAGTGCACGATCCAGCAGTTGATTGCCCGACGTAGGAATGATTTCGGCCTCGCCCGAGAGCGAATAGACCCTGTCGACGCTCGACAGGAAGGCCTGTGCCGTCACGCCCGGTTGCAGGCAGCCCCCCTGAGGCCGGGCATGCACGCGCGCACATCCGCATGTCAGCAGCCCAAGGATCAGAGCCCGCCGCGTGATCATCGGTAGGCCGCACACATGGTCGGAAAGGCCCGACACTCGGGCGGCACGCCTCCGGGCGGACCGTTCGCGGCCTGGACCGGACCACGCCGTCTGTCGACTTCCGGCGCGTGAACAGGCGGGTATTGAACGATGCGGGTTTGTACCGGAATAGGCTCGCGCACTACCACGTGGCGCTGCTCGGTACGCACAATGATCCACTGCCCATGGGCAGGGACCCGGCGTTCCCACAGGGTCGCGCGTTCGTGCGCGAAGCGCCGTGCCTCGGCCTGGTGGTGCCATGCATGGCGTGCGCGGGTCATGGCATCGCATGCGTCGGGACCGGGAGGGCCGAAGAGGCGGCACGCACTGGCGGGCGACGCCGTCGTCGACAGGATGATTGCCGCGACCAGGGCCGCCCAAATGGACGTTCCCCGCTGGCGCGAAGTACATGGCTTCGCCCTTGTCGTCGGGCTGCACCAGCCACTACCATCGCCACCGATCAGGTTTGCGTCTCTCCCGGCCGGAATCCGGCTCGTCGCGAGGGGCGGGAATGTCGTCGGATCGCCGGGACCCTGGCCGAATGGCAAGATTGCATGGCTCTTTCGGTCGAGGCCGGCGCGGGCAGGCTGGTTGCGGTGCGCGGTCTGGAAACGGTGGGTGACGTTCATGGCGATCCTCCGGGCAGGACGAAGTGAAGGTGTCGGTGTCCTCGGCCGACTTTTCGGCCAGGCCCGTGGTCGTTGCACGTCCGACAACGTTGCATCCGGCATGTGGTGTTCCGCCTGAAGGCGCCATCGGCTGCCGCGGCCCGATGATGACCCGCCGCGTCGTCGGCAGTTTTGTCGTTGTTCGTTGCCCGGAAAATCGGCAGAGGCCCGCGATGTGTTTGACGACAAAAGAGAATCTGTTCATCGTCCCGGGGTGGAAGGAGCCAAATGGCAGGGTTCTCGGGGCCATTCCCTGAGGCCCGCGCAAATGGCCCAAAATTGCAAGCGATTACAAAGGTTTACCTAGGGGTCTATCCCACGCCTCTCAAAGGCGTGGCCTCACTGAGACACCAGCGTTTTTGTCGGTGACCGTATCGGTCGGATCCCACGCCTCTCAAAGGCGTGGCCTCACTGAGACTGTAGGCATAGAGCACCGGCGCAAGCGTCACGCCATCCCACGCCTCTCAAAGGCGTGGCCTCACTGAGACCGGCGGTCCGTGATCATGTTCTCCTCCGATTGTTATATCCCACGCCTCTCAAAGGCGTGGCCTCACTGAGACGATGGCATCGGCGCGAGTCGACGGATCTACGCATATCCCACGCCTCTCAAAGGCGTGGCCTCACTGAGACCTCACGGTGCCAAGCGCGGTCGTGGTCTGAAGGCATCCCACGCCTCTCAAAGGCGTGGCCTCACTGAGACACGTCGAGGTGGTGGACGTGGCCATCCATGCTGCATCCCACGCCTCTCAAAGGCGTGGCCTCACTGAGACTCGCCGTTGTCCTTGTAGCCATCTTGTTCTGGCTTATCCCACGCCTCTCAAAGGCGTGGCCTCACTGAGACTTCGCCGGCTCGGCAGCGTTGTCCCCGAGTCCCAAATCCCACGCCTCTCAAAGGCGTGGCCTCACTGAGACTCCTGAGGCGAGATGGTCTGCGCCAGGTTTGCCAGCATCCCACGCCTCTCAAAGGCGTGGCCTCACTGAGACACCAAACGTCATGCGCCGTGCCCTCGAGTAGTTCGAGATCCCACGCCTCTCAAAGGCGTGGCCTCACTGAGACATCGGGATTCGCGTCGACGGAGAAGTGCAGCTTGATCCCACGCCTCTCAAAGGCGTGGCCTCACTGAGACGTCACACTGAAGTGACAGCTACGCCGCTTTTTTTGCCATCCCACGCCTCTCAAAGGCGTGGCCTCACTGAGACCAGTACTCGATTTCACGCTGGGATGGTTTGTCGCCGATCCCACGCCTCTCAAAGGCGTGGCCTCACTGAGACACCTCGGTCTTGCCCGAAGGCGTCTTGCCGACGTATCCCACGCCTCTCAAAGGCGTGGCCTCACAGAGACCTCGATCGTCAGCGTCGCGGTCTTCGGGTTGAAGACATCCCACGCCTCTCAAAGGCGTGGCCTCACTGAGACAAGTGGAGTTTCGGATTGGGCATGACAGCGAAAGCATCCCACGCCTCTCAAAGGCGTGGCCTCACTGAGACGTTGAAGGCCGTCTGGAAGGTCGAGAGCAGTTCCTATCCCACGCCTCTCAAAGGCGTGGCCTCACTGAGACGGCAATCAAGAGCGGCACACCGCCGACCATCGCGCATCCCACGCCTCTCAAAGGCGTGGCCTCACTGAGACAAGCCGTGTTGGAGTATCCAGGCTTAAAGTGCACGCATCCCACGCCTCTCAAAGGCGTGGCCTCATAGGGACACTTTTCCTGGTTGCGTCGTCTTTGCCTTGCCAGGGAACGTCAGCGCGAGCCGCTGCTGGCGCTACCCTGACGGAACGGTGATTCCCGCACCTAGGAAGACGAAGTGGGTGCCGGGGCCACGCACGGCCGATTTGTCCCTGGCCAATTCCAGGCCGCGCAAGGCGAGCGCTCTTGCCGCCAGATCGAGTGCTGACTCGGCTTCTTTGCGACCGCGGCAGGCCACCACGAAATCGTCAGCATAGCGAATCGCGCGCAATCCGGCGACGGCAAGAGCCACGTCAAGCGGCTGCAGATAAACGTTGGCAAGCAAAGGCGACAGGGGAGCACCCTGCGCGATGCCGCGGCCACGACTGCCGCCGCTGGCGATCCATCCTACGATCAGCTCAAGCACGGGCCCGCGCCCGATCCACGCCGCCAGATCCTCGTGAAGGAGCGCGTGTGGAATGGTCTCGAAGAAACTCCGGATGTCGGCGTCCGCGATCCAGTTGCGGCCTGCAGCCAGTTCCGCTGCCAGACGGCGCAACGCATCGCCTGTGCTGCGTCCAGGCCGGTAAGCGAAGCTCGTTCGCGACATCCAGCGGTCGAGACTGGGTGCCAGAGCAAGCAGGACCGCGGTCTGCAGCACCCGGTCGGTGACGCAGGGGATCGCCAATGGGCGCGGGGATTTGCCCGGCCGGTTGATCAATACCCGTCGGAGCGGGCCGGGCCGGTATCGGCCGCTGCGAACGGCGCGCGCGAGTTCGGGGAGCGCGCGCGGGTTTGCTTCAATCGTGGAGATCCCGAGGCCGTCGCCGCCGGGGCCTCCGCCATTGCGACTGACGCGCCGGACCGCGGCGGCGAGAATGTCCGGCGCGAGGACGTCATCGAGCGACAGTCGTATCGCGGGATGGTCGAAGCGCGCGGCATCAGATCTCAAGAATGGCGAGTCCGCACACCTGACCGGCTCCCTCGAATGCGCAGGTGGCAATTGCCAGCTGACACGCTTCCTGTGAGACGTGGGCATTGTCGATATGATTCCCCAACCTGTGCTATCGTGCAGACCGGCTAGCCGCGAAAGCGATCGAGCAGGCGAGATCGCCGATGTTTCAAATCACGCCGGCCCGCCGCTGTAGATTACGGGGCAGCTAAAGATGCCAAGATACGTGATGGCCGTGAGAAAGTTCTCATCTGCGTCGACGAACAGAAGTCGGAGGGTCTCGTTCATATCGACTAGCTTCTTTATCCTGAGCATCATTCGGGCTGGATCGGCGTTGTCATTCTCGGCCCATTCCCGGAACGCCGGCTCAAGTAGTGACATCGCATCATGAACTTGTGGCCTTATGTGTATGGTCACTTGATCCTTGTCCCGCCCATTCATTTTGCTTTCGATAATGGATCGGATGAATTCAAATTTATCCTCGATGTCCATTGCGGCCTCCGAAGGTTGCACACATGAAAATATCCCTAGTTGCTTGCCAATATCTCATTTGAGTAGCGGCAGTGTCGGCACGCTGTCTAGGAATTAGCCGCGCGCCGTTGGCGTCCACGTCTTGCCAAGACCGAGAACCGGTGACGAGATCAGGCCGGGCGCCACGTGGCGACTGGCGCCGCAGACGCAGGAGATTCGCGACATGAAGTACGTCCCGCCTCGGCTTCCGAATGTAAGTTTCACCCCCTGATCTCGATCTCGTGCGGTTCGAAGGCCAGCCAGTACCAGCTGTTGGTGCCGTCGTCGGTGGCGCGGATCGCCAACCGGTCGGCGAGCCAGGGGTTGCCCAGCTGGCTGGCGAAGGCCTTGGTGATCTTCGACATCTGCGAGCGCCGGCTTTTCAGGAATCGGTCGATCCTGTTGCGGTCGTTCGACCTGATGCCCGCGAGCGCCTGTGACAGATTCTCGCGATTGCCTTCGTTCACGCCGGTCCGGGCATAGAGCAGCGCGTACACGAGGTCGAGGAGGGCGCCGCGATGTTCTCCGCATTCGGCAGCGTCCGCGATCCGTCCGCGGACCAGCGACTGCAGGCTGATCATCCCCGGCTGCGGTTGCCGTCCCTTCAGATAGACGTCGCCGACGATCCAGCGGTCCCGCGTCGCGGTGGCGATCAGGGCATAGAGTGCGAATGGCTGGGCATCGAGGACCGCCACCTGTCCGCCGAGGGCAACGCTGTGTGTCGGCAGGTCGATCACGAGCCGCCGCGCGGCGAGCGTGGCATTGAGGCGGGTCACGACTTCGGCATAGTCAAGATCGGCGCGAAAGAAGTCGCGGCCGGCCAGGAATACGCCGAGCGGCACGAACGGCGTCATGACCATGTCGACCCGGGATCCCTTGGTCGACCGACGCTCGAGGCGGACGCCGTCGGCGGTGCGAAGTCGTACCTCGACCTGCCGGGGCGTGCGGTAGGGCCACCAGTAGTCCGGGCAATCCTCGAACCATGCCGGTTCGACCAGCACGTGCGAGAGCTCGTCGTGCGGGCGGCCGAACAGGCCAAGCGCGGCGCCGGCATAGTAGCTCATGGTCTTGCGGCCGCCGGCCACGGAAACATGGATCAAGGTGTCGGGATCGCGCGCCTGGTCGCGCACCAGACGGGTCACATGCGTGCCATAGGCGGCGGCATCCTCGGCGGTGCGAACATCGGCGATCTTCCGGCGGCCGATGCGCGGCACTTCGATCGATACTTTCGGCATCGGCACATCGAGCTCGGTGCACAGCCCGGCAAGCTGTCCATTCTTCGATTTCAGCGCTCGGGTGAACAACGCCTCGCCATACGAGGTCACCACCACGAAGAGCTCGGCCGGCATGTAGGCGGGACCGCGCTCGTGCAGCTTCCAGACGGTCTCCGTGACGACCTGGGGTGTCGCTCCGCCGGTCACGATCAGGACTGCCTTCATCGTCTCCCCCGTGCCCGCTCTGGAAAACCTAACATCCGGCCGTGATCAGGTCATGCATGTTGCTACAGTCTCGACCACCCGGGCGAGCGGCAGATGCGAGCTGCAACCCTGTGGCGAGCCAACGATGGTGGCGCTGCCGCCCCATCCCGCCTCGAGCCGGGCAAGCAGGTCCTTCAGGCGACTGAAGTCGGCATGGCCCGCCCGATATTGCGCGATCGTGTATTTGACATGGGGCGGCTCACCCTCCGGCCCGAGAAAGGCGGGGTTGCGGGCCACGACGACCGGCGCGAGGCAGTAGCCCACCGCCAGAGCGGCAGGCCCGGTGCCTTCGATGGTTGCGATCCGGCCGGTGGCGACCAGGCCCGGCGCGAGCCAGGGCTCGACACCACGGCTTCTACGCAATGCTGCAATGAGATCGCAGGCCCGGCGGGCGGCGAGTGCCGCGCCGACCGGTGGTACGTCGCCGGCGGCGAGCCACGCCGCCACAGCGTCGATCCGGGCCGCCAGTGAAAAGTCGGGGCGCGCACACTCGGCCGCCAGTGCCGCCATCGCCGGGTCGCCATCAAGCACCCCGGTCGCGGCGTCGGCCGATCGCGGCAGCGGGCGCCGGCCAGGCCATGGTCCACGCTGGAAGCGGTCGGCGGCATCGATCGCGGCGACCCGTCGAAGCGTCGTCTCGTCCATAATCCCACCCATGCGACGTCGCGCGAGGACGGCCATGGCGCCCAAGGCATCGATGTCCGGCCGCAGGGTCACCAGCCGCGCGCCATGTGGGGGAAGCGGCCAGTCGAGTGCCGCGACAATCGATGCGGGCGCCTCCGGACAGGCCTGCGGTCCATGCTGTGGATCGATGTTGCCGAGACCGCACCGGGCAGCCAACGCAGGTTCGGTGACCTCAACACCGAGCGTGCCGCTCCCCAGCAGGCCGGCGTTGAACGCCGCGGCACCCCGGGCGCGCTGAGGGCGAAGGAGGGCAAAGGCATAGGTCATCACGGGGTTCCTCGGTCGCGCAGTCCTAGGAAATTGCAGAGAGGCCCGCACGCCCTGCAACGTTGCCGGACCTGCGTTGCCCACCCGTGGCCGTTATCTACGGTCCCATGTACGCCATCGCACGCACGCTTCGCGACTGGCTGGGTCGCCCGGTGCCGGGAATCCAGGCCAACCACCAACCAACCCAGCCGCCGCAGCCGGAAGACGCCCCGATGCCAGCCGGTCTCCCGTTGCATGTGACCGGCCGGCACAGCTTCGTGAGGTTGCAGGACGGAGCGATCATCGTGGAGCGCGAAGGACGGGAAGTTGAAAGGCTGCGTCTACACGAAATTTCCCAGGTTGCCCTGCACGGTACAGCGTCGGCGACCGGCCCGGCGATACGCGAGCTGCTGACGCACGGCATCCCGGTGCTTTGGCGAGGTGAAAGCGGCTGGCTGGCCGGGCTGACGGCTGATCTTTCCGGCCGCGTATCGAGAACCAGACGGGCGCACTACGCGGCGGCCGCCGACCCCGTGCGCTGCCTCGAAATCGGTCGCGGCATCGTTGCCGCCAAGCTTGCGAATACACGAGCCCTGCTGCGTCGCCGCCCTGAATCGCAGGCGCGCCGAACCTTCATGCGGCTGGGGACGATTGTTCCAGCCATCGCTGCGGCACCGTCGCTCGCGGTGTTGCGTGGTCTGGAAGGCAGTATCGCAGCCCTCCACTTCGCGGCATGGCCGGTCCTGCTCAAGGCACCAGACCCCTCTCTTGTCTTCGGCGGGCGGTCGCGGCGGCCACCGCGCGATCCACCCAATGCCCTGCTTTCCTATCTCTATGCCGTACTGGCCGGCGAGTGCACGGCCGCGGTTCTCGCCGCCGGCCTCGATCCGGCCGTGGGCTTCCTTCATGTCGAACGGCCCGGGAGGCCTGCGCTTGCCCTTGACCTGCTGGAGCCGTTCCGGCTTGCCGTCGCGGATTCCGCCGCCTTGTTTGCGCTGAACAGCGGAGAAATCACGGGCGAGCATTTCGAGAGCGCCGATGGCGGCATACGTCTTGGACCGCTCGGCCGACGGCGGGCGCTTGCCGTACTGGAGCGCAGGCTGGGCGAGCCCGTCCGCCACCCCGAAACCGCAAGTGCGGTCGACTGGCGCCGCGCCATCCATCTCGACGCGGCACGGCTTGCGCGTGGTCTGCGCAACGGCACGCCGGTCGCATTCCTTGAGCAGCGTTGAACGAGCCCCTCAATGATACCTCATTGGTACATCTTCACCTATGATGTCTCGAATCGGCGGCGCTGGCGTGCCGTCTTCAAGCGTCTCGGCCGTGTCGGGACTCCCATCCAGAAGTCGGTATTCCTGTGCCGCCTCATGCCAGCGCACTGCCGGGTGCTGTCGGCCGAGCTGACGCGGCGGCTCGATCCGACGACAGACCGGCTGGCGGTTGCGGATCTCGGCCCGGCTGTTGGGGGAACGAATGCTCTCGACGTGGCGATGGGGCCGCAGGTCGATTCCGGGCCGCGCGTCGTCATTGTCTGAACGCTCACGAGAGCTGTCGGGATGCAAAGACGATCTTTCGCAGATGCCTGTTGGGGGCGCCGTGCCCTTGTCCCTGTTTTGACGGTCGGCCGGGCGTGGGGGAACGTAGAGCGTCGTGCCCGGTTCCCTGTTCGATGGCAGTGAGGCATCGTCGTGTTTGAAGTCGATCCCGAAATCCTTCAGGCAGTCACCGCGCTCGCCCGTCGGATGCTCTCGGAGGGAGAGATTTCGGCCACGCTGCCGCTCGCCGACAACGCCCAGATGGTTGTCGCGCGCGATGCCTCGATAGGTGTCGTCTTTCACGGCTTCCAGCTCGACGGCGTGCCCTTGTGCATTGGCGTGCGAGATCCGACGCAGTCAACCGCCGACTCCCGCTAGAGGTAAGTCAGGCGCTGCGCCGCGAGCCAGTCGAGGGTGGCCTGGGTCGCGACATCGATCCGTCGTTTGCCGGCCTCGGCTGGCATTGTTGCAAGCATCGAGGCAGACGTATCGATCACGAGGGCAATGTCGGCCAGCCTGTGGCCAGGCTGCCGCGGTGGCACGCGCTGCCCGGATTTCATCAGGACGGACCGCAGGTCGGCCAGCCCCCGCGCCTGCAGCAGAGTGCCCCCGCCGGCCCGCGCGATCTTGCCGAGGCGCTCGTGCGCACCGGCGTCGCTCGTGGCAAAGGCGATGCAGTCCAGGCGGACGCGAAGCCGGCGCAATTCGCCGACGAGCGGCAGGACGTGGTCGCGGTGCGTATTGTCTTCGCCATCGCTCACCAGCACCGCCCTGCGCACGCGATGGTCGCGCTTTGCCGCCATCCAGGTCCGCACCTGCTCCAGCCCCGCGGCATAGTTGGTGGCATGGCCAGGATGACCGCGTCGCACGAGGCGCGCCGGGATGCCGCGAACCCGTGCGTCGAGCTGCGCCGACCCCAGCGGCGATGGCGCGGCGAGATAGTGCGCGCTGGCCGCCGTGCCGATGATCGCCACGACGTCCTGCTGGCGCATAGCCGCATGCACAGCGGCGCCCGCCTTGTCGCCCGCCGGGGCCACCGCCGGCCTCGATGGCGCACGGCGCCGTACCGGGACCCGCGACGGCGTGGGCAAGCCGGAGCCGAACAGGTGGCGCAGGAAGCGGACGAGCAGATCGAACATGGCACACCTCGACGGGGAGAGCGGGAAAGGGGAACCAGGTGCAGCCGTGATTAGCCGCGCTGGAACAGGGTCCGTATCCGGCCGGTGCGGAAGTCGATGCAGAGACCTTCCTCCCTTCGGCAGAGCGGGCAACGGAAGATCGCCGTCGGCTGTCCCTTTCGGTTAAGCTCGGCGCGCAGGAGTTCCATCGGCACCGGCAGTGGATGGCGCTCCGGCCAATAGCAGAGGCGGCGACGAACCAGTTGCGGCGGCAGCAGGGCGGCGCGGGCGGGCTGCTGGCGGCGCGCGGCCTGGAAGCGGGGGGTGACGGTCATTGCGGTCCTCCGGGCAGGACGAAGTGAAGGTGTCGGTGTCCTCGGCCGACTTTTCGGCGGGGCCCGTTGGCGTTGCACGTCCGACAACGTTGCATTCGGTATCTGGCGTTGCGCCTCAAGGCGCCGTGGCCTGCCACGGCCCGATGACCCGCCGCGACCGCGGCAGTTGTGTTGTTGTTCGTTGCCCGGAAAATCGGCACAGGCCCGCGATGCTATTGATAACCAAAGGAAAACCTCCTTGACGAGCTCCAGAAGAGGGAGCGATCCAAGGGCCGGGAGAGGCAAATTCCCCAACCCCGCGCAAAAGGCTCGAAAAAGCAGTCAAATTCAGATACTTGAATGGGGGTCTCTTCCACGCCTCTCAAAGGCGTGGCCTCACTGAGACTTGGTCGCCAATCTCGAGCTTGAGCGTCTCGCGGTCTTCCACGCCTCTCAAAGGCGTGGCCTCACTGAGACCGGATCGGGAACTCACGCCGGCACAGGAGACCGACTTCCACGCCTCTCAAAGGCGTGGCCTCACTGAGACGTGTCGAGTGCCATCAGTGCCATGTCGAGAAAGCTTCCACGCCTCTCAAAGGCGTGGCCTCACTGAGACACGGCGCAAATGCGCAGCGTGATCGATTGGACGCCTTCCACGCCTCTCAAAGGCGTGGCCTCACTGAGACTCAGCCGCGAAGTCGAGCATCTTCTGTTTCTGCCCTTCCACGCCTCTCAAAGGCGTGGCCTCACTGAGACGTGGTCTCCTCGGCAGTCGTGCTCTTCTCGCACGCTTCCACGCCTCTCAAAGGCGTGGCCTCACTGAGACCTCCCTTTCAGGAGTTTGAGGTTGATGTTGTACGCGCTTCCACGCCTTTCAAAGGCGTGGCCTCACTGAGACGAGCCGCGTTCGTACTTCTGGATTTGCTGGAACGTCTTCCACGCCTCTCAAAGGCGTGGCCTCACTGAGACGTAGTCCCACTTGCCCTCGCCCCACACGCCGAAGTCTTCCACGCCTCTCAAAGGCGTGACCTCACTGAGACTCTCTTCGAGCTGGTAGAGAAGCCGCATCATCTCGGCTTCCACGCCTCTCAAAGGCGCGGCCTCATCGAAGCGACTGCTTGGATCATCGTTGCCGGTTCAAGCAGGCATCCCGCGCCTTGTGCCTGCCGGCCCGAAATGACCCAAGCCGAAATGGCAGGCATGACCTAGCGCCAGCGGCCCGGACTGCGGGTGCCTGAAGGCAAGGCGCACGAAGCAGCCGATGCGATCGGCAAGAAGGGCACGGCTGCCGCGTTGCGGCGGCACGAAGGCCTCGGGCGGAGTATCCTCTTCGCTGATCCGGATCGAAGGGAAGATCTCGATTGCCTGCGGCTGCGGCAGGCCGCGGCGCTTCAGCTCGTCGACGATCTGCGTCTCGACATCATATCCCGGCCGCACACGGCCGCGCCTGAGCGCTCGGTTGGGTGTCACGTAAGGTGTGCGCGAGACCCATTCCCGAGCCGGGCCGAACGGGCCGCCGACGCGATCGACGAGGCCGCCAATGCGCATCGTCGACAGTTTCAGGCGGCGGCGCCCGAGCGACACGGCCGAAAGGCCGGCGCACAGGGTAAGGGCATGTGCGTCGAGGCCGCCGCCGGCGTAGACTAGAAAATGGTCCATGTGTCCGTCACCGTCGGCATCCTCCGGAAGATAGAAGGCATGCGGATGGTCGGCGCCGCCGGCCGGGCTTCCGTGCAGGCAATCCGGCAGGAGGTGGGTGCCGAAAAGGTGGCGTCCGACATCCATTAACCCGTCCCGCGCGCTTTCGGCGAACACGGCCGCCTCGAGAAGCGAGGGACGCGCCGCGTCCGGATCTAGGCACCATCGCCAGAAGACCGGCAGGGAGGCCCGGAGCTCGGCGAGCTGCGGACGGGGTTTGACGGAGGGGCTTCGCATCGAGGTCCAGTGTGTTGAACTTCGCCCGCTTCCGCGCCAAAGGCAACGTTGCACCTTCGGGTGATCGTTTGATCAAGATTGCAACCGTTCCCGGGATGCGCCAAAGTTCTCGAGGGGGAGACAGCAAAAAAACATGGCACGCCGCGCCTACCTGTTTGAGGCCAAGGGCATCCAGCGGTTCGTCACCGCGGGCGGGCGGTTGGTCGACATGGTCGGCGCCAGCGAGCTGGCCGACGAACTGGCGCGCTCCGACCGGCGCGACCTGCTTGCGTCGGTCCTGGAGATTGCGGCGTTCAATCCGTCGTTTTCGCGCCGTGCCTCCGCGGCATTCCTCTGCCACTTCGATAAGTCTGAGAGTGAGGCGTTCGATCGTTTCCGGGCCTTGTGGCGGGTGGCAGTGCAGATGCACGCGCCCGGCCTCGAGTTCGAGGAACGCTTCGGTGCCGCCGCAACCGACAGGGAGGCAGGCGGCGCCGCTTACGACACCTCCGCGGGCATGCGCGAAAATTCGATTGCCGGCCTGCTGCCCGTGGCCGGTCCTCTGGCGGAGCGCGTGCCGCGCAGTGGCCTTGCGACGGTCGAGATCCTTCGACGTGGTGAGGAGTCCGAACCGCTCGATGTGGTCGGGGCGCGCAAGCGTGTCCGCGAGCCGCAGGCGGGCGCCACTTCCGGCCTGCTCGCCCGATTTGGCGGCAAGGTGGCGCTCGAGGAACAATGGGCCTGGCCCGTCGAACTCGATCCCGAGACCGACCGGGAGAAGCGGCACTTCCCTTTTCGCGGGGCCGCGCGTGCCGTCGCCGTCATGCATGCCGACGTTTCCGGATTGGGCCAGATGCTGCAGGCTTTGCAGAAGGGGCTCGAATCGGTTCCGGCTGACCGGGCCATCGCCCTGCAGTTCGAATTCTCGCGCACCGTCGAGACGGTGATCCGCGCCGCTGCCCAGGCTGCGGTCGCCGGCACCCTCCGGCCTGATGACGGCGATGCGTTCCGCCGGGTGCCCGGCCGGCCCATCCTGCTGGGAGGCGACGACCTCACCTCCATCGTGCGGGCCGACCGGGCGCTCGACTTTGCCGAGGCCTTCCTGACTACGCTCGAGTCCGAATCCGAGGCCGCCCTGGCAGCCTTCGTGAAGAGCCATGGATCGATCCTGGGCACGACCCGGCTCACGGCCTGCGCCGGCGTGGCCTTCGTCGGCGCCTCGCAGCCCTTCTCGATGGCACACGAAGTCGCAGAAAATCTCTGCCGCTATTCCAAGGAGCGGGTAAAGAAGGGCCTCGTCGCGGGCGCTCCCGTGCCATCGGCCATCGCCTTCCAGCGGGTTACCTCGGCGCTGCCCGATGAGCGCGTGTCCGATGCCGTCGAGGCCCTGACCCTGCGCGAGGGGAACAAGATCCTGCATAGGCTGACGGCGCAACCCTATGCCGTCGGTGGGGTTGCCAGTACCCGGCCGTCCTTCGCGGCGCTGCGCGAACTGCGGCACTGGATGGATGAGACGCGCATGGGGCTGGGCGGACTGCGGCGCCTGCGCGACATCGCCCTTTCCGATGCCAACGATGCTGCGGCGGCCTATGGCCGGTGGCGCGATGTGTTGTCCCGTACGGAGGGTGGCCGCGCGGAGACCTATGCCGGGGCGCTTGTGAAGCTCGGCTGCGCCGGCGCTGGTTTTCCCCTGCGCGAGGATGATGCCGAGTCGCCTCTGTTCGATGCGCTTGAATGGCGCGCAGCGGAGGCGGCATGACGGCGACGCTTGCGCTCGAGCTCGATTTTCGCGGCTACTGGCTGAGCGGCACGGGCCGTGGTGGCGGTGGTGCGGACTTTGCCGTGGATCGCGATCGCGACGGGGCGCCGGTGGTTCGCGGCCGCCATCTCCAGGGCAACCTGCGCGAGGCCGCGCGGTCGATGGCGCTGTGGCGTGCCGATGGCTGGAGCGAAGAAACCATCGATCTCCTGTTCGGGCGGTCGGCAGCACCCGGTGCCGGTGCGGCGGCGACCCTGCCGGGCTGCATCGATATTCCCGATGCTCGTCTGCCGGACGGCGCGCGCGCGCGTCTCCGGGACGATCCTGCAGGCCGCGCGGCGTTGACGCGTTTCCTGCCCGGCGTCCGCATCGATCCATCGGGCGTGGCGATGAACGACATGCTGCGCCTGGTCGAGGCATCGGTGCCACTGCGTCTGTTCACCACGCTTTCGTGGACCCCCTGGGAGCGGTGCAATGCCGATCCCGATGCACGTGCGGCGATCCAGCGGCTGAGGTTGGAAGCCGGCTGGACGGCGATGGTCCGAGCCTGCCTTTCCGCGATGACCGCCCTCGGGGCGCAGCGCAGCCGCGGCTATGGTCGCGTGCGGATCGCGGCCGGGAGGGCGGCATGAACCGCAAGCTCGTCCTGCTCAATGGCGAGGATGCCGTCTTCAGTGCCTCGGCCACGACCGAAGGTGGTCATGTTTCGCTGCGCCACGTGCCCGGCGCGGCGTTGTTGGGATGGGTGGCCTCGCGCCTCTATGCGGACCTCGGCGCTCGGGCGTGGGACGCCTTTCATTCCGGCGCGATGCGTTTTGGCAACGCCTATCCGTTGACCGTGACCGGTGAGGCTTCGTGGCCCATACCGAACTGCCTGCGGCATCCCAAGGCAGACGAGCCGGTCGTCGCGGAAGCAGACGGAATGCATCGCCTCAATCCCGAGACGATCAACGAGCGCCATGCGGGTGTCGCCGAACGCGCCGGCCGCCAGTTCGAGGCCTTCAGGGATGGCTCCTTCTTCATTGCTGCCAGCGGTGCCGTCGCGCGGCCTCTGGCCGGACGGCGGCTGAAGACGGCAATCGAGGCCGGGACGAGACGCGCGGCGGCAGCACAACTCTTCGGCTACGAACATCTGCGCGGTGGGACGGTCTTCGCTGCCCTGCTCGAAGGCGATGCCGATGCGCCGTTCGATCCGGTCGTGCAGGTGCTCAAGGGCGCGCGCCTGACACTCGGCCGTTCGCGACGTGCCGAATATGGCGGCCGGTTCGCCTGCGGGATAGAAGAGGTCCCAGGCGGCTGGCTGCCCGCATCGTCTCCTGTCCCGTCGTATCAGCTCGTGCTCTGGCTGCTCTCCGATCTGGCGGCCGTCGACCGGCAGACCGGTGCCCCGACCCTAGAACCTGGTCCCGCCGATCTCGGTCTTGGTGAGGGCTGCCTGGTGAAGCAGAAATCGTTCATCCAGAGCCGCGTTTATGCACCGTGGAACGGCAAGCTGCGCTGCCGCGATTCCGATCGGCCGGTGATCCGTGCCGGCAGCATCCTGGCGTTTGACCTCAAGACGGCCCTCGATCCGGCGGAGGTGGCAAAGCGCCGGCTGGGTCTGCATATCGAGCAGGGCCTCGGCATGGTCGCGGCCAATCCGCCCTTGCTCGATGCGGCAAGACCCGTATTCGCAGAGGCCGCTGCCACGCGGCCCCGTGTGCCGTCGATTGCGGTGTCCAACCCGGCCCCTGACTACGACCGCGATCTCATCGCCTGGATCTCGGCCCGGGCCGCGGACCGCGCTGCCGAGGCCGGCGCCGGCGCGCTCGCCACAACGTGGATTCGCGAGCTGGAAACCTTCGAGAATGCGGTGCTGCGCCAGGGAGGCAGCTTGCCGTCGCGTGCGCAATGGGGGCGCGTGCGGGGTGCGGCCGAACAGGCCCGCGACATGCGATCGCTCGGCGCCACGCTGTTCGATGGCGCCAATGCGATCTGCCGCGAGGGCGATCCGGCCTGGGCCTCGGGAGTCATTGGGCCCGACCAGTTCCAGTCGGTGCGCCAATGGCTGCGCAGCCGCATCACCGCCATCGGGGATTTTGTTGCCCTCAGGACGGCGCTGCAGCGGCTTGCCGGTGATGCCGGTCAACGCGCGGCAGCACGGGAGCGCGCAGCATGACCGCGCTCGCTCAACCGTCCGCCGGCCCGCGGCGCCTGTTCCCGACCCATCGTCACGTGTTGCGGCTGACCCTGGAAGCGGTGACGCCGCTGTCGATCGCCGGCGGCCGCCCCGATCCGCTGCTCGACACCTCGCTGATTCGCGACGCCAACGGCCTGCCGGCGATCCCCGCCACCAGTGTCGCTGGCGTCCTGCGGCGCCTTCACGAGGACTATTTCGGTGAGGACGCCACACAGGTGCTGTTCGGTGTTGAACATGGCGGGAGCACGGAGGGCCGGGCGTCGGCGCTGGAGGTCTCGTTCGGTTGCCTGCAGGATTCGAACGGCCATGCGGTCGAAGGGCTGCTGCTCGGCAAGGCGGGGGCGGAGCGCCTTGCCGATCCGATCCTGTCGGCTGCGATCCTGGCCGCGCCTCTCAAGCGCGATCATGTGGCCCTCGATGCCCGCGGCACGGCGATCGAGCATCTCAAGTTCGAGCGCAGTTCCCTGCCACCAGGCTATCGCTTCTCGCTCGAACTGGCCCTGTGGAGCGGGGTCAACGCGCGGGAAGATGTCGAAGCGCTGGCGGCCGCCGATGCAGCGAAGCAGGCGCGCGCCGAACTTGCCCGGGTGCTGGCGCTGTTCGAGGCACCCTATTTCAGGCTGGGCGGTGCCACGCGCCGCGGCCTTGGCAGATTGCAGGTCGTCGGCGCGGCTCAATACGCCGCCTTTGACATGCGCCGCGCCGAAGATCGCCGGCGCCACGCCGACGCACGTGCACGTGGCCTCCACGAAGCGTCGAGGACAGACGGCTTTGTAGACTTTGCGCCGGCTGCCCTGCCGGCAGAGGGCGGGATGCGGCAGCCGGTAACGGCGACGATTACCCTGCGACCCCGGGGGGTGTGGCGCTTCGGTCGCGGCGAGCAGTGG
>NZ_SCVH01000086.1 GCF_004296935.1 Reyranella sp.
CCTCCTCGCTCGCCAGATAGATCACACCGGCTGCGATCTCGTCGGGCGTCCCCAGCCGATCGGCAGGTACCCTGGCTAGAATGCCCTTCTTCTGATCGTCGGTCAGTCCGTCGGTCATCGGCGTGGCGATGAAACCCGGCGCCACGCAATTGACCGTGATGCCGCGCGAGGCGAGTTCCTGGGCCAGCGACTTCGACATGCCGATGAGGCCAGCCTTGGCGGCCGCGTAGTTGGCCTGGCCGGGATTACCGGTGACGCCGACGATCGAGGTGATGCTGACGACCCGGCCGAAACGCCGTTTCATCATGCCGCGCATGACCGCGCGGGTCAGACGAAAGGTGCCGGTGAGATTGACCTGCAGCACCTTCTCCCATTCCTCGTCCTTCATGCGCATCGAAATGTTGTCGCGCGTGATGCCGGCGTTGTTCACCAGGATGTCGAGCTTGCCCATCGCTGCCTCGGCTTCCTTGGCAAGGCGATCGATGTCGGCTGCATCGTCCATCCTGGCGGCGACGACGTGCGTACGCTCTCCGAGCGACGCCTTGAGCTGTTCCAGCGCCTCGGCACGCGTGCCCGACAGCGTGACGGTGGCACCCTGCCGGTGCAGCGCGCGGGCGATGGCTCCGCCGATGCCGCCGGAAGCGCCGGTGACCAGAGCCGTCTTTCCGCTCAGATCGAACATGGTCTCGTCTCCCTCAGACGGTCTTCAGAAAGGCTTCGATATCTGCGGGCCCATTCAGGGCGAGGCCCGTCATGTCCTTGTCGATGCGCTTCACGAGTCCGGACAGCACCTTGCCCGTGCCGCACTCGACCAGCACCTCGACACCCTTCGACTTCATGTATTGCACACTCTCGCGCCAACGCACGAGGCCAGTCACCTGTTCGACCAGCCGCTGCCTGATGACCGCGGGATCACTGATCTCCGAGGCGAGCACGTTGGCGACCAGCGGCACCCGCGGCGGCGGCATCGCCACTCCCTCCAGCGCAGCCTTCATTGCATCGGCCGCCGGCTGCATGAGCGAGCAATGGAAGGGCGCGCTCACCGGCAGCAGCATGCCGCGCTTGCAGCCTCGCGCCTTCGCGGCCTCGATCGCCCGCTCGACCGCGGCCTTGTGGCCGCTCACGACAACCTGGCCGCCACCGTTGTCATTGGCGACCGCGACCACTTCGCCCTGCGCGGCCTCCTCGCAGGCGGCCATCGCCGGCTCCAGCTCGATGCCGAGCAAGGCCGCCATCGCGCCGACGCCGACCGGAACGGCCTTCTGCATCGACTGTCCGCGCAGTTTCAGAAGGCGCGCGGCGTCTGCAACTTTCAGCGTCCCGGCCGCCGCCAGGGCCGAATATTCTCCCAGGGAATGGCCGGCGACATAGGAGGCCATTGCCGGCAGCGGCTTACCGCCGTCCTTCTCCAGGATGCGCACGACTGCCAGGCTGACGGCCATCAGCGCCGGCTGGGCATTCTCCGTCAGGATCAGGTCGCTTTCCGGCCCTTCCCGCATCAGCTTGGACAGGTTCTGCTTCAGCGCCTCGTCGACTTCACCGAATACGTCCCGGGCGGTGGCAAAAGCCGACGCGAGGTCGGCGCCCATGCCAACGGCCTGCGATCCCTGGCCCGGAAAGACGAAAGCCCGACTCATGCGCGATTTCCCCCTGATTTGACGCGAATTGGCGCAGTCATACCGGGGTACAAGGCGCAGTCAAGGCGGGCCGGGAACAGCTTGATTTCAGGCCGCAGGCCTGTATAACCCCCGCTCTTCGGGGCCTAAATCGGCCCCGATCTCCTTGCCGGTCCAAGCATTCTGCGAAGGGCCGGCTAGATCCGGGCGGTTGCCGGTCGATCCTCTTGAGGGCGCGACGAACTCCGGGTCACCAAACAGCCATAAGGAGCCGAAACTACATGGCACTCTACGAAAACGTCTTCATTGCGCGTCAGGATGTTCCGCAGACGCAGGTGGAGGCTCTCACCAACCAGTTCGCCGACATCGTCACCGGCTTGGGCGGCACCGTCTCCAAGAAGGAGTACTGGGGCCTCCGTTCGCTGACTTATCGGATCAAGAAGAACCGCAAGGGTCACTATACCCTGCTCAACATCGATGCCCCCTCCGCCGCCGTGAAGGAGATGGAGCGTACGATGTCGATCAATGAAGACATCATCCGCTTCCTGACCGTCCGCGTCGACGCGCTCGAGGAGGCTCCTTCAGCAATCATGGTGCGCAGCGCCGAGAAGTCTGATCGTCCGGGTGGCGATCGTGGCGACCGCTGGGGCGATCGTCCGCCGCGTCGCGAACGTCCTCGCTTCGGCGATGAAGGCGGCGTGCCGCCGGTTGCCACCGCCCTCACGGGAGACGAAGAATGAGCGCCCAACGCCGCCCCTTCACGCGCCGCCGCAAGAGCTGCCCGTTCTCCGGCGCCAACGCGCCGGTCATCGACTACAAGGACGTGCGCCTTCTGCAGCGCTTCGTCTCCGAGCGTGGCAAGATCGTTCCCAGCCGCATCTCGGCGGTGTCGTCGAAGAAGCAGCGCGAACTCGCCCAGGCGATCAAGCGCGCGCGTTTCCTGGCGCTCCTGCCCTACCTCATCGCCTAGCCGGGGGACCGAATCATGCCGATGAACGTCATCCTGTTGGAGCGTGTGCCCAAGCTCGGTCAGATGGGCGATGTTGTGAAGGTGAAGCCCGGCTTCGCCCGCAACTTCCTGCTGCCGCAGAAAAAGGCCCTGCGCGCCACCAAGGACAACATCACCTACTTCGAATCACAGCGTAAGACTCTCGAGGCCCAGAACCTCGAGCGTCGCGGGGAAGCCGAAGCCGTCGGCGCCAAGATGACCGACCTCAAGGTCGTCCTCATCCGTCAGGCGTCCGAGGCCCTTCAGCTCTACGGTTCGGTGACCTCGCGCGACATCGCCGACGGTGCCGTCGCCGCCGGCGTCAAGATCGAGCGCAGCCAGGTCGAACTCGACAAGCCGATCAAGAACCTGGGTGCCCACAAGATCAAGGTCCACCTCCATCCCGAGGTCACGATCGAGATCACCGCCGTGGTGGCGCGTTCGGTCGACGAGGCCGAATTCCTCGCCAAGGGCGGCGCTCTGGTCGCCGAGAACGAGCGCGCCGCGCTCGAAGCGGCGGAAGCCGCCAAGCGTGCCGCCGAACAGGCGGCCGCATTGTTCGAGGCCAAGCCTGCCGAGGGCGAGACCGCCGAGGCTCCTGCCGCCACCGAGGAAGCGCCGGCCGAAGAGAAGTAGAACGCGTGCCTCCCGGCACCGTGTCTTCCATCGAACGCATGCCATCGCCCCGCGATGGCATGCGTTTTCTTTTGTCCCGCGTTTTCTGGGCCAGGCCATGATCTGGCGCCTGGGCGCACTGCTGGTGGCCGGCGTCGTAGCCTTGCCGCTGCTCGGTGTCGCCTCGAGCCTTCTGTCGTGGCAGGGTGACCTGTGGCGGCACATCGCTGAAACGCAACTTTCCGACATCGTCGGCAACACGCTCATTCTGCTGGTGGGCGTCGGCTTCGGCACGACCGTCATCGGCACCGGCACGGCCTGGCTGGTCACCATGTGCCGCTTTCCCGGCAGCCGGCTGATGCAGTGGGCGTTGCTGCTGCCGCTTGTCATGCCGACCTATATCATCGGCTACGCCTACGCCGACCTCCTGGCATTCGCCGGCCCGCTGCAGGTGACGCTGCGCGCCGCGACCGGCTGGGGCCACGGTGACTACTGGTTCCCCGACCTCGGGTCGGCCAGCGGCGTCGCGCTGCTGTTCACGCTCGTGCTCTATCCCTACGTCTACCTGGCAGCGCGCTCGGCGTTCCTGAGGCAGTCGCAAGCGCTGCTCGAGGCGAGCCGCATCCTGGGGCACGGCCCATGGCGGACGTTCCTGCGCGTCGCTCTGCCATTGGCGCGGCCCGCGATCGCCGCCGGCCTGACTCTGGCGCTCCTCGAGACGCTCGCCGACTTCGGAACCGTGCAATACTACGGCGTTCACACCTTCACGACGGCGATCTACCGAACCTGGTACGGGCTGGGCAACCGCGAGGGTGCGGCCCAGATATCGCTGGTCCTGATCGCCATCGCCGTGCTGCTGATCCTGATCGAGCGCCGGTCGCGCGGCCGCGCCCGGTTCCACGTCGCCTCCAACTTGCGTTATCACGCCGAGCCGGTCACCCTCGCGCCGCTGGCGGCCGCCGCGGCGATCCTTGCCTGCGCCCTGCCCGTCCTTCTGGGCTTTCTCCTGCCGACGCTTCACCTGGCGCAGCTCGCCCTGACATCCGGCGTGGCGCTGGGCGACCGGCGCTTCCTGGGTGACGCCACCAACAGCCTCATGCTGGCGGCGACCGCGGCGGCGATCATCGTGGCCCTCGCCCTGTTCCTGAGCTACGCCGCTCGCCTCGTGCGTCGTCGCGGATTGTCCCGCGTGATCGAATTCGCGTCGCTGGGCTACGCCATCCCCGGCGCGGTGATCGCCGTCGGCGTCCTGCTGCCGCTGGCCTCGGCGGACCACGGCATCAACAAGCTCACTCAGAGCCTGTTTGGCCTGCCGAGCGGTCTGCTGCTGAGCGGCACCGCCTTCGCGCTCCTGATTGCCTACGTCGTGCGCTTCCTGGCGGTCGGCATGGCCAGTATTGCGCCGGGTCTTGCCGCCATTGACCCGGCGATGGATTCAAGCGCGCGCGTGCTGGGCGCCCGGCCGCGTCAGGTCCTGCGCTACATCCATCTCCCGATGCTGCGCGGTCCCGCACTGACGGCAGGGGTGATTGCCTTTGTGGAGGTGTTGAAGGAACTGCCGGCCACGCTGCTGATCCGGCCGTTCAATTTCGACACGCTGGCGGTCGGCGTCTACCGCTTCGCGTCCGACGAACGCCTTGCCCAGGCGGCAGTCGGCGCCATTGTGATCGTCGCGGTCTCGCTGGTGCCGGTGATCCTGCTCAGCCGCGCGATTGCGGCCCCACCGCCCTTCTCTGGCGGGCCTACTTCCAGCCCGCCCGATCCATGATCTTGAGCGCCTCGGCGTTGTTCTGCGCATAGACGCGCGCGTTGAGCTGGTCTTCCTTGAACGCGCCGAGCGACGCCAGCTCGGGCGACAGCGCGACACCGGCCACGACCGGGAACTCCGAATTGCCTTCGGCGAAATACTTCTGGGCCGGCACCGACACGAGATACTCCAGGAATTTTACCGCCGCTTCCTTGTTGGGCGCGTACTTGGCCACGGCACCACCGCTGATGTTGACGTGGGTGCCGCGGTTGGACTGGTTGGGGAACACCAGGCCGACCTTGGCCGCGACCGCACGGTCCTCCGGCTTCTTCGAGCGCATCAGATTGACGTAATAGTAGGTGTTCGAGACGCAGATCTCGGCCTCGCCCGCGGCGACGCCCTTGATCTGGTCGGTGTCGCCACCGCGCGACGGACGCGCCAGATTGGCAGCGATTCCCTTGGCCCAGGCTTCGGTTTTCTCTGGCCCGATCGCGGCGATGAGCGAGCCGACCAGGGACTGATTGTAGATGTGGCCCGAGGAGCGGATCAGCAGCTTGCCCTTCCATTTCGGGTCGGCAAGATCCTCGTAGTTCTGCGGCGCTGTCGCGGCCGTGAGCTTCTCCTTGTTGAACAGGATCACGCGCGCGCGCTTGGAGAAGCCGAACCAGTTGTTGTCGGGATCGCGCAGATGCGCGGGCACCGACTTGGCGAGCACCGCCGATGTCACCGGCTGCAGCAGCCCCATCTGCCGGGCCCGCTCGATGCGGCCGGCGTCGGTGGTGATCAAGACGTCGCACGGGCTCTTGTCACCCTCGGCCTTGAGCCGCTCGACGAGCGGGTCAGGCTCGGCGTCGATGCGATTGATCTTGATGCCGGTCAGGTCGGCGAAATTGCCGTACAGCGCCTCGTCGGTGTTGTAGTGCCGTGCGGAGTAGAGATTGAGCGTCGTGCCCTGCGCTTGCGAGCGCCGCGGCATCAACATCAGACCGAGGCCGGCGGACAGGCCGGTCGTCATCAGGATGCGTCGCTTCACGTCAGTCTCCAAATGCGAGTGAGTGTCAATCACGCTACTGCTAACACTCAACTGTAGAGACTGCAAATCGTTTGCAATTGTTCTACATCAAAAAAGCCGGTTTTCTCCCTGCGACCCTTTGCCTTGAATTCGCCGTTAAGCTTAACATTTCAACAACAACCACGTGGAGTTGCGGGAGGAGACTACTCCGCCCGACAGATCGTTGCCCCGGGGGGAACGACGATGTTGCTAGCCAGGGTACTCGCCCGCGTGCTGGGCGAAGGCCAACTGACAATCATCGATGCCGGCGGCCGGCCACATAAGCTCGTGGGTGCCCGGCCGGGCCCCGCCGTTACCATGCGAATTCATACCTGGTGGACAGGTATCCGCCTCGCGCTTCGGCCGCGGCTGGCGTTCGGCGAGTCCTACATGGACGGCAAGCTTACAGTCGAAGATGGCGACATCTACGACCTGCTCGATCTTCTTGGGCGCAATATCGCGGCGATCGACTCCACCCCCCTGGTGCGCTGGTCGTTCGCGCTGCAGAGAATCCTGCGCTGGCTGGAACAGTACAATCCGGTCGGGCGAGCACAGCGCAACGTGGCGCATCACTACGATCTCAACGACCAGCTCTACGACTTCTTCCTCGATCGAGACCGCCAGTATTCCTGCGCCTACTTCACGACCCCGGGCGAGAGCCTGGAGCAGGCCCAGATCGACAAGAAACGCCATATCGCGGCCAAGCTGCTGCTGAAATCCGGCCAGCGCGTGCTCGACATCGGCTCGGGCTGGGGCGGCATGGGCCTGTTTCTCTCCCGGCAATTCGACGTCGACGTCACGGGCGTTACCCTTTCCAGGGAACAGCATGCCGTTTCCAGCCGGCGCGCGCTCGAGGGCGGCGTTGCCGACCGCGTGCGGTTCAAGCTGCTCGACTACCGGCAGGAATCCGGCCGCTACGACCGCATCGTCTCGGTCGGCATGTTCGAGCACGTCGGCGCCGCCCACTACGTCGAATACTTCACCAAGGTGAAGGAACTGCTGGCCGACGACGGCGTGATGCTGCTGCATTCCATCGGCCGCATGGAGCCGCCGGGCGGCACCAACACCTGGCTGCGCAAGTACATCTTCCCCGGCGGCTATTCGCCGGCCCTGTCGGAGGTTCTGGCGGCGATCGAGAAGGTCGAGCTGTGGGTAACCGACATCGAGGTGCTTCGCCTGCACTATGCGGAAACGATCCGCCACTGGCGCCAGCGCTTCCAGGTCAACCGGGAGAGGGTCAAGCAGACCGCGGGCTACGACGAGCGTTTCTGCCGGATGTGGGAATTTTACCTTGCCGGCTGCGAGGTTTCTTTTCGCTACATGAATCAGATGGTGTTCCAGATCCAGATCGCCAAGCGCCAGGACGCGGTGCCGCTGACGCGCGACTACATGACGGAAGTCGAGCGTCGCGAGGGTACGGTGCCGTCGATGGCGGCGGAGTGACGGGACTCGGTTGTCCCCAGCTTTCAGGCTATCCTAGAAGGGCCATCGCATTAGCGGTGGTGAATGCCCCCTCGCGTCCCTAACAAAGGCTCTACATGGAGCCATTAAAAGATACGACCAACGTCACGCGCCTCCCCGGTGCCGAAGATGCGCGTCTGCGTGAGCCGCCGCACAATTTCGAGGCCGAACAGGCACTTCTGGGCGCCATCCTCGTCAACAACGCCGCCTATCAGCGCGTGGCCGAATTCCTGCGCCCCGAGCACTTCGCCGACCCGCTGCACGGCAAGCTGTTCGATTCGCTGTCCCGCCTGATCGAGCGCGGCCAGGTGGTGAGTGCCGTCACCCTGAAGACCTACGTCGAACAGGACGAGGCGATGAAGTCGGCCGGCGGCGCGGCGCCCTATCTCGCCCGCCTTGCCGCGGCTTCCGTCCATGTCATCGATGCAGCAGCCTTCGGGCGCACCGTGCACGACCTCTACCTGCGCCGGCAGCTCGTCGACCTCGGCGAGGAGGTCGTCAACGGCGCGTTTGGCGGCGATGTCGACGAGACGGCGCTCCACCAGATCGAGATGGCGGAGAAGAAACTCTTCGAGCTTGCGACGACCGGCCAGACCGAAGGCGGCTTCAAGCCGTTCCGCGCCGCCCTCACCGAAGCGACCGTCGCAGCCGAAGCCGCCTATCACCGGGTCGGCCAGCTCACCGGCGTGGCGTCGGGCCTGTTCCAGCTCGACCAGCTCCTGGGGGGCCTCCACCGATCGGATCTCATCATCCTCGCGGGCCGCCCTTCGATGGGCAAGACGGCCCTGGCGACGAACATCGCCTTCAACGCCGCGAGGGCCTACCGCGAGGAGCATGGCGAGGACGGCAAGCCCAAGGCCGTCGACGGCGCCGTGGTCGGCTTTTTTTCGCTGGAAATGTCGTCGGAGCAGTTGGCCACCCGAATGCTTGCCGAGCAGGCCGAAGTGCCGTCCGAGAAGATCCGCAAGGGCGAACTGATCAGCGGCGACTTCGACAAGGTCCTGTCGGTGAGCCAAACGCTCGAGCATCTGAATTTCTTCATCGACGACACGCCGGCACTCTCCATCGCCGCGCTGCGGACCCGGGCGCGTCGCCTGAAGCGCACCCACGGGCTCGGCCTGCTGGTGGTCGACTATCTCCAGCTCCTCAATCCCTCCGGCAGGTCGCGCCAGGAGAACCGCGTGCAGGAGGTCTCCGAGATCACGCGTGGCCTGAAGACGCTGGCCAAGGAGCTCGATGTCCCGGTGCTGGCGCTGTCACAGCTGAGCCGTGCCGTCGAGCAGCGCGAGGACAAGCGGCCGCAGCTTTCCGACCTGCGCGAGTCGGGTTCGATCGAGCAGGATGCCGACGTCGTCATGTTCGTCTATCGCGAAGAATACTATCTGCAGCGCGGCGAGCCGACGCGACGCGCCGAGGAGAACGACCAGCGCTTCAACGAACGTCACGACGCCTGGAAGCAGCGCTGCGAGCAGACCTACGGCAAGGCCGAGGTGATCGTGGCCAAGCAGCGGCACGGCCCCACCGGCCTCGTTCGCCTTGCGTTCGAAGGCCAGTTCACCAAGTTCGACAACCTGCCCGCCGACGAGGAACGGCCGGGCGGCCCGGCTTTCTAGGCCGTTCGATGTCCTCTCCCGCCGACGACGCGGCGCGCCGGGCCGGCGCGATCCTGACGATCGATCTGGGCGCCATCGCCGCCAACTGGCGCGGCCTGCGCGATGCCGGCCGGGCCGGCGGTCGTCCGGTGGATTGCGCTGCTGTGCTCAAGGCCGATGCCTACGGGACCGGCCTCGCCGTCGTGGGACCGAGACTGGCCGTGGAGGGCTGCCGACAGTTCTTTGTCGCCCACATCGACGAGGCCATCGAGCTGCGCCGGGTGTTGCCCGAACACCCGATCTACGTCCTGAACGGCCTGCTCGCGGGTACCGAGTCCGATTTCGTCGAGCACGGCCTCACCCCCGTGCTCAATCACCTCGGCCAGCTCAATGCCTGGCGCGCCGCGGCGCAGCGCTTCAACCGGCCGCTCGATGCCGTCATCCACCTGGATACCGGCATGAATCGCCTCGGCTTCGGGCCCGAGGATGCCCAGGCGCTGGTCAACGAACGCGGCCGCCTGCGCGGCCTGCGGCTCGCCCTGTTCATGAGCCATCTCGTGGCGTCCGAGGAGCCGGCCAACCCGATCAACGGCGAGCAGCTCTCCCGCTTCCGGTCGTTCGTCAAGGCGATGCCCGGCGCCCCGGCCTCGTTGGCGAACTCCTCCGGCATCTTCCTCGGACCCGACTACCACTTCGATCTCATGCGGCCCGGCGCCGCCCTCTACGGCATCAATCCCCTGCCCGGTCAGGCCAACCCGATGTTGCCGACCGTCACGCTGCAGGCCCGCATCCTGCAGGTCCGTCGCGTTGACGCTCTGCAGACCGTTGGATACGGTGGCGCTTGGCGCGCGGCGAGGCCCACGCGCGTCGCCACCATCGGCCTCGGGTATGCTGACGGCTACTTCCGCGCCCTGGTCAACCACAGCACCGTGTACATTGCCGAACAGCCCGCGCCCGTGATCGGCCGCATCTCGATGGATCTCGTGACGATCGACGTGACCGAGGTGGCGGAAGCCCACTCTCAGCCGGGCGATCTCGTCGAGGTGCTGGGAGCGCATCTGTCGCCCGACGACCTTGCCGACCGGGCGCGCACCAACGGGTATGAGATCATGACGGCCCTCGGTCGGCGCTATCATCGTGTGTATGTCGAAGGCCGGGGCGACGCGGCGGGAGAAGAGGCGTGACCTTTCCGTTGCTGACTGTCCTTGGCCGCATGACGCTGGCTTTCCTGCAGGCCACCGGCTCTGTCACCTCCTTCGCCTTCCAGGCGATCCGGCTCGCGGTGCAGCCGCCGTTCTATCGCCAGCAGTTGCTCCGCCAGATGCTGGAGATCGGCTACTATTCGTTGCCTGTGGTCGGGCTGACGGCGATCTTCACGGGCATGGTGCTGGCGCTGCAGAGCTATACCGGTTTTGCCCGCTTCTCGGCCGAAAGCGCCATTCCGAACGTGGTGGTGGTGTCGCTCACCCGCGAGCTGGGCCCGGTCCTGGCCGGCCTCATGGTCGCGGGCCGGGTCGGCGCCGCCATGGCGGCGGAGATCGGCACCATGCGCGTCACCGAGCAGATCGACGCGCTGACCACCCTTTCCACCAACCCCTTCAAGTACCTGGTCGTGCCGCGCCTGATCGCCGGCATCGTCACCCTGCCGATCCTGGTGCTGATCGCCGACATCATCGGCGTGCTGGGCGGCTTCCTCGTCGGCGTCTACAAGCTCGACTTCAACGACACCGCCTATCTGCGCAACACGTTGGACTTCCTCGAGTTCCAGGACGTGTTCTCGGGCCTCGTGAAGGCGGCCGTGTTCGGCTTCCTGATCACCCTGATGGGCTGCTACCACGGCTACACGTCCAAGGGCGGGGCCCAGGGCGTCGGCATGGCGACGACCAACGCCGTGGTCTCGGCATCCATCCTGATCCTCACATCCAACTACTTCATCACCGAAGCCTTTTTCTCCCGATGAACGCCGCCGCCAAGATATCCCTGCGCGACGTCGCCAAGTCCTTCGGCCCGAAGAAGGTGCTGCAGGGCATCGACCTCGACGTGGCGCCGGGCGAATCGATGGTCGTGATCGGCGGCTCGGGCAGCGGCAAGTCGGTTCTGCTGAAATGCATCCTCGGCCTGATGGCGCCCGACCGCGGCTCGATCCGCGTCGATGGCGAGGAGACCGTCGACTTCAACGACCATGACCGCGCCCGCGTCATGCGCAAGTTCGGCATGCTGTTCCAGGGCGGTGCCCTGTTCGATTCGCTGCGCGTCTGGGAGAACGTCGCCTTCGGCCCGATCCAGAGCGACGGCATGAAGCCCGACCAGGCGCGCGAAGTGGCAGTGGCCAAGCTGGGTGCCGTCGGCCTCGGGCCCGAGATCGGCGAGTTGTTTCCCTCCGAGCTCTCCGGCGGCATGCAGAAGCGCGTGGCCCTGGCCCGCGCCATCGCCCGCGAACCGGAGATCATCTTCTTCGACGAGCCGACCACCGGCCTCGACCCGATCATGGCCGACGTCATCAACGACCTCATCGTCAAGTGCGTCAGCGACCTCGGCGCCACGGCAGTGTCGATCACCCATGACATGGCGAGCGCACGCAAGATCGGCCATCGCGTCGGCATGCTCTACGAGGGCAAGCTCATCTGGCAGGGGCCTGTCGCCGACATCGACCAGTCCGGCAACGCCCATGTCGACCAATTCATCCATGGCCGGGCCGAAGGTCCGATCCGCATGCAGGTCCGGAAGCTCTGACCATGGCGCGCCCGCTCAAACGTTTCGTCTGCCAGTCATGCGGCGCGGTCGCGAACAAATGGAGCGGCCGCTGCGAATCCTGCGGCGAGTGGAACACCATCACCGAGGAATCGGCACCGGCGCCCGGCCCCGCCGGCGGCGGGCTGGCGCGTGGCGGCAAGGGCCGTCTCCTCGAGTTCGCCGGCCTCACCGGCACGACACCGCAGCCGCCGCGCTACAAGAGCGGGATCGCCGAGTTCGACCGTGTCTGCGGCGGCGGGCTGGTGGTGGGCTCGGCGCTGCTGATCGGCGGCGATCCCGGCATCGGCAAGTCGACGCTCTTGCTGCAGGTGGCGGCGGCGCTCGCCCGCCAGCACACGTCCTGCGCCTACATTTCCGGCGAAGAGGCGCTCGACCAGGTGCGCCTGCGCGCCGAGCGCCTGGGCCTGGGCGACGCGCCGGTGCAGCTCACGGCGGCCACCTCGGTGCGCGACATCGTGGCGACGCTGGAGCGCCCCGACGCGCCCAAGGTCGCGGTGATCGATTCGATCCAGACCATGTGGCTCGACACGGTCGACAGCACGCCGGGCACCGTTACGCAGGTGCGTGCCTCCTCGCAGGCACTGGTCGAGCTGGCCAAGCGCCGCGGCATCGCCGTGCTGCTGGTCGGCCACGTCACCAAGGACGGCGCCATCGCCGGCCCGCGCGTGCTCGAGCACATGGTCGACACGGTGCTCTATTTCGAGGGCGAGCGCGGCCATCAGTTCCGCATCCTG